>NZ_JBIVJB010000001.1:0-556264 GCF_044750025.1 Pseudomonas sp. NPDC088885 | reverse complement strand
TGCTTTAAGCACCCCGGGCATTCAGCTTGCCAACCATCCCTCTCATCCCGATTCTAACTCCTACGCAAGACACAAGCGGGCTTGCTCGCGAAGGCATCACCCCGGTTCAAAGCCTTGCACCTAGAGCAGCATCCACAAACAAAAATGCCAGTCAGCAAAAACTGACTGGCATTCGCTTCAATCGCGCAGAAAAATCAACGACGACCGAGCAGCAACCCTACCACCAGACCAAAACCGGCCGAGATGGCCACGGTCTGCCATGGATGGCCGCCGATGTAGCTTTCGGTGGCGTCTACCGCTGGCTTGGTACGGTCGCGCACGCTGGACACCGATTCCAGTGCCTGCTGCAATTTTTGGGCGATTTGCCCGCGCAGGGTTTCCGCTTCCTCGCCAACCAGTGAAGCGCTGTTCTTCAGCAGTTTGTCGGATTCTTCGATCAACGCCTGAAGCTCACTGAAGGCTTGATCCTTGATTTGATCCTGGGCGGCTTGCACGGCGGATTTCCGGGCCATTGGGTGACTCCTTGCAGTTGAATGGACGTGATCAATGGAGTGCGACGGTGCGCGAAAAGTTGCACTGAATGTAGATCAACAGGCAAAACCTGCGCAGGAGATTTCCGCCGAGCGTGTAAGATGTCGCCATTTTACGCAGCAGGATAAATCCCCATGAGTTTCAATCTGGCCGACAAATCCCTCGCTGAGCGCGCGGCGCTCGAGGACGAGAAATCCCGTCTGTTCGAACTCTGGCAGAACAATCTGGGCAAAGCCAAAGGCGAAGCCGCGCGTTTGTTCGGCGAGCGCGGCAAGCGCAAAGGCAAATGGGCGGAATGGGTACGTTCGGAACTGGACACCATGTCGCCGCCGGAATTCGCCAACATGGTGCGCAGTGAAGTCAATCGCCTGATGGCAGCGAACAAGTAACGCCTCAGCCCGGTGTGAACGTGGCGGCAATCGCCTCGCGAACCTTCACCACCACTGGATCTATCTGTGTGCTGGTGCGCCAGCCGAGTTCGATCGGATAACGCGGCAACGGCAGCGGGCAGGGCAGCAACGTCAGCCCGCTGATCGCCGCGATACTCTCGGCGGCGTGCGTCGGGATGGTCGCCACTGCCTGGCTGCCCTTGAGCAGATAAGGCAGCGCGGCAAAATGCGTGGTCGAGGCGCAGACCCGACGACTCAAACCCAGCGCCGCCAACCCCTCATCGGTAATCCCGATAAATCCCCCGGACGACACCAGCAAGTGCTCGCGGGCGACGAATTCCTGCAGATCGATCTCCTGCTGACCGGGCGCCAGGCTCGCCGGATCGACCAGACACGCGTAACCGCCTTCGCCCAACACCTGACGACTGAGCAGGCGCTCGGCAAAACCGCCGGCGGTGATCGCCAGATCGATGCTGCGCTCCATCAGATCGCGGGCGACGATCTGGCTGTGGGTCTGGCGGAAGATCAGGCGCAACTTCGGCGCGCTGCGGGCAATTTCCTCGATCAGGCGCCGGCCGTAGGCGATCTCGAAATCATCCGATAGGCCGACGGTTACCGAGCGACCCTCATACTGCTGCGTCGTCGGGTCGACCATCGCCAGACTCTGCCGACACTTGTTCAGCGCCTCGCTGACCACCGGTTTCAGCTGATTGGCTTTTAGTGTTGGCGCCAGACCGCGCCCGGTACGCACGAACAATTGGTCGCCATACACATCGCGCAAACGCCGTAACGCTGCACTGACCGCCGATTGCGTCACGCCCAGACGCAGCGCGGCGCGGCTGGCGCTGGACTCTTCATGCAGGGCTTCGAAGACTTTAAGCAGATTGAGGTCGACGGTGGCGATATTCATAAGGCTCATATCATTCAGCAGTGAATCGGGCTTTATTCATGATCCCGTGCGGCCGGAGAATCAGCAACACCTGATCTTATGGAGTGAACCGAGATGGCCAAATCAATTGTTGCTGCGCTGCAAATCGGCTCCTTGCCGGGTGGTAAAGGCGAAACCCTCGAACAGATACTCAGTTATGAAGCGGCCATCGTTGAGTCCGGCGCGGCGTTGGTGGTGATGCCGGAAGCGCTGCTCGGTGGTTATCCGAAAGGCGAAGGTTTTGGTACGCAATTGGGCTATCGCTTGCCGGAAGGGCGCGAGGCGTATGCGCGGTATTTTGCCAACGCCATCGATGTGCCGGGTGTCGAGACTGAGGCGCTGGCCGGTTTGTCGGCGCGCACCGGGGCCAATCTGGTGATCGGCGTGATTGAGCGCGCGGGCAGCACGTTGTATTGCACGGTGCTGTACGTCGATCCGCAGGAGGGTTTGGTCGGCAAGCACCGAAAGCTGATGCCGACCGGTACGGAACGGCTGATCTGGGGCAAGGGCGATGGCTCGACGCTGCCAGTGCTCGACACGCAGGTGGGCAAGCTCGGCGCGGTGGTCTGCTGGGAAAACATGATGCCGCTGCTGCGCACCGCGATGTACGCCAAGGGCGTAGAAGTGTGGTGCGCGCCGACGGTTGATGAGCGTGAGATGTGGCAGGTCAGCATGCGCCACATTGCTCATGAAGGGCGCTGTTTTGTGGTCAGTGCGTGCCAGGTGCAGGCGTCGCCGCGCGAGTTGGGTGTGGACGTTGCCAACTGGCCCGCCGAGCGCCCATTGATCGCCGGCGGCAGTGTGATCATCGGGCCGATGGGCGACGTTCTGGCTGGGCCGCTGCGCAATGAAGCCGGCCTGATCAGCGCAGAAATCGACACGGATGATTTGATCCGCGCGCGTTACGACTACGACGTCGTCGGCCACTACGCCCGCCCGGACATCTTCGAACTCAGCGTCGACGAACGCGCCAAACCGGGCGTGCGGTTCACCCAATAACCCCAAACCACCGCGGACTTTGTGGGAGCCGAGCTTGCTCGCGAAAGCGGTGTGTCAGCCAGCATCACCGTCACTGACCCACCGCCTTCGCGAGCAAGCCCGCTCCCACAGGTTTTGTGTGATGCCCACCATCCTGAACACACCTCAAATCCCTGTGGGAGGTGGCTTGCCAGCGATGGTGGTGTGTCAGCCATATCACTTTTGCAGACCCACCGCCTTCGCGAGCAAGCCCGCTCCCACAGGTTTCAGCGGTGTTCATAAACCGGCAGATACATACTGTTCATGTAGGAGTGAGCCTGCTCGCGATCGCATTCGATCAGTCACCCCTTGAATATCTGAACCACCGCGATCGCGAGCAGGCTCACTCCTACACAAACCACCTGCAAACCGCGCAACCTCTGGGGGAACGCAGTTCAATTGTGGGAGCGGGCTTGCTCGCGAAAGCGTTATCCCAGCCAACAACCAACCTAACTGACACCCCAAAACTTATACCCCCACAGCCCAATCACGCACCAGACGGCCCAATCGCGCAGCCATTTCACGACAAACCGAAACTGTCATATTCAGTATCACTTCGCTCCGCATAGTCAGCAGCCCAACGCTTAAACAATGAGGCTGCACCGTGTTTCAACGTCTTGTGTGTTCGCTGTCCGTACTGAGCCTGTCCATCGCCGCTGCTCACGCTGCCGAGTCCGTGCCCCTCGACACGCCGCGCTTGAAAAGCATCGACAACTTCCGCGATGTCGCCGGCATCACCACTGCTTATTCCACCGCCCACGACGGCACCATGCGCGCGGGCGTGTTCTACCGCTCCAACGCGATCACGCCGTCGGCGGCAGACTTGGCGACGCTCAACAGCCTCGGCATCAAAGCCGTCTACGACCTGCGCACCCCGAGCGAAATCGCCGGCACGCCCGACACCATGCTCAACGGCGCGAACTACCAAAACATCGACATCATCGGCGCCACCACCTCCGGCTCGAACATCACCAACATCAGTTTCAACAGCGCCGCCGACGCCGTGGCCATGATGGAACAGACCAACCGTGCCTTCGTCAACGATGCCGGCATGCGCAGCCAGTTCGGCACGCTGTTCAACGCGCTGGCCAGCGTCGACGCCGCGCAACTGTTCCACTGCACCGCCGGTAAAGACCGCACCGGCTGGACCGCCGCCGTGTTGCAAAGCATCGCCGGTGTCGACAACGCAACAATCATGGCCAACTACCTCGCGACCAACGACTACACCGCCGCCCGCGTCGCCGCCACGCTGAAAGCGATGCCGCCAAGCATGGCCGCCGTCTACGGGCCGCTGCTCGGCGTGCAGGCCAGCTACTTGCAGGCCGGTCTCGACGAAGTCACCGCGCAATACGGCACCATGGACAACTACCTCAAACAAGGCCTCGGCCTGTCGCAGGAAACCATCTACGTCCTGCGCGGCAAACTCGTCGAATACAACAGCCTGCCGGGTCAGGCCGGACTGATCGGCAACGCCGCTGCCGGCGCCGAGTTGCTCCGCGAATTGCAGAACACCAATCTGTCCGGCACCTACAGCGCCTACAACTATTACCTGCAATCGGCCATCGACGCCGGCACCCTCGGCGGTGTCGAATCCCAGGTCGGCGGCCAGGTACACGCCGACGCCGCCAGCTACCTGCTGCGCCAAAACGCGATGATCGAACAAGCCGCCGCACCATTTGCCAGCGGCACCGACCTCAAAGTCGGCCAATACCGCTTGTGGACGACCGCGCTGGCCGGCTACCTCGGCACCGACGGCTCGTCCCACGCCGAAAGCAGCAACGAACACAGCCAAGGCCTGATGGTCGGCATCACCCAGCGCTTCAGCGAACAACTCAGCGCACGCGGCGGCTTCGGCTACAGCAAAGGCACCGTCGGCGGTGCGGGTGGCGAAGCCGACACCGACTTCACTTTCCTCAACGTCGGCGCCCGCTACGGCTTCACCAGCCTGGAACAAGGCCTGTTCCTCGACGCCAACGGCAGTGCCGGCTACGTCGACTACGACAGCAAGCGCGACCTCGGCGGCGGCCTCGGCTCAGCGAAGGGCGACACCCACGGCAACCTCACCGGCGCCACGCTGGCCCTCGGCTACCGCGCCCCGGTCAACGGCATGGTTTTCGAGCCAAGCCTGGGCTTCCGCGTCAGCCACCTCGACCTCAACGGCTTCACAGAGAAGGGCAGCGAACTGGCCCTCGACGTCGACGACAACACCGCCACCCGCCGCAGCGCCGTCGCCAACCTCAACGTCGGCTTCGCCCCGGTGGCGATGGGCGCATGGCAACTGGTGCCGGGCGTACAAGTGGGTTACGAACGCACACTGGGGGATAACGAAGTCGACAGCCAAAGCCACCTGCTAGGGCTGGATATCGAACAACGCGCCGCCTTCGACAACCGCGATCAGTTCAGCGGCGGGGTAAACGTGATGGCCAACCTCGGCGCCCTGAGCCTGGGCGCAGAAATCGGCGCCAACGGCGGCGGCGACAGCCACGGCTTCAACGGCGGCCTAAAAGCGAGCTACGCCTTCTGATAGAAGCGAGGTCAACGACGACCCCACTCCAAAAAACACCGCAAAACCCAATGTGGGAGCGGGCTTGCTCGCGAAAGCGCCAGATCAGTCAACATCAAATCGACTGACCCACCGCCTTCGCGAGCAAGCCCGCTCCCACAAATTGCGTTCCAACCACAAATCTTCAAACCACCCCAAAACCCCTGTGGCGAGGGGATTTATCCCCGTTGGGTCGCGCAGCGGCCCCAAAAAATCAGGCCAGCTACGCAGTCCAACCGGGCGACGTTTAGCTAAATCCCCTCACCACAATGGTGTTCCAAGCTACTAATGAGTCACCCCAAATCCAACAGCCTGACCCTGCAGCCTTGAAATTCAACCAACTACCTAAAGAATCACACCATCCCTGTGGTGAGGGGATTTATCCCCGTTGGGTCGCGCAGCGGCCCCAAAAAACCAGACCTGCAACGCAGCCCAAGGTGATAAATCCCCCCACCACAAGTCACCTTGCAAACCTGCTACCCAATCACCCCCGAGCCCGAAACTCCGCCGGACTCACCCCATAAGCCCCCTGAAAATACTGACAAAACCGCCCCACATTACTAAACCCAAACCTCAACGCCACCTCCGTCACCGACCCCGAATCCCGCCGCGCCAGCACCTCATAAGCCCGCTCCAGCCGCACCTGCCGCTGATACGCCACAATCGACGTCCCGACAAACCGCCGAAACCCTTCCTGCAACGCCCGCTGACTCACATTACTCAACCGCGCCAGATCCACACCACTCACCAACTGCTCCGGATGCGCCTGAATAAACTCCACCGCCAACTTCACATGCCGTGGCGCGACCATCGGCGCCGGCCGCCGCAGCGCCTCGGTGAAATTGTGCGGCCACGCCTCCAGCACCGCATCAATCAACATCTCGCGCAACCGCGACGGCATCAACGTGCCGCTGTTGATCAGCGCATCAAACTCCGCGCCCGTCGCCAGATCAATCAACGCCTTGATCCCCTGAAACGCCGCCGAGTCCAGATTCACACTCGGCTCAAACACAATCCTTTCCAGAATCGGTTTGCCCAACAGCGCCGACAACCGCTCCGTCAACTGATGCCGATTCACCGAAATCCCATGATGCGCATGATCATCAAAAAACCGCATCGAGCGAATCTCAGCCTTATCAATCGCCAGCCCCACCTGCGTCACGCCGACAGACTCCGTCGCATGATTAAAAACAATCTTGCCCGCCGTAGGAATGACGAACGTAATCTCATCCTGCTGATCCGGAAAAGACACCGTGAAATCGCCGTGATAATGCATCCGCCGAAAACTCACGCCATCGTGCCGCCCGTAAACCCCACCAATAATGATGTTCGACGGTAGCGGCGGATTATCGGCATAGCGATTACCAAACAACTTCGAAAAAAGTGCACCGAAAT
Source organism: Pseudomonas sp. NPDC088885 (assembly GCF_044750025.1). NCBI lineage: Bacteria > Pseudomonadati > Pseudomonadota > Gammaproteobacteria > Pseudomonadales > Pseudomonadaceae > Pseudomonas > Pseudomonas sp. NPDC088885. The sequence goes on along the minus strand of NZ_JBIVJB010000001.1, from coordinate 549,462 downwards.
CGTCCGAACGGAGGTTGTCGGAGCGCAGGATAATTTGCTGGCGAACGGGAGTCGGAAACACCGTGGCGGCACCTTCGTGTGGGGGCTCTAGGACAGGGGTGTAGGGGTAGGGCGCCGAGGAGATTAGCAGAGGAAATATGACCAGTTTGTGACAGCCGGAAACATGTCGTTACAGCGCCACAGCACGTTTCGGAAAAGTACACTCGGCAGGCCATTGCCGACATGGCAACCTGCTCGCCACTGTACCCAGCGAACAAACAGCGGCACCGCGCCGAGCGCCTGGCCCTGTTTGACGTGACCTGAAAGACTTGAAGAACATTGGAGCGGCAATGCAAGCCAACACGCAAACACTCCCCATCACCCTGACCCCGGAACTCGACTTCGACCAAAACGCCGCCAGCGCTTTCGGCGAATCGCTGACCAGCGAATACACCCAAGCCACACCATTCCCGCACATCGTCATCGACAACTTCCTGCAAGCAGACGTCATCGCCAGCATCCGCCAACACTTCCCGGTCGAACCGACCAACAACGAACAAATCTACGAGCGCGGCTACAAAGGCCAACTCAAACGCCAGATCAGCCCCAACGCCTGCAGCCCCTACCTGAAGAACGTCTTCAACACCTTCAACTCCGCACCGATGCTGGAATTCCTCGAAAAACTCACCGGCATACAAGGGTTGATTCCAGATCCTTACTTCGCGGGCGGCGGTTTACACGAAACCAAAACCGGCGGCTTCTTGGGCGTGCACTCGGATTTTCGCCTGAACAAAAAGCTCAACGTTGAGCGGCGGTTGAACGTGATCATCTACCTGACCGAGGACTGGCAGGAGGCGTACGGCGGCAACCTGGAGCTTTGGGATGTGGGGATGAAGAAATGCTTGAAGAAGGTGCTGCCGGTTTATAACCGGTGTGTGATTTTTAATACGGATAAGGACAGTAATCACGGGCATCCGGAGCCGTTGACTACGCCGGAGCACATCACTCGACGGTCGATTGCGCTTTATTACTACACGGCGAGTGGGGTGGGTGGGGAGCCGGGGCAGAGGAATAAAACGCACTATAAACCGCGGCCGAAGGATCGGTGGAGTTTGAAGTATTACGTCGAGAAGGTGTTTAAAAAGAAAGGTTGAGCGCGGCAATGCTTATGTGTTGCTTGCTGAATGCCTCTCGCTAGGTCTGCTTTCGGCCAATAGCTGCCAGTTGTATCCGACAGCAACCGGCCAAAAGCGGTCATTCGTGACCCGCAGCGTTAGGCCAACGGCTGCCACTCATGCTCCAAAAATCGTTAACACAGATGAGACCGCGGTTCGGTTTAACCAATCCCGTGATATTAGGGAAACAGATCGCTTATGGACACTGATTGATAACCGGTCGAAGAAGCGATAGCGAGCTCTGTACAGGGGAAAGAGTTATGGCAATATGAATCTACGCATCGTTGAGAAATGCCTCATGCTGGCGTACACATAGGACGTGAAATGACATCACTGGCAGCCCATCTCACTTGGCTTGAGCCCGATGGCACCTACACCTCGGCTTGTGGCCGTTCGATCCCAGTTTATCGATTCAACCACAACGCATTAGACATTTCCATAATGTCCAGTTGGGCGAGACATTTTAGAAATCACTACTGTAGTGACCAAGAATTACGCTACCTAAAAAATCCTTCAAAAACTAATTCTGAATATCTGATCACGGAAAAATTTCCCAGCGAATCGATTGCCCCGGGCCCGAGCATTCGGGCCGGGGATTTCGCAGAGATTCTAATAGCTGACTACCTTCAATACATTAGAAACTATGCGGTCCCTCGCACACGCTATGATCGGAAGATCATAGCGAATGAATCCTCCAAGGGATCAGACGTAATCGCTTTCAAAAAAAATCCGAATGTAATCAGTGAAAAAGATGAATTACTGATATTTGAAGTAAAAGCAAAAGCAACTGAAAAGACAAATATCAATGTCCTTCAGAACGCAATAGATGACTCTGTCAAAGATGAGGTTAGGATTGCAGAGTCTTTGAACGCTATGCGTCAGAGGTTATTTGATCGACAAGATTATGATGGAGTCGACTTGATTGAACGCTTCCAGCGCGAACCGGATTATCCCTGCAAACGCAAGTACGGCGCCGCCGCGGTTTACACATCCTCATCGCTACACGAGAGCGTGGTATGCACTTCACATGCTGGCAATCATCCTAATGCCGATACCCTCGAATTACTTCTGGTGAGTGGGATTGAACTGATGTCATTGATTCACGAGCTTTATCGGAGAGCCGCAGATGAAGCTTGAAAATAAAGGTCTTGAAATACTTGATGTGACACGTGTTAAAGCTAAACAGTACGAGTTTGGGATCGAGGAGGAATATCACGTTGAGCTCCCTCAGGATCCTAAGCGATTGCTAGTGTTCACGATTGGAGTGCTCGGAGAGTTAGCTGCACTTGAGTCCCGCCCCTCAGACGAGCGCGAAGAGCATAAGCAAGAACTGAGGAAACAATTGTTAGTAGCTGGACAATTTTTTGAATCTTTAAGTCTCTCGCTTAACAACCGAAATAGATGAGTATCTAAAAATTTTGAGCTCGGCTTCATATTATCTTGCCGACATGCCAGGGAGCGCATTGGTACTTGCCAGAGCAGTTTCAAAAAATACTGCTGAGCTGACAAGCAGTAGGCTCGAAAGTTTTTTAATATGGTTGCTAAAATCTGAGCTGAATGAAAATTTCGTTATTTCTTCCTCTGGATGCTATAACGAGCAGATTCAAAGAACTGCAACGACTTATCGCGCTTTTATGAATATGGAGGCGGATTTGTCAGATGTGGAAGACGAGCTACATGAATTCAGAACCACCGTATATGCAACCGGCTCAGATCGAGAGTTACTGCTGATCGATACCATTACTGCTTTAATTAAAAGAAAAATAAATAATTCGTCATTGATTTGCCTGCCTAAATATTCTGGCCTAGATCAGAATCGTTGGCACAAAGCGCTTGCAAATGAAAAATTCATTAAGGAATTCTGGCCTGCGCAGCGCTTAGTAGGAAGCTTGGGCGTGCTGAAGGGTAAATCAGCAGTTATGCAAATGCCAACTAGTGCGGGTAAAACCAAATCTATCGAGCTGATTATTCGGAGCGGATTTCTCTCCGGTCGTGCAGAACTAGCCGTTATTGTCGCCCCTTTCCGTGCTTTATGCCGGGAAATTACTCAGGGATTCAATGCATCGTTTGAGTATGACTCCGTCAACATCAACGAGCTTAGAGATGTTACAAGTGTGGATGAGGATGAGCAGGAGTTTCTAAAATTTTTGCTTGGTGACGATTTTAAAGGTAAATATGATCACACGATCATAATTACCACCCCGGAAAAGTTAGTTTATCTTCTCAGGCATGAACCTTCTCTGGCCAAACAAATTGACTTACTGATATTTGACGAAGGCCATCAATTTGATAGCGGTAAAAGGGGGGTTACCTACGAGCTTTTGATTGCTTCGCTGAAGAAGACCGTACCTGAAAAAGCACAAAAGGTGCTGATTTCAGCGGTCATGTCTAACGCAGAAACAATTGGCGACTGGCTGAATGGAGAGTCTAGCCTCAGCATCCAGGGCAGTAATTGGCTGCCATCTATTAAAAGCGTAGCTTTTTTAAGTTGGTTTCATGAAATGGGTCAACTGAGTTACCTCCGTCCTGACAATAAACGCGACAGCGGCCTATATGTCCCAAAGATCATCCAACAGTCAAGGCTTGAGCTGCGAGGAAAAGAACGCAAGGCTCGTTTTTTTCCAACGAAGACTAAGGTTCAATCAATTTCCTGCTATTTGGGACTTAGACTATGCCAGCAGGGGCCGACAGCTATATTTTGCGGGGATAAGAGAACAGTCATTAGTCTATGTTCAACTGTTGTAGATGTATACAAACGAGGATTATCAATTCCTGCGCCTAGCTCAGTCTCAGATAGCGTCGAGCTTCAGAAAATTGCATTTCTGTCACATCTACACTTTTCCGATCAACACATATTTTCTGAATCTATTCCCCTCGGAGTTCTGCCCCACAGTTCAGCCATTCCAAATGGTCTCAGAATTGCGGTTGAATGGGCTATGGACAAGGGCGCTGGTCACCTCGTTATATGCACCTCGACCCTCGCGCAGGGTGTCAATTTACCAATCAAATACCTTCTAATCTCAAACGTATTGCAGGGTGGTAAAAGGATTTCCACTAGGGAGTTCCAAAACCTAATTGGTCGCGCTGGACGGGCAGGATATCATACCGAAGGTGGGATCATTTTCACTGACCCAAAAATATACGACAACCGATTTCACTGGAGTGGACGTGACAAATGGGATAGAACTATAAAACTTCTAAATTTTAATAATGCCGAAGAGTGCATGAGTAGCTTGATGGAGATAGTTCAACCATTCCCTATCACAAAAGGTGAAGATGACGTTATCAATTTCGTTTCTAGCCCGCTCAGGGAAAGAGCACTGTGGCGCGAACATTGCGAGGAATCCAAAGTCTCTGAAGAAAGCTTTACTGAGCTTATGCAGGCTTTGGATAAAAAGGAGCAAATCCTTCATTCCATTGAAAGCTATTTCATGTCGACCTTGAGGGATGATAGTTCTTTATTGTCAACAGAATATTTTCTAGATCTAGCTTGTGAAACTCTTGCATATCATCTCGCGAGCGAAGATGTTAAAGACCAGCTAGTTGCTATATTTACTGCCATCCATTCAAGATTAAGCGTAATACCTGAAGAGAAGTTCTCATATTATGGTCGAACTCTGCTCGGACTTGATCAGCTTGTTTATATTGAAGGCTGGATAGAATCCCAATTATTTGAACTTGAGTTGTGTGACTCTCCTCAAGATCTACTCGGAGTGTGCTGGCCTCTAATCGTCTTGTTTTCCAGCAAGAAGATCATCTCTAATTTTTCCCCGCAGGATCAAGCAGTAAATATTGCAACTCACTGGTGCAATGAAATAAGTTATGCGGAAATTCTGACTTATGCCAAACAAAACAACCTTTTCGTCAAAGCAAAAAGCACTTATTACTCGATTACTCAAGAGCATATTGTAGATTTCTGTTCCGCACTCTCCTACGACGGAATGTTAATAGTTGGAGCTGTCGGCGACATTGTCGAAGGCAAGGCCCTTAATGAAACATTGCTCAATCATATTAGGTTACTTCAAAACCAGCTAAAACTTGGCCTGTCAGACGAATTCAAAATCTGGTTACATGGACAAGGATTCGCTGATAGAGAGGTGTGCAAGCTGATCAGTCAGCAATTGGAAAGTGTTCGGGAAAACCCAAACATTATTGACTACAAAATTTTAATAAACAATAAACAACTGCTTGGAAAAGCGCTATCCCGATTGCCGAGTGCGTTTTTATTGCCAAAGTTTGTTTGACTTGGCTGCTCTATCTATTAGCTACTTTCGAAGAACTGCGGTGCACATTACCAGATTAGATCGAACGTCTGCTGCTGGCCGAAAGCAGCCGCTCACTGAAGGCCGATTTTGGCCGTTTTCTGCCTCTCGCGATGGGCAGAAAACGACCAATAGCTGAACCTCAGGATTTCACTCTCTAAAACCCCAGCCGAAAATTCGCATACTACTAGCGACAAATCGGCACGCCTGGAAAGGGGTATGGCAACCACGCAAAAACGAATCAAGCAACGTCATGTGCAATCCAGATCAAGGAGCATGATTTGTCCTGAAATGATAAGAGGCTATCGGCAAAAGAAAAGTGGACCGCCCCACCGTCCATAGACTCCTTTTCACGATCCGCTCGACAAGCCTTAAGTGTTAGTTCCCAATGCCCGGACGCATTACCTAGTGCGCCTTGAGACAGAGAATAATTTTTGCCTAGCCAAGAAAATACGTCACAGCCCGGCAAGCCTGCGGCATGCCACGGTTTCAAAGAGTAATAAATTGCATAGGTTTGCAAGGATTTGGCTTCCTTACTTGATGAAGGCATCCCTGAGTGAGGGTACGGAATGAGCTTCAGAATTCTCGGAACCGCTCTACTACTTGCGGTCGTACCGCTCGCGGCCAGCGCGGCCAACGTAGTCGGGCAGCGCGAAGCGTGGTCAAATTGGGCTGGTGGCCTAGATGAAAGGAATACCCGCTCGCAGCTCTTGGAGCAGGAGCAGAGGCAAGAGATGCAGCGCACTAGCTCCGATCCGAATGTGCGCAAACGCTATATGTGTAACGGCGCAGCTACTATTGTGATCCAGATGGCGGAAGCCCGCGACTCGGGCGCGGGAATCGACCACCTTCGGGATGCGGCCATTAAAACTTGGCATGCGCCAAAGGAGCTAGCAGACAGTCTAGCGAAGATGACCTACACATACCGGGCTGTCGCGCCGATGGATTTGGGAACGAATATGGCAGTTGCCTGCGAATCAAATCCGAACTCCCTAACAGTGTTCGGATTCTTGCTTGAATAGACGTTCGCTCGTGTGGATGCTGAACCGTCCACCTTTTCCTACCTTAACCAAATCGCCGGTAATCTATAGATACCGATGTCAGTTTCTGGCCGAAGGTGGTTGTTCGTCATTGGGTAGGAGGCACGTCTGACTAAACGTGATCTGCACCGTGTAGCACTTCTAGCCCTAGCATGTTCGAAACTCCACGGTAAAAATGGGTTTTTGCTCTGCTTAAACACAACGCCGCAGGCGCGTTTAAATTACACAAACCGTTACGCCATAAAGGCTACATCGCCTTGCGCCGTTGCCTACGCGCACCTCAGAATCCGCTGGCATACGCGATTACGGAGCGGGCTATATCGTGTACCTGTCACTGCAAAAAACAGTGATCGGGTTTGGTAGCCCGTATCTTGACGAACGTTCGGCTTCACCTTATGCAGTCTCTTTTTTGAGGCTCTGCCTTTATGGTGGCCATGCGTGGGGCTCCTCCGGGAGCGCCGGGTTTTCTCTGTCTTGACCGGTCTACCAACCCACGTATGGCCGCCACCCTTCGTTTGGTAGCGAAAGTGACGGCTCTTCATTCTTTCAAGAAAGAGGTGCTGTTATGTTCAAAGTTACCCCAAACCCACCGGACGCCGATCCGATCCCGTACGACCCAGCGCTCGAACCTCAAAAGATAAAAGAGGCGACCGAACGCGCCATCAATTTCTACCTCAACCCCGACGCACTGAAACTCTCAATCCCTTCCCGCAAAACCAGCCAGATCTTCCTGGTCGATCCCGCCGTGGACGAAGAAACCCTGCTCGTCGAAGCCTGCGAATCGTTAGCCGCCGCGAGTGACATGGCGCGTGATATCGGCAATGACGTTGACAACTCGCAACGCCGGGCGCTGTTGATGCTGCATCAGGTGATCATGCTGAGTGAGCTTATGGTCAATCGAGTGCTGGATGGCCGTCGCTTGCCGCACTAGCGATTCCGCCGCGATCGCCCTGTAGGAACTGCCGCAGGCTGCGATTCTTTGATTTTGCGTTTGGTTGTAAGAAGAAGATCAAAAGATCGCAGCCTTCGGCAGCTCCTACAGGGGTTTATTTGATGTTTGCTGTTTGGAGTTTTAGTTGATGAGCACTACACCACCGAAGGCGCCGGTGACGGATCCGGTGTCGCCTTATGAATCGTTCGATTCGAGGAAGCTTCACGATGCGGCGGAGCGGGCGCTCGATCATTATCTTGCGCCTGAGAAGATCATGGCCACGCCGTATAGCCCCAGCACTTTGTTCATGGTTAATCCGCAATCTGATACTGAGACGTTGCTGGTCAATGCGTGTGAGTCTTTGGCCTCGGCGACGGTGATGCTTGGGGATTTTGCCGGGATGCTGGAGGGGCCGAATCGCAATACGTTGTTGGGGATTGCGCAGGTGGTGATGTTGGGAGAGTTGGCGGTGAATAAGGCGCTGGATAATGTTGAGCTGAAGGCTTCGGCTTAGGGCTGCAGGTAACCTGTGGCGGACGATTAGGTTCGGAGCAATACATCGTTCGCCACCTTGATCTTCCGCAGCGCGACCGGGTTAGATCAACCGATCTGCGTCTGCGGAATTATCAGCATTCCCGCTGACCCGAACATAATAATTATCGAATTCACCGCTTTCGACGAATACAAAGCCATGGCGAGTGTAAAAACGATTTGAAGCGCTTTCCTTGAGCGCGCCAACCCTGATGGCGCGCCCGACCTCATCGGCTTCTCTGAAAATTTGAGTGAGAACGCCAGAGCCGATCCTTGCTCCTTGAGCACTGGGGATCACATACAAGTGATCAAGCAGCAGCTCGCCTTGGTAGTCTTTAACAACGACAAAACCAACCACATGACCTGATACTTCTATGCGGCGTGTGTTGCGGGCGTCGAAGCCATCAAGAAATCGTTCGCGCGCACGATGCGGGTTGAATCGACCAAGCCGCTCAAGGCTCTCGCGCATGGCCTCAATTCTGATGGTTACCAGATGTTCAAGATCGTTATCGGAAGCTGCGCATAAAACGAAAGCGGTGTTTTGATCAGTGGAAACAGGCATAACAAGTATCCCAAACGTGTACGTGACTGCTGAGAAAGATCTGGCATTTTCTTGCTGCCATAGTTTGAACGCCCCGAGTAGCGCCAGTCGCGGCATTACCAGCTTCCATAAGGGATGCCGAAGCGTTCGATGTAACGCTGGGTTTTATCGTTGAGCTTGTAGGCATAACGGCCTTCGGTCTTTCCCTGGCTCGGGCCTAGAGGTTCCACTTCAGCTTGGGCGCGACCGACATTAATGGGTTTGAAGCAGCTGTCCTTCACCCAGACTTGGACGACACCACCTGGCGCTAATCCCAACGTCATTGAGGCGGCATAAGGGGCGCGTTTGTTTGGCGTTTCCGGGCATCGCCGAGCGATTGAAGCTTTCAAGGCTTGTCGGGCTTCCTCTGATATATCCACCCAGACTTTGTAGGTTTTAGGTTCAACAATGGATTGCCAGCGAACGAAAATTCGTTTGGGTAATGCCGCTCCGGTTACCAGCTTGATGCTGTCTCCACCTTTTCTGTGCCAGCCTTTGGCTGCCTCCGTGCCATCCTCTGGAGTATCAGTACCCAGCGTTCCACCGAAGTGATTATTGACTATTCGGCCATCAACATCCTCGACGGTGCTGTTCTCGACCCAGCCAAGCATGTAGGACGGCCCTTGAAAATCGAGATTCCACCATGGTGAATGCGGATCACCTTTGCTCGAGAGGGGATCGGTGGCTTGGCAACCACTTATTAGCAGCATGCCCACGAGGGCAATAAAAAACCTGTTCATCCTTGACCTCAATCTGGCACGTGGGGATGTTGCACGCGCACGCCATCAGCGGTGGGGGCGTTGATATAAAGCAGTTTCAACTCGCGTTGTCCTCCCTCATCGAGCGGATTATTCCAATGAGCTGAAGAGTGAATGTATCGCAGCTTCAGCATTGTTTCTTCAGAGGGAGAAATGCCGTAGTCACCCGAGAGGAACCTATCACAAAGTGGTTGAAGCTCTGCGCAAACCTGAAACTCAGGCGACTCCGGGATATCTTGGAAAGGTACGCCTTTTTGCTTGGCTAGCTCGTGCATTAGCTTTAAATACACTCGAGACAAATCACCCCGTACAGGACGCGCGATTTGCAGCCCGGCATAAGCGCGTTCTTCTCGGTCGGCCATTCGATCCTGAGAGTCGATGTCCAACAGCTTCGGATCTGGAGTGACGATGTCTAGCATGGAGGCCGGCCAGCCCTGAGCAACCATCCGAGCCTTCTGTATCTCGGCATCACGATAGATTGAGGTCGTAGCAATAGCCGTTCCCTTTGTCACGGTCAGCCCTTGCATCGGCCCCACCAGAACACATTCTTCCGCTTCAGCAAAGTAGCCTCCGCCGATATCCGAATGCACTCCGGGCAAGCTTATTTCCAGGTGATCTGGCTTGACACGACTTAATGGGAAATTCGCCCGATGTTCATCGCGCGCTACCAAATGCACCACGTTTGAGAACAATGAACGTGGTAGATACAAATGGAGTCCAGGGGCCGCAGCACTTTGAACCCTGCCGAAGTTACTCAAGCCGGCAATGGACGCGACGGTGTCGAACAGGCCAATGAAGCCCATGTTGATATCGCTTTTATAAAAGTCGAGAAAGCTTTTGCTGAAGCCTTCTTCATTCGCTTCCAAGGCTTGCTTGAGCAGCCCTGTTTTACCGCGCGCTACCTCATTGGCGAAGTGCCTTGCAGCCGCAGCGCCTCGGCTGAAGCCAAAGGTATCGAAGGTTAGGTCGGTGATTTCACAACTCGGGTTTTCCAGAATGACTTTGCCGATGTAGTCGGCAATAAATTGGAACGCCAACTCGACACGTCCAACAACCCCTGTGATCCCTCGACCCATTCCAGAGCCGATGACGCTGTCCTTTTCGCCGGCAGCCGTGCCAATGCCATCCAAATAGATCATTCGAGAGATCGATTTGGTGGAGCCTCCGCCCTCTGAGCGGTCGGAAACAGGATAAACAGCGCTGAGCTTTTTGATGTTAGTGACATCACACCCATAGCTACTATCAGGATCACTCATATAGGGCTTGCAACTGGCGTCCCGATCCTCAGGCTTGATGGGATGTTGGGCGCCACACGCCAAACCCAATGCGGTGTTCGCCGCATTGTTTCCGGTGCCATCAAAAAACACCCCGATGCGCAGGGCAATCCTGGTTGTTGCGCTGGCGGTACGCGGGCCACTGTCGATGAGTGTTTGGCGCTGTGGCGGCACGGCGGGCCTGGATGTTGCGCGCGTTCGCAGGGCGTTAACGGGGGCGGGCCGGCAAACGTTCGGCATGATGTGATCGCAAGCCGTTACCCAATCGGATGTCTCGCTCAATCCTGGCCTCTCTGTACTTTCCATGTAAGGGAAGCCGGAGGCTAACAGTCAGGTCATAGGCCAATCTGTAGGAAACGTCTTGTTATTCGCGGTGAAAACACAACCACCTAGGCCTTGTTCCAGAGCCGATAAAAATGCGCGTATGAAAGAAAATAGTGGAGGGGATCACCCTGTAGGTTTAGCGGGCTTCAGGCAAGAAGGGTGCTTCAGGTCGCCAGCGAAATGATGAAGTCGATCACGCTCAGAGGCACGTAGATCAGGGTGATGGTCGTATAGCCTTTACGCGATCGTGCGAAGAACGCGCAGATTGGCAGCACAATCATGATCGCGTCCAGCAGGCCCCACAGTGCTAATGGCGAGGCGCCGAACAACATGACGTTGACGACCATCCCCAGGCACAGGTACGTGGACAGCGACAGCAATGCGTATCGCCCATCCTGTTCGAAGTAGACACGCAATCCGCTCTGCTCATCCTCGCTACGGCTCGGCAGCAACAACGCTGCCGTGACAAACAGCGACAGTGTCAGCATCACCAGCAATAGAAATTCGAGAAACGAGAAGGTCTGTTTGACCGTCGACAGTGCGTTGACGGCCCACCAGAATTCCAGTTGCGTGGTGAAGAGCATCACCGCCCAGACCAGCGGCACCCAATCCGGCGCTGCCACGCGGCGGATGCGGAATACCGTGAGAGCGCCGAGCAGGAGGCGAGTGACGGAGAGCCCGAGGATCATCGAGAGAACGGTGGCGACGATCGGGAAGTTGTTCATCAAGCCTCCCGTGGATTCGTACTGGGCGAGGGCGGGGTCATTGTTGTCACTAACCTTAAACTTAGCGTGGAACAGCGTTTGGGCAAGTTGCCTTCTCACCCGGCGATCATGATTTTTGAACTCCGCGGGGTCACACCTGAACAGAGTCAGCGGTGATCTCATTCAATTCTATTTTTATGCCGTACTTCTTTTTCAGCTTTTCGTCATGGGTGACGATGATCAAGTTGCGTGTATGCAGGGCGAGCCATTCAACGATTTTGTGCGCGGTTCGTTCATCAAGCGCGGCAGTGGGTTCGTCCAGTATCAGCGTGGGCTTGTCTCTTAATATCGCCCGGCCGATGGCGATTCGCTGTCTCTCACCACCACTCAATCCGCTGCCGGCGACGTCTATTACTGTTGCCAGCAAAGCGTCAGCGTCAGTGCCTTGCCGTGTGAATCCGAGCAGTTCGACAATTTCCTTCAGCCTGTTTTGGCATACATCACCAGCGCCATACAGCAGGTTATCTTCGAACGTACCGGACACCAGAACCGGTTTTTGCGGCGCGACGGAAATCTCTGACAGTATGTGTTCGGTGAGTGCCTCACTGATCCGGTGTCCTCTGTAGAGGGCCGTTCCTGTATGGGATTCTTCGAGACCCAAAAGAATGTTCACCAGCGTTGTTTTTCCCGCGCCGGATTTTCCTGAAATGATATTTACGCCAGACATCAACTGACCGTTGATGTTATTCAGGATGGTTCTGTTGTCCTTTGTCAGTGTTACGCCTGTGAGCGTAAAGCCTTCGACGTCTGCGTGATGCTTCGGGTGGTACTGCTCTTTAATGTCTTCCTCGATGTATTTGATGCCGTCGTTCAAAGAAATGAGGTGGGCTTGAAGGTTGAACAGAGTGCCCGCCAATAGATGGAGTTGCAGGGTGAACAGGGTGATGTATCCAACGATCATGATGAAATCGCCAGCCGTAAAATTCGTGCGGTAGTACAGGCCGGATAACAGTATGAAAAATGTCAGTACGGCGCCAATGGCCAAGCCTTGGCAGGCAATCCGAATGCCCATGCGAAGGTTGGCGTCTCTGATGGTTTTGACGTAGTTGTCGAAGAAGGTTCGGCCAAGGGCGAGTTCCTTGGGCAGGCTGTTGTTGATCTTGATGTCGTAAACCCTGCCAAGCCTTTCGACGGTATAGCTTGAAAGGTTGTTGTCGGCTTCAAACAAGGCGCGATGAATGCTTGAACTGGACTTGGCGACGTAGATGGCCAGGGATGTCAGTGCGACGCAGGCGACGAGAAACAGCATCGCGTAAGCCGCACCCATAATGGTGTAAAGCACGCTGATGGCGACGATGATTTCAACCGCGATAGGAACGATTGTCCAGAAAACGCCCACGGTGACCAGGCTGAAACTGCTGGCCGATCGATTGATGTCAGCCGCTACATAGCCAGGGTCGAGCGTTCGCTGTTTGCTGTGAGCGTACTGAAAAATTCGGGTGAGGATGGTTTCGTAAAGAGTCGCGTCGCACTTGGCGAGTATCCACGCTGAAAAGACTCCGCGAACGCTGGAAAGCACTTGTGAGACTGTCCAGAGTAAGGCGTAGCAACCTGCGAATAAGAGGAATTGAGTGCTTGCGTTCGGAGCGCCGTCAAAGGTGTTTGCGGCATTTCTCAGTAGTACTGGAAGCAAGGAATTAAGGGCGCTGCAGAGTGTGAACAGTGTGGATACCGCGATGAAGCTGGCGGTAAACCATCGATAGTTGTTCGAGATTATTTTGAAGCTTTTCAGGTAATGGCTGACCCAGTTCATATGAATCCGTTCTAGATGGGGTTAAAGCGAGTTGCTTGGGTTGCGGCAAGCGCTCAACGATAGGGTTTGACCTGAGGACAAACAAGTCGGTGAGATCCGAGGTGGTTGTAGGCGATTGCCTGCGATGTTGTAGTTTTTGCGCTTGAGTGGCGGGCACCTCCCAATGATGGTCGGACGTTGGGTTAGGATGATCGGCAACCGGAACGGAAACCCTGAACACAAGGACGCAGCCTTTATGGAATCTGCTTTTTCACAAGTCACCGAGCGTTTGCACGACCGTCGATTTGCCGTAGCGAACAACGCGCAAGGGTTGTCGGGGGCTGACACGGTGTTTCATTACCGTGTGGAGGGCTCAGGCATTTTGAGTTCTTATCAGGGCGGGCGGATTCGTGCGGGGCATCAGGTTGGCCGGGTTACTGGGGCCGATACGATTGAGCTGCTTTTCCATTGTTTGACGACGGAGGGCGAGATGCTTTCCGGTTGGTCGCGGGGGACGGTTGGGGTTGATGAGGTGGGGCGGACGACGTTGAGTTTTGTCTGGGGCTGGCTGTCGGGGGCGAGTGGGGGTGGGGAGTCGAGTTATGTTGAGGTTGATGCGTAGCGCTTGGGCTCCTCGTGATTATCACGTGTTTTTCGGCGCTAACCTTTCGACGCAAGGATGATTATGTCTGTAGATCTTGATGAGTTGCTGGAACGTGTGACCGATGAGCAATCGTTCACCGAGTTCGTCGCTGCGCTGGGTGCAGATTTCTCCCGTGAGCGGGCGTTGGAGGAGGCGACTGCATCGTCTCCTTATGAGGCGGACGCATCGGGCTGGGAAAATGGATCGGTTGATACGTTTCTTGATGCGGCAGCTGCTTGGGCGGTTGCTACTTCGAGGAATGCTCAGGCGGATGCGGCAGTGTCGAATGTCTGGCGGCGGTGTGCGGCTATTTTGTTGGCTGGGAAGTTTTATGAGTGAGCGGGGCACAGTTCATCTGCTTTAGGCCCGCACGTTCTTCGATAAAAAACGCCCAAGGGTTTGGCCTGTTCTGGATGGGTAGAACGGCGTACTGCCTTGGGCGAAATAGGTTGACGATAGAGTGGCGGGGAGCACAGTCCAAGCCAGCCACTTCCCGAAGATTTCGTAGGCAAATACGCATTCGGTTGTAGTCTGATCCGTTCAGCGCTGCCCCATTTTTTTGAAATCAAAAAGAGGGCTTGCTGCGCAGTCCAGCGGGAGCAAGCTCCCTCGCCACAGAAGGTTTTATTGAGACTTGCCTATTTTTCCTGGCAGGGGTTTACCGTGGCGCGGCGGGATTGATGGCTGTTGGATTTGGGTTGGATGGGCTGACGCCTTCGCGAGCAAGCCCGCTCCCACAGTGTTGGTGGCGGGTTTGGGGTCTGGGTAAGCATGCAAAATCCTTGTAGGAGTGAGCCTGCTCGCGATGGCGGGGGGGCATTCAATGTTGATGTTGGCTGGATAGACGTTATCGCGAGCAGGCTCACTCCTACAGGGGTTGGCGATTAGTTATAGCCCGCCGAAGCCTGCGAACCATGGGAACACGATGTTGCCTTTATGCCCTTTGTAGTGGGCTTTTTGGCTGAGCTGCTTGCGGCAGAGGATCCAGCTGATGAAGGCGGGGAGGAAGATCAGGTTGATCAGCCACTGGAAGGGGTTGGTTGATTGGTAAAGGATGGCGGCCAGGATGTTGATCAGGACGAGGCCCATGATGATGAGGTTGTAGTGGATGTGCCTGCGTTTGATGGCGGCAAAGCTTTCCCAGTCGTCGATGAGCCAGTCGTGGGAGAAGTGGCCGCAATCGGGGCATTTGTGGGTGGGCGGGATGTGGCTGACGAGATGGTTGCAGTCAGGACATCGGAAGTTCATCGAGGTATCCAGTGGTGGGGGATGCTTAGCGGGGTTGGGGTGAGGTTAGCAGGGTGGGGGTGGTTTGCCATTGTTGCGACTGGGCAGGGTGGGTCCGTTGTTTAGGTGTTGAATGTGCTGGCGTCTTCGCGAGCAAGCCCGCTCCCACAGGGGGTTTCTGTCGTACATGAAATTCGGGGCACACCACAAGTCCAGTGTGGGAGCGGGCTTGCTCGCGAAAGCGGTGGGTCAGGTTAGGTGATGTTGAATGTGCCGCCGCCTTCGCGAGCAAACTCGCTCCCACAGGGGGTTTCTGTCGTACATGGAATTCGGGGTACACCACAAATTTACTGTGGGAGCGAGCTTGCTCGCGAAAGCGGTGGGTCAGGTTAGGTGATGGTGGGAGTGCCGCCGTCTTCGCGAGCAAGCTCGCTCCCACAGGGGTTTTCTGTCGTACATGGAATTCGGGGCACACCACAAATTTACTGTGGGAGCGAGCCTGCTCGCGAAGGCGGTGTGTCAGGCAAGGGAATGTTGAATGTACTGGCGCTTTCGCGAGCAGGCTCACTCCTACAGGGGTTGGGGTTGTACTCGGAATTTGGGGTAGGGCGAAGCTCATTTTCTTTTAATAAGAAATTTTATTAGTTGCGAATGAAACGCGGTGCGCGGTGTTTAGTTGCTAAAAGCTTTAACAACTTCACCGGCTAAACCCAATCGCACTAACCCAACTAATAAAGTTGCCATTGATCGCTAAAACCCCTCTCTCGCCGTTGTGTTTTTGCCAACTGTTCTAGTCTGATTCCCCATCAGGCCGGAGGCATCACAGTGCCAACATTCAACGAGCCAAATGAGCCAAAAACTCAGCGCCGCAAGGAAACGCGTCTATTCCTTTTCCTGGTCGTGTGCCTGTTTCCATTGCTTTCCATCGCCATCGTCGGTGGTTACGGTTTCATGATCTGGTTTTTCCAAATGCTCTATGGCCCGCCCGGGCCGCCTAACTGATCGTCCTCAGCACTCTGTTGGAGTCAGCACATGGAAGAAGCGCTGCATATCGCCAGCCTTGTGGTACTTGCCCGGCCAGAACTGTTTGATGCGGTTAAAGCCAACTTGCGTTTGTTGGACGGTCTGGAGTTGCATCATGAAAGTGCTGCCGGAAAACTCGTGGTGGTACTTGAGGCCACGCACGAAAACCAGATCCTGCAACGTATTGAACAGATCAATAACTTGCCCGGTGTGCTCAACGCCGCGTTGATCTATCACGAACTCCTCGAACCCGCAGGAGACTCCCAATGAGCATGTCGCGCCGCGAATTCGTCAAAGCCCAGGCCGCTGCGATTGCGGCAGCGGCCGCCGGGCTGCCGATTGTCACGTCGGCGAGCAATCTGATCACCGAAGCCGACATGGTCACGCTGGACTGGAACAAGGCGCCGTGCCGGTTCTGCGGCACGGGCTGCAGCGTGATGGTGGCGACGCGCGACAACAAAGTCGTGGCCACCCATGGCGACGTCAAGGCTGAGGTCAACCGTGGCTTGAACTGCGTGAAAGGCTATTTTCTGTCGAAAATCATGTACGGCGTCGACCGTCTGACCCAGCCGATGTTGCGCATGAAGGACGGCAAGTTCGACAAGCAGGGCGAGTTTCAGGCGATCAGTTGGGACAAGGCTTTCGACATCATGGAGGAGAAATTCAAGCAGGCCCTGAAAGCCAAAGGCCCCGAGTCCGTGGGCATGTTCGGTTCCGGACAGTGGACGGTCTGGGAGGGTTACGCCGCCAACAAATTGATGAAGGCCGGTTTTCGCAGCAACAACATCGACCCCAATGCGCGCCACTGCATGGCCTCGGCGGTGATGGGTTTTATGCGCACGTTTGGCGCGGATGAACCGATGGGCTGTTACGACGACATCGAAGTCACGGACGCCTTTGTGCTCTGGGGTTCGAACATGGCCGAGATGCACCCGATTCTCTGGAGTCGCGTGACCGATCGGCGCTTGAGCCAGCCGAATGTGAAGGTCGCGGTGCTGTCGACCTTCGAGCATCGCAGTTTCGAACTGGCCGATATCCCGATGGTGTTCAAGCCGCAAACCGATCTGCTGATCCTCAATTACATCGCCAATCACATCATCGAAACCGGCGCGGTGAATCAGGATTTCATCAGCAAACACACGCGCTTCGCTAAAGGTGCCGATGACATCGGTTACGGCTTGCGCCCGGACGATCCACGGGAGAAACAGGCGAAAAATGCCGACAAGGCCAACACGTGGACGGACATGTCGTTCGAGCAATACGCCGCGTTCGTCAAACCCTACACGCTGGAGCGCACGGCGAAAGAAACCGGTGTTTCCGCTGAGCGGCTCAAGAGCCTTGCCGAGTTGTATGCCGACCCTAAACGCAAGGTCGTGTCGTTCTGGACGATGGGGTTCAACCAGCACACGCGCGGGGTTTGGGCGAACAACCTGATCTACAACATTCATTTGCTCACCGGCAAGATCAGCGAGCCGGGCAACAGTCCATTCTCGCTGACGGGCCAGCCTTCGGCGTGCGGCACTGCGCGTGAAGTGGGTACGTTTACCCATCGTTTGCCGGCTGATCTGGTGGTGACCAATCCCAAACATCGGGCCACGGCGGAGAAGATCTGGAAGCTGCCGGCCGGCACGATTCAGGAGAAAGTCGGCTTCCACGCGGTGCAGCAGAGCCGCATGCTCAAGGACGGCGTGCTCAATGTTTACTGGACGCAGGCCAGCAATAACATGCACGCCGGGCCGAACATCATGCAGGAGGTGTTGCCCGGTTGGCGCAAGCCCGACAACTTCGTGATCGTGTCGGATGTTTACCCGACGGTGTCGGCCCAGGCTGCTGATCTGATTCTGCCCAGCGCAATGTGGGTGGAGAAGGAGGGCGCGTTTGGCAACGCGGAGCGGCGTACGCAATTCTGGCATCAGTTGGTCAGCGCGCCGGGTGATGCGAAGTCGGATCTGTGGCAGTTGATGGAGTTTTCCAAGCGCTTCACCACCGATGAAGTCTGGCCTGCCGAGTTGCTGGCGAGTGCACCGGAGTACAAGGGCAAAAGCCTGTTCGAGGTGCTGTTCAAGAACGGTCAGGTCGATCAGTTCCCGGTCGAGCAGATTGTGGCCGGCTTCAAAAATGACGAGGCCAAGGCCTTCGGTTTTTACGTGCAGAAAGGTCTGTTCGAGGAGTACGCGCAATTCGGTCGCGGCCACGGTCATGACCTCGCGGCCTTCGATCGTTATCACGACGAACGTGGGCTGCGCTGGCCGGTGGTCGATGGCAAGGAAACCCGTTGGCGCTATCGCGAGGGACTTGATCCGTATGTCGAGGCCGGCAGCGAGGTGCAGTTTTACGGGTATCCGGACAAGAAGGCGATCATCTTCGCCTTGCCTTACGAGCCGCCGGCGGAAGCCCCGGACGCAGATTTCCCGTTCTGGTTGAGCACCGGTCGGGTGCTTGAACATTGGCACACGGGCACCATGACGCAACGGGTCGAGGAGCTCTATAAAGCGGTGCCGGATGCGCTGGTTTACATGCACCCCGAGGACGCGAAAGCCTTGAAGGCACGGCGTGGCAGCGAGGTGAAGCTGATCAGCCGACGCGGGGAAATACGTGCGCGCATTGAAACGCGCGGACGCAATAAACCGCCGCGCGGATTGGTCTTCGTGCCGTTTTTCGACGCCAACAAGTTGATCAACAAAGTCACGCTCGACGCCACCGACCCGATCTCCAAGCAGACCGACTACAAGAAATGCGCCATCCGCATCGAGTTGATCAGCGCGGCTTGAGGAGAACCGTGATGCCTTTTCGAATCCTGCCGTGGGTATTGCTCGCCGTGATCGGCGTGACGATTGCCGCTGAAGTCGATTACCCGCTGGATGCGCCGGCCCCCGACGGCCGACGTCTGGGCGGCACCATCACCCAGAACTCGCCCGCGCCGCCGATTGCCAACGACGAGAACAAGGATCTCAAGCGCGAGCGCAATTACCCGGATCAACCACCGACGATTCCGCACAGCATTCGCGGTTATCAGATCGACAAGAACGGCAACAAATGCCTGTCGTGTCACAGCCGTGCAAACAGTGCGCGCAGTCAGGCGACCGCGATCAGCATCACGCATTACATGGATCGCGATGGCCAGGCATTGGCGGCGGTGTCACCGCGTCGCTACTTCTGCAACCAGTGCCACGTGCCGCAAAAAGAGGTGCAGCCGTTGGTGGGCAACAGCTTTGAAACCATCGACAAGATCCTGCAAGACGACGCCAATGCTGCGCAGAAACCTTGAGGAGGCGCCATGAAAGCACTGTTCGCCCTGCTTAAGGATTACTGGGGCATCCTCTGTCGGCCGAGCGTTTATTACAGCCTGGGTTTTTTGACGTTGGGCGGATTTGTTGCCGGGATCATTTTCTGGGGCGGTTTCAATACGGCGCTGGAGATGACCAACACCGAGAAGTTCTGCATTTCGTGCCACGAGATGCGCGACAACGTGTACGTCGAGTTGCAGGACACCATCCACTACACCAACCGTTCCGGCGTGCGCGCCAGTTGCCCGGATTGCCACGTGCCGCATGAGTGGACACACAAAATCGCGCGCAAGATGCAGGCGTCGAAAGAAGTGTGGGGCAAGTTGTTTGGCACCATTGATACCCGCGACAAGTTCCTCACACTGCGTCGTGAACTGGCGGAGCATGAGTGGGCGAGGCTTAAGGCCAATGATTCACGGGAGTGCCGGAACTGCCATAACTTCGAGTTCATGGACTTTACCCGCCAGGGCAAACGCGCGGCGGCGATGCATTCGACAGCACTGGCGAATGGCGAGGCGACATGCATTGATTGCCACAAGGGCATCGCGCATAAGTTGCCGGATATGAGTGGGGTGAAGGGGTGGTGATTTAGGGGGGTTAGTGTTGATCGGGCTGCCGTCTTCGCGAGCAGGCTCACTCCTACAGGTTTCCCTGTCGTACACAAAACCCGGTACACACCACAAATCCCCTGTAGGAGCCGAGCTTGCTCGCGAAAGCGGTTTGTCAGCCACAGTGATGCCGGATCTGCCGCCGTCTTCGCGAGCAAGCTCAGCTCCTACAGATTTTCTGTCGTACACAAAATCTGAGTCAGAACACAAATCCCCTGTGGGAGCGGGCTTGCTCGCGAAAGCGGTGGGTCAGCCACATTGGTGTTGAATGTGCCGCCGCCATCGCGAGCAGGCTCGCTCCTACAGGTTTCCCTGCCGTACACAAAATTTGAGTTCGAACACCAATCCCCTGTGGGAGCGAGCCTGCTCGCGAAAGCGGTGGGTCAGGCACATTGGTGTTGAACGTGCCGACGTCTTCGCGAGCAGGCTCGCTCCCACAGGTTTCATTGGTGTACACAAAATCCGGTACACACCACAAATCCCCTGTAGGAGCGAGCCTGCTCGCGAAAGCGGTGTGTCAGGCACATTGGTGTTGAATGTGCCGCCGCCTTCGCGAGCAGGCTCGCTCCCACGGGTTTTGCTTTGGGTTTTCGACTGGTGGGTTTTGATCGAGACTGTAAGGTTCCCCCGTGTCGATTTCAGACCAAACCATGACGCCATCAGGCTACTGAGCCCTCCACCAAGCCAGATAAGGTGAAGTGTCTTTTCATTAAAAAACCACATCGGTTTGATAAGAACTGCGGCGGTTGGATGGGGTTTCTTGTACGGCAACAACGGTGATCCGTTGCCCCTGTCCAGTCGCTTGAATGTCGATCAGCAGAGAATAAAAAAACCAATGATTAGCCCGTCCAAGGATTCGAATGGCCAATTGGTGCAGGGCTTCAAGCCTCGTCACGTAACAATGCTGTCTATCGCCGGGATCATCGGCGCCGGTTTGTTCGTGGGCTCGGGGCATGCCATTGCGGCGGCGGGGCCGGCGGTGTTGTTGGCGTATTTGTTCTCGGGTTTGCTCGTTGTGCTGGTCATGCGCATGCTCGGTGAAATGGCGGTGGCCAATCCGGACACCGGCTCGTTTTCCACCTACGCCGATCAGGCCATCGGGCGCTGGGCGGGGTTTACCATCGGTTGGCTTTATTGGTGGTTCTGGGTGCTGGTGATTCCCATTGAGGCATTGGCGGCCGGCCATGTGCTCCATCAATGGTTTCCGCAGATCGATGCCTGGCTGTTCGCGTTGGTGTCGATCATTGCGCTGGCCGTGACCAACCTGTTCAGCGTGTCCAAATACGGTGAATTCGAGTTCTGGTTCGCCATGGCCAAGGTCGTGGCGATCATCGGGTTTATCGGCGTCGGTTTTGCCGTGTTGATGGGCTGGGTGCCGGATCGCGAAGTCAGTGGCCTGAGCGGTTTGATGGCCACGCACGGCGGTTTTGCGCCCAACGGCATGTCCGCAGTGGTTGGCGCCTTCATCACTATCATGTTCAGTTTTATCGGCACCGAAGCGGTGACCATCGCCGCCGCCGAATCCAACAACCCGGCGCAGAACATCGCCAAAGCCACGCGCTCAGTGATCTGGCGCATCGGCGTGTTTTACCTGCTGTCGATCTTCGTGGTGATTTCCGTGGTGCCCTGGAATGATCCGCTGTTGGCCTCGGTCGGCTCGTATCAGCGGGCGCTGGAAATCATGAATATTCCTCACGCCAAGTTCATGGTCGACGTCGTCGTGTTGATCGCCGTCGCCAGTTGCATGAACTCGTCGATCTACATTGCCTCGCGCATGTTGTTTTCGCTGGGACGCCGTGGCGATGCGCCGAAGGCGTTGAAGGTGACATCGGCCGCCGGCGTGCCACGGGCGGCTGTTTTCGCCAGCACCGTGTTGGGCGCGGCGATCACCGTGTGGAGCTATTTCATGCCTGCCGGGTTGTTTGAATTCCTGCTCGCCAGTTCTGGTGCGATTGCCTTGTTGGTGTACCTGACCATCGCTGTGTCGCAGTTGCGCATGCGGCGGATCTTGCGCCAGCGCAACGTCGAGCTGACCTTTCGCATGTGGCTGTTCCCGTGGCTGACCTGGCTGGTGATCGTGTTCATTTGCGCGGCGTTGACGGTGATGATGATCACCCCGCAACACCGCACCGAAGTGAGCACGACCATTGGCCTCGCGTTGCTGATTTCCTTCCTCGGCCTGGTGACCTCGCGTGATCCTGCGCAGGCGGCCCGGGTGACGTCAGCGGGTTAACGCCGAACCACAAACGCTTTTGTAAGGACACGAATCCGATGTCATCGAACGCTGCCGCACCCGACGGTGCGACTCAATCCGTTGGCTTTCTGCTGTTGGACAAATTCACCCTGATGTCGCTGGCGTCCGCCGTCGAACCGTTGCGCATGGCCAATCAATTGTCCGGGCGTGAGCTGTATCGCTGGCAGACGTTCAGCGTTGGCGGCGCGCCGGTCTGGGCCAGCGACGGCGTGCCGATTACACCGGATGGATCGTGGAGCAATCCCTGCGTGGACACGGTGATTGTCTGCGGCGGCGTCGGCATTCAGAGCGTGATTTCGCGGGAGCACATCACTTGGCTGCAGGCCTTGGCGCGTCAATCGAAGCGTTTGGGCGGCGTGTGCACCGGCAGTTGGGCGCTGGCGAAAGCCGGGCTGCTCGACGGTTATGAATGCAGCGTGCATTGGGAATTTCTCGCGGCGATGCAGGAAGCGTTTCCGCGTGTCAGCGTCAGCACCAGTCTGTTTTCCCTCGATCGCAATCGCGTCACCAGCTCCGGCGGTACCGCGCCGCTGGACATGATGCTGCACCTGATCAGTCGCGATCATGGCCGCGATTTGTCCGCTGCCATCTCTGAGATGTTTGTCTACGAGCGCGTCCGCAACCAGCAGGATCATCAGCGCGTACCGCTCAAGCACGTGCTCGGCACGCATCAGCCGAAGCTGCAAGAAATTGTGGCGCTGATGGAGGCCAATCTTGAGGAACCGATTGAGCTCGATCACCTGGCGGCGTACGTTGATTTGTCGCGTCGACAGCTGGAGCGGTTGTTCCAGAAATACCTCAACTGTTCGCCGTCGCGTTATTACTTGAAACTGCGCCTGATTCGCGCGCGGCAACTGCTCAAGCAAACGTCGTTGTCGATCGTTGAGTTGACGCATGTTTGCGGCTTTGTTTCGACGCCGCATTT
The DNA here is from genome assembly GCF_044750025.1 of Pseudomonas sp. NPDC088885. NCBI lineage: Bacteria > Pseudomonadati > Pseudomonadota > Gammaproteobacteria > Pseudomonadales > Pseudomonadaceae > Pseudomonas > Pseudomonas sp. NPDC088885. Next base: position 526,145 of record NZ_JBIVJB010000001.1, on the reverse strand, counting down.
TTCCAAATGCTATCGCGAACACTTTGGCGTACCGCCGAGCGACGAGCGCGGTGGGTCGGAGATGAGCCGAAAACCGGCGCTGAAGGCGGTGTCGACGCAACCGCTGACGGTGCTGGAGCAGGCACGGAATGAGTCGACGTTTGCCAGTATTCGGATGGTTGACCACGCCGATTTGGCGCAGATAGGCTGATCGACACCAGTCAGTGTGGGAGCGGGGTTGCTCGCGAAAGCGGTGGGTCAGTCAAAGAAATGCTGAATGTGCCGCCGCCTTCGCGAGCAAGCCCGCTCCCACAGGTTTCTCGGCCATACACAAAATCCGCCACACACCACAAATCCCCTGTAGGAGTGAGCCTGCTCGCGAAAGCGGTGTGTCAGCCAAGAAAATGTTGGATGTGCCGCCGCTTTCGCGAGCAAGCTCAGCTCCTACAGATTTTCTGTCGTACGCAAAATCTGAGTCAGAACACAAATCCCCTGTGGGAGCGGGCTTGCTCGCGAAAGCGGTGTGTCAGCCAAGAAAATGTTGGATGTGCCGCCGCTTTCGCGAGCAGGCTCAGCTCCTACAGATTTTCTGTCGTACACAAAATCTGAGTCAGAACGCAAATCCCCTGTGGGAGTGGGCTTGCTCGCGAAAGCGGTGTGTCAGCCAAGAAGATGTTGGATGTGCCGCCGCTTTCGCGAGCAAGCTCAGCTCCTACAGATTTTCTGTCGTACGCAATATCTGAGTCAGAACGAAAATCCCCTGTGGGAGCGGGCTTGCTCGCGAAAGCGGTGGGTCAGCCAAGAAGGTGTGGGATGTGCCGCCGTCTTCGCGAGCAAGCTCTGCTTCTACAAAGGTGTGGGGTTAGAGCAAACTCCACGAAACCCCGACGTAAACCCCCATACCTTCCCCCGGCGTCGACCGCGCGGCATCCTGACCTTTGTCGTCATACCCCGGCGTGACCGTCGCGGCGTAGTGTTTGTTGGTCAGATTGTGCATGTCGACCCAACCCTGCCAGTCACCCTTCGGCGCGTTGTAGCCGAGCGTTGCGCCGAACAGTGCGTACGGATCGGCGTAGTAACTGTCCGCGTAATCCACGGCAACTTTCGACACCAGTTGCGTGTTCACCGCTGCGAAGAACCCCTGCGGCCAGTCGTAGCGCAGTTCGCCTTGGTAGTAATGCATCGGCAGGCCCGGCAAGCGGTTGTCGCCGAAGCGGTCGTCGTCGCGATAGTGGAAATCGCTGAAGGTGTATGCCTGACGCAGGCTCAACTGGCGGCCATCGGCAGCCGACCAGAGTTTGCTGTTGAGGCTCGCTTCGACGCCTTGATGCACGGTCGGGCTGGCGTTCAACTCATACGGCGTGACGGCATTGGCATCCGGCAGCACTGAAAGCAGTTCATGCCGCACCTGCGCGTAGTACCACGCCAGGCTCCAATCGCCGATGGCGCTGTTGCCACGCCCGCCGAGCTCCAGCGTGGTCGCGGTCTGGTTTTGCAGCTTGATCGGGTCTTTTTGCGTACCCGTCGCGGCGCCGTTACCGGCAGGGAAGCGCACGTTGGAGCTGTAGATCAGCGACCACGGGTGCGGCGCTTCGACGGAGCGGCTGAGGTTGCCGAACACTTGCAGATCCGGGTTGATCTGGTAGCGCAGACCGAGGCGCGGCGCGTAGTCCCAGTCGTTCATGCTGGTTTTGCCACCGCTTTGCGGATAGGTCACGTCGCTTTCGCGGCGGGTGTAGATGGCGGCGAGGCCGGTGGTCAGCCAAAGATCGTTGGCGATTTCCAGGTCGTTGCCGAAGTGCAGTACGGTGTCCGAACCCTGATAGGTGAAATCGCGCATTTTTGTGCCCGGCGCATAACCGGCGGTGTTGCCGGTGGGGATGCGCACGAATTCGCTGGCGCCATCATTGGGCAGGTGTTTGGTCACGCGCAGGCCGACGTTGCTGCGGCTTTCCATGCCGAAGATCGTGTCGCGACGTTTGTAGTCGAAGGTGCCGCTGACGTCGGTGTAGGCGACTTTCAGACGGTTCGGGCCTTCGCGCAGATCCATCGGGTAATCGTGGTAGACGAGGCCGGTCTGGATGCTCGAATCGTCGTCGATGTAGAAGGTGGTTTTGTTGCCGATGAAGGTGCTGCCCGGTTGCTTGCGGCTGTCATCGCGCGCCACGTAAGACGGGTTGGCCGCGCGTGGATCGTGTTCGATGGAGTGCTTGGTCACGCGGCCGGCGAGGTCGTTGTCGGTTTCGCGGTAGCGGATGTAGAAGCGCGTTTCCAGGTTCGGGTTGAAGCGATAACCGAAGTTGGCGATCACGCCTTTGCTTTCGCTGGCGGTGTGATCCTGATAGCCGTCGGCGTTGGAATCGGTCAGCGACACGTAGTAGTCGAAGTCGCCGAGCACTTGCCCGGAACTGACCTGACGCTGCTGATAGCCGTGGCTGCCGGTGGCGTAGCGCACTTGCAGTTTCGGCGCGTTGTAGCCGGTGTGGCTGACGTAATCGATGGCGCCGCCGAGGGCCAGTGAGCCACGGTCGAAACCGTTGGCGCCGCGCAGCACTTCAACGTGGTCGACCCACAGCGGTTCGAGCAATTCGTAAGGCGTACCGCCGGGGCCGGTCAGCGGCAGGCCGTCGAGCATGGTGTAAAGGCCCGAGGCGTGGGCGCCCGGCGCGCGATTGATGCCCGAACCACGCACGGAAATCTTCACGCCTTCGTTGCCCGCCGACTGCGCGTAAACGCCCGGTTGATAGGCCAGCACATCCTGATTACTCGAGACGCGGCCCTGCAACGGTTGGCGCATATCGACCACGTTGGTGCCGCCGGGCACTTGCTCGAGGCGCTCTTTGGCTTCTTCAACCGACGCATCCGAACCGCGCTGCTCATCGGCCGAAATCAGCACTTGCCCCAGTTCCAGACCTTGAGTCTCGGCCATCGCCGGGCAGGCAAGGGCCAGGCCCAGCAGGGCAGTGGGCAGGGATTTTGGCGACGGCATCGAAAAACTCCAGACAGGCAAGGGCGGGCAATGAATGAACAGTGCGACGCAGGAAAGAACGAAGGAAACACATGGCAATTTTGCTTTTTACCCGGCGATGGCAAACAGCAGGTCATGAACTAACCTCACGTGTCTGGTGTGTGTCGTCAATAAACATTCTGTTTCTGCATTCATTCGAGAGGGCCGGGTCATGGCAAAAGACAAAAAGAAGGACGCCAAGGCGCCTGATAGTCCGAAGCTGAAAAACAAGGATTACCTGGAGCAACTGCGCAAACTGCACGTTGAGCTGGTCAAGTTGCAGGAATGGGTGATCGCCGAGGGCGTCAAGGTTTGTATTGTTTTTGAAGGGCGTGATGGCGCGGGGAAGGGCGGTACGATCAAGGCGCTGACTGAGCGTGTGAGCCCGCGGGTTTTCCGCGTGGTGGCGCTGCCGGCGCCGACCGATCGCGAGAAGAGCCAGATGCATGTGCAGCGTTATTTGCCTTATCTGCCGGCGGCGGGGGAAGTGGTGATCTTCGACCGCAGTTGGTACAACCGCGCCGGTGTCGAGCGGGTGATGGGTTTTTGCACGGATGAGCAGGCGGACAAGTTTCTCAAGTCGATCCCGTGGGTTGAGCATGCGATCGTGCAGTCCGGGGTGATTTTGCTGAAGTATTGGCTGGAAGTGAGCCCGGAAGAGCAGACGCGGCGGCTGGAAGCGCGGATCAATGACGGTCGCAAGATCTGGAAACTGACGCCGATGGATCTGAAATCCTACAGCCGCTGGTACGACTACTCGCGGGCGCGGGATGAGATGTTCAAACATTCCGATACCGAGCATGCGCCGTGGCTGGTGGCAGATTCGAATGACAAGCGTCGGGCTCGGCTGAACATCATCACTGATGTGCTGAGTCGCATTCCTTATGAGGATGTGAAGCGCGAGAAGGTCGAACTGCCGAAGCGGCAGAAGGCGGGCAAGTACAAGGATCCGAATTATCCGTATCGGCGTGTGGCCGAAAAATTCTGATACGCAGCCGGGTGCGATGTTGAACCCACCGCCGCCTTCGCGGGCAAGCCCGGCTCCCACAGGGGTCTCGGTCGTACACAAATCCCCGAACACCCCACAAATCTTTGTAGGAGCTGAGCTTGCTCGCGAAGGCATTGGGTCAGCCAACATCGTCGGCACAGACCCACCGCCATCGCGAGCAAGCTCAGCTCCTACAGGGTTCTCGGTCGTACCGAAGATCCCGAACACCCCACAAAACCCTGTGGGAGCTAGCCTGCTGGCGATTGCTTTGGGTCAGTCACCATCTCCGGTACAGATCCACCGCCATCGCGAGCAAGCTCAGTTCCTACAGGGGGCTCGGTCGTACCGAAGATCCCGAACACCCCACAAATCCCTGTGGGAGCTAGCCTGCTGGCGATTGCTTTGGGTCAGGCAACATCTTCGGTACAGACACTCCGCTTTCGCGAGCAGGCTCACTCCTACAGGGTTCTTGGCCGTACACAAATCCCCGAACACCCCACAAATCTTTGTAGGAGCTGAGCTTGCTCGCGAAAGCGGTGGGTCAGTCACCATCTCCGGTACAGATCCGCCGCTTTCGCGAGCAGGCTCACTCCTACAGGGTTCTTGGCCGTACACAGATCCCCGATCACCCCACAAATCTTTGTAGGAGCTGAGCTTGCTCGCGAAGGCGGTGGGTCAGTCACCATCTCCGGTACAAATCCACCGCCTTCGCGAGCAAGCTCAGCTCCTACAATTTGGTGTTGTCTGTTTGATTACTTCGACAAACGCCTGCACCCGCGCACTGCGTTCGTGCTTGCGTGTCAGCAGCAACAGCGGCGCTACGGCACCTGGCTCGGCAAGCGGCCGATAAACCACGCCACGCTTAACCAGTGCGCGCGCACATTCAGGCACCACCGCAACCCCTAGGCCAGCCGCGACCAACGCAATAATCGAGGTGATCTGTTTGCCCGTCGGGCCAGCGATTGGCGTCAGCCCATGCAGGCGAAAAAGCGCCTCAACGATGTCATTCAACCCCGAACCGTAATCCTGCGGGAACGCAATCAACGGATAAGCGCTCAGCTCCGCCAACGTCACCCGATCCCGCGAGGCCAGCGCGCTATCACTGGCAACCGCCGCCACCAACGGCTCATTGCCCAAACAAATCGCCTGAACCCGCGCATCCTCCCCAACCGGCAACAAACGACTCAAGCCAATATCCAGCCGTCCCTCAATCAACTGCGCACACTGATGATTCGAAGCCCCTTCATCCACCGTTACCTGAACATCCGGATACAACAAACAAAACCGCTTAAGCGTCTCGCTAAACACATCCGACAACGCAATCGAGCTCGCATACCCCACCGCCAAATGCCCGGCAGAGCCCGTCGCCAGCTTGCGCGTAATGCCTTCCGTCATTTCCACCTGCTCCAGCAGCGCCCGCGCATGCGGTAAAAAATGCCGCCCCTCTGCAGTGAGCGTGACATTGCGGCTACTGCGATCAAACAGCTGAAACCCCAGTTCCTTTTCCAGTGCCGAAATCTGCCGGGTCAGCGGTGGCTGGGCGATGTGCAGACGTGCGGCGGCGCGGCCGAAGTGCAATTCGTCGCTGACGATCAGGAAGTAACGCAGGCGGCGCAGATCGAGCATGTTCATCCTTGGGTATCAATCGGTCGGAAATCGGTATTGGATCCGTGCAGCGTTCATCTTATAAAAATGTTTAAAAATATTTCCGAAAATTCCTGCGGCTTCTCAATATCGCCTTCAGAACAACATGGATATTCAATGAAGACTCTGCTCGAAAGCCTCATCCCGATCCCCGTAGCCGCGCTCGGCGCATGGCTTGGTTACCTCACCGGCCTGCCGCTGGGAGAGCTGATCGGCGCGATCTGCCTGGTCACCGCGTTAAGCAAAATCGGCGTGCGCATGCGTATGCCTTACCCGTTCGTGGCCGCCGTGCAGTTATTGCTCGGCGTCAGCGTAGGCTCGATTGTCACCGCTTCAATGCTCGGCGAGCTGAGCGATTTCAGCATTCTGCTCGGCCTGCTGATCTGCATGACCGCGCAAATCGTCGTCGGCTACAACTGGCTGCGGCGCATGGAACGCTGGGGCCATGTGGAAAGTCTGCTCGGTTCGATACCAGGCGCGATGGCGGCGGTGATGACGGTCACCAGCGCGGAGGGCCCGGCCTCGGGGCGGATCGCCTTTGTGCACATCGTGCGGTTGCTCGCGTTGTTGCTGGTGGTGACGCTCATCGCGGGCGGTCATGCAGACAACACGGCACCGACTCTGGGCGCGCTGGACGATTACCTGCGAGTGATCCCGCCCGCGCTGGCGGCAGTAATCGCCGGGTATCTACTGGAACGCTTCGACGTCCCCGCGCCTTACATGCTCACCGGTTTGCTCTGCACAGCGGCGGCCAACGTCGGGTTTCACGCCGATTTGCAGGTGCCCGAGCCACTGGCGATTGTCGCGCTGATCCTGCTCGGCGGCCTGATCGGTATCCGTCTCAAAGACATCACCCTCAAGGATTTCGTCCGCTACATTCGCGCCGGGCTGGTGGTCACCGCGCTGACGTTCTGCTCGACGCTGGCGATTGCCTTCCCGTTCAGCCAGTTCACCGGCAAGCCGTTTTTGGCATTGTTCATGTCGTGGGTACCGGGCGGCGTCGAGGTGATGACGGCAGCGGCGTTGCTGCTCAAACTCGACCCGGCGTTTGTGATGCTCAATCACGTGGTGCGCATGTCGATCATCCATCTGTGCCCGGCAGTGTTGCCCAAGCGATTCTTTCAGGAGAATCCGCAACCGGCATAAACACTCTCCATCCGTCGCCCGCGCTGAACGACGCAGGAAGGACTTATCTCTATCGATCAAGCCCTCGATGAGAAGTCCCCTATGTTCGATCAGCGGAAGAAAGAATCACTGGCGGCATGGCGCAAACTGGCGACGCAATCGCAAATGCGCCTGGATCCGGAAGAACAATATGACGAACTACTAAAAGCCGCCGATGACATGGAGGAGCAAGGGCTGATAACCAGCGCCGAATGGCGTCAGTTGGTGCGCGATGCGGGCAGCGTGTTCACGCATCCCGATCAAGCGCGCAGATAAAACCGGCAACGGTTGAGTGATGCCATGGACTCGCTCGACTCAGCGCTGATGGCGGCGCGCAGCCAGTTTGCGATCACTATCAGTTTTCACATCGTGCTGGCCGCGTTCACCATCGGCCTGGCCAATTTTCTGCTGGTGCTCGAGGCGCTTTGGTTAAAGAGCGGACGGCAGATTTATCTCGATGTTTACCGCTATTGGCTGAAAGTATTTGCCCTGAATGTCGCGGTGGGCACGGCTTCTGGGCTGATTCTGGAGTATCAGTTCGGTCTCAATTGGTCGCGACTGGCGGTTCAGGCGGGCGATATTCTCGGCCCGCTGATGTTTTACGAAGTGTTGGCGGCGTTTTTTCTCGAAGCGGGTTTCCTCGGCATCATGCTGTTCGGCATGAAGAAGGTCGGCCCGCGCCTGCATTTTTTCGCCACCTGCGCGGTGGCGGTGGGCTCGCTGATCAGCGCGTTCTGGATTCTCTCGGCGAATTCCTGGATGCACACGCCGGCGGGGTATTCGATTGCCGCCGACGGCCGTTTTATCGCCGAAGACTGGTGGGCGATCATTTTCAATCCATCGTTTCCCTATCGGCTGGTGCATATGACGCTGGCAGCGTTGCTCGGCACCGCGACGCTGGTGGCCGGCATCAGTGCCTGGCAGTTGCTCAAACGCGCGGACAATCCACGGGCGCGGCTGGGGTTTTCCATGGCGCTGTGGCTGCTCGTCGTGCTGATGCCGGTGCAGACCGTGGTCGGCGATCTGCATGCCGGCACAGCTTGAAAGTGCAGCCGCAGAAAGTCGCCGCCATTGAAGGTTCGTGGACGCGTCCAGCCGAGGGCGCGGGCGAACCGTTGCGGCTGTTCGCGTGGCCCGACATGGCGCAACGGCACAATCACTGGGAAGTGGCGATTCCGCGAGTGGCTTCGTTGTACCTGACCCATGATCTCAGCGGAACCATCGCCGCCCTCGATGAATTTCCCGCGCAGGACATTCCGCCCGTGGCGCCGGTGTTCTTTGCATTTCGGCTGATGGTCGGACTGGGCGTTTTGATGCTGGGGCAGGGCGTGGTCAGCCTGTTTTTCCGTCGTCGTCAGCGCCTGTACACATCGCGCGGCTGGTTATGGGCCAGCGTGTGCATGGCGCCGGCGGGTTTTGTCGCGATGCTCAGCGGCTGGGTTGTCACCGAGGTGGGCCGGCAGCCGTTTACCGTCTACGGCCTGATGCGTACGGCCGACAGCCTGTCCTCGGTGTCCCGCGCGCAAGTGCTGGCTTCGACCTGGCTGATTCTGCTGTTTTATCTGCTGGTTTTTGGCATCGGCCTGTGGGTGTTGCTGCGTTTATTGCGCGAGCCGCCAAAGCAGGACGAGTCCGGGCCGCAACCGACGCTGGCCGATGAAACGGGGCATTCCTGATGGACACCGACTGGATCACGCTGCTGTGCGCGGGCGCTCTGGCCTTCTCGGTGATGAATTACGTGCTGCTCGACGGCACGGATCTGGGCGTCGGTGTGCTGCTCGGCTTGACCGAAAACAGCCAGCACCGCCGCGCCATGGCGGTAACCATTCTGCCGATCTGGGATGCCAATGAAACCTGGCTGGTGCTGGGCGGCGGCGGGCTGCTCGCGCTGTTTCCGCTGGCCTACGCGATTTTGCTGCCGGCGCTTTATCTGCCTTTTATCCTGATGTTCCTCGCGCTGATTCTGCGCGCGGTGGCGCTGGAATTTCGCGACCACTCGCCCAACGAAGCGATCAAGCGTTGGGTCGATGGCGCGCTGTTATGCGGTTCTTTGCTGGCGGGCGCGATTCAGGGCGTGGCGCTGGGAACACTGGTGCAAGGCGTGCCGCATCAGGGCAGCCAATACACCGGCAGCGGTGTGGAATGGCTGGGGGCGTTTCCGCTGTTCTGCGGCGTGGTCTTGGTACTCGGCTACACGTGGCTCGGCGCTTGCTGGCTGTATTGGCGAACCGTCGACGACTTGCAGCGGCGCTGCGCACGCCAGGCGCGGGTGTTGGCGCTGATCACTGTGATGCTGTTGATCGTGTTGGTGATATGGACGGCAACGTTGCAGCCCCAATACATGCAAAGTCTGACCGATATTCGCGTCTGGGCGCCGACGCTGATGGTGCTCGCCATTCTTTCAGCGGTGTTCTGGTCGGGGTTTCGCAGCCGCTTCGATGGCGTTCCGCTGTTCGCCGCGCTGGGCGTGTTTGTGCTGGCATTCGCGCTGATGCTGGTTGCGTTGTTTCCGCTGATTGTACCGCCGGATCTGACCTTGAAAGCCGCCACGTCCAGCCCGAAAAGCCAACTGTTCATGTTGATCGGTTTCGCCGTGCTGATCCCCGTGACCCTGGTTTACAACACCTTTGGCTTCAAAGTCTTCAGCGGCAAAGTCCGGCCGATCAAGTCTTCTTGAGAGCGTATTGGCTGGCCAGATACTGGCAGATACGACCTGTCTGTTCTGAAAACGTCAGCCCCGAGAACTTTCATCCCCTCCATCGAGTCGACCAGACAACCACAAAACCGGCCATACGACGGGTCGGTTGAAAACTATAAAAAGGTGTCTGTCATGAGTTGTCTGATTTGTGCGGGGGGCGCTGAGCGCATTCATTGCCAAGGCCCATGGGAAGAACGCGATTGTCCGGACTGCGGGCGCTATCGCGTGGCCGACGAACTCTTGCTGACCCTGATTGAGCAGGGGCAAATCTTCGATGTCGGCAAAACCCGAGGCTGGCTCGACAGTCGCCGCGCCGAGGTGGCGATCCCGTCGATTGAGGTGCATGAAGCGCTGCTCGTCGGATGATGGCGGCGCGCCAGCACGTCGCATCCCTTAATCCGACGTTAGCTGGTAACCTGCCGCCCGATTATCTGCAGCTCTCGGGAGCCTCTCATGACTGGCCTTTACGCCGCTTTTCCTCCAGACCTGGCTCCTGGCAATGTTTCGGCGGCGCAAACCGCGCTCTCCGACATCGAGCTGCTGCACAGCATCAGCGTCAGCCTGATCGGCGAGCAGGATCGCGAAGCGCTCTACGGCAAAATCGTCGATGCGGCGGTGTTCATCACCGGTTCACAGTTCGGCACAATGCAATTGCTCTGTACGCCGGAACACGGCGCCGGCCATGGTGGCGAGCTGCAATTGTTGTACGCCCATGGCCTGCCGGCCGAGGCGGTCGGTTTTTGGCATTACGTCAGCCCGGCGGCCTATAGCAGTTGCACCTTGGCGCTGAAACTCGGCCAGCGCGCGATCATTCCCGATTTCGAACAATGGGCCGACATTGCCGGCACCGAAGACCTGCTTGCGTTCCGCCGCACCGGTATCCGCTCGGCGCAGACCACGCCGTTGATGTCGCGCGATGGCCATCTGCTCGGCATGATCTCGACGCACTGGAACAAACCGCACCATCCCTCCGAGCGCGATTTGCGCCTGCTGGACATTCTCGCGCGCCAGGCCGCTGATTTGCTCGAACGCACCATCGCCGAAGAGGCGTTGCGCGAAGTCGAAGAGCAGCAACGGCAGACCGCTGCGCGTTTGCGCGAACTCAACGAGACCCTCGAACAGCGTGTCGCCGAGCGCACCGCCGAATTGATGCAGGCCGAAGAGAAACTGCGCCAGTCGCAGAAAATGGAAGCGGTGGGGCAACTGACCGGGGGCCTCGCCCACGATTTCAACAACCTGCTGACCAGTATTTCCGGTGCGCTTGAGCTGATGAGCCGGCGCATCGGCCAAGGGCGCCTGAGCGAAGTCGACAGGTACATGGTCGCCGCCCAAAGCGCGGCGAAACGTGCGGCATCGCTGACCCATCGCCTGCTGGCGTTCTCGCGCCGGCAAACCCTCGAACCGCACGCCACCAACGTCAACACGCTGATGTACGGCATGGCCGAGCTGATCCAGCGTACCGCCGGGCCGGGCATTGTCGTCGAGACGCTCGGCAGCTCGGAGCTGTGGCCGGCGTTTGTCGACAAGAGTCAGCTGGAAAACGCGCTGCTCAACCTCTGCCTGAACGCCCGCGATGCCATGCCCGATGGTGGTCGCATCACCCTGGAAACCACCAATCAGTGGATGAATCGCGAGGCCGCGCGTGGCATCGATCTGCCCGAAGGCGATTACCTCTGTGTCAGCGTTCGTGACACCGGTACCGGCATGTCGCCGGACGTTATGGCGCATGTGTTCGAACCGTTTTTCACCACCAAACCGATCGGTCAGGGCACAGGCCTCGGGCTGTCGATGATCTACGGGTTTGCCCAGCAATCCGGCGGGCAGGTGCAGATTCAATCGACGGTGGGTGAGGGCACGCAGGTGTCGATTTACCTGCCGCGCCATCATGTCGAGGCCAGCCAGGACGAACATGACGCTACCGATGAGTCCGTCGCGGCCTCGCAACTGGGCGAGACCGTGTTGCTGGTCGACGACGAGCCGACCGTGCGCATGCTGTTGGCGGACGTGCTGGGCGAACTCGGTTACACGGTGATCGAAGCCGCCGACAGCGTCGCCGGGCTGAAGCTGTTGCGCTCCGATGTGCACATCGATTTGCTGGTCACCGACGTCGGCCTGCCGGGCGGCATGAACGGCCGGCAACTGGCCGAAGCGGGGCTGCAATTGCGCCCGCAGCTGAAGACCCTGTTTATCACCGGTTATGCCGAGAGCGCAGTGTTTGGCGGCGGTCAGCTTGAGGACGGCATGCACGTGCTGACCAAGCCGTTTGCCGTCGATGCGCTGGGTGGTCGGGTACGCGAGCTGTTGGCGAAATAATCAGCCGCGCTCACGTTGTTCACAACGCTATCCCTTCACCACTAAAAGTCGGTTTTTTCAGGTTTTCCTGATGGTTTGCCGCGCCCCTCTGCCAGACAATCCCCCCGAAGCCGCACGATCCTCCTCGCGGAGGCCATTTCAAAAATGATCACGCCGGGAGTGTCGTTAATAGATGCTTGAGACAAAGATCAAAGTCGTTCTGGCCGACGACCATCCCGTTGTGCTGTTGGGGCTCATCGAGCTGATTGCGCGAGATGCGCGATTTGCAGTGGTGGGACAAGCCACAAGCTCGACGCAATTGGTCGCGGCAATAAACGAGCACGCGCCGGACGTGGTCATCACTGATTACCACATGCCGGAAGCCTCGGTTTACGGCGATGGACTGAAACTTGTCGGTTATCTGGCCCGACATTTTCCGCACATCGACATCGTGGTGATGACCATGATTGCCAACCTGGAAGTGTTCGCGCGACTGCGCAAGCTGGGTGCCAGCGTTATACAAAAGAAACACATGCTGATGAACGTGCAATCGACACTCGACAGATTGGCGAGCCCTGTATCTCGTGAGCAAAGCGCGGATCACTGTCCGTCGATGGTGACAGCTGCAAGTGCTGCCGATGTGGCACAGCAACGGTTAAGTGCGCGGGAACTCGATGTGCTGCGTTTGTATATGGCGGGCCTGAGTTTTCGCAGCATTGGCAAGGATCAGCGACTCAGCGTTAAAACGGTCAGTGCGTACAAGTTGTCAGCCATGAAAAAGCTGAGTGTCGTCAGTGATCAGGAATTGATTGGCTACTGCATTCGCAGTCGCATGTTTAATTAAATACCGGACGGTATTGTTGGGGTTAGAGCGATGGACATTCCCGCTGCTGAAAAAGTGCACTTGAAACAAAACTCGGTAGACGCGGCGCTGGTGGAGGGGGCGCACAGCATCGTCGCTGAAATCAGGCAGGCCACCGCCTCGGTTGCCGCCGTTCGCGAATCGGTTGTCGACGCGGCAGCCAACTTTGGCGTCAGTGTCTACTCGGCCAATGAAGACTTTTCCAAGGCGTACCGCCAGCTTTGCAGTGTCATGAGTGTGGCTGAAATCAAGCAGCGCTCAGCCATGCAGCAACTTGAAAAACAGACGCGCAGTGCGCTCCACGGCGTCATTGTCAAAGTCACTATCGCCATCGGTCTGTCCGCCATTGCCGGCGCGGCGATCGGCGCCGGTATCACCACGATGATGATGCATTAACGTTTTCTTCAACTTAAACCGGCATCGATTTGACAGTGGGTGCAGCCTTGAAAATATCTGAAGTGGAAATGGTCGAGCTGATTGACGCTATTGGCCTGGCGATTGTTCCTGTGATCTTCAAAGGCGTCGATAAGGACACGCCCGCTTATGTCATGCGTGAGCGCGCAAACGTCAATGCGGAGATCATGGGGCGTTTCGCCGCGATGTTGTATTGCGGTGACGAAGTGGGCATGGAAGTGCTGGATCTGATCGCGCATTTCACCGCTTACATGCAAGTTGAGCATCAACATTCGATGAAACGCTTTCTCGGCCCCGACGGTGGCATGAGCAAACTACGGCAAGCGCGGGCTAATAAAGGTTCGATCCAGTAACAGCAGGCTTAGTGAGAATCGTCCCGGTATTTTTAAGGTTTAGCTGATGTTCGCCGAACACCTGCTGCGCCTAATCTGGCGCGATGAAACTCAAGCAATTTCTGCAACCCGCCGACTCTTACTTTTCGACGCCCAAGGCCGCCAGAAGGTTGTTGCGACTGTTCGCGCAACTGCTGGTGCTGGGGACAATCGTCGGCGCGGTCATTTCAATCACCTCGATATTCAATAGCGAAATTTCCCGTCGCCAGGGTTTTATGAGCGACGCTATTGCCAATGCACGGGTGTTTTTTACCCAGCGTGAATCACTGCTCAAATGGCTGGTGCTGTCTGCGGTGAATGATCCGCAAGCCCCGGCAGGCCATGAAGCTGCTGACCACGCCAGCGGTTGGGGCGTGCGCCTGACCGGGCCGATGAATGACTATTTCAAAGACAATCGCCTGAACCTGCTTTACGTCCCTGAAGAGAAAGACAAGGGCGGTGAATACCTGAGTAAAGCCCTGCCGTTTATTACCCCGATTTCGCTGGATGTGCTGAGGAAGTTGCGCGCCCTCGATGATCAGGCGCCGGGTGCTGCGCGCGAACTCTGGCTCAGTGATCAAAGTGCATTTCCGCCGCGCTTGTACCTGTTCGGCCGAGTGGATTCGGCACAGGCGGAATCAGGCTGGATCGGTCTGGAAATGGACGCTGCGGATGTCTCCAGCAGCCTGCATGATGACCGCGCCGGGCAATTCATGATGCTCACCCCCCATGGCGACGTGATGATGAGCAGTGCGCCCAGCGATCAATCCGCGCCCGGTTCACCGATGTTGAAGATCGGCGAGGACTTCGGTTTATTCGGTGTCGGGGCTGTGCCGGATCAGTTGGTGATGGAAAAAAAGCTCGGTTACTCGGACTGGAAACTTTCCTACACCCTCGAACTGTATTCGTTGTTGAAGGTGCTCTGGTGGCCTCTTTGTATCTCTCTCGTTCTGGTTTTTCTCACAGCGCTGCTGGTTTATAAACTGGTGCACCGCATCGAGCGTCGTCTCATTACGCCTGCCACACAACGTATCGATGCATTGATCGAAAGCGAGGCTTTTTGCCGTGCCGTGATCCAGACCGCGCCGGTTGCGCTCTGCGTACTGCGCCGTGTCGACGGCACCGTGGTGCTGGAAAACCGCTTGTCCGAGCAATGGCTGGGCGAATGCTCCGGGCGCGAACGCCTGTGTCATCACTGGATTGACCAAGCCTTTGACGAAGAAGCATCGAACCTGACGGATGCGTTTGAGGCGGGCAACGGTCGGCACTTGTATGTCAGCTTCGCGCCGACCCGCTACAACGGCGAAGACGTGCTTTTCTGTGCCTTCAGCGACATCAGTTCGCACAAACAGGTGGAAGCTGCGCTGGCAATGGCCAAGCAGACCTCGGACACCGCGAACGAAGCGAAAACCTTGTTTCTGGCCACTATGAGCCACGAGATACGCACGCCTTTATACGGTGTGCTGGGCACGCTTGAGTTGATGGAAAAGACCGAACTGCGCCCGCAACAGAAAGCCTACATGCACGCGATCGGTAACTCGTCGGCGGCGTTGCTGAACCTGGTGTGTGATGTGCTGGACGTGTCGAAGATCGAAGCCGGGCAGCTGGCGCTGGAAGTCAGTGAGTTTTCACCGTTGGAACTGGTGCGCGACGTCGTACAAAACTACACGGGCGCGGCGCGGGGCAAAGGCATTTTGCTTTATTCGTTTATCGATCCTGACATGCCTTCGGTGTTGCACGGTGATGTAACGCGTATCCGCCAGATCCTGAATAACTTGCTGAATAACGCCGTGAAGTTCACCGAGAGTGGGCAGATCGTGTTGCGTGCGAAGTTGTGCGTCGCCGAGGGTGATGTGCTGGAAGTGCAATGGCAGGTGTCAGACACCGGCCCCGGCATTTCCCAGGAAAATCAGGCGTTTCTGTTTGAGCCGTTTTACCAGGCCGGTTGCAACACTAACGTTGTCGCCGGCACCGGATTGGGCCTGTCGATCTGCCAGCGATTGGCGGCATTGATGGAGGGGCGCGTGCGGGTGGTCAGCACGTTGGGGCTGGGCAGCAGCTTCACCCTCAGCGTGCCACTGGAAAACCTGCTGCCGGCGGATGACATCCTTTTGGCACCGGTGCCTTTGCAAGGTCTGGTGTATGTCTGCTCGCCGTCGCTGGCCATGGCGGATTACATCGCCGACTGGCTGCGCAAGTGGGGCGCGCGCGTGCAAACCGGCTGGCCCGCCAACACGGGCGGCGCAGAAAACGCCGTCCTGGTCGAAGTGCATCCCGCTGAGTGGCGGCCGATCTACCCGGCCTGGACTGGGCCGCGTGTGTTGATCAGCCTGGAAGAGCGCGAAGACGACAGTGCCGTGCAGTTGAATGACTTGAACGCCATCCGCGATGCCGTTCGAAAAGCGCAAGGCCGCAAGGCCATTGTCGACGAGGTGGTCGTCAGCGACGTAGTCGAACGACTGAACTTGAAGATACTGGTGGCTGAAGACAATCAGGTCAATCAGTCCATTTTGAAAGACCAACTGCAAACACTGGGGTGTGAAGTGGCGTTGGCCAGCGACGGTACGCAAGCGCTGACGCTGTGGCGGGGGGAACACTTCGATGTCGTTCTCACCGATATCAACATGCCGAACATGAATGGATACGAACTGGCGAGACAACTGCGCAGCATCGGTTGCACCGGGCCGATTATCGGCGCGACGGCCAATGCGATGCGCGATGAAGGTGAACGCTGTTTTGGCGCAGGCATGCAACAGTTGCTGGTTAAACCGTTCGGTCTGGCGGCACTTTCCAACTGTTTGCAACAGTACAAAAGGACTAGCACACGTGGCCTATAGCGTTTTAGTGGTCGAGGATCATCCCTTTCAGCAAAGGCATCTTCTGGACTTGTACGGCTCAATGCACGACATCTCGCTCATGGCTGCGCGCAACGGTGACGAAGCATTGACGCTGATGAAAACTCATCATTTCGACATGGTCTTGAGTGATCTGATGATGCCCGGCATGGACGGTCTGCAGTTTATTCAGCGGCTTGGGCATTTACCGTACAAACCTGCGTTGGCGATCATGAGCAGTGCCTCGCGGCGAATCATGATCAGTGCCAGTCTGGCGGCCAGAAGCCTGGGGTTTGAGGTGGTGGGCCTGATCTCCAAACCGGTGGATCTGATTGCACTGCGAACTCTGCACGACAAGATGCTAAAGCTCGGCGCCAGTGCGCATGCCCATAAAAAAATGCCGCAGGAGTTCGGCATCGCCTGTTTGCGCCATGCAATTGCCGACGGGCAGATACATCCCTGGTTTCAGCCGAAAAAGTCGATTGCCAGTGACCGCATTGTTGCGGCGGAAGCACTCGTGCGCTGGGCTCATCCAACGCTCGGAGTGTTATTGCCGGGCGACTTTCTATCGGAACTCGTGCGTCATAACCTTGAGGAAGAGTTACTGATGAGCGTCGTCTCTCGCACGATTGCCGCTCAGGCCTGCTGGCAGCAACAAGGTTACGACGTGCCGGTGACGATCAACTTGCCGACCCATCTGCTCAATGATGACGACTTACCCGATCGTTTATATGAGCGCGTACTCAGCGAAGGCGGGTTCCCCACTAAAATCGGTTTCGAGTTGATGGAAAGCTCAACCACCGATAATCAGGGACACTATTTCGCCGGTGTGTGCCGACTGCGCTTCAAGGGTTTCGGCCTGGCCCAGGATGACTTTGGCAAGGGCTACAGTTCCTATTTCAATCTGGCCTCGACACCGTTTACCGAGCTCAAAATAGACCGGTCGTTAGTCCACGGTAGTGTCGAGAACGAGCACCTCGCCGCGGCACTCAGCAGCATCGTCGCGCTCGGCAGGCAACTGGGTTTGAACGTGGTGGCTGAAGGTGTTGAAACAGCCGAAGAGCTTGCACTGCTGAAAAGAATGCACTGCGATCAAATTCAGGGGTTCCTTATTTCGAAAGCCATCGAGTCCGATCTGTTCTTACGCCTGCTTGGCGAAAATACCCGTGCACATTGCTGAACCATGCACGGCTCGCCTTTCAAAATAGCCACGTTGACTACTATTGAAGGGCGCCTGGCGCGTTACATCCTTTTCGAGGCGATTGATGAGAGCGGACACCCTGTTTGGAAAACTGGCTAAAAGCTCCACGCGACTCAGCGGCGGGCTTCTGCTGTCGTTGGGCGTAGTGGCGGTGTTGGTCCTGACCAACTTCAGGGCGATCATGCTTTTGCTGGGCGGCGAGGAAGAAAAGGCGAGGGCACACTTCACGCGAATCATCGAGAACGTTCGCGAGCAGGAAACGTTCCTGCAAGCAATCGCCGATAAAATGGCGACTACCACCGAACAGACGCTGACGGCTCCAGGCACCCTGAAACCCACTGCGCAATACAGCGACGTCGATCATCAAATATTTGAAGTCAGCGAAAGCAGCTTTTCTCTGCCATTTACCGTGGCCCAGCCAACAGGTCTGCGCGAGGGAAGCCTGGCGGTGTTGTCTTCTCTAGGCTGGCATCTGACTAATTACTACAGCCGCTTTTGGGCCCAATCCAATTTCCTCTCGCCACAGGTCTTCGCATTCAGTCCGGAAACTTCCGGCAGTATCGCCGTGCCGGCCATTGGCAAGTTCCGCAGCCAGACGTTTCTTTCATTGCAGAATTACAAGGATCTGGTGCAACAGATCAATCAACAGGTGGCGGCAACACCGATCTCTTCGACAACACCGAAAGTTCACTGGAGCCACGTGCCGGGGAATGCACAGGACATGGGCTGGAGTGGCAAAGTATTGGCCTACGTCGTGGGTGATTTACCGAGCGGCCCGATTCGCACGCAAAGTGGTATGGAACATATGGTGGTGGCCACTTTGCTGGACACTAAACGGCTAAGTGGCGTCGGCCGAAACACGGATTTGCCGTTTCATGGTCACTTCGCGTTGATCTCACCGAAGGGCGCCGTATTGACCGGGCTACTGGATACGCCGGTGCAGGAAGAAGGCCTGTTCTTCAGTGACAATGGCTTGTCGATCTCGGTGATTGATCAATCAATCAGCGGTCAGCGTTGGGCCGCGCAGTACTTCATTGATTACGCAAGCCTGCTCCGTTGGGCACTGTTTCCCTTGCTGCGATTGCTGGTGATATCGCTGCTATTGTTTGTCGCTTTCAGATGGCTGTACCGGACTTTCTACAACCGCATCGTGCTGCCGGCCAATAGCGCCCAAGTGCAACTCGTCGAAAGTGAGGCGTTCAATCAGTCGGTCATCGAGAATGGCCCAGCGGCGTTAATTGCCATTCGCCTGAATGATGGTGCGCTCGTTATCGAGAATCAGCAGGCACAGAATAACCGGCCGGTTTCTCAAGCCCTGGTCGAGATGCTGCGTCACCCTGCGACAACGCTTGAAGGTGAAGCGTGCATGGTGATGCAGGGCCGCTATTACCTGATCAACGCCTCGACGGCCAGGTATCAGGAACAGGATGTGCTGTTGTGCGCCTTTTCCGATGTCACGCAAAACCAGGAGTTCGCCGCGGCGTTGCGTGATGCCAAACGGCAGGCAGAAAAAGCCAACGAAGCGAAAACCATCTTTCTCGCGACCATGAGCCACGAGATTCGCACACCGCTCTACGGCGTTCTGGGCACCCTGGAACTTCTCGGTTTAACGCCTCTTGAAAAGAGGCAGCTTGAGTACCTGCAAACTATCCGTATTTCGTCATCGACGGTTCTGCAAATAATCAGTGATGTATTGGACGTTTCGAAAATCGAGTCAGGTGAAATGAAGCTCGACTCGATGATCTTCAATCCACTGGATCTCGCCGAAAACGTCATCTCTGCGCACGTTGCCAATGCCAGGGCCAAGGGCTTGCAGATTTACGCCTGCATCGATCCCGGCATCCCGAATGTGCTGGTAGGCGACGAGGTCAGAACCGCGCAGGTCATCAATAACTTTTTGAGTAATGCGATCAAGTTCACCAACATCGGCAGAGTGGTTCTGCGCTGTCGCGTGCTGAAAGATGAGGAACATCAAGTCACCCTCGAATTTCAGGTGGCGGATACCGGCATCGGCATCACTGCCGAGCAACAACGGCACTTGTTTGAACCGTTCTACCAGGCGCGCACCAGTAATCTGATCAGTGGCACCGGGCTTGGTTTATCGATCTGCAGCCGTTTCGCGGTACTGATGGGCGGCGAGATTACGGTCATCAGTGAGCCGGGGCTGGGCAGCAGTTTCACCCTGCGGTTAACGCTCGACAAGCCTGATGAAGCCAGTGCCCTGAGTCCGGACATTGACCTCGCAGGCATCGATGTTTACGTCCGCGCTCCGGCACGGGAAGTGGCCGACAATATCTGTGGATGGTTGACCCGTTGGGGATGTCGTGCAACGGCGTTCATGAACAAGTCAGCGGACGTCCATTCAGGCGCCGTGCTGATTGATGTGTTTGGCAGCGCAGAACGGCCCTTCCAGTGGTCGGGCAGAACGATTACTTGCCTGAGTGATGGTTCCCGGGTGGCGGAGCGCACGGACAACGGTTTACGCGTCAGCGCTCACTTCGTTAAAGCCATTGCCAATGCGCTGATGATGGAGAAAAACCAACAGAGTGTGACGGCTGCGGCGCCCCTGAACAGCGCCTGGCCGTCGCTGAATCTGAACGTGCTGGTGGCAGAAGACAACTTGATTAATCAGGCTATTCTCAAAGAGCAACTGGAGGCGCTGGGTTGTAATGTCCTGTTGGCGGGCAACGGCTTGCAGGCGCTGAAACTTTGGGAGCAAGAGCGCTTTGATGCGGTGTTGACCGACGTGAATATGCCTGTGCTGAGCGGTTATGAACTGGCCCGATCGATCCGTGAGACCGACAGCGATTTGCCGATTTTCGGTATCACCGCCAACGCCATGCGCGACGAAGGACAGCGCTGCCTTGCCGCCGGCATGAACGCCTGGCTGGTGAAACCCTTGAGCCTCGCGGATTTGCTCAGGGTGCTGGCGAGTTTGAAGTCCGAGGATGTTGCGGTTATAGCGCAACCTCCGGCCCGGCTTGTAAGCGCCGTGCCGATTGTCCTGTCCGAGGCGATGCGCGCGTTGTTTCACAGCACCATGCAGACGGATATGGCAAGTGCCCGATCCGCGCTCGACATGGCGCAAGTTGAGGAACTTGCGCAAGTGTTGCACTCGGTCAGCGGCGCCCTGGCAGTGGTGCGCGCTGATCAGTTGTCGGCGTCGTTTGCGCAACTGGAATACAAAGTACGTGACCAGCGTCTCGATGCCGAGTTGATCGGCGAAGTCGAACAAGCGCTGTCTGCACTGGAAGATTTAGTGGGTTCTTTATGATGGCTGCAAATCGATTCGAATTAATGTGAGTGCGCAATGAGCATGCAAAAAATCACCGTCGTCATCGCTGATGACCACCCGATTGTCCTGTTGGGCGTTCGCGAGCTCATTGAGCGTGATGGCCGTTTTCAAGTGATAGGGGAGGCGACCAGCTCTAGCGGACTGGCTGGACTGTTAGAGACTGTCAGGCCGGACATACTGGTGACCGACTACAACATGCCGGAAAACTCGATCTACGGAGACGGGCTGAAACTCATCAAGTATTTGGTGCGCAGCTATCCGTCGATGCAGATCCTGGTGCTGACCATGGTCTCGAACAACTTGATTCTTTCCAGGCTTTACGAACTCGGCGTGGCCGGGGTGGTGCAAAAGAGCCAGTTGCATGCGGAGGTGCAACGGGCGCTGGATGCACTTAGCCAAAAGCGTCGCTACAAATCCCCCGGGTTCAACAAGATCACCGTGGTCGAAAACAATCGCCAGATTGACGAACGACTTGCCTTGCTGTCCCTGCGTGAACTGGAAATCCTTCGGCTGTTCGTTTCTGGCATGAGCTTGCGGGATATCGCGATTAACCAGAACCGCAGCGCGAAGACTATCAGTAGCCAGAAAGTGGCGGCGATGCGCAAACTTGAAGTGGCCAGTGATCAAGACCTCATAACCTATTGTCTTGAGGCCAATTTGTTCCAATAAGTCCATCACCTGGATTGCTCTAATCCAGGTTTTTTCGTCACAACACCCTTCATTTTTCAGGATTGCCTGATAGCCCGGCTGTTTGTTCAAACGTACTGTGCCTGAAATAACGGTTAGCCGGGATTTTCGGCGGACGTTTCCATATTTTCTCATGAGCACGCTTAGTAAGTGGACGCCCATCGTTGCCTGGCTTGAATGCGCAGGCGTGGGCCGGTTTCTTCGATTTAGTGTCGTGGGACAAGTAAGTTACAAAAACTATCGAACACGGTGATGTAGATGTCTATCAGAAGCATTAAATTAGTCCCTCGGACATTATTGAGCTTCGGCCTTACTTGTCTGTTGCTGCTGATATTGGGTGGGCAATCATTGTGGCGCATGAATAATGTGCAATGGGCCGTGGGTGACTTGCGTGACAATTGCCTGCCCAGCGTGCGTCAAGCCGCCAAGATTGAAACCGCGACCTATAAGTTGCGCCTGGCCAATTTGTTTTTTGCCATCAGCAGCTCACGGGGCGCCGCTGAAATCGATAAGGCCGGTGCAACGCTGACAGAGTTGCGCAACTCATTGAACGTCGAAACTCAGGCTTATGTTCCGTTGATTTATGGGCCCGAAGAGCAGGCGCGCTACGATATTCTGCATGCCAATGTTGAGGATTATTTGAAACAGGTTGATCAACTTCTGTTGATTGGCCGCAAAGGCTCCGAAGACGACACCGTCGCGTTTATCCGGTCCAATACTGCGCCTGCAGCGGATCATGTGATGGCCGCAGCGGAAAGTCTGCAAAGCCTGATGAGTGATCGCTCGGAAACCTCCGGCGCGATGGCTCAGGCCGAAGCCCAACACAGCACCACTGCGACCATCATCATCGTGTTGCTGGCGGTGCTCGCCACCGCCGTTATCACCATGCTCTTCACCCGGAGCATTATTTTGCCAGTCCGCGCGCTGTTGGCGTCGACGAAAAAAATTGCCGCCGGCAATCTGGTGGGCGAAGTGGAGGTGTCCGGCAGGGACGAAATCACCGAGTTGCAGACCTCGACCGCAGAAATGCTCACCAACCTGAAACAGACCATCCTGCATATCTCCGAGTCGTCCTCCATGCTGGCGGCCTCTTCGGAAGAGTTGAGCGCCATCACCTATGAGTCCAATGCCAGCGTTCAACAGCAGAGCAGTGAAACCGAGTTGGCGGCAACGGCCGTCAACCAGATGACCGCAGCAGTGGAGGAAGTGGCGCGCAATGCGGTGGCGGCGTCCGTCTCGACGCAACAATCGGAACGCTCTGCACGCACGGGCATGGAGCGCGTCAGTGAAACCATTGCGTCCATCGAAAACCTCAGCGGTGCCGTACAAAGTACGGGCACGCAGATCGAACAACTGGCGTTGCAGACGCAAAGTATCGCCAAAGTACTCGACGTGATTCGAGCCATCGCCGAGCAGACCAACTTGTTGGCACTGAACGCGGCCATTGAAGCGGCGAGGGCGGGCGAGCAGGGTCGCGGCTTTGCCGTGGTGGCCGATGAAGTTCGCGCATTGGCGCATCGCACTCAAGTTTCCACCCAGGAAATCGAGAAGATGATCGAAGGCGTGCAGGCCGGTTCGGAAAGCGCAGTGTCTTCGATGAAACAGACCGATCTTGAGGCCATCGCCACGCTGAGCATCGCCCGCGAGGCCGGGGTGGCGATTACCGAAATTACCAAAGCGGTGTTCGACATCAATGAACGAAACTGCTTGATTGCCACGGCTTCCGAAGAGCAAGCGCAAGTGGCGAAGTCGGTCGATCAAAACCTGGTCAGCATCAATAACCTGTCGATGCAAAGTACGGCAGCGGCGGATCAGATATTTACCGCCAGTAATGAGTTGTCGGTGTTGGCGACCAACCTGAACAAACTGGTTACTCGTTTCGAATTCTAAGTAGGCAGCGGTTGGCCCGTTGCAGGTTTCAGACAATCGGCAGAAATGCTTAAGGACGACGATTTAACTAACACGGCGGCAGGAGTTAACATGATTCCCGAATTCAAAGCTCACTATCCGGAAAGCTTGCGCACCATTTATATATCGCGGGTCGAAACCTGCGATGTTAACTGGTTTATCAATCAATACGTCGACAGTCGATTTCTGCATGCAAACTTTCATGCAAAGAATGAAATCGTCATGCTGCTGAGAAGTTATCCGGGAGCGTCGCCTGTCAGGATCTATGAGCTTAACGCCTGGCTTGATCATAACCTCGTGTCCAGGGTGTTATGTCATCCAGGGGTTCGGGCATTGAAGTTAGTGGTCAATAATGATTGGTCTTCACGCGTCCTGTAGTTTATTGGTGGCGAATAATAATAATGCGAAATTTTCTGGCTATTGATTCCAGTCCGCGCTTTCTGGTTGTCCTGTCGGCGGGCGTCACCCTGGCCATACTGCTGGCTGTGGGTGGCGTGTTTGCGGTGAAGAAAGTCGACGGTTATGTCAGTACGATGTTTAACGGCAATGTTGCAACTATTGGCCACCTGTCGACCATCCGCTCTGCACTTTTTGATATCCGTAGATTGCACTGGCGGACGTTCGCTTTGCGCGATCCTGCGCAAACAGCGGAATACACCCAAGCGATCAATGCGCAATTGGCGGTCATCAATAAGGAATGGGCGCTGTACGATCCCAACGGTATCAGCAGTACGAAAGAGACGTTGCTGGCCGGCCAGATCAGAATCGAATTGCCCAAAGCCAGTGCCATCGTACGCGCCAGCCTGAAACGTTTGGCGAGCAATGATTACTCAACGCAGTGGTACCAGGCGCGCATTCCCTATCTGGAGCATATCGATCAGTTGATTGCTCGGGACATCGACACCAACATTGAACAGGCCGCCCAGTTTTCTGCTCTGAGCCAACAGGTATTTGCACGGTTTGTCAGCGTCGCCGTCTTGTTGTTCTGTTTGGGAATCGTCGGAGTCGCCGGCCTGGCGCTGCGTTGGCGGCACCAGCGCGACAATGCCGTACGTCGATCCCGTGAACATCTGTGGTTGGTCAATCAGGTGTTCAACGTCACGCTGGACAGCGTGATCATTACTGATCGCCACGGGCATATCACCAAAGTTAACCCGGCCTTTTATGGCATGACCGGTTATACGGAACAGGAAGTGCTGGGTTGCAACCCGAACATGTTGAGTTCCGGCCGGCAGTCCCCGGAGTTTTACAAAGAGATGTGGCAATGCCTGATTGATGAAGGGCATTGGAAAGGGCAAGTGTGGAACCGCAAGAAGAATGGTGATTTCTATCTTGAATCACTGTCGATTACCGCGATTGCGGGCCTGAACAAAACCGATCTCAACTACGTGGCGGTTTGCAGCGACATCACCCAACAGCACGCCGATCAGGAGTTTCAGGGCTACCTGGCAACCCACGATGTATTGACCGGGCTGCCCAATCGCCTGTTATTTCGCGAACGTCTGACCCAGGCCCTCGCTCGCGCTCATCGCTCCGGTTTGAAAGTCGCGGTGATGTTTCTCGATCTGGATCACTTCAAGGAAATCAACGACACCCTGGGGCATGGCGTCGGCGATGACACGCTGATCACTGTGGCCAAACGTTTGAAAAGCGTATTGCGCGACGTTGATACCGTGGCTCGACTGGGTGGTGACGAGTTCGCTTTCATCCTTGAAGATATTCACGAGGCCACACAGATCGAACCGATTGCACGCAAACTGCTCGCCGCCGTGGGTGAGCCGATTCTGGCGAAAGGTCATCAGGTGTCCGTCACCCCGAGCATTGGCGTGAGCCTCTACCCGGATCAAGGCCACTCGCCGATTGAGCTGGTGGATCAGGCCGACAAAGCCATGTATGAGGCGAAAAAATCCGGCAAGAACGCTGTGCGCTTCTTCACCCAGATGCTCGATATTGTTGCGAAAGCGGGGTAGCAACCGGGGTTGCGGTCTCTGGAACCGGTCAGCGGCCGTTCCCGAAACCGCAAGACTTCCCGCGCAAAAACCGGATAATGGCGGCCATTCGTTTAGCCGTATTCTGGTAATCCCGCATGGAAATCAAGGTCAATTTTCTCGACAACCTTCGACTTGAAGCCAAGTTCGACGACTTCACGGTGATCGCCGATCAGCCGATTCGCTACAAAGGCGATGGCTCGGCACCGGGGCCGTTCGACTACTTTCTGGCTTCGTCGGCGTTGTGTGCGGCTTACTTTGTGAAGTTGTACTGCGACACCCGCAACATCCCCACGGAAAATATTCGCCTGTCGCAGAACAACATCGTCGACCCGGAAAACCGCTACAACCAGATTTTCAAGATCCAGGTCGAACTGCCAGCGGACATTTCCGACAAGGATCGCTTGGGCATCCTCCGTTCGATTGATCGCTGCACGGTGAAGAAGGTCGTGCAGACCGGCCCTGAGTTCATCATCGAAGAAGTCGACAACCTCGACGCCGATGCGCAAGCCTTGTTGATGCCAGCTTCAAGTTCCGACGCGGGCACTTACATTGCCGGCAAGGATCTGCCGCTGGAGCAGACCATCGCCAACATGTCGGGCATTCTCGCCGACCTCGGCATGAAGATCGAAATCGCTTCGTGGCGCAACATCGTGCCAAACGTCTGGTCGCTGCACATCCGCGACGCGCATTCGCCGATGTGCTTCACCAACGGCAAAGGCGCGACCAAAGAAGGCGCGCTGGCGTCGGCATTGGGCGAGTTCATCGAGCGACTGAACTGCAACTTCTTCTACAACGACCAGTTCTGGGGCGAAGAAATCGCCAACGCCGAGTTCGTGCACTTCCCGGATGAACAGTGGTTCAAGCCCGGCGCGAAAGACGAACTACCGACTGAAATCCTCGACGAGTACACCCTCGGCATTTACAACCGCGACGGCGAGCTGCGCGGTTCGCACCTGTACGACACCAACTCCGGCAACACTCAGCGCGGCATCTGCTCGCTGCCGTTTGTGCGCCAGTCGGATGACGAAGTGGTGTACTTCCCGTCGAACCTGATCGAAAACCTCTACCTCAGCAACGGCATGAGCGCGGGCAACACGCTCGCCGAAGCGCAGGTGCAGTGCCTGTCGGAAATCTTCGAGCGCGCGGTGAAACGCGAAATTCTCGAAGGCGAAATGGCCCTCCCGGACGTGCCGCAGGAAGTGCTGGAGAAATACCCGAGCATCCTCGCCGGCATCAAAGGTCTGGAAGAGCAGGGCTTTCCGGTGCTGGTCAAGGACGCGTCGCTGGGCGGTGAATTCCCGGTGATGTGCGTGACCCTGATGAACCCGCGCACCGGCGGCGTGTTCGCCTCGTTCGGCGCGCACCCGAGCCTGGAAGTAGCGCTGGAACGCAGCCTGACCGAATTGCTCCAGGGCCGCAGTTTTGAAGGCTTGAACGACTTGCCGCAGCCAACCTTCTCCGGGCAAGCGGTGACCGAGCCGAACAACTTTGTCGAGCACTTCATCGACTCCAGCGGTGTGGTGTCGTGGCGCTTCTTCAGTGCCAAGCCGGACTTCGAATTCGTCGAGTGGGACTTCTCCGGACAAGGCGAAAATTCCAACGCCGAAGAGGCCGCGACGCTGTTCGGCATCCTCGAAGACATGGGCAAAGAAGTCTACATGGCGGTCTACGAGCACATCGGCGCCAAGGCGTGCCGCATCCTTGTGCCGGACTACTCGGAGATCTACCCGATCGAAGACCTGATCTGGGACAACACCAACAAAGCCCTGCAATTCCGCGCTGACATCCTCAACCTGCACAGCCTGAGCAAAGTCGGCCTGCGCAACCTCGCCCAAGGCCTGGAAAACAGCGAGCAGGACGATTACACCGAAATCACCACGCTGATCGGCATCGAATTCGACGACAACACGCCGTGGGGCAAGTTGACGATTCTGGAGCTCCGTCTGCTGATTTATCTCGCATTGCAGAAGTTTGAACAGGCGAAGGATCTGGTTGAAGCGTTCCTGCAATACAACGACAACACGGTTGAACGCGGCTTGTTCTATCAAGCGGTGAACGTGGTGTTGGAGATGGAACTGGATGAGGATTTGCTGCTGGAAGACTACGAAGCCAACTTCCGCCGGATGTTTGGTGACGAACGGATGGATGCGGCGATTGGCTCGGTGAATGGCAGCGTGCGGTTCTACGGTTTGACGCCGACGAGCATGAAGCTGGAAGGGCTGGATCGGCATTTGCGCTTGATTGAGAGCTATAAGAAATTGCATTCGGCTCGGGCTGATTTTCAGGCTCGTTAAGCATCACCCTCATCGTAACGCCGCCCGCCCAGCCCTCTCCCAAAGGGAGAGGGGGCCGACCGAGGTGTCTTGCGTCATACAGCGACCTGAACGACTGAGTCGATTATGGATTCGGCATGGCACGTTCAGAAGACCGAGTCGATTCTGGATTCGGCAACGCACGTCCAAGTCGGCGAACCCCTCAAATATCCCCCAATCAGTTCCCTCTCCCTCCGGGAGAGGGCTAGGGTGAGGGGCTCTTAAGCTGTACCTCAATCGACCTCAAAAAAAACAGTCGATTCTGGATTCCCTAAAATTCGTCCAAGTCGGCGAACCCCTCAAATATCCCCCATTTCAGTCCCCTCTCCCTCCGGGAGAGGGCTAGGGTGAGGGGCTCTTAAAACGACACCTCCGCCGGCTGCGACAACCGGAGCACCGACAAATCCCCGGTAATACGCTTATACGCCAACCGAATCGCCTCAATATCGCTGCCACGTTTCGCACTGTTCTCATGCAAAATCACAATGACTTTAGTGCTCAAACGCTCCGGCTCTTTCGCCCCTTTATCACTCCACTGCCCATAAGCATCGAGCACCGTGAACCCATCGGGAAAACGCGGCGTCACTTCCTTGTCGAGAAACTCGCGCCAGCGCGCCGGGCTGACCGCGCCTTCCTGGCGATCAATCGACCCCACCGAGAAGTACAACTCAGTGCGCAACCACTGCGCCTGCGCCGGCCGGGAGGCATCGCCTTGCAGGGTTGAACTGGCGGGATCGTGGGTGTGAACGGAAGCAGGAGGAGCGCTGGCGCAACCGGCGACTGCGACGAACAGTGCCGCCAGTAAAAGACGTTGAGGCATGGAACATCCTTATTGATCATTGGGCGAACCCGGCGAGTATAAGGTCGCCGTTTCATCACCAATAAAGACCTAAAAAGCAGGCTGATAGGCGCTTCAGGAATAACCCTTGGGTCGCTGCGCAACGAACGATCCGAAAGCCTGTAGGAGCTGTCGAGTGAAACGAGGCTGCGATCTTTTGATCGTGTTTTTTTTACAAGACAAGATCAAAAGATCGCAGCGTTCCGCAGCTCCTGCAGGGGCATCAGGGTGGGGGCGATGCCAATGCAATGCCGGCAGCGCCTAGCCGTTTGAGAATCTCGAACAGCAGATCACTCTTGGTCACCCCGACAATCCTCGGGCTGCCGACATAACCGGTCACCGTCAGCGTAATCCCGTCCGGCGACAACTTGCTGAAGCGCACGAACGACGCCGGTTTTTCGAGGATGGTTTCGTTCTCGTGGTAGGTGTTCAGCAGCAGATCCTTCACCGCCTCAGGATCGATATCCAGCGGAAACACCAACTCCAGCGACGCGACACCCTGAGCGCTGCCACCCAGCGTGACGTTGCGCAGATTCTGTGAGATCAACTGCGAATTCGGCACGATCACAATCGAGCGATCGCTGAGCTGAATTTCGGTGGCGCGCACGTTGATCCGGCGGATATCACCCTCGACGCCGCTGA
The DNA here is from genome assembly GCF_044750025.1 of Pseudomonas sp. NPDC088885. NCBI lineage: Bacteria > Pseudomonadati > Pseudomonadota > Gammaproteobacteria > Pseudomonadales > Pseudomonadaceae > Pseudomonas > Pseudomonas sp. NPDC088885. The sequence goes on along the minus strand of NZ_JBIVJB010000001.1, from coordinate 497,018 downwards.
TGCTGATCAAATCGCCCACCTTCACCGGCCGCTCGGTCAGCAGAATCAGACCGGAAACAAAGTTCTTCACGATCTCCTGCAAACCGAAACCAATACCCACCGACAACGCACTGACGATCCACGCCAGGTTCGTCCACTGCACGCCCAACGACGACAGCGTCAGCAGAATCACGAACGCGTAACCGATGTTGGAAAACAGCGTGCTCAGTGACGCGCACATCCCCGGATCCATGTCGGTCTTGGGCAGGAATTCATTGTCGAGCCAGCGGCTCAGGGCGCGGATCAGCCAGATACCGATCAACAGCGCGAGTACCGCGTTAAGCAAATGCGAAGGGACGATGTTGAACTTGCGCAACCCGGCACCGCCGAGGATCGCCATGATGTTGGTCGCCAACTGCCCGAGCGTGGTGCCGATGCCACCGACAAACAAGGCGATCACCGCCAGCAGCAACAGCGCCGCGCGGCTGAAACCGGACAATAGAATCGAGATCTGATCGAGGCGTCGATCGCCAATCCCGAGCAACTGTTTGAGCGCCTTGCCGCTCCCATGCTTGGGCGAGAACGCGTATTCGCAGCCGTCCTTGATCACCTGAATCAGCAAGTAAAAACCCGACAGCACAATGTAGGCCCAGACCACTTCATAGGTGATGAAACGGGCCAGCGACACGTAACCGGTGAGCAGCGCAATCGCCGAGACGAACATCGAAATACTGGCGATGGTGTACATCACCCCGGCGAACGTACTGTTCGCTTGCGTGTCATTGGCGGCGACCAACGCTTTGCGCACCTTGCCGACGCGCAGCAGCAGTGTCACCACAATCACCATGACCACAATCGATGTCACGCCGCGCCCGGTCAGAACGATCTGACTGCTCATGCCGGTGGCGTTGCACACCTGCACCAGCGTCACCAGCACCAGCAATGTGCCGGAAAGGATGCGCGGGAAGCGCTTCAGTGCCTGCGCGACCTGATCGTGAATGGCCGGCAAGCGCCACGATGGATGATCGATCGACAACAGCGCACGGCTCAGCCCGGTAATCAGCACGCAGGCGTACACAGCCTTCTCGAATTCCTCGGAAAACGTCGACAACACCGGCGTCAGCGGCGCGTGACGGGTGAGCGCGTAATACAGCACATGCAAGGCGAGGGCGGTGGTCGCAATCGTCGCCAGCGCCGACGCAAACGCCAGCGCACTGCGGCGCAAACGACCTTCCGGCATGCGGTGGATGCAAACCCAGGTCAAGCCGCGCTCGGCCAGACGACGGCCGAACGTCCACACCACCAGTGCCAGCGCGAGCAACACCAGCGTATAAAAATACCGCCCCGGCGCCCACACCGTCGCCCAGGTGTCAGAAACTTGATCAACGAAAAAACTGAAACGCTGCCGATCATCCCGCGAAGGATTGACCAGCGGTGCCCAGAAGTCCGGGTTCAACACGCTCAGGGTGCCGAGCGTCAACTCGCTTTCAAGCAATGTGCGGCGGATGCCGGCGATCTGCGTGATCAGATCCGCCGCACTTTGCTTCAGCGCCGCCAGACTTTTCAGCGTGCCGTCGACTTTGTTTTTTTGCTCCGTCAGCGTCGCTCGCTGGGCGACGATATCCGCTTGCTCGGCGGCGATCTCGGTGTCCGGCGCTGCGCCCAAAACGCCCAGTTGCACCGTCAGTTGCGCCTGTTGCGGTAACAACGCCGCCGACAATTTATCGACGTCCAGAATGAACGCCTGCACCCGATCCTGTGGGCCTTCGAGCTGGTTGTAATTGTTCGCGGCGGAGATTTGCTGTTTGAGGCCATCGAGGCGTTGTTGCAGGGCTTGCAGGTCACTTTGCGAAATGACCGGGAGCGGCGCGACGGCGGTCGCGGCAGGTGCTGGCAGATCGGCGGCCCACAGCGATGGACTGCCGGCGGTGAGCAGCATGAATGCGATGAGAAACAACGACTTCAACGTGTTGCGCATGGGACAGACCGACTCTCGATGAACACACAGTCTAAGAGGTTAGGTGATCAGGCAGGTCGAGGGGAAAAAGTTTCAGGGCGGCCCACTTGCCGACGAGGACGGGTGTGCCGTGTGAGGCCTTGCGGTGCAGCAGGTGATGGCCTGAATCGAGCTGACAGTGGCCGCTTCTGCAGCGACTCACTGTCAGCATGATAAGCGACCGCTAAGACATCTCAGGCCCTTCGAGATGGTAAACCGTGGGTTCTGCGGAAAAGTAATCTTCCAGACCCTGCATGAACAGCCGATGGTCTTCGCTCGCTTCGAAGCCTGGTGTGTGATCCTCAAGTGATTGCCATTTCACGATCAGATTGAAAACGTCGGCGGTTTCGATCCCTTGCGCGAGCACGTGGCCCTTGTAGCCCTTGGCACGCATGAGCAACGGCGCGACCTCGGCAAACGCCGTTCTGAACCTTTCAATGTGTTGTTGGTGTATGGGAAGTACAGCGATCTCATAAATCATGCGATGTTCCTCGGGAAGGACTGAAACGATTTGAAGTTCACACTGGCGTGACGATCGAGGGCCTGACGTCGATCACGATCTTTCCTTGAACACCGTTGTTGGGCGTCTCAAGCAATTTGTGAGCGAGGGGCAGGTCGGCGAGTGAAAAGACCGCGCCAACGTGTGGGCGCAGCTGTCCGCGTGCGACCAGTGCGCTCAGCTCATCCAGTTTGCCGCGGTTCTGGCGGGTGAACACGAAGTGGATACTGGCGTTCTTGCCCCAGGCCTGAACGAGGTTTTGCGGTTGGGCGATGTCGACAATCGTCACGATACGACCCAGTTGCGCGAGTGCGTCCGGGCTGCGCGACAGCGTGTTGCCGCCGATGGTGTCGAACACCACATCGACCCCGTGGCCAGCCGTTTCGCGAAGGATGACGTCAACGTAGTCCTCTTTTTCGTAGTCGATGACGGTGTCGGCACCCAGGCTCCGAGCGAACTCGACATTGGTTTCACGCACGGTTGTGAACACTCTGGCGCCCATCGCTTTTGCCATTTGGATGGCCACATGCCCGACGCCGCCAGCGCCGCCGTGCACGAGGATACTTTCGCCGACTCGCAACGCCGCCCGGGTGACCAATGCCTCCCATGCCGTCCCGCCCACCAGCGTCAGACTTGCCGCCTCGAGATGGCTCAACGAAGGCGGTTTCTTGCCGATGATGGTTTCGGCGGCGACGTGGTACTCGGCGTAGCTGCCCGCACCGTCGAATATCTGCGGGGTGTACCAAACCTCGTCCCCTGCAGTAAACGCCGTTACTCCTGGCCCGACCGCTTCGACAACGCCTGAGACGTCGTGGCCGGTAATGCTCGGCAGCGATACCAGATCGGGATAATCGCCACGGCGGATCTGGTAATCCAAAGGATTGATGGAAGTCGCGTGGACTCGAACCAGCACTTGGCCCGCCTGCGGCAAGGGTTTGGGCACGTCGTGCAGCTCGAACGCGTCAGGGCCTCCGAAGGCTTTTAGCAACATCGCTTTCATGGTGTTTCCTCATATCTATAAAAAGGGATATCGAGATATCTCGATATTGTGCGGTAAAAAAATCTACAGCTCTTTTCCTATGATCTCGGCAAGAACACTGATGGTTGCTTCATTGCGTTTGTAGTACGTCCACTGACCGATGCGCCTGACTTCGACCAGGCCCACACGTTGCAGAGTCGCCAGATAACCCGACACCGTTGACTGAGACAGCCCGATGCCTTCTTGAATGCTGCTGACGCAGACCCCAACCGTGTGAACGTCGCCCTCGTCCTGCGCGGGGAAGTTCTTCACGGGATCCTTGAGCCCCTTCAGGATTTGAAGGCGGGTAGGGTTTGACAGCGCTTTGAATATTTCGAGTAAGTCCATGCGCCGAGGATATCGAGATTTATCGATATGTCAATGCGATGTTCGATGAGTTTTTTTGATGACGCGCCGGAACACAAAATCTTCAGGGCAGAAGGTGGAGGAGTTGTGGATCAAGCGCGTCAGACCCTATTTCCAGCAGCGCGAGGGTGATTGGTAATTTGAAACGCCGCCGCCCGGCGCTGCCTGGATTCAAATACAGCCGATCGCCGCGCCATTCGATCAAGGGTTTGTGCGAGTGGCCGGTAATGACGATTCGGGTGTGGCTATCGAGCAGAGCGGGAACGTCGGCGATGTCGTGGGTGAGCAGGGTTAGCCAGCCGTTGAGGTTGAGGGTGAGGTGGTCGGGGAGGTCGGCGGCCCAAGGCAGGTTCAGGTCGTTGTTGCCGCGCACGGCGTGAACCGGGGCGATTTGCGCCAGTTGGCTGAGGATGTCAGCGCTGCCGATGTCGCCGCCGTGGAGGATCAGTTCGACGCCCTCGATCGCGGTTAACGCTTCGGGGCGGAGGAGGCCGTGAGTGTCGGAAATGATGGCGATTCTCATGGAGGAGAGATTAGCAGGGTAGGTGGGAGGGCAGCGCTTGATCGTATTAAGCGCTATCGAATGATCCATTTATCTTCCAGTGCTTGCATAGGGGTAGGGGGTATACCTATGATGCGGCCAATATAGGCAGGAGGGGCATCCCATGGGTCATATCGCAGCGAACAAAGACGATCTTCTCAAGCGCGTCAAACGCATCGCCGGACAAATCCAGGCCGTTGAACGAGCACTGGAGTCGGATCTCGACTGCGCGAAAACACTGCACCTCGTGGCGGCCACTCGCGGAGCCATCAATGGCTTAATGGAAGAAATCATCGAGGATCACGCTCGCGAGCATGTTGCCAACCCTGCACTAAGCGAAGAGCAGCGCAACAAGGGTGTTGAAGAGCTCCTTGAGGCCATTCGCCGTTACTCCAAGTAAACGCATTCGGGTAAACACTCATGAACAGCAACTACTCGCACGACCATGTGTTCCTTGGTTCAGCGCACGACGAAAATGCCAAGCGCACGCTGTGGGTTGTAGCGCTGACGGTAGTGATGATGGTGGGCGAAATCGCTGCCGGGTATATCACCGGTTCGATGGCCTTGCTGGCCGATGGTTTTCACATGGCAACGCATGCCGGCGCATTGGGTATCGCGGCGTTTGCGTACGGGTACGCCAAGCGCCACGCTTCCAGCCAACGCTATAGCTTCGGCACCGGAAAGGTCGGCGACTTGGGCGGGTTCGCCTCCGCGCTGATTCTCGGCATGGTGTCCTTGGGGATTGGCGTTGAGTCCGTCATGCGCCTCCTGCAACCCACCGACGTCCAGTTCGGCACTGCCACGCTCATCGCGATTGCCGGTTTGATCGTCAACATCATCAGTGCGCTGTTGCTGGGCCATGGGCACAGTCATGGACACGATCATGACGACCACGATCATGACAACCATGCTCATCACGGCAATGACAACAACCTGAAATCGGCGTATGTCCACGTCATCGCCGACGCGCTGACGTCGGTGCTGGCCATCGCTGCACTGCTCGCCGGGCGTTATCTGGGTTGGGTCTGGCTGGATCCGGTCATCGGCATCGTCGGCGCCATTGTTATCGCGCGCTGGGCATGGACTCTGATGGGAGACAGCGCTGCGGTACTGCTCGATCAGACCGATGCGCACGTCGCCGAGGAAATCCGCGAACTCATCGAGAAACCGGGGGATGCCACCCTCACGGACCTACACGTCTGGCGTGTTGGGCCGCAAGCCCACGCAGCCATTGTCAGCGTGCTTGGGCAAGCCAGTGCGAACGCCGACAGCATTCGTGAACGTCTCAAACCGGTTCATGAAATCAGCCACCTGACCGTCGAATTTCGATCGGCCTGACTTCGCTGCTTTAACGACTTTCAAGGAACTTGCAATGCCTGCTGGGAAACGTGAACTGGCGCGAATGGAGCGTCGGCTGATCACCACGCTAACCGAAGCGTGCGAAACGGCAAAAAGTGAAATCAAAGGCTTTACTTGGCTCACCCACACCGCTGACCTGAACGTGCTGGCGCAAACCCTGAAAGTGATCTGGGTGTTTGAAACACTGGCCGACAGACAGTTTGCTCAGGCTGAAGCGAAAGCACGCATCTTTGAGCTGACGGCCATCGCGCTGACAGAAGCCGATATCGATCTCAAACTAACCGATCGCAATCTTCGCTTTGACTCCGAGCAGGAATGTCAAAGCAGCCAGGGTGGCGATTGGCAAAAGCGTCTGGCCAAGGGTTATTGAGATGGCGAAGGAGATCGAAAACCCCTGCATCGCGGTGTGCCAACTCAGCGGTGATCTGTGTGTGAGTTGCGGGCGAAGCAAGGAAGACATCAGAAAATGGAAGCGCATGAAACGGCCGGAAAAAATGGCCGCCGTGCAAAGGGCGAATGTGCGTTTGAAGGGGTTGAGGAAAGCACAGGGGTAAAAAGTGGGCCACTTTATCGCCGAGGAAATGAAACATTGGGAAGGCATGAGGCAGCCACGTACCTGGCGACGCCAAGTACCATGGTCGCTGGAACTTCGGCATGCCGTTCTACGCGGTGACGTTCCTGCGGATTTTCGTAGTGGCGTGGGTGGGTGTAGCGTTGGCGCAGATTATCTACGGCCGCAGTGACGTGGCAGCGCTCGATCGGGTGGTCGAGTTCAATCCCGGTGGGCTTGAAGGCCTGGTTTGGCGCCCAAGTTAGGACGGGCATTGGGATGCTCGCTATTAGTGGGGGAATGGGATTTCAGTGACTGTTTCTGATCGCTTATCCCCTAAAAAACAGAGATAACCCCATTCGGCCTATTAAAAATAAAAGCAGAATAATAAAAAAAATCCGTATAAAACCACTTCCATAACGGAGTGCCAGGAAAACGCCAGTGAGAGAGCCGGCCATATTGCACAGAGCAACTATGCCGCCGACAGTCCACAAGACGTTACCAGATGGAATAAAAAATGTAAGCGCTGCGATAAATGTGCCCAAATTAACTAATTTTGCGGAGGCTGATGCGTTCAAAAAATCCAGGCCAAAAAATTTCACAAATATAAAAAGCAAAAAGCTTCCGCTACCAGGGCCAAAGACACCATCATAGAAGCCAATAAGTCCGCCGAAAAAAATCCCTAATATGATTTCCTTTGTTCCACAGTGTTTGTTCGAACTTTCCAGCCCTAAATTCTTCTCCTTGAACGTATAAATGGTCATTGATATCAGGATAAAAAAAACAACAAACTCCATCAGCCTTTTTGGCACAAGAGATACTGAAAAGGCGCCTATAAATGCAAATGCAAATGCAGAAAGCATGGTGGGAAGCATTAGCCGCCACATGATGTTTACTCGTTTCACATAGCTGAACATGGAAGACAAATTACCGGCCAAAACAGCGAGTTTATTAGTCCCCAACACAGTGGCCAAGCTATGTTGAGGAAGGGCGTGCAGCAGTGCCGGCAACTGTACAAGCCCGCCCCCACCAACTGCAGCATCTATCAAGCCGCCGCAAAAGGCAAAAAAACCTAGCACGAATAAAGCTTGATCAAAGTGCATGCAGGGGAGCTTTTTGAAGTTTGTTTTGCTCATAAAATATCATGACGTACCCTCTTGGTTTGACTTGTGCGTTTTCGCGATCGGCTGATTGGTCTAAGACTTCTCTCAAGAGATGTAGCTGATATATTCTTTAATAGTAATACTGGGTTCTATGAGAGCAAAGCTTGGTGCATAGCCGAAAAAGCGTTTCCTACTCTGTCATTGTAATTCAACATCACCCCTTTGAGTTTTTCGGGAGTAAAAGCTATGTCGGCTGTTCGACCAAATGTTTGTGCTGCGGCTAAAGCATGCAAGCCATGCCTGTGTTCTACTTCACCAGAATGTCCTGCGACATATCCTTTAGCGTTACGCAGACTCTGAGTTTTCGTTCGCAGAGAAGGGTGGAGGCTGATTAACTTTTCCTCTATGTATTGGGCGATGAAGTTGTACTCTCGACCATTCCAAAGCTCCGAAGCGATAGACACCATTATCGCCTCCATGATTGAGTTATTGTGCTCAGGCGAGTTTAAAGCAGCTGTGTGTTGCTCTACTCCGGTAATGTAAAGAAATTCTGAAAACTCGTTACATTCGCGTATTTTGTATTTATCTTCAACCCAGGCTGTAGCGCCAAACGCTGCGGTCATGTATCCGTACATGAAGTCGTGGCCCGGATGACCAAGTCCAAAATCATCTTTCGTGACTTCATGCATGTGCGCCATGACTCGATGATGGCCCGTTAGTTTTTCGGCAGGCACTGAAAGCACATCTGCTGATAGCCGCATTATGATTTTAGCCGAGACCAAACTGGTAGTTTTATGGGTTTCATTCCAGCCGTTAAAAAATTTCATAATGGCAGAATCCGGCGTTGGTTTTTCCAAAAGAGCCCGAAAGGCACTTTCACAATGGTTTTGAGCTTCCTGTGTAATTGGGTGACATAGCACCTCAAACATTGCGTCCTGAAGTTCGGCTATTTGAGTGATGTGCGCTAATATAGGTGGGCTTCTGTTGTCTTTAAATATGGCTCGTCCTGGGATTTTTAAACTCCGTATATGCTTTGTTAGCGCTTCAATGAAAATCTCGCCAAACTCATGCATGGATTTAAATTTTTCTGACTTATAACGAGTTTGCGGTAATGCTGAACTGATCATCTGTCTCACTCCATAAGACTGGCCTTGTTATTTTTGAAATATACGTTATGGGCGCAGAATTCAAAAAAACTAAACGAGTTGAACGACCGAAACAAGTGATTTATAGTGATCTCACTATTCACTTTTGGTGAGCGATGACATGGAGTTGTCTCAGTTAAAGATTTTCAAAGCAGTTGCCGATCAAGGAAGCATTATCCGGGCTTCGGAACTGTTGCACTGTGTTCCGTCAAACATCACAAACAGAATCAAGCTTTTAGAGAGGGAGCTCGGGGCCCCTTTATTTATCAGGAAAGGCAGGGGGCTTATAATCAGCCCTTCCGGACGGTTGTTCCTTGGCTACGTTAACAGGATTCTGTCTCTGTGTGAGGAGTCGCAAAGGGCCCTTGATCCCGCCTCAGCACCGTCCGGGAAGTTAAAAATTGGCGCCATAGAGTCCGCGGCTATAGGCAGATTACCTAAGCTGTTGTCAAAGTTTCATCAGCTCTATCCTTCTGTGCAAATGCAGTTCAGTACGGGAAATTGGACACAATTATCTAACGAAGTGCTCAGCCATGATCTGGATGGAGCGATCATCGCTGTCAAGCCTGAACACCCGGATATTGAAAGTGTTGAGATTTACATGGAGGAGCTGGTATTAATTGCCTCTCCGGATATGGGGTGGATACATGAGCCGCATGATTTGAATGGCATCGATATATTCATGTGGCCCGAAGGGTGCCCGTACAGGAAGAAGTTAGTAAATTGGCTGCAGAGGCACGAAGTGTCGAGCCCTATAACGAGCATAGCCAGTTACGGTACGATCCTTGGTTGCGTCAGTTCCGGGGCGGGCGTTTCGTTAGTTCCGAAAGGTGTGTGTGAGCAGTTTAGCCGAGGCGGAAGTTTAAGTGAGTATGTGTTTGAGGATTTGTTGCCCGTAAAAAATTATTTTGTTTTTAACAAAAATGTCGAATTTCATCATGCAAAAGATAAGTTTGCAGAGCTGTTGCAGGCAGAGTTTAAAGATTTGAGGTGCGGTTTTTGAGAGTGGCTGTTTAACCGGGTTTGTTGAATGGTGTGAGTTGTGAACGCCGGTTCAAACTTCATCGTACCTATCTCCGTTTCGTGAAGTCTGAAAGAACCAGCGAGCGGGCCTTGCTTACTGAAGGCAGACCTTGGTGAGCACATCAATCCTCCGATGATCATGTTTACGTCTTTAAGGTAGGCGCAAGGGAGGGGTAACGCGTAATTTTCGACTAAGCTCGTTCGATCATTAAACACCAAGCGTTGTGCTGTACTCGCTCAGGGGATCGATATGAAAGCCGTACTCCACACGATCAAGCACGAAGTCATGAAGGCCATTCCGCCGACGGTATTTTTCTTCATCATTCTGCACATCGTCGCCCTCATCCGTACGCTGATGATGAAGGGCACAGGCGTTTCACTGCCGGTCTCCACGTCAATCCTGATCGCGTCGCTGGTGCTCGGCAAATCCGTGCTGGTCGCGGACATGCTGCCGTTCATCAATCGCTTTCCGGAAAAGCCGCTGATCTGGAACGTCACTTGGAAAACGCTCATGTACGCGCTGGTGGCGCTGGTCGTTCATTATCTGGAGCGGCTGTATGAGTTCTGGAAAGAGGCACACAGCTTCATGGACGCGAACGCCACGTTGTGGACTTCGATGAACTGGCCCCAATTCTGGGCAGTGCAGATTCTGCTGATTACTTTGATCTTTGTGTATTGCGTCTTTTCAGAACTGACGCGCGCACTGGGTCGTGATCGACTGAAAAGAATGTTCCTCGGCCCGCTGCCACCAGACATCAACAAAGATTTGTAAGAAGAGAAGAGGCTAGGGCGTAGCGCCCTAGCCGATAGCAGAGGTTACTTTTTCTTCTTCGCCGGCTTGTCGGCCTTCTCTGATTTCTTGGCCTTTTCAGGCTTGCTATCAGCTTTCTTGGTGGCTTTCTTATCGGCCTTCTTATCGGCTTTTTTCGGTTCGGCGTCTTTTTTCTTGTCTTTCTTATCGGAAGATTTCGAAAGCGCCGAGGCTGCCGCGGATTTCTTTTCCGGTGATGACTTCTTGTCTTTCAAGTCCTTGCTGGCCTTGGAAGCTTCACCTTTGCTTTTCTTCTCGTCTTTAGCCACGTTGATCACCTCTCGGAGCATGCCGGTATTGGCACATTGCCTGTGGGAATACTCACAAGCTGATCATTAGGCGAGTGCGTTCTGAAGCGGTTCAAATTTTATTGACGCGTCGCGACAGGCTGCCAGCAGGAGAAGATCAGGCGCTCAGTTTCAATGTTTGTGACTGTGTTTATTCTTGTGCTTGTGGTCATGGCCGGAGTGATGGTCGTTATCGTCAGCCAGGTTATTGCCCACTGCACCGCCGGCTGCGCCGCCCAATCCCGCGCCGATCAGGCCACCTGTTGATCCGCCCAGACTGGCGCCAACGACCTGGCCACCAGCGGCGCCAATACCGCCGCCAATCGCCGCTTCAGTTTTCTTGCCGCTTTTTGCACTGATTGCGCCCCCGGTTGCACCGCCAACCCCGGCACCGATTAACGCGCCAGTGCTTCCCCCGACCGATTGACCGACAACACTTCCAAGCGCACCACCGAGACCTCCGCCCAGTGCTGTGTTGGTGGTTTCACCGGCGACGGCGTAATGAGCAACAAACAGACTTAATGCAACAACCGATAATGATTTGCGCATCGAACTCACCTCCCGCTATTCAAATAAGCAGGAAAGTCTGTTGGCCCGAGCTAGTCAGGTCAATGCGCATTCGGCCGTGCATTAATCTGGGTCAAGCAATTGCCGGGTAGGGGTGCCGTTTATCGCGTAAGCCGTCAGATTCGTAGTGCGAGTTATCAAGATCGACGGAGTGCCTATTTCGAGTTACAGAATGATCTTTTCTGGCAAAAAACGGCCGTTGATGAGTGACCGCTTTCGGCCATTAGCGGACTGTCCGCTCGGCCAGAACTTGGCCGCGCTTTTCATCTTGCGACTCGGACTGACAACCTTCGAATGCTTCGTTAACCCCCTAATGCCGTCACATTCATCTTGTCTGGGTCGCTGGCATCCGCCGGCGTTTTAAACCTTGCGGCGTCTCTGGCAGGCGGCAACCCGAACAAGCGTGAGTACTCACGGCTAAATTGCGAGGCGCTTTCGTAGCCAACAGTGAATGCGATGGCGGCCGCGTTGTGCGTTTCGAATAGCAGGAGCCATCGCGCTCTGAGTAGGCGCAGGCGCTTTTGGTATTGGATCGGTGTCATTGCGGTAATGGCTTTGAAGTGCCGATAGAACGCCGCGACGCTCATGTCGGCCATGGCCGCTAAAGGTTCTACCCGAAAGGGCTCGGTGTAATGCTCGCGTATCCATTGGGTAGCTCGGCGAACCTGTGAAAGTCGGCCATCCGGGCGGGCTATCTCGCGCAACATCTCCCCAAAGCGCCCTTGAAGCGCGCGAAACAAAATCTCGCGTTCGATCATCGGGGCAAGCACCGGCGCCTCATCAGGATGGTCAATCAGGCGCAGCATGCGCAACCAGGCATCAAGCATTTCAGTGGGCGCCGCAACAGGCGCGAAGGAACTGGGGTGAGGCTGACTTTCCGTCTTAGGTCTGTCCGCCAGCAACGACGCGATGATGCTGGGGTCCAGGGTCAAGCTGATGGCGAGATAGGGCTCGTCCGGCCCGCCTGGGTAAATCTCCCCGGTAGCCGGTACATCAATAGGCACCACAAAATACGTGGCCGCTCCGTAACTCAGCAACTGGTCGCCAATGGACAAGGTTTTCGAGCCTTGCAGTACGAGGTGCAGCATCGGCTGGTAAACCTTGCTGGCACAGGCCTCGGCATGGACCATCGCCACACGTGGCAAACCGGTTTCCGTCCACTGGCTTTGAGCACGCATAACGATGCTGCGCAATTCATTCATGGTGTCGTTCATGCGAGTCACGATGGCGTAGACCGGTGCGTAAAGCAATGCAGGTGAGAAGAATAGGCAAGGGTTCGAGAAGAACCGGCAACGGCTTTACGCGGCGCCGAGCCAATACTGATGGCAAGCAGCGTTAGGCCTTCGAGACTGACCGGAGGCCAATAACGGACGCTGCGTCACTTGCCACTTTAGAAAGGTCTCCTATGAAACTTGAAGGAAAAATCGCGGTAGTAACGGGCGCTTCCAAAGGCATCGGTGCTGGGATAGCCAAAGCACTGGGCGCAGCTGGCGCCACCGTCATCGTCAATTACTCCTCCAGCAAAGACGACGCGGAATCGGTGGTTGCACATATTCAAGCACAAGGTGCGAATGCGGTTGCCATACAAGCGGACATGAGCAGCGGCGCTGACGTGACGCGCCTATTTGCAACCGTTGCCGCTGACTTCGGCAAGCTGGATATTCTGGTGAACAACGCGGGTGTTGCCGTGTTTCAAATGATTGAAGACTTAACCGAAGAGGCCTTTCATAAGCAGTTCAACCTCAATGTGCTCGGCTATCTGCTGGCGGCGCGCGAGGCTGTAAAACTGCTGGGCACATCCGGCAGCATCATCAATATCAGCTCAATCCTCAGCACCGACCCCTACCTTGCTTCGAGCGTTTACTCGGCTACCAAAGGCGCAATCGATACGTTGACCTTCGCGTTGGCCAGAGAGCTGGGGCCACGGGGTATTCGGGTTAACTCCATCCTTCCAGGCCATACCAACACACCTGCCACAGACGGCAATTTCGCCGGTGAATTTGGCGAGCAACTTATCGCCGGTACGCCGTTGCGTCGCTTTGGCGAGCCTGAGGACATTGCGCCGCTTGCCGTGTTCTTAGCGTCCGAAGATGCCCACTGGGTGACAGGTGAATCCATCCGGGCATCCGGTGGTGTGCGCGGCGTGGGCTACTGACGTCTGCCGAATAACCCACGGGCGTTCGGCAACGTGCGCCTGTATGCCTTCAGGTTTCGACAATGACGGACAGTTTAAAAGCCGCATCTGCTTTGGCGTTATCAACCACTCCAAGCACCCAATCCCCACCGGCCTCCTGGAGTGCAGTTGTTGCCATCGGCGTAGGCGCGTTCACGCTGGTGACAGCAGAATTTTTACCTGTGGGGCTGTTGCCGCAAATTGCCCAGGACCTTGCGATCAGTGAGGGGCAGGCCGGCCTTATGGTCACGGCACCCGGCATCGTGGCCGCCGGTGCGGCGCTGCTAACCATCAGCGTGGGCAAGCGTATTCAGCGTCAGCACGCCTTGTTGATGTTGCTCAGTCTGTTGGTCATTTCCAATGCACTGGTCGCCTGCGCCAATAGCCTTGGCGTTCTTCTCATGGCTCGGATGCTTCTCGGCGTCGCGGTGGGCGGTTTCTGGACCATTGGGGTTTCACTGGGCCCCAGACTAAGGCCCGACGCCATTGGCCGGGCAACGTCCGTCATCTTTTCCGGGGTGACATTGGGCACCGTAGTCGGCGTACCAGCAGGGACATTCCTTGGCGGGCTACTAGGATGGCGATTAGCGTTTGCAGCCTTCGCAGCGCTGGTTGTGCTGGTGGTGGTGGCATTAGTGGTGCTACTGCCGCGTATTCCACCTGAAAAATCCCTGGGCTTCGCTCAAGTACCGGTGGTGATGAGGATGAACATCGTTCGGGCAGGGCTCGTGGCGGTTGTGCTCATTTTTATCGGGCAGTTCGCCGCCTACACCTATATCGCACCGTTTTTAACGCAAATTAGCGGTATCGAGTCGTGCCGCCTGGGTGCGTTGCTACTCGCCTATGGCGTGGCGGGAGTTTTCGGCAACCTTTTTTGCGGTTGGTTTGTCGAGCGCAATGTACGCAGAGCGGTGCTGGCCACATCAATATTCTTAGGTGGTGCCATGTTGGCGCTGGTTATCTGTGGCGCGAGTTCAGGGTGGGCGGCAGCAGGGGTCGTTGTCTGGGGCGTTGGTTTTGGCATGCTGCCTATCGCCATCCAGAGTTGGATATTCAAGGCCGCGCCCGATCAACTTGAGGTTGTAGCAGCGCTATTCGTTGCTGCCGGGCAGTTGGCGATGGGGCTCGGCGCACTGATCGGCGGTGTAGTGGTTGATCACTTCGGCGTTCAAATGGCGATGGGGGTGGGAGTGGCGGGTACGTTGGGCGCCACATTGTGGATTGTCGCGAGCTTCCCCAGGTAGTCCCTTAGGGCAGCACGTGTGGGTGGGCAGCGAAATGGTCCACCAGCCAATCGACAAATGCGCGCACGCGAACGCTCAGGTGTCGGTTGGGCATGAACACCACCGAAAGCGGGTTGGGCTCGGCCTGCCAATCTTGCAACACCGGCACAAAGCTGCCGGCGTCGATATACGGCTGCGCCATAAACCGTAACGTATGGATCACCCCTAATCCTGCAAGGCCTGCGGCGAGATAGGCGTTGCTGTCGTTGACGGCCACCACGTAATGGCCTTGCACGGCGACGTGTTCATCGCCCTTGACGAACTCGAGGTTGTTCTGCTTTCCGGAGCCCGGGAAAAAGTAACGTACGAGCGCATGGCCATCTTCCAGTTCACCTGGGTGGCTGGGCACACCGTGCTTAGCCAAGTAAGCCGGCGTTGCGCAGGTAACAAACGGTAGGCTTCCCAGGCGTCGCGCAATCAGCGAGGAGTCTTGCAGGACGCCGCCGCGAATCACGCAGTCAATGTTTTCGCTGGCCAGGTCTGCTGTGCGATCACTCGCGCCAATATCAATCTGCACCTGCGGAAAGCGGGCGTGAAAGTCAGGCAGCGCCGGTATCACCAGTAGGGTGGCGATGGTGGTGCCCATATCGATTCTGACCTTGCCTTTCGGGGCCGACTGGGTGAGCGCAATTTCCGCCTCCACCTCCAGCCAGCGATCAAGCACCCGACTCATCTGTTCGTAATAGACGCCGCCCTCATTGGTCAGCGTGACCCGCCGCGTGGTGCGGTTAAGCAGCTTTACCCGCAGGTGTGCTTCCAGCGCTTGTACCAGCTTGGTCACGGCATTGGGGTGCAGGTCCATTTGCGTGGCTGCTTTGACGAAGCTGCCGGTTTCGACAATGCGGTTGAACGCTTGTACGGCAAGAAAGTAGTCCACGCGTGCACCTCTTGAGGATCTGGAGAAGTACGTTTATCACCAAAGCAGTGATAGAGCATACCGATTAGACCAGTTTATCCCCGCTTTGGTGGTGGTTAGTGTGGCGGCACGGTTTGTCATTCGCGACTGGCCCCTCACTACACAGGAAGAAAATCATGAGCAAGTCCCTGGCAGGTAAAGTTGCATTGGTTACCGGTGGCTCACGTGGCATTGGTGCCGCTATAGCCAAACGTTTGGCCGCCGAAGGTGCTGATG
Organism: Pseudomonas sp. NPDC088885; assembly: GCF_044750025.1. Lineage (NCBI taxonomy): Bacteria > Pseudomonadati > Pseudomonadota > Gammaproteobacteria > Pseudomonadales > Pseudomonadaceae > Pseudomonas > Pseudomonas sp. NPDC088885. The sequence goes on along the minus strand of NZ_JBIVJB010000001.1, from coordinate 481,186 downwards.
TGGCGTTCAGCTACGCCACATCAGCGGAGCATGCCCGTACGGTGGCGCACCACATCGAATCACTGGGTGTGCAGGCGTTGGCCCTAGCTGCCGATCAGGCGGACGCTAATGCTGTCGCTGCGATGGTCAACCAGGTACACGCCCACTTCGGTCGCCTGGACATTCTGGTGAACAGCGCCGGGGTGTTTGTCACCGGCGTAATCGGCGATCCGCTGGCCGATATTGCCGAGCTGGAGCGCCAGCACGCCATCAATGTGGGTGGCGTTGTCGCGGCTGTTCGTGCGGCGGTGCCGCTGTTGGCTGACGGTGGACGAATTGTTTCCATCGGCACCATGTTTGCCAGCCGTGCGCCTTTCCCAGGTATCGCTGACTACGCTGCGAGCAAGGCAGCGGTCGCTGCTTATAGCCGTGGTTGGGCGCGCGATTTAGGCGGGCGTCATATCACCGTCAATACCGTGCAGCCGGGCCCGATCAACACCCAGATGAACCCAGAAACAAGTGATGTGGCTGCCATGGTTAAACAGATGACGGCATTGGGTCGCTACGGCCAGCCAGAAGAAGTGGCGGGCGCCGTGGCGTTCCTGGTGGGGCCTGACGCCGGATATATCACCGGCGCCACCTTGAACGTAGATGGTGGTCAGAACAGCTAAACGGGTTAAGCCCGTGTGTCCGCCAAAATTCGCGCGGCATCCCGCGCTGGCGGCAAGCCAAAAACACGGGCGTAGTCGCGGCTGAACTGGGTGGGGCTTTCATAGCCCACTTCATAGGCCGCCGTGGTGACGCTTTTGGCGCTGGACACCAACAGCGTGCGGGCCTGGAGCAGCCGAACGCGTTTCTGATACTGCAATGGGCTCAAGTTGGTCACTGCTTTGAAATGGCGGTGGAAGGCCGACACACTCATCGCTGCTTTCTCAGCCAAGTCGTCGACACGAATGGGCTCGGCGAAGTAGCGACGAATCCACTGGATGGCCAGGCTTACTCGGGCCATGGCGGTGTCCGGGGCTGCGATTTCACGCAGCATCCAGCCTTGAGGCCCCTGCAAGACGCGGTAGAGTATTTCCCGCTCATACGCCGGCGCCAGAGCGATGATGTCTTGCGGGCGCTCCATCAGTCGTAACATACGCACCCACGCGTCCATCAGTTCGGGCGTGACAGCGGCTACGGAAAAGCCGTTTTCCTGTGCAACCCGCTCGGCAGGTTTGGGCAGATCCGCCAACAGCGTGGCGAGAATCGTCGGGGCCAACGTCAGGCTCACGGCCAGGTACGGCTCGCCCGTGGCGGCGGGGTGCACCTTGCCCACGGCCGGCAACTCGATGGACATTACAAAGTAGGTCGCCGGGTCGTAGCGCAAGGTGCGGTCGCCAACAGTCATCGACTTACTGCCCTGCAAAATCAGGTTGATCATCGGGTCGTACACAGCGGCCAACAGATGTTCCGGTACCTCGCCTTGCACCATGGCGACACGGGGAATGCCGGTTTCGGTACGCCGGTTCTCGGCATGGGCGGCCAGCGCCCGGAGTTCGTTCAGTTGATTATTCATGCTGAGCATCTGACGCCAGAGCGGGTAGGCCGCGCAAGCAAAAAGCAGAAACAGGCAGGTTTTAAGTAGGAATGGCTGCGTGGCTGCGCACGGTGATAGCTACTGTGGCATCTCATCTAATCCACACCGGAGCACACCATGAGCGTCATTCTGATCACCGGGGGCAGCCGTGGCATCGGCGCCAGTACAGCCACCCTCTGCGCCGAACGAGGTATGGGCGTAGTCCTGACCTATAACAACAACCCGAAAGCGGCGCAGGCAGTGGTCGAGCAGATTCAGGCAGGTGGTGGCAAAGCCGTTGCGCTGAAGCTGGATGTGGCCGACGTGAGCAGCTTTGGCGCTTTTGCTGAGACAGTTCATCAGGTCTTGCAGCAGGTATGGGATGTGGCGCACCTCGACGGTGTCGTCAATAACGCCGGCTACGGGCTGTTCAATCCAATCGCGACGGTCAGCGAAGCGCAATTCGACGGGTTGTTTAACGTCCACCTCAAGGGTCCGTTTTTTCTGACCCAGACACTGCTGCCGTTGCTGGCCGATGGTGCCAGCATCGTCAACCTCACTAGCGCCACGACCCGTGTGGCCACGGCGGGCGTTGCGCCGTACGCCGCGTTCAAAGGCGGGCTGGAAGTGCTGACCCGTTACATGGCCAAGGAGTTTAGCGAGCGCCGCATTCGCGCCAACGCAGTCTCGCCAGGAGCCATTCGTACCGAGTTGGGTGGCGGCCTGAACGATGAGTTCGAAGCGTTGCTCGCCAGGCAAACCGCGTTGGGCCGGGTAGGCGAGCCAGAAGATGTGGGCCGTGTGATCGCCACGTTGCTGTCTGCGGAGAGTGCCTGGATCAATGCCCAGACCATTGAGGTTGCAGGCGGTTACATGATCTAGGCCCCTCCACACACACCCTTTAAGCGAGGAAAACACCATGCTCGACCATGTCTTTATTTCTGTCGCAGACCTGGAGCGCTCCATCGCGTTCTACAGCGCCGCGCTGCCACCGTTAGGCATCACCAGCCGCCTTGACTACGACGGCAAGGATGGCCCGCCCGGTCATCCCGACCTCAAGGGGTTTGGGGCAAACGGGCGCGTATTTTTCTGGCTGCGCGAAGGCGTTGTTGAAGGGCGCGCGGCGCATATCGGCTTTGTCGCCAATAGCCGCGCGCAGGTAGATGCCGCCTACGCCGCCGCTATTCAGGCCGGCGGCACAGACAACGGTCCGCCTGGCGCCCGTTTGCACTACGACCCCGAGTACTACGCCGCCAATGTGCTGGACCCGGACGGCTATAGCCTCGAATTCGTCTACAAAAAATGGCAGCACAGCGCATGAAAAAACTAATGATATACGGCGCTGCGGGTTACACCGGCGCCATGGTTGCAGAACAAGCCAAGGCCGATGGGCTGAACGTTGAAATTGCCGGTCGCGATGCCGCCAAGCTGCGAAAACTGGCCGAGCGCCTGGGCGTGTCCTACCGGGTGTTTTCGCTCGATGAGCCGCTGTCCAGGGTCTTGGAAGGAGTGGATGTACTCCTGAACTGCGCGGGACCGTTTGCACTCACCGCGCAACCCTTGATGCACGCCTGCATTGAGGCCAGCGTCAGCTACCTGGACATCACCGCCGAAATCAACGTTTACCGATTGGCTGAGCGGCTTAGCGTGCAGGCTGCCAAAGCGGGGGTGATGCTGCTGCCCGGTGTTGGCTGGGACGTGGTGCCAACCGACTGCCTGGCCATGCACGTAGCGGAGCGTGTGCGTAGCCCTCAATCACTGCGTGTTGCACTTCAGGTGGCGGGGTCCATGTCGAGAGGTTCGGCGATCAGCGCCAGCGAAATCATCGGCGCAGGCTTGATGGCGCGGATCGATGGGCGATTGGTTGCCACCCCCGACGCCCAGCCACAGTTGTTCGACTTTGGTAACGGCCCGGTTCTCTGCGCACCGCTGTCTTTTGGTGACCTGATTACCGCATGGCATTCGACGGCTATCCCCAATATCGCAATGTACGTTCACGTCACCGGTGATGCATTTCCGACAGGTGATCTGGCACAACTCCCTGATGGCCCGAGCGCCGAGCAGCGGCTGGCGCAACCCGCTCACGCGGTCGCTGAAGTGACCGGCGCTGACGGAACCGTGGCGAGCTCGGTGATCGGGACGGTGAACGGTTATTCCTATACGCCTCTGGCCGCAGTAGAGGCAGCGCGCAGGGTATTGGGCGGTGAAGTCAGGCAGGGCTTTGCAACGCCGGCACAGGTGTTTGGCGTCGGCTTTGCTCAAAGCATTCCTGGTACGTGGGTGACTGATCGATAGATGGGCCGCTGATCATTCCACGCGAATAGCGCTCAATCCTGCGGGCCTGCTAGTTCATGGCTGATGAACCTCCCTGCGGTCTGCGCCACGTCGATCAGTCGTTTGCGCGACATGCCATTGCACGCGGCGGCTGAAAGCCCGCGCAACGTAACCGTAATGTAATCCGCGAGGGTTTGCGCGTTACCCGGCTGCACGTTGTCCAGGTAAGCCCGTATGACCTTAAGGCCGCCGTTAGCCAGGGTTTCAGCCATCGTACGGGCCACTTCGTCATCGGCACGCAGGCCCTCGGTAATCATGCAGCCTCGCAATGTGGTGTCTTTTCCATATTGCTTTGCAGCGGCGACCAACAGCGCGCAAAGCGCCTCGCCGGGCGGGTGCTCCGGCGCGAGGATCTTGTCCAGCGGGAGGGCGTTTTCGCTGGCATAGAGTTGCATCGCCCGCTCAAACAACTCGGCTTTGCTGCCGTATGCCGCGTAGAAGCTTGGCGGCTTGATATCCATAGCGTCGACCAGGTCGGTAAGGCTCACCGCGTCGAAACCGTGTTCATGGAACATGGCCTGAGCGATGGCGACTCCCGCTTCTCTGTCGAAGGCCGGGCGACGTTGGCGAGTTTTCTCGTTCATGGTGACCTCGTGGATAAGCGCCCAGTGTAGCGATCACTAAATTCAACATCAATTGTCCGGTGCGGATCGCTCAATTTATGTAGCGATTACTAAATGTGTTGCGTGGTTGATCGTGCGTATGTAGTGTTCGCTACATAAATTCAATCTTCCAAATCGCCTGTAGAGGACATCGCAATGCAATTTCAAGACAAAGTCGTTCTGGTCACCGGTGGGTCGTCGGGCCTCGGGCTCGCTATTGCCCAGGAGCTGGTGGAGCAGGGGGCTCATGTAGTCATCACCGGTCGCCGGGAGGCGCAGCTCAATGATGCCGTGGCCATCCTGGGTGATCGTGCCACCGCAATCGTGGCGGATGTTTCAATCGCGGCAGATTTGGCAATGTTGTTCGGCAAGATCAAGTCGCGCCACGGCCGCATTGACGTACTCGTGGCAAACGCCGGTATGGGCGAAGTAGAGCCTTTGGGCAGCATCACAGAAGCGTATTTCGACCGGGTGTTCAACACCAATGTGAAAGGCGTGACCTTCACCGTTCAGGGGGCGCTCGCCCTTATGGGAAAAGGCAGCAGCATCGTCATTATTGGCTCAACGGCCTCTATCGATCCAGGCCCAGGCCTGAGCGTCTATGGCGCGACCAAGGCTGCACTGCGCGCGCTGGTAAGAAGCTGGGTGCTCGACATTCGCGGCAGTGGGGTGCGGATCAATATGGTCAGTCCGGGCCCCGTCGACACCGATTCGTTGCGCAAGATGCTGGCCGAGCAGGCCGATGAAGTCATCAAGGCATTGAGTGAAAAAAGCACCATAGGCCGAATCGGCCAGGCCCACGAAATCGGTAAGGCCGTGGCCTTTCTGGCCAGTGATGCCGCGAGCTACATCAATGGCGTGGAGCTATTCGCCGACGGCGGCGCCTCTCAGGTGTGACCCCATCGCTGTCACTCCGGCTCGCCCTTAATCCCTGGAGAAAAACATGAGTGATACCTCACAACTGCTTGCACGTCTCGCCGCCGAGAGCGCCATCCACCGCCTTCACGCTACCTATATTCATCGTCTGGACAGTGGCGATTTTACCGGTGTGGCAGACGTGCTTCAGCATGCAGTGCTTCATGTTCTTGGCACCGAAGCGTCCACTCGGGAGGGTTTGCTGGCGTTCTTCGACGCCGGCCTGCAAGTGCATGAAGACGGCACGCCACGCACCTGGCACTCGATCACCAACGTGCTGATTGATGTCGCGCCGTCGGGCGACAAGGCGAGTTCGGCCAGCTATTACACCGTGCATCAACAGCTTGATGGGTTTCCCTTGCAGCCTATCTGCACCGGCAAGTACCTCGACGAATTTGAATTGCACGATGGCGAATGGCGATTCAGTCGTCGCGAGGTGACTTTGCGCTTCGCCGGTGACCTTCAGCACCACGTGCAAGGCGCCCAGCGCCATCTAGTTGCTTAGAGCGCCTGATGGGAAAAGCACGCCCGCGCCGTTCCTGAATGGTGGGGGGCGGCTTGGCTTCTCGCTCATTTCGCATGAATGCCTGTCTCGCCAAGGCGTTTTTACTCCCGAGGAATTCGAATTTGAATAACAAACGACAGGCGCTGATCACCGGTGCCAACAAAGGCATTGGGCTCGCGATTGCCAAAGGTCTTGCCGAGGCTGGTTTTTTTGTCTGGATCGGCGCACGCGACGTTGCACGTGGCGAGCACGCCGTCGCTGAGCTGCGTAAAGCAGGGCTCGACGCCGGCTTTCTTGAATTGGATGTTGCAGACGACGCCAGCGTGCAAGACGCTGCCACGACTCTGGCTGCGCACATTGAGGCGCTTGATGTGCTGGTCAACAATGCGGGCATTGCAGTCGACATGACGCGGGCGCCCAGCCAGGTGCGCATGCGGGACATGAAGGCTGTTTATGAGGTCAACCTGTTTGGCCCAGTGCGCGTCACCCAAGCGTTTTTGCCATTGCTCAAGGCCGCCGATCAGGCACGGGTTGTCATGATGGGCAGCGGCGTCGGCTCGCTCACATTGATCACCGACCCCACCTCGCTCTATTCGACCGTCAACCTGCTTGACTACACCTCGTCGAAAGTCGCGCTCAACGCGGTCACCGTCTCTTTCGCCAAGGAGCTGGCGCCGTTGGGCATCAAGGTGAATGCGGTCGAGCCTGGTCATGTAAGGACCGACCTTAATGGCAACTCGGGTCTGCTAACCCCTGAAGAGGGTGCGGCTATCGCGATCAAGATGGCATTGCTCGAATCCGACGGTCCTACTGGTGGCTTCTTTGGAAGCCATGGTCGGCAACCGTGGTAGTTCCTGACTACTTAATCTGATGATCCGCAGGAGACCTGAGCGCAGTGAGGGTAGCGCTGCTTCCAGTCGCGTTGTCAGGATGACAGAGGCAAGTGCTATTGGCCGACACCGCAACTTCGCGACTGTCAGCAATTGGCCGGAAGCGGACATCTGTGAGCGGCCAATAGTGGACATCGGCAAACTCTAAACCCAACACCAGATAGAGGGTTCACTCAAACAATTCGAAGTCCGGCAGTTTGAAGCTCTTGTCGTTCAGCGCCTCGGTGCCGCCATAAAAGCGCATGGCCGGCAACGGCCGCTTGCCCGCGGTTGGAATCCAGTTGCTTTCCAGTCCGCTTGGCGCTTTAGAGCCGATGTAAATGGTGACGCTACCGTCGGCATTTTTCTTCATTGCGTCGAGGTCGTACGAGGACAGGGTGGTGCGATTGGTTTCGCTGTAAATGAACGACATGGTGTCGCGGTTATATACAGTCAACGCCCAGAATTGCTTCACCGGCATTTGGGCAGGGACGTCGAGTTTGTAAGTCTTCCCAGTCTCGAGCGGTTTGCCGTTTTTATCCGCCATCGCCATCAAGTACTGAGTGGCCGGCGAGTCGCTCAACTCCTTCGGCATATAGGTGCACCAGAAGTACTCCGCCGCGCGTCCGATCAGATCAATATTGTCTTCGTATTCGAACGAGAAACGCTTGTTTTCATCGGTCATCAGCAGCGACGCGTAGTGCCGATCTGGCCAGTAGAATTTGTCTTTTGGCAGATTATCGAACCAGTGCTGGAGGTAGAACCAGGCATCAATGGCCGCTTGGCGCATGGCTTTTTTGGTCACTGCGTCCGGGGCAAACGGCTTGCCTTTCTCGATGCCCAGCGATCGCAGCATCCCGATCATCACTTTGTCCTGCGGGCGTGCAGGCTCGACGCTCATGACCGCATGCATGTCCGCGAAATGACGTTCGTCATAGAAAGGCAGCGTCGGATAAACCTTGTCGATCGGGTCGATAAAGCGTTGCTGTGGCGGATTGCTCGCATCGGCCAGGTAATACATGCGCAGCTTCTTTGCATATTGATAGGCGTCAGCAGCGGTTTTGCCTGGTGCGCGCACGGAGCGAAAGGCGAGGGCGATGCGGTAGTTCGGTGATGGGACGTGGATGTAGCCCGCCGGCACCTCACCAGTAAACCCCGGCGGAGTGAACAGCAACTTGCCGCCCTTGCCCTTGTCCAGACCCGAGGGGCCAACGTCGGCGATGGTCAACTGCCAGGCATCAACGACTTGACCATAGACGCTACCTTCTTCGCTGGCGGCGGGTAATTCCAGAACCACCGGGCCTTTTTGCAGGTCGGTGAATGCTGTGATGTAAGGCGTGCTGCTGTTGGCGGTGATGGCTTCCAGCTTCGGTGTCGCCGGCGCCGAGTAGGCAATGATGTCGTTGTCCTTGACCCCCAGATTGTCAAACGCGGCGCGTCTGAAACTGTAGATGGCGATCGCCGGCATATTCCACAGCACGGCTTCAAACGCGCGCTGGTATTTGATCTGGTAGTCGAAATCCACAATAGAACTGCGCGAACCGGGAGGCGGTTGTCCACCCTGCGTCTCCATGTTGGTCTGGGCGAGGGTCGCGTGCGGGTTGGCCAGCATCGCCAAGGCCAGCAGGCTGACGTTAAGCATTCCGTTGTTGCGCATCGATTGATCCCCGCGATTGATCCCTGAAATTCCAACAAGCGCTCAACACTATAGACAACCGCTGAACCGCCAGCGTTGGCACGCCTGTTTGACGCCAAGCGACTCTGTGCCTAGGGTTCTTGCAGACATTCAGCCGTCAGGCCAGTGCTTGAACCGGGATTGCCCGGCGCACTTCCTCGTGAAAGGACGCTCGTTATGAATTCATCTCGCAAGTTGTTGTTTTGTGTTTTGCCCCTCTGTGCCGCGCTGGGTAGCGCAATGTCCGCACAAGCCAGTACTCCGGATTTATTACTGTCTACTCCGGCGACACCCGATGCAGTAGAGAAGGGGATGCAGGCCGATGGTTACAGCCTGGCGATCTCGGCCTACAACTGGGGTTATGCGCTGGTACGTATGGAAAGAGTGGCTCGTGAATACATAACCGTACCTTCGCCCAAACCCGACACCAGTTATCGCGCCGGTCTGAACCAGATTGGCTGGGCCACTGCGCTGGCTTCACCGTCCGCCAAGGACATGCCGACCGCCAACAATGACACCTACTACATGAGTGCGGTGCTGGATCTGACCGAACCGTATGTATTGAGCGTGCCGGATACCCATGATCGCTATTACGTGGTCGACGTGTTCAACATGTGGCAAGAACTTGAGCATTATGTCGGGCGCCGCACCACGGGCACCCAGGCTGGTAAGTTCGTGTTAGTGCCGCCGGGGTGGAAAGGTGAATTGCCCAAAGATGCCAAACGTCTGGACGTCACCACACAAAAAATCTGGCTGTGGGGCCGCATTCAAGTCAAACAGGGTGAAGATGTCGCGCCGATTCTGGCGCTGCAAAAACAGTTCAGTGTCGCGCCACTGAGTGGCAAGTCGCACAAGGACGAGACCTTGCCGGCTCTGCCGCAAACGGACGATCCGCTGGGCTTCTTCACGGAGTTGGCTGCGGTGCTCAAGGACAATCCGGTCAAACCTGCTGACGCCGCCCTGTTTGCCCAATTCGCCCGTATCGGCCTGACCGAGAAAGGTTTCTCACCGGATAAACTCAATCCGGCTACGCGTAAAGGGCTTGAGGAAGGTTTGAAAGATGCGCCCTACGTAGCGATTGCGTCGCTGGCCAGCACGTCAGAAGTGCGCAATGGTTGGAACTGGGTGACGGGGCTGGATAGCTTTGGCTACAACTATCCGCTGCGCGCCATGGTGGCGGGGCCGTATCTTGGCGGCCAGGGTGAGCATGAAGCGATGTACCCGATCCGCTTCACCGACAGCAAGAACCAACCGCTCACCGGCGACAATCAATACGAGGTCAAACTGGCGTCGGCACCGCCGGTCAATGCCTTCTGGTCACTGACCATGTACGACGCCAGCGACAAAATGCTGGTTGATAACGAGATCAATCGCTACAAGGTCGGCACCGATACCCAGGGTCTGAAAGTTGCGGCGGACGGTTCGATCACAATTCCGATTTCGCACAAAAAACCTCAAGGCGAAAATGCCGCCAACTGGCTGCCGGCCCCGCAGGGCGGCTTCTATGTACTGCTGCGTTTGTACCAGCCGAAAGAAGAAGTATTGTCCGGCAAGTGGCAGTTGCCGCAGTTGAACAAAGTCAATTGAAGGGGTGAGAGCGACGCCTCAAGCCCGATCCCGCAGAGCTTGCAGGAGCTGTTCGACAACGCGTGCTTCGACGGCGCCTTCACTGGCGCCCGTCTCAAATGCAGCGCAACACGCGGACGTGCCGCCGTCGCAAACCCGGTAAACCGCCATGACGCTGCCGGGCCCGCAGCCGGTGTGCCCGCTAAGGGAATATCCGCCATCTATCGATCCCTGCATCAGACCAAGGCCATAACCCGGCGTGATCCATGGGCGCCCGGCAATCGGGCCGCCCAATGTACGTACGGTCTGCATTGCCTGAAGCAAGTCCGAGGACAGCAACGCTCCGTCGAGAAGTCGATCGAGAAACAGCGCTGCTTGAGAAACCGGTCCAATCAGCAAGCCGTGATAGACCCAGGCAGGATCATAATTTGAAGTGCTGCCAGAATGGGTCGACTGGACGTCGGCTGGCGTTTTAGCAAAGCGCACATCAGAGAGGCCCAAAGGCGTCAGTGCGCGTTGAATCACTGCCTCTTCAAGCGTCAAATCCGTTAGCCGTTCAATTAACCGGCCAATGAGCAAGTAGCCCACGTTCGAGTAACGCCAATTGGTGCCTGGGTTATATCGAACGCGAGCACCGTCAAGGCGTCGCATCATTTCCTCGGGCGACCATGCCGGTTCACCGTTCGCAACGGCGACGTGATACTCCGCCAGTTCACCGTAATCAGCCAGACCGGCTTCATGTCGCAAGAGCTGACGCAAGGTGAAAGGCTGATCAGGAATGGGATCGTCCAATCCGATCAGCCTGTCTTGTACCAATGACAGGGCGGTCGCCGCTAAAACGGTTTTAGTGAAACTCCACCAAGGGACGACCAGTTCCAATGGGGCAGGGGGTTGTGGCTGACCATTTGCTATGAGCGAACTGAGCATTGGCGTCTCTGGGGTGTCAGGAAGTTGGTGAAGCGGCATTCACGGCTGGGTCTCAAGAATCAGTACCAGGGGATCTTGCTCTCGTTGTTCACGGTGAAATCCGGCGCGCTCATAACATGGATAACTTCTGTCACTTGGCCAGACGATCAACAACTTAAATGGTTCTGCCGGTGGCTTGCTCGTAGTAGGAAAGGAAATGCTGCCACTGCGACTCATCCCAGAAAGAATGCCGTCTGAGTTGAGGAATATCGTGACGCGCTGCGCCCATGGCCGTGGCGCGACCGCGAGATTTTTCCAGGTCGAGCAGCGCCAGTTCGAAGTCGAAGTCTGCGTCGGTAATCGATGCCTTGATAAAGATGTGCTTGGAACGCATGCAACCGTGCTGCCATTTGCCCGAGTGCATCCGTGCCAGCATTTGCGCTAAACGTTCAAAAAGTCGCTGATGCTGCTCTGTCGTCAACATGCTTGCTGACCCTTGGCTATACCAGGTATCCAGATCGATGAAGCCGCCCAGGTCTTCGGTAACTAGAACACCTTGCCACGTGCCTTGGACTTTTCTCGCACCGTAAAACACCGGTCTTGGTGCGTTCACGCCCAGTTTCTCGAGTCTGGAAAGGGCAATACCTTCACGCAGTGCGGTGGGCCGGCCAGTGGGGTAGCGGAGGCTGCGAAACAGGTGTCCGGTCTGACGCTTCACGAAGAACGTCCTGTTATCGTGAACGATCAGTTGGACGCCGCTGGTGCCGCTCCGGCGCACATTCGGTGGTTCCACCCATGACCCGGACGTACCCCACCAAAATTCAAACTCATCGCGTGCCCGGCCCATTGTGTGCTCCATTTATTGTAGAAATCTGTTTGCTTGCGACGGTTGCATTATGGTCGCAATAGCACCTCAGTCTATTGGTGGACGTCAATAGTTCCCCGTCATTCGCAGATGTTAGTGCTTGGTTTTGGCTTTTACGCAACTACGTGGCGAATATGGGCAATGGGAGGGATACTCACAAGTATCAAGACATCACGGAAGGAATTGCTTGAATGGAGTGCCTGATTCGAATCGCAATGAATGCGGACGCTGCCGCCATCAGCCAGATCATCATTGGCACCCTTCGCGAGTCCAATGCTCAGGACTATTCAGCCGAAATCATCAACCAAGTGGAGCTGAGCTTTTCTCCACAAGCAATCCTCTGTTTGATGACGCAGCGTCAGGTGTTCGTTGCCCTACTCGGAAATCGTATTGTTGCAACGGCCAGTCTTGATCACGACGTTGTTCGAAGTGTGTATGTCGAGCCGGCTTATCAAGGGAAGGGCATCGGGAGACAGTTGATGAAAAGCATTCAATCAAGCGCCATTGCTGAAGGGCGCAACTTGCTGCATGTGCCTTCTTCGATTACGGCTGAGGGCTTTTATGCTTCGCTTGGCTTTATAAAAATCCGAGACGCATTTCACGAGTCCGAGCGCACGATCATCATGTCGAAGACATTGGATGTGTAGCGTTACTGTATGAACTCAAATGACGATCGGTATCACGGCTAAAAAGGTATGAAGTGGCGACGGCAAGTCGCCACTGAACGGGTTACTCAGTCCGTAACTTCAACCCTGTCCAACGCCCGATTCACCGCCAATTCTCCAAGCATCACCACCTGCGCAATGCCCAACAACGTCCTGCGAATCTGGCCGTCTACCAACCCCGCAACATCACCCAGCATGATGGAAGCCGAGGCCAGTGATTCGGATGCGTTAACCAGTAATGACTCGGTGTCCGTTTCCGGATTCACCAAAAACATCGTACTCGCCTGATACGGCGCAGCCATGATCGCCGCAGTCGGGTTGAGGTAATGATCGAGCGCACGCTCAGCTGCGTCGTGAAGCTTTCTTGAATCGAGCGATTCGTAAGGTGTGACCGAATCGGTTTCCGGTGGGTTTGGTGTTGGTTTGAACATTGATGAAACTCCACGTGTGGTTAGAGGAGCCATCACTCTCGCTACCAAACGAGGGGTGGCGGCCATACGAAGGTTGGTAGACCGGCCCACATGGAAAAAACCGGCGCGCCCGAAGACGCCCTGCGCATGGCCACCATCAAGCAAATGCGAGAAAGCATCTGCGTTAGGTGACGCGATACGCCATGTGGAGTAGCAGGCTACCAAACCCGATCACTGTGTTCAGTGACCGACCCACGATAGAACCCGCGCTCCAAGCGCACAAGCCGGCGGATTCTGGCGTAGTCGTAGGCAAAGGCGCAAGGTGTTGTAGCCTTTCGGGCGTAACGCCAAGTGTCCTTAAACACAACACGAAAAACGTTAAACACTCACGCCCCTCACGCCGTTTTTCTACGCCATCGACCGCACGATTTAGCCGATCTAAACCATCCCGCTTTAGAAATCATCCATTGATAGGCGAACCGACAACCCGTGAGACAGGCACGGCAGAAAACACGCTGCCGTCCGCCGACAGCAAAAGCTGGCTCACCGCGCCGATGGTCACGTGCCACTCAAGCGCGGCCGCCGCCAGACTGCCTGGCCGAGCAACGCTCTCGAACACTTTGAAATTGTATAAGGGGACAGACTTCATTTAGCCCCCCTTGAATTGATCACTGATCAGCTCCGCCAATATCCGCACCGGCTCGGTAAAGCTGCTGCGAGAACGATGTACCAGCCCGATATCGCGGTGGAAAGTATGTGGGCCGAGGTCTATTGCGCGAACGCCGGGGGGCCATTGTGGATCGGGTGTTGTTTGCGGCACCAGCGCAACCCCTACGCCATTCTCCACAAGTTTGATGATCGCCTCCTGCTCATCCAGTTCGCAAACTTCGTGCAGGTTGAAATGCAGCTGTCGCAGAAAGCGGTCGACCTGTCTGCCGCCGAAGGATGATCGGTCGTAGCGAATGAAGGGCTGGCTGCAAAGCAGTTCCGACCAGTCTTCTCCCGGCACGTCGCGCGGCACGATCAGACGATAGGGTTCCAGCGCCAGCGTCGTCCAGCGCAGATCGCTTTGGAGAGAGAAGGGCGGGCGAATGATGGCGGCCATGTCGATCTCGCCGGCATCGACGAGGTTCACCAATTCCATCGACAACCCCGGAATGACACGCGTGCGGCACTGCGGGCATTGTTGATGAAATTTCGCCAGCGCATCGGGCAAACAGGAGCGCTGGACTGACGCGATCGCGCCGATGTTGACCAGTACGCTGGGCGGTTGTCCAACCGTCGTCGATCCCAGATTTTCGTAGAGCCTGAGCAGCTCTTGCGCCTGCAGAAGAATCTGCTGGCCCATTTTGTTGAGGTGGGCCGAGCGTCCTTTTCGGTCGAATATTTCGAAACCGAGCTCAGCCTCCAGGCGTTGGATTTGCGCGCTGACGGCCGCCTGGGTGAGGCCGATCTTGTTGCCAGCGGCAGCGAAGGTGCCTTCGCGCGCCACAGCGATGAGAGTCTTGAGTTCTTTGATCATTCACAAATATTAATTGTGTTTCTAAGAAATATATATTGATTTTTCTGTTAGGTATTCCGCCCTACGATGTTTCCCATCCCGGGCAACGGCTGAACCCAAAGCGCCAATGTCGTTGGGACTGTTCGCCAACCAACAACAAATATTTGGAGTTCTGATGAGCCTCTCGCCTTTCCACCTTGCAATCCCTGTTTACGACCTGGCTTCAGCGCGAACCTTTTACGGTGAGGTCTTTGGTCTTGAAGAAGGACGCTCCAGCACTCAGTGGGTCGACTTCAACTTTTACGGTCACCAACTGGTGATTCATGAACACCCGAAAACGGCCTCGCAAGAAAGCGTTCACAGCAACCCGGTCGATGGCCACGACGTTCCTGTTCCGCACTTCGGCATCATCCTGGAGTGGGAGCAGTGGGAAGCGTTGGCCGAGCGTCTGAAGTCGTTTGGTACTGAGTTTGTGATAGAGCCGTACATTCGCTTCAAAGGTCAGGTGGGCGAACAAGCCACGATGTTCCTGTTTGATCCTTGCGGCAATGCCCTTGAGTTCAAGGCTTTCAAGGATATGAGCCAGCTCTTCGCGAAATAAGAACACGCATGGCACAACCCCGTTGTGCCATTTGATCTCAAGTGAGCTGGAAGCTCATGACTCTAGCAACTGCGAATAGACGCAGACCTTTCATTCCAACAAGAAGGCTAGACATGAAACGTATTCCCTTGGTGTGGCAAATCGTTGCCGGGCTGTTGCTTGGCGTGCTTGTCGGTTGGTACTTCAATACCCATCCGCATTATCAATCATGGGTCAGTGCGGAGATTCTCAAACCGCTCGGCGACATCTTCATCAAGATGATGAAAATGGTGGTTGTGCCGATTGTGTTCTGCTGCATGATTTTGGGCATCGCAGGCGGGGGAGACAGCAAGTCATTTGGTCGTATGGGGATCAAGTCGCTGGGCTACTTCTTCGCAATCACCGCACTGGCTATTGTCATAGGATTGTGTTTCGCCAACCTCTTCGAGCCTGGAACGGGCACCGATATTTCAGGGGTTTCTCATAGTTCGGCAGCGATAACCCTGGAGCCTTCCAAAGGCGCACTGGTGATATTGCAGAACATCGTTCCAGACAACGTCATCGTTGCGATGTCGGAGGCGAAGTTGCTGTCGGTGCTGTTCTTTGCGGTGCTGCTGGGCTTGGCATTGAACGCTTTACCCAAGGAGAAAAGCGCACCTTTCATCGCCGTTGTGCAGAGCATTTCCGATGCGATGTTCAAAGTGGTCTCGATTGTTATGGCTTACGCGCCAATCGGGGTGTTTGGCATGATCGGCGCGACCGTGGCGACGTTTGGTTTCGCCTCACTGTTGCCGTTACTCAAGTTGATTGGTGTGGTGTATCTGGCGCTGATTGTTTTCGCTTTGGTGGTACTCGGTGGGATTTGCTACTTGATTGGCGAGAACATTTTCAAGTTGATCCGTTACTTCCGTAACGAGCTGATTCTGGCATTTTCCAGTGCCGCCTCAGCCGCCGTCATGCCGCAGTTGATGACCAAACTTGAGAGCTACGGTGTACCGCGTCGGATCGTCAGTTTCGTGGTGCCGGTGGGGTATGCGTTCAATCTCGATGGCGCATCGATTTTTCTCGGGGTGGCGACGATTTTTGTGGCGCAGCTTTATGGCATCGACCTGTCGTTGTCTCAACAGATTTTGTTGGTGGTGACGATGGTATTGACCTCAAAAGGAGCTGCGGGGGTGCCTGGCTTTGCCATCATCATCCTGTCGGCCACATTGGCGTCCGCCGGGTTACCACTAGAGGGTGTCGCATTGATCGCCGGCATCTTCAGGATTATCGACAGTGGCACCACCACGTTGAACGTACTGGGCAACGCGATTGCACCGCTGGTGATTGCCAAATGGGAGCGGGTGGAGCTCGAGCCTTCGCAGGCTCACTCGAGAGCAAGGGCGTAGTCGTTCGTCAGGTGATGAAATTTGTTACTAGACGACCGGTCTAGTTTTGATTAGGCTTTTCCCACTATGAAAAAACCTAATCAAGACATGCGACAACACATCATCGATGTGGCGAAGTCACTGATGACCCACAAGGGCTACACCGCTGTCGGTCTTCTCGAAGTGCTGAAGACGGCGGGTGTTCCAAAAGGGTCGTTCTATCACTACTTCCGCTCCAAGGAGGAATTCGGCCAGGCGCTACTGGAAGAATATTTTCAGGAGTATATCGGCCGCGTAGACATCGTAATGGCAGCGCAAGGCAATGGCGCAGAGCGGCTCCTGGGCTATCTACGTTATTGGGCGAAGACGCAGGCTTTCGATCATCCCGAGGAGAAATGCCTGGTGGTGAAGCTCGGCGCCGAAGTGTGCGACCTGTCGCAAGACATGCGCAGCGTGTTGGAGGAGGGCACTGCGCTGATCATCCAGAGGATCACGCGGTGTGTTGAGCAAGGCAAGGCCGATGGCTCCATCACGACGACCCAGGATGCCGAAGCACTGGCTGAGTCGCTTTATCAGTTGTGGCTGGGGGCATCGTTGTTGGTGAAAGTCCGCAACACGACCGCTGCTTTTGAAACAGCACTGATCACGAGTGCACGCCTGCTGGCATAGGGGCGTTTTTTTTTACTTATTAACTAGACGACCGGTCTAATTGTTTGGAGATTTATGACTGATTACGCTTTTGATACCGACCTCTTTTCGCCTGTACACATGGGCGCGTTGCAACTGGCTAACCGAATTGTCATGGCGCCGGTGACACGCAGCCGTATGGCCGAGGACGGTGTACCGAATGAAATGCATGCGACGTATTACGCCCAGCGCGCCAGTGCCGGCCTGATAATCGCCGAGGCAACAAATATCTCTGCGCAAGGGCGTGGCTATGCGATGACGCCAGGGATCTGGTCGGAAGACCAGGTTGCTGGCTGGAAAAAAGTCACCGACGCCGTGCATGCGGCCGGCGGCAAAATCGTCAGCCAGCTGTGGCATGTCGGGCGTTTTTCCAGTGTCGAGTTACAGCCCAATGGCGAGGCGCCCGTAGCACCTTCCGCCATCAAGGCTGAAGGCAGCACTTACACCGAAAAAGGTTTTGTCGAAGTATCGATGCCTCGCGCCCTCGAGACTTCGGAAATTCCCGGCATCATCGAACAGTACAAACTGGCCGCCGAGAATGCCAAGCGCGCAGGTTTCGATGGTGTGGAAGTGCATTCCGCCAACAGCTATCTGCTCGATCAGTTCCTGCGCGATTCCACCAATCAGCGCACTGACCAGTACGGCGGTTCCATTGAGAACCGGGCTCGACTGACGCTGGAAGTGACCGAGGCCGTGGTGTCGATCTGGGGCAGCGAGCGGGTCGGGATTCGCCTTTCGCCGGTGACACCGGATGCCGGCAACACACCGCCCGACAGCAATGTCATGGCGACCTACGGGTATCTGATCCAGCAACTCAATCGTTTCAATCTGGCTTACCTGCATTTTGTCGAAGGCGCCACGGCCACGTCGCGCACGGTGCCTGAAGGTGTGGACCTGGACGCATTGAGTGCGCAGTTCACAGGGGCATTCATCGGCAATAACAACTACGACCTGGCGATGGCACTTGAGCGTCGGGCGCAGGGCCGGATTGACGCGGTGGCGTTTGGTCGCCTGTTCATTTCCAACCCTGACCTCGTGGAGCGTCTGCGTCGCGGTATCGAGCTGACTATCGCGCCACGAGAGAGTTACTACGGTGGCGGCGCCAAAGGCTACATCGATTGGCCGACTGCCAGCGCTTGATCAGCCACTTCCTGCGCCGAGCAAAGCGCAGGGATCGCACCGTATTCATAGCACAGAGGCACTGAACATGAATTATCTGCAAAACAAAGTCGCCATCGTCACGGGCGCATCCTCCGGTATCGGCGCAGCCACCACCCGTGCACTGGCCGCAGAGGGGGTACGTGTAGTGGCCGCCGCACTGGATCAAAAGGGCCTTGAATCCTTCGTTGCTGAACTGCGGGAAGCGGGCAATGAGGTGGTCGCGTTCACCACTGACGTGACCCAAGCGGAGCAAACCCAGGCACTCGCCGACTTTGCCCGGGATACCTACGGCAGCGTCGACATTCTGGTGAACAACGCCGGGCTGATGCTTTTCTCCAATTGGGTCGATCTGGCCGTACAGGATTGGGAAAAGATGATCGACGTCAATATCAAAGGCTATCTCAACGCCATTGCGGCGGTGCTGCCGTTGATGCTGGAGCAGAAGTCCGGGCAGATCCTCAACATGGACTCCGTCGCCGGTCACCAGGTCGGGCCGGCGGCAGGCGTTTACAGCGCCACCAAATTCTTCGTCCAGGCCATGACCGAGTCGATGCGCAAGGAACTCGGCGTGCAGCACGGTATTCGCGTCAACACGGTCAGTCCCGGCGTGATCAACACAGGCTGGGCGGACAAAGTCAGTGACCCCGAAGGGCGCAAGGCAGCACAGGCACTGAACCGTATCGCCATTGCTCCTGACGATATCGCCCGAGCAGTCATCTACGCGCTCAATCAACCAGAAAACGTCACCGTCAACGACTTGATTATCTCGCCGACCCGCCAGGATTGGTGACAACCGCGACCCCGTCCTTTTCCACCCAGTCAATCGCTTTATCCCGAGAGCGCTGCTTGTCGCTCGCCATCATCGAGAGGAAACAACCATGTCCAAGAACATCAAAGCCGTACCGACCGCCGAGTACAACGCTGTCATCGCCACCGCCAATCAGTACGTTGAAGGTCTGCGGATCGGCAGTGCAGAAGGCGTTGCCCAAGCATTTCATAAAGACGCCGTGATGTACGGCTTCACGAATGGCGAACTACTCGGTGGCCCGATCAACAACCTGTTTGATTTCGTCGAGAAGAACGGTGGCGCCCCTCAAATCACCACGCGGCTCGACGTGCTGGCCATCACTCCGACCACCGCCGTGGTGCGTGTTGATATGGAAAACGATGCGATCGGCGCCGACTATAACGACTACCTGACCCTGATCAAAATGGACGGCGTCTGGAAGGTTATCGCCAAGGTTTATCACCAATTCGACGTGTAAACCTCGATCGATCCCGGCATGCGTAATGCCGGGATCAACGTCATTGATTTAAAGGATTTGTACGATGCCAATGGTTGAATATTCCGCTGTTCTGGAGGCTCAGGCAGAACAGGTGTGGGACGTTTTAAAGCAGTTTGGGGAGATCCAGAAATGGCATCCGTCTATCGCGAGAAGTGTTATCGAAGACGAGATGCCGGATGGCCTGACGGGATGCGTTCGCCAACTGATCCTCGCCGATGGCGCAGTGGTCAGAGAGCGGTTGTTATCGGTCGATGATCGTCGGTTGACGCTGTCCTATCGTTTCGAAGAAGCCCCCTTGCCGCTGGATAACTACGTGGCAACGGTACGTTTGGTGGCTGTGTCTGATACGAATCAAACGCTCGTTACCTGGACTGCGAGTTTCGAGCTGCGAGAGCCGAGTACTGCCGAGCATTATCTGGCGCTGATTCGAAGCCTGATTGTTGATGGGCATGAGGGCTTGCAGGGTTTGCTCGTCAAAGCGTCGTAATCTGCCCATTCCGATCCAGCTCATACACTTTGTTCCCCTGCAATTTCTCCTTCAGCCAACGCTCCGCTTTGCCCAGCGGACGTTGCCGCGCCCAGAGCAAATCCACGCCAATCTGCCAGTCCGTATGCGGATACGCCGTGAGCTGCAATTCGACCAACTCGCCCTTTGCCAACTCACGTTGAATCAGCTGCCGGGGCAGGGTGGCCCAGCCGAGTCCGGCGCGCACCATTTCCAGGAGTGCCAGATAACTTTCCGCTTGCCACAACTGCGTCGAGCGCAGGTATTCGCTGCTCGGCAGTTTGCTCGCGTGGGCGCTGAAGGCGAGGCGGCGGTGGACGTGCAGGTCGTCGAAGGTGACGTTGTCGAGTTGCGCCAGCGGGTGATCCGGGTGGCAGACGTGCAGCATGATCAGTTTGCCCAGTTGCTGGAACGCCAGTTCCTCAGGGTAGCCCGGTTGGGAGAAGGCGACGCCGAGCACGGCTTGGCCGCTGCTGACCAGTTCGCTGACGTCGCCATGCACCGGGTGGCGGATAATCAGGTCGACGAAGGGGAACGCTGCTTCAAAGGCTTTGAGTACCGGCATGATCGGGCCGTACGGCGTTTCGATTGCCAGCGTCAGGCTGGGTTCGACGTTGTCCGAGAGGCAGTCGGCGTGGGCTTCGAAGGTCATGCAGCGTTCGAGCACGGCTTCGGCCTGGATCAGCAGTTTGTGGCCGCTGGCGGTGAGGGTGGGGCTGCGGTTGCTGCGGTCGAACAGGTCGACGCCGAGGTCGGTTTCGAGGTTGGCAATCGCTGCGCTGATGGTCGATTGGGTCTTGCCCAGTTTGCGCCCGGCGGCGGAGAACGAACCGCTTTTGACCACTTGGACGAACATCAGCAGTTGATCGAGTGAGAAGCGCAAGCAGTGAACTCCCGGGTCGAAGAAAAGGGGTGAAACTGCGTCATCAATAACCGATTTCGCCGCGTTCGCGCCATCGAAAAAAGCGATGGTTGCTA
Organism: Pseudomonas sp. NPDC088885; assembly: GCF_044750025.1. Classification (NCBI taxonomy): domain Bacteria; kingdom Pseudomonadati; phylum Pseudomonadota; class Gammaproteobacteria; order Pseudomonadales; family Pseudomonadaceae; genus Pseudomonas; species Pseudomonas sp. NPDC088885. Next base: position 460,266 of record NZ_JBIVJB010000001.1, on the reverse strand, counting down.
ATTTGTTTCATCGCTATAAACGTTCAACTATGGCCCCGCGTCAAACGATCTCCGGGGCGGTTCTACCCTTCAAACGCCCCTGAGAATGCCCGCGATCTCAACAGATGCCGCACCTTCAGGAGCGTGTGAAATGACCACACAACGCATTCATCCGGTGGACGAGGTTTTGCCGCTGCGACAGTTGTTCACGTTTGGCTTGCAGCATGTTTTGGTGATGTACGCGGGGGCGGTGGCGGTGCCGCTGATTCTCGGCAGCGCAATGGGGCTGACCTCGGCGCAGGTCGTGTTGCTGATCAACGCCAACCTGCTGACCTCTGGTGTGGCGACGTTGATTCAGACTTTGGGTTTCTGGAAATTCGGCGCGCGACTTCCGCTGATTCAGGGCTGCTCGTTTATTGCGCTGGCGCCGATGATCATGATCGGCAAGGAGTTCGGGCTAAGTCAGATATTCGGTGCGGTGATCGCGGCGGGGTTTATTACCATCGCGCTGGCGCCGGTGTTCAGCCGATTGCTGCGCTTCTTTCCGCCGGTGGTGATTGGCAGTTTGATCACCATTATCGGTATCTCGCTGATGCCAGCGGCGGCGATCTGGTTGGGCGGTGGCAATCCTGATTCAGCGGATTTCGGTAACCCCGCCAATCTGTTGCTGGGCCTGGCCACGGTCAGCGTGACGCTGGTGATCTACGCCAAATTCAAGGGATTCCTCGGCAACCTCAGCGTGCTGATCGGCTTGTTCGTCGGCAGCCTGATCGCGGCGGCGTGCGGCATGACCCACTTCAGTCGGGTGAGCGAAGCGGCGTGGTTTGAGCTGAGTGCGCCGATGGCATTTGGTGCGCCGGAATTCTCGCCGGTGCCGATTCTGATCATGACTCTGGCGATGCTGGTGATCATGGCCGAGACCACCGGCAACTGCCTGGCGATCGGCAAATTGACCGGCAAACCAACCACACAGCAGACCCTCGGCAACGCATTCCGCGCCGATGGTTTGTCGACCATGCTCGGCGGCTTGTTCAACAGTTTTCCGTACAACGCCTTCACGCAAAACACCGGTTTGATTGCGCTTTCCAACGTGAAGAGCCGCTTCGTCGTCGCGGCGGCCGGGGCAATCATGGTGCTGATGGGCTTGTTCCCGAAGCTCGGCGCGTTGATCGCGGCGGTGCCGACACCGGTGCTCGGTGGCTGCGCGATCGTGATGTTCGGCATGACCACGGTGGCCGGTATTCAAGAGCTGTCGCGGGTGCAATTCGAGGGCACTCGCAACGGCATCATCGTCGCCGTGTCAGTGAGTGTCGGCGTGCTGCCGATGTCTTTTCCGGCGCTGTTCGAACACGTCGGCCCGACGCTGAAACTGGTGCTCGACAGCGGGATCTTCCTCGGTGCGATCACCGCCATCGTGCTCAATATTCTGCTCAACAATGAAAAAAAATCGACCGAAACCATCGGCGCTGCATCGGCTGAATTGGCCGACTGACTTTTGTTTTCCACTGCCCAGGAGTTACCCATGAATCAATTCACTCAGCTCATTCCAGCAGGCGTCAGCGATCTCGATCTGGCGTTGCTGCGCCAGACCATCGCCTTGTCCGAGGCCTCGAAACAGCGTGGCCGCCACCCGTTTGCTGCGTTGGTCGCCGACCGCAACGGCAAAGTGATCGTCGAAGCGGGGAACAACTCGATGCCGCCGGAAGGCGATCCGACTCAGCATGCGGAACTGGTTGCGGCGGCTGCGGCGGCCAAGTTGCTGACGCCGCAAGAGCTGGAACTGTGCACGCTGTACACCAGCGCCGAACCTTGCTGCATGTGCGCTGGCGCGGTGTATTGGACGGGAATCGGCCGTGTGGTTTATGCATTGTCGGAGCACGCGTTATTGGGACTGACGGGTGACCATCCGGAGAACCCGACGTTCTCGCTGCCGTGCCGCGAAGTGTTTGCCAAGGGGCAGCGCGAGGTCAATGTGTTCGGGCCGATGTTGGAGGGGGAGGCGGCCGAGCCACATAAAGGGTTCTGGTCTTAACGTTTGAGCACTGCATTCCCGATGGGAATGCAGTGCATGAAATCATTGAATTTCTCTTGTCGCACTGGCCGGCGTAATTTGCTGAAAAAGGACATGGAGACCTGCCAGTGAAATCATCCTCAGCTGAAAAATTCGATAACTCCCGCGCCAGTGAATACGCGAAGCAAAGCCGCATCGCTTTGGCCGGTTATGACGCCTGCCATGATCTGGCGGCGTGCATGCTGGCCGCCAGTCTTGGCCAATCACGGCCGGCGAAAATCCTGGTGGTCGGCGCTGGCGGTACCGCACAGGAAATCATTGCCATGGCGGCACTGGAGCCGGACTGGCATTTCACTGCAGTCGATCCTTCCGAGCCGATGCTGGACGCCGCCGTGCAACAGCTACAGGCAAACGATGTGCTGCACAGAACCGAGATTCATCTTGGTCATGTAGATGATTTGCCAGCGGACGAATCCTTTGATGCGGCCACGCTCATCGGTGTGCTGCATCACCTGAATGGCGACGAGGCCAAACGCGAAATTTTTCGATCAATTGAGGCTCGGCTCAAACCCGGCGCACCGCTGATTGTGGCCGGCAATCATTACGCTTACGCCAGCCAACCGTTGATGCTGCAAGCGTGGGGCCAGCGCTGGCGGCAGCAGGGCGCGAGTGCCGATGAGGTGCAAGCAAAACTGGGGAAAATTCTTCAGGGTGCTGATCCGCCGCACTCTGAGGCGGCGGTTCAGGCGTTGTTGCAGGAGGCGGGTTTTGCTCAGGCGACGCGATTTTTCAGCAGTTTATTCTGGGGGGCATGGCTGATGGTTAAGGAAGAGCAACCGCGCACCTTCGAAAAACGCGCCGTTAAACCGTAAACCGCGATACCACTTTGCTCAATCCGATCGCCAGCTTCGACAGTTCATTGCTGGCAATCGACGTTTGATCAGCCGCCGATGTGCTTTGAATCGACAAATCCTTGATGCTCATCAAATTCTGATCTACGGATCGGGCAACGTGTGCCTGTTGCTCGGACGCCGTGGCGATCAACAGGTTGCGTTCGTTGATGTCAGCCACCGCAGCGGAGATATCGCGGATCGCCTGACCTGCTTGACGGGCAATTTCCAGGGTTCTGATGGCTTCGGCGCTGCTCTGCTGCATCGACAACACGGACTTGTCCGAGCCGGCGAGGATGCCGCTCATCATTTGCTCGATTTCTTGAGTCGATTCCTGTGTGCGGTGAGCCAAGGCTCTGACTTCATCGGCGACCACGGCAAAACCCCGGCCTTGTTCGCCCGCGCGCGCGGCTTCAATCGCGGCGTTCAAGGCCAGCAGATTGGTCTGCTCGGCAATCGCCCGGATCACGTCCAGCACCTTTCTGATGCCTTGGGTTTGCTGTGCCAATTGCTCAAGGTCGTTGCTCGTCTGACCGACCGCACCGGCGAGGTTCTCAATCGACGAAATGGTCTGCGAGACCCGGTCCAGACCGGTCTGCGCGGCTGTGCCGGATTGCTGAGTGGACTTGGAGGCCGACACGGCATTGCGCGCAACATCTTCCACCGCCACGGTCATCTCGTTGACGGCCGTTGCTGCTTGTTCGGTCTCGACATTTTGGCGTTGTATGCCGCTTTTCGACTCTTCGGTGATCGCACTCATTTCTTCAGCCGCCGAGGCCAGCAACGAAGAGGATTCGGAGATGTGATTGATCGTGCTTTTGAGGTTGCTCAGCATGGTCGCGGCTGACTGTTGCAGCGCCGTGAGTTCATCCGCGCCTGACACTTCCACGTTGCCGCGCAGATCGCCTTCGGCAATTTTCTGATTGACGTTCAGCAGTGCCTGCATCGGCAATACGATGCTACGGGTAAAGAAGATGGCGATCGACACCGTGAGTGCCAAGCCAATGATGATGATCGCGATCACCCACATCTGACCGCTCTCAAACGCAGCGCGCGCGGCGACGCCCGATGTGGCAGCGCCAGCGGTGTTAACGCCGGCCAACGTATCGATACCGTCCATCAAATCCACCGCTAAAGGAGCGGTGACGCTGCGTATATACGCAAAGGAGTCTGCCTGGGATTGCTTGTCCGCCTGCGCCAGTAAGACTTCGACTTTGTCGTGGTAGTTTTTTACCAGCGCCTGGACTTTCTCGTATTTTTCGCGCTCGGCCGGCGAAGAAACATTGGGGTCGTAGTTACGGGTCACTTCATCGAGTTTGTTTTCCAACTCGATGACTTTGGCGCGGGACTCGCCGTTATCGTTTGCCCCTTGAACAATGAAGTTTGTCAGCGCAAGGCGGACGTTGTAGGCGGTCGACTTTATCAACGCAGACGCCTGAATGCTCGGCAGCCAGTCGACTTCCAGCCTTTTCGCCTGCGCGCCAATGACCGACATTTTCCAGGCGGACAGACCGCCCATGCACATCAACAAGAGGCTGATCACCCCAAAGCAAAGGGTGGCGCGTGCGCTTAGCCGTATGCGTCTGATCATCATTTTTTTAGAGGTCCAGTATAAATTGACAGTTTCCATGGCCCGCGATTGGCCGAGGGTGGGGTAGGTTAGCTACGCACCCACGTTAGCGGCCCACGGAGGCCAGAAACATCAGGTAAACCCTAAAAACAGCCGCCATCGATACACGTGCCGGCCAGATGCCGGGCACGGTCGCGCCTGCCGATCGCGGCCTCGTGTGGCATTCGACTTCTGATCTATAGTCACTGAACCGGCCACCGGACTCGGCCAGGACGACCCGCAGGAGCGCGAGAATTGATCACTCGACTGCAAGCACTCAAGTTGATGCAACTGGTCATCGCCTTGCCGGCCTATACCGTGCCCACCTGCACGACGATCGCCGCAACACTGTTTTTCGTCTTCGCGGTGCCGTTCAGCTTTGTCACTTCGCTGCCGCCGAGCGCTTTTCTACAGACACTGCCGTGGGTGACGCTGTTGCTGTTTATGCAGTGGGCCTGCTGGAGCATTTTTGCTGACGTGCTGGAAGACATTCCGAGCGTGCGGCATTTGACGTTATTGGTGTTTGGGCTGTTGCTGACGCTGTTCTTCGGCGCGTTCGCCTGGTGGCTGTTTGACGATCACATCCTCGGACTGATGTGCGGCTCGCAGGGGATGGCGGCGAGTATGCTGTTGGTGATCAATTTGCTGCGTAAACGGTTTCAGACGGATGAGTCATGAGAACGCTGCACGCAGCGCCATGATCGATTCTTCGATCGTCATGCCCTGAGTCTCTGGCGGGAATGGGTTCTCCCCGAACTCCCGCCAGATAAACAACGTCAACTCGGCACCATCAGTCGCCGAAAGAGCGTTTTCAGCGTAGGCAAAGTTTTCCAGCAACCGGTAACGCTCATCCTTCCAGAACAGCTCCTCAACCCAGTGATAAACCGGAATGAAATGGAAGTGAATGGGCAGGCCCGGTTGATGACCAAAGCGCCCGATATAGAGGTGCTTGGGCTTCAACCGTTGCTCCATGACCTGCTGAGTCTTGGCGAGCAGACCGCCCATTTCGGCCAAGGCATCCGGCGATAAATCTGCCAGCGAAGTGGTTGCGACCTTGGTGCCCAACATCAGATAACCGGGGAGGGCGCTCGCCAGATGATGGTTGATGATCCAGTGCTCGGTTTCATGAACGATAAAGCCCGGGGCAATTTCCATCTGCCGTGTACTCAACTTATGCCTCTCCCGACATCACGATATTCGCTTCAATCTTCTTGCCCATGCTGATGCGCGGTTCGATCGAATAACCTAACGCTTCATAAAAAGCCGCCACGCTCGCATTGGCGCTGATGATCTGCAGATTGATCTTCATGCAACCGCGCGCAATCAGCGCGTCCTCGGCGTTGTTTGAATAGTTGGCAATGACGTCCATGGCGCGGCTCTTGAGTTGAATGAGCTGACGCTAGCGCTCTGTGGTTTGTGTGTCCAGGGGGCTTAAGATTGGATGGATGACAAAATTATCTGCAAAAAGCCGCATACATCATTGATGTCCACCTACGCTAAGACCGTTCAGGCCATTGCGATCGTCGTGCAGCAGCGATCCAAGGCTTGCGATTGCAACCCATTGGTACAGGCGGAACCTGACCTGAGTGGTTTATTTCCTGGAAACCCCGGAAATCAACGATCAAGTCACGTAGGGCCGCTTGAAATCCGGCGCAGTGAGATGACCCCAGACCAGATTTATTCGCATATCCGCATCGTCCTCAGCATCATCCTGGGGCTGGGTATAACGACGTTACTCAAGGGGATCGCTTCGATCATCGAACACCCGCGCCAATTTGGATGGTCGTGGATACACATGAGCTGGGTGGTCTGGGCGCTCATTTCAATCATGACGTTTTGGTGGTGGGAGTTTCGTCTTACGCAGGTGCCGGTGTGGACGTTCGAGTCCTACTTTTTCATTGTTTGCTATTGCGCCCTTTATTTCATGGTGTCGACGATGCTGTTTCCGTCAGACGTGAGAGAGTTCGGCAGCTACGAAAACTACCTGCTCGAGCGACGTGCCTGGTTCTTCGGGCTCATCGCGCTCATCACGGCCATGGATCTCATCGACACCTCCCTCAAAGGCAATGCCCGCTGGCATACGCTCGGAGCGGCGTATACCGCCCACACCGCCATCATGCTCGGCATCGTGTTGATTGGCATCACACAGAAACGGCGGCGAGTGCAGCTGACACTTGCGCTGTTTACCCTGATCTATCAGGTCGGCTACTTTGTCGTGGAGTATTTCACTCTTTTAGCGGATTGAGTGTTAAGAACAGCCGTAGTTGCGCAATGGGATTTTTCCCTGACCGAGCCGATTGGAGTGACGTTTCTGGCCGAATTGCTACCGGCGATAATGCCCCAAAACATCCGCCACCATTTCATCCGCGCTACGCACCCCATCAACCCGTAAAACCGGAATCGTTTGCCCGCTCAACCACGCCTCATGCCACGCTCGATTACGCCCGGAAAAATTCGGATCGTCATACTGCGAAGCCCATTTTCGGAAAGCCACATGTATCTCATGCATGTCGCCCCCTGGGGCGATCCGGTCGCCAAATCGCTCCCTTTCACGCGCGGCCAGACGCTCAAGGCGAACAGGCGTTGGTGTCACAACGAAGACGATCAAATCAGCATGAGTTATCAGCGCATCGCCCCAGCCCATACAAGAGCCGGTCAGCACCCAGTTGTCGGCGCCCAGTTCCTGCTGCATCAACGAAACGCGTTCTTCAGGCGGCCGCTTTGTTGTGAATGGCGGGTTGGTGGGCGCCCAGTAAAAATCATCGACATCGACATGTTTTAAATCGAGCGAGGGCGCGAGGTTGGCACCCAAGGTCGACACGCCTGCGCACGAAGCACCTGTAATGTAGATCCGCAATTTTTCCTCCGTGAATACTATTCGATAGTCCGTCTTATCCAGCCATGCGGCGGCTGACGGCGAGCAGGATATCAGGGTAGGGCGGCTTGAATCCTCGATGAATTTGGAAAGTAGCTAAGCAAGTTAGCTATAGGTTAATGTCCCCGACTCGTCACGATCAGCCCTGAATTCCGGACAGGATTACGCATGAGCGCACCCTCAACGCCAGTCGAAGATCCACGCAGCCTACAAATTGCCAGCGATGTCGTCGGCCAGCAGCTACAACAAATCGCCATTCTGACGCGCAACGATGTGCGCGGCGCCGGTCGTACGGTGGTTCAGCGCATGGGCATTGAGGCGCTGATCCGGGCGAACTGAGTCGTCACGACGATCATGCCCAAGCGTTCGCGGCCTACGAAAAACTGATGCGCCCCTACGTCAATCAGGCGCAAAGCGTGCCCAAGTTCGCGCCCCGACTGGCCTCGCCACATTCGCAGCTTGGCATCGCCCTCGGTCACGCGGTATTAAGGCTGGCCACCGCAGCGGGCTTCAAGACGGTATTTGGCAAAATTCTTTCACCGAAAGCAGACGCGATCGAGCTGCCGCGTTATGAAGGTCAACAAGGCCCGTAGCGTCTACTTCGATACAGATTCAATGGATGGAACACGAGCATATGGACATGAAATCAGTCTTCATCGCTGCGCTGAGCGTTTTATCGCTGGCTCAAACATCGCCGTCTCTGGCGGGCGACAGCAACGGAAAAAACCTCTTCGTGCAGCGCTGTGCAATGTGTCACGGCGCTGATATCAAAGGTACAGGGCCGCTGGCGCATAAAAGCAATCCGCCGACGCCGGATCTGACAACAGCCGCTTTCAAGCAACGGCTGAGCGATTACCCGGGCGTCATTGTGTCGTCGATCATCCTGCGTCCCAACGGAGATTTGATCCCAAGAACGTTGCGTGAGAACGGCGTAAAGGTGCCGCCGCATGCCTGGAGTGTTGAGGATTTTCGTGATCTGAATCGGTACATGAATAGCGTGATTTCGAAGGGTTGATGACATCGAGCCAAGGCTCGATTCAGCACATTCAACAGGATACCCAAGGTGATCAGAAACATTACGGACATGGATTTACGCCTGCTGCGGATTTTCGCCATCGTGGTGAAGTGCGGTGGTTTCACCGCTGCGCAAGCTGAGCTGAACATGAGTCAGTCGAACATCAGCACGCATATTTCCAGTCTGGAAAAACGTTTGGGCTACCGGATTTGCGAGCGCGGCAAGGGCGGCTTTCGCTTGACCGAAAAAGGTCAGCGGATTCTCAAAGCGTCAGCGGCGTTGTTTGGTGCGGTGGATGCCTTCCGTGATGAGGCGCAGGATTTATCCGGGCGTCTGGTCGGGGATCTGTATCTGGGGCTGGCGGACAATATCGCGACCCTGCCGACCGCGCGCATCGACGCGGCCATTGCACGGTTTTATCAGCGCGAACACGACATGCACCTGCATATCTTCGTTAACTCACCAATAGAGCTCGAACGCGCGGTGATCGACGGGCAACTGGACGTCGCCATTTCCTATTTCAGCCGTCCTTTACCGACCTTGAATTACCAGCCGCTGTACAGCGAGGAGATCGGTATCTTCTGCGGGCAGGCGCATCCGCTGTTCGCCGTCGAGGCGCCGACGCTGGAACAGCTCAAGGCCAGTGACTGGATTTGCCATGGTTTCTTGCCGGCCGATCAGGTGCTGCCCATTGCGCCGGATCGAGCTTCAGCCACCGCGCACCATATGGAGGCGGTGGCCCACGGCGTGCTCGCCGGGACGCATCTGGGCTATTTGCCTGCGCACTACGCGCGGCCATGGTTACAGAGCGGCAAGATGCGCGCGCTGCACCCGCAGACGCTGCGTTATGACGTGCAGCACAGCATGATCACCCACGTCGGGCACCCGCAAAGCGAGGCCGTGCGTGCCTTTATCGCAGATCTGCTGGCTGAGCACGGTTTGTGAGTTTTATCTCGGCAGCACGCCTTGCACGGCATTGCGGAAGATTTGCGTGTAGTCGGCGGCACTGAGGACACAGGCGTTGGTGTCGGATGAAGAAACATCGGCCAGCGCCTGTTCGCCAACCCAATCCGCCGCGTCGGTGTCCAGACCCATCTCGCCCAGGCTGTGGGCGATCCCTAACTGCTCGCGCAGCTGCAAGACCCAATCAAGAAAACCGTCGAAATCAGGCTGCGGCAACTCCAGATAGCGGGCCAGTCGCGCGATGTCCTGGCTGATTGCCTGACGGTTGGCGACCAACACGTAGGGCAGCAGGATCGCATTCAGCAACCCGTGGTGTTTGTGATAACGCGCGCCCAGCGGATGGGCGAGGGCATGCACGCCGCCCAAACCTTTCTGAAATGCCACCGCGGCCATGGCCGAAGCGATCAACATGCCTTCGCGGGCAACCATGTTCTGGCCATCGCGATGTGCGTTGCACAAGTGCTGCTGAATCAAACGAATACCTTCCACCGCGACACCGGAAGACATCGGGTGATACAGCGGCGAACAGAAAGCTTCGATGTGATGGGTCAACGCGTCCATGCCGGTGGCGGCGGTCAGTGCGGCGGGCAGGCCACGGGTCAGCACCGGGTCGAGGATCACGCAGGCTGGCAGTAATTCCGGGTGGCTGACCACACGCTTGATGTTTTCTTCGCTGAGGGTCAACACCGCTTCGCGACCAAGCTCCGAACCCGTGCCCGCCGTGGTGGGCAGCGCGATCAGACGTGGCAGATCGAGGTGCGGAAAGTCCGCCAATGTTGGATAGCTGGCTATGACATTCGACCATTGATATTGCTCGAGGCCTTGAGCATCGACGGATGCCAGGCTGATGCCCTTGGCGGCGTCCATCGCGCTGCCGCCGCCCAGAGCAATCAGTGAATCATGCCGGCCAGCCTTGAAAGCGGCCACGCCTCGGGCGACGTCATTCAGGCTCGGGTTGCTGTCGATGTCGCTGAACACCGCGAAGGCAATATCGGCGTGCTGCAAATGCGCTTTGATCAGCGCCATAGGTTCCAGCGCCAGCATCCCCGGATCGGTGACCAGCAGCGGATTGCGCATTCCCAACAATTTGCAGCGTTCGGCCAACACATCCAGCGCGCCGGGCCCGCAGAAGATTTCCGTGGGGTAATTCCAGTAATGAAGAGAAGACATCTGAACTCCAGATTCGCGGGGCGCAAGGGCCCCGCATGACAAGGCGGGGGGTTATTCGGTGCGCAGTTGCAGGCTGCTGCGCAGATAAGGCTTGGCGCGGAACAGGTAGATCAGGCCCAGCAGCGCGAGGATCGAGAACACCAGAATCACCGCCCACACCTGAAACCATGGCGCACCCGGTGGCGCCAGCGACTCCCGTGGCCAAGCGACGTTGATGCTTTCAAACACCAGCCAGAAGAACGCCGCAAGATTGACCGGCAGACCCCAGCGACCAAGGCTGAAAGTCCCGGGCTCGGGTTTCCATTGGCCGCGCAGACGAGCGAGCAGGGCGCAGCTGACGACAATCAGGAACACCATGAAAAAGCCGCCGCTGCCGAAGGCGATCAACGTGCCGACCGCCGTTGCGTTGAGGCCTAGCGCCAGACCGAGACTGGCGAAACAGGTGCTGAAAACCATCGCCGCGAAAGGCACTTTGCGCTTGTCGACTTTGCGCAACAGGGCCGACGCCGGGAGCATCGAGTCGCGGGCCATGCCGAACACGGCGCGACCGATGTAGGTCTGCACCGAGACGATGCAGGCGATGAACGCCACCAACACGATGCCCACGAAAGGTCGTTCCGACCAGCTACCGAAGGCATCAACGACAGCAGGTGTCACCGGGTCGACGATTTGCCCGGAGACCATGCCTGCGGTGTCGGTAAACGACAGCGTCACGGCGAATGCGGTGAGCATCACGGTGAGGCCGACCAGAATCATCGAGCGCAAAATCGCCCGCGGCGTCGACGTCCGCGCATCGGCAGTTTCTTCGGACACCTGCGAGCAGGCGTCGAACCCGAGGAAGGCCCAGCCACCGACCGCCATCGCCGTCAGAAATCCTGGCAGGTACGAGCCGTCGCCACCCTGACTGGAGGTCAGTCCTTCAAACACCAGCGACAGCGAATGGTTACGGAAGAACAACAGCAACAACACGCCGATGCCGATGGAGGCGATCGCCTCGGCAATGATCCCGGCGTTGACGAAGTACTTCAGCGGGTTGATGCCGAACAGGTTCACCCCCAAACCGAGCAGCAACAGCACGGCGCCGCTGAACACTTGGGCATTCGCCGATGGCGGCGCGCCGGTAAAAAACAGCCACAACCAGAAACCGCCCAGGTAGGCGACAGTGGTCAAGGAAGCCAATGCCGAGGCCAGATACATGAACCCGGTGAACCACGCCCAGCGATCGCCCGCCAGTCGCCGAACCCATTGATAGCAACCGCCGGCGAGCGGGTATTGCGAGGCCAGTTCGGCATAGACCAGCGCCACCAGAAACTGCAGCGCCAGGCACAGCGGAACGATCCAGACCCAGGACGGCCCGGCGTTCATCGCGCCCAATGACATCACCGAATAAATGCCCACCACCGGCGAAACGGTAGCGAACCCGACAGAAAATGAAGACCACAATGACAGACCGCGATGCAGTTCCTGGGCATAGCCCTGGCTGTGCAGCAACGATTCGTCGGCGTTTGGGCGGGAAAGAGGCGAGGTCATTGCCGGCCTCCCATTGAAGCGCTGGCGCTGGAGAGCGCGCAATGACTGGCACGGCAGCGTGCGAGCAGGGCGGACATAAGAAATTCCTTGGTCGGCAGACACATTATTTTTAGGATCGCCTTGTCTCAGGCGTACCGACGAAACGGCCTCCTTCATGAGGAGTGAAGGGAGCTTAAGCCAGGCAAACATCGATAAAAATTCATATGTTTGTAGGCTGGGTTCTGGAATTTCATATGTTTGGAGAAGGGAGCAGAGAAGAACGGCTGACCGTGATCAGCCGTCGTTGATTGGCAAAGCGCAGGCTAGCCCCATTGCGCTCTGGAAAGCCCATAGCATTTGCACATTGCAGGCACACCGGAAAGATCCAGTTCGGCGTCATACAAATGCGTTGCGCCCAGCTTGAGCATGGCGTTTTGCGAACGAAGATTATCAGGCGCGACGTGGAAGTAGACGATGTCGTACGCCTTGAACGCATGCTCCAGCATCAATCGCTTAAGCTCGCGATTGGCCGGCCCGCCCCATTTCGCCCGCGTCAGAAAGGTGTAACCGATGGCGATTGCGCCAGGCTGGTCGGGCGGCGAGTAGTAGCTCGACATGCCGACGATCTGCCCGGAGTCAATCTCGATGACGGCGAGAGCTTTGCCGCTGGCCAGGCGCGCGGCGAAGTAGGGCGCGAAGACCTGTCGTTGATAGCGATCCGTGGCCGGGTGGCCGGCCCAGATCAGCGGGTCACTCGCCGCCAGCAGCATGCCTTCAAAATCACTGTCGGCGAGCGGTCGCAGTTGCAGTGTGTTGCCGCTTAAATCGGGTTGGTTATCAAAGTCGCGCACTGGACGGGTTTCCTTGTCAGGTGAGTCCTGAGAAAGAAACCAGTCTAGGGCGCAGGCTGATCAAGGAAAGATCCAATGGATCGGTATTTCAGGGAGCCATCGTTAAATGCTCCGGGATTACCAGACCGTCAGAGCGAAAACCGCGCCACCACCCGACTCAGTTCAGTCGCCATTTTCGACAACTCGTTGCTTGCGACCGAGATTTGCTCGGCAGCACTGGTGCTCTGCATCGACAGGTTTCGGATGGTGATCAAATTCTGATCCACCGATTTCGCCACGCACGCTTGCTGTTCGGACGCGGCGGCGATCAGACAATTGCGCTCATTGATCTCTGAGACCGCGTGAGTAATCTCCGAGATTTCCTGTCCCGCTTCACGCGCGATCGCCAGTGCAGCGATCGCGCCGTTGTTGGTTTCATGCATCGATGACACTGCTTTTTCTGAACCTGCCTGGACGCTGCCGATCATTTGCTCGACTTCCAGCGTCGACACTTGGGTGCGATGCGCCAGTGCCCGCACCTCATCGGCCACCACCGCGAAGCCGCGCCCTTGTTCACCCGCTCGCGCGGCTTCGATGGCCGCATTCAATGCCAGTAAATTGGTTTGTTCGGCAATGGCATGAATGACATCCAGTACTTTGGCAATGCCTTGGGTTTGCGTGGCGAAATGCTGGATTTGCACGCTGGTGCTCTCCACGGCGCAACTGAGGTTTTCAATCGAGGTGATGGTTTCGGCAACGCGTTCGAGGCCACGGTGGGCGGAGCTTTCGGATTGTTGAGTCGAGTGTGACGCGGCCACGGCATTGCGCGCGACTTCTTCAACCGCTGTGGTCATTTGGTTAACGGCGGTCGCCGCCTGCTCGGTTTCAACACGTTGCTGCTGGATGCCTTCGTTGGATTCTCGAGTGATCGCGTTCATCTCTTCGGCCGAAGACGCCAGCACGGAGGACGACTCCGCGATGCGGTGGATGGTGTCTTTGAGGTTGCAAAGCATCATCGCCGTCGCGGTTTGCAGTTCGCTCAATTCATCTTTACCGGTGACCGCAATCGTGCCGCGCAAGTCGCCTGAAGAGATCTTCTGCGTGGCGAGCAGCAGTTGGCGCAGGGGCGTGACCAGGCTTTTAGTAAAGAAAACCGTGATGACCAAGGCCAAGGTCAGGGCCACGCCGATGATGACAACCGTCGTCGTGTAACCGTGCTCCGCCGAATGCCGAGACACGGCGGTGGAGTGTTCAGTTTCGCTGATCATGAAACTGTTGAGTTTGTCAGCAGACGACAGTACTGCTAACGCGGCCGGGGCACTGACCAAGTTGATGTAATGGCGATAAATCTCTAATGGCGTCGTTTTGTCCATCGCCAGAATAACGTCGACTATTTCAAAGTAAGTATTAACGTTGGCTTCCACGGATTCGAAAATCTTGCGCTCTTCCGGACTGTTGACCAGTTTCTCGTATCCTTTGACACTGTCGAGTAACTCTTCTTTTTGTACGCGGAGTTTTTCACCGATTACTTCTTTTTCATTTTTGTCGCTAAGTGCATAAGTCAGAATCCCGACACGCATCTTATACGCGGCAAATTCGATCATGTCGGCTTGCTTGATGCCGGGGATGGCATCGCTGGCCAGGCTGTCTATGCCGTCCTGCAACTCGTCTGTCGTCCACAGAGACTGGGCTCCCAATCCGATCAGCAGTAAGCACAGCAAGCCGAAGCTGAGTAAGGTTCGAGGCAAAAGCTTGATGTTTCTTATCATTGCATTCTCCAATAAATATCAATGGGTTTACCAAGCCTCAAATGGTCGGCGGGAGCAATCAGGCGTTCCTGAAAACCCATGAAATTCAGTATTCCGTTAATTGAATTGATCAACACAAGCAGGGCTTTAAACAAAACGTCTGGAACCTTGTCAGGCGTGTTGAAACTTGATCTGGATCAAGTTGTGCGGTTTGGCCCATGCCTAGGCTGATGACAGGAAAGTAAGAACGCCGACCGGGTGGCTGAACTCGGGTTAATCATTTAACGAGGCAATGCCTATGATTCGCGAAGTTGAAGGCGATATTTTATTGAGCGACGCTCAGGTGATTGCGCATGGCATCGCGCCCCAGGATCCGTTTGATTCCGGGCTGGCGCTCGCCTTGCGTGAACGCTGGCCGTCGCTGGTCGTTGATTACCGTCACGCCGCTCACGCCAAGGCCCATAAGCCGGGAGAGATCTGGTGCTGGGCCGGTGTTGATGAGCAGGGTCAGGTGCGCTGTATCGTTAACTTGCTGACGCAGGATTCCCTGCATTCGGGGCATGCAGCCAAACCCGGCAAAGCCACATTGAAAAACGTCAGCCACGCATTGCGCGATCTGGCGAAATACATCGTCAGTGAAAACATCAGAAGTGTCGCGTTGCCGCGCTTGGCAACGGGGGTGGGCGCGCTGGACTGGAGCGAGGTCAAACCGCTGATTGCGAAGTATCTGGGGGATTTGAACGTCGACGTCATTGTTTACAAGGAATACCACAAAGGCGTGAAAGCGCCGGAACAGCTCGGTCAGGCGTAGCGCGCTCAGTCTTTCGCTGCCTCCCTGCAAAAGGACTTTTTGCAGGGAGCAGAGCAGGGCTTGCGGCGTGTTGGAATATCTTTGGTCTTTTAAGGAAATACGATGGTCGACGTGATCACGCCCACTACCGGCAATGGCTCCGCTGCAAAAACTCTTCGCCGGGCGCCGCGTCCTCGGCGTAGTCAGGCCGGTGACGTTGCCCCCACACAAAGTGCTGCGCGACTGGAGCGCTTTGTTGTCGAGGAAGAGACTCAGGCGCGGCAGGCAGCAACCGAGGCCGCGGTGCAGGACATTCTGCAAAAAATCCCCGAGGGTGATACCGACGGGCTGATCAAAACCCTGTGCACATTGATGGCGGGGCTGCCTCCCGACGATGCGGTGGTGTTGCGCAACGTGCTGGTCAGTGAGGAAAACCGTTTGCTGGCCGACCAACGACTGCTGCATCCGGACGATCAATTGGCGCCTGACTGGCGCAAGGGTGGATATCCCTATAAAAACTTGCTGTCGCGGCGCAGTTACGAGCGCGAGAAATATCGTCTGCAAGTTGAGCTGCTCAAGTTGCAGGCCTGGGTCAAGGAGACCGGGCAGAAAGTAGTGGTGTTGTTTGAAGGTCGCGATGCGGCCGGCAAGGGTGGCTCGATCAAACGGTTCATGGAGCATTTGAATCCACGCGGTGCACGGATTGTCGCGCTGGAGAAACCCAGCGAAGTCGAGCGCGGCCAATGGTACTTCCAGCGCTATGTAAAACACTTGCCGACGGCGGGCGAGATCGTGATGTTTGACCGCAGCTGGTACAACCGCGCCGGCGTCGAGCGCGTCATGGGTTTTTGCTCTGACGATGAATACCTCGAGTTTATTCGTCAGGCCCCCGAGTTCGAACGGATGCTGGCGCGCAACAACGTTCACCTGATCAAATTCTGGTTTTCGGTCAGTCGGGAAGAACAGCGTCGGCGTTTTGCGGAGCGCGAAAAACATCCGCTCAAACAGTGGAAGCTCAGCCCCATCGATCTGGCTTCGCTGGACAAGTGGGATGACTACACGAGAGCCAAAGAGGGCATGTTCACGCACACCGATACGGTCGATGCGCCATGGACGGTGATCAAGTCCAACTGCAAAAAACGCGCACGGCTCAGCGCCATGCGTTACGTGCTGCACAAGTTGCCGTACGCGGGTAAAGACTTGAAGAATATTGGTTCGCTTGATCCGTTGGTGGTGGGGCGTGCCAATGTTGTTTACGAACAGGGTGAACGTGGATTGCCGATCTCGTTGTAATCGTTTCGGCTAATGGTGGCGTACCGAGTTCACCGCTCCATTCGTGGCGGCGGTGTTCTCGGTACGTGAGCGACCGGCTTAACGCTGGTAACGATTACCCGGCCGCTGCAATCCCAGATGATCCCGCAGCGTGCTGCCGCTGTACTCAGTGCGGAACAACCCGCGCTGTTGCAGCAACGGCACCACGCCGTCAACGAAGTCATCCAGACCTTCCGGCAGGAACGGCGGCATGATATTGAAGCCGTCAGCAGCCTGGCCGACGAACCATTCTTCAAGGGTGTCGGCGATGGTTTTCGGCGTGCCGATCACGGTGTGATGGCCGCGAGCGCCAGCGACTTTCAGGTACAACTGGCGAATCGTCAGGTTTTCCCGGCGCGCCAGATCGATGAACAAGGCCTGACGGCTTTGCATCGAATTGCTCTGCGGCAGCTCTGGCAACGGGCCGTCCAGATCATATTCCGACAGGTCGAAACCACCGGCCATGCCCGCGAGCATCGCCAGCCCAACTCGCGGCTCGACCAGATCCTGCAACTGTTGGTATTTGTCTTCCGCTTCACTTTGCGTGCGGCCAATCACCGGCGAAATCCCCGGCATGACTTTCAACTGCTCAGGACGGCGTCCGTAGCCGGCAAGTCGACCTTTGACGTCGGCGTAAAAGGCTTGGGCATTGCTCAGGGTCTGTTGTGCGGTGAACACCACTTCAGCGGTGCGCGCGGCCAAGGCCTTGCCCGGTTCCGAGGAGCCAGCCTGAATCAGCACCGGGTAACCCTGTGGCGTGCGCGGAATGTTCAGCGGCCCGCGCACCCGGTAGTTTTCGCCGTGGTGATTGAGTACATGGAGTTTGTCCGGTTGGAAAAACACGCCGCTGGTTTTGTCGCGGATGAAAGCGTCGTCTTCGAAACTGTCCCACAGGCCGGTGACAACATCGATGAATTCTTCAGCGCGCTGATAACGGTCGCCGTGTTCGAAATGCTTGTCGCGGCCAAAATTCAGCGCCTCCAGATCGGTCGCCGAGGTCACTAGATTCCAGCCACTGCGCCCGCCGCTCAAGTGATCGAGGGAGGCGAACTTGCGCGCCAGTAAATAAGGTTCGTTGTAGCTGGTCGAGACCGTCGACACCAGGCCGATGCGCTCGGTCACCGCTGCCAGACCCGAGAGCAGCACCAGTGGATCGAAGACATCGCCAGCGGTGGTGAACTGGCCCAGTTCCGGCGAGCCCATCAAGGCCAGGTTGTCGGCGAAGAATATCGCATCGAACTTGCCGCGTTCGGCGGTGGTGGCGAGTTTTTTGAAGTGCTGGAAATCCAGTCCGCCGCCGGCCCAGGCACGCGGGTGGCGCCAGGCGGCAAGGTGATGGCCGCTGCTCATGAGAAACGCGCCCAGGCTCATTTTTGCTGTTGTCATAGTGTCCTCAGAAGTCATAGCGCAAGGTCAGGCCGGCAGTGCGCGGCTGGCCTGGCGAGGCGGTGTAAAGACCGTTGGAACCACTGCCAACAGCCAGGTAATACTCACGATCGAAGGCGTTTTTCACCCACAGCGAGGCGTCCAGCAAACCGTCGCCGTAGTCCATGCGCGCGCCGACCGAGAAGTTGGCGAGGCCGTAGCCGTCGATCTTCGCCAGGTCGGAGTTGTCGAGGGTGCCTTCGCTCTCGGAGCGATAGGCATAGCTGCCGGTGGCGTAAGGTTCGATGCGGTCAATGCGCGGCCACTTGTATTCGCCGTTGATGTTGCCGATCCAGCGCGAGGCGCCGGCCACACGCTGGCCGCTGAGGTCGCAGTTGGTCTGGCCGGGGTTTTCCGAGGGGCAGGGCGCATCTTTGAACGACAGATAGGTGACGTCGTTGAACGAGCCGTTGACGTTCAGCGTCAGCCCGCGAACCGGTACTGTGGTGGCCTCAAATTCGAGTCCGCGTGAGCGCACGGTGCCGGCGTTGGTCAGCAATTGGTAACCGGTCAACGAGCCCGGCGGTTGGTAGTAAGTGGTGGCTTGATAGCCGTTCACGCCCGTCCAGAATACGTTCGCGTTGAGTTGCAAACGCTGGTCGAACAGCTGACTTTTGATCCCCAGTTCCGCATCGTTCGCCCGCTCCGGGCCGACCAGCAACGACTCTGCGCCAGCGCTCGGTGCCGAGCCGACTGCGAGGTTGACGCCGCCGGACTTCTCACCGTGGGACAACGAGGTGTAGCCCAACACATCGTCACTAAAGTGGTAGCTCAAGCTGGCCAGAAACGACGGTGCGGCGTTGTAAAGGTGCAGGTCACCGGTGTCGTAGGCGCCGACCTGGCCGGCACGGATCGCGTTGCCGTCGACCACGCCCGGGATCACCACTGGTGTGCCGCCACCCACAGGGGCGAAGCGCTTGACGTTGGCCTCTTTCTCTTCATAGGTGCCGCGGATGCCGGCGCTGAAATCGAGGCGCTGGGTCAGGTGCCAGGTGCCTTGGGCAAACAGCGCGTAGCTCTCGGTGTCGATCTTGCCGTTGACCTTGCTGCTGACGTTGTTCAGCGCATTGAGATTGGCGCCGATCAGGTTGAGATCCGCCAGCGGCCCGAGGTCGGTGAAGATGCGGTTGCCGAGGTCTTGCTTGAACGCGTAGGCGCCAACCACGTAATCAAAGAACTCGCCTTTAGGCGAAGCCAGACGCACTTCCTGCGAGAACTGCCGGTCGTGGACTTCGTAGCCGAAGTCATTGATCACCGGGACTTCCAGTTGGTCGGCGTCGTTGGCCGGGTTGAAGTGCCAGCTGCGATAAGCACTGATCGAGGTCAGCGTGTAGCCACCGGCGAGGTTCCAGTTGGCTTCAACGGAGCTCGCATTCTGGTGCACGCTGACGTTCTGGCGGCCATCGATGTTGCTCTCGCCCACCTGCGGATTCGCGCCAACGAGTGCCGCGCGGCGCCAAAACACGGGCCCCGCACCGTAAATCACGCTACTGCCGCTGCTGGAGTTTTCGCTGTTGTATTCGTTGATCCAGCGCAGGCTGAAATCGTCGTTGGGTTTGAACAGCAATTGCCCACGCAAGCCTTCGCGCTCACCGCCGAGCAGTGTGCGATCGTCGTGGCGATTGTTCAGGTAGCCGTCATCGCGGGTGCGATAGAACGACAGGCGACCGGCGAGGGTGTCGGTCAACGGCCCGGACACTGTGCCTTTGCCTTGAAAGTAGCCGTCCTGCCCTCCCGACACTTCGAGGCTGCGCTCGGGGGTGAATGTCGGGCCACGGGTGGTGATGTTGAGCACGCCCGCCGTGGTGTTTTTGCCGAACAACGTGCCTTGCGGCCCGCGCAGCAATTCCAGTTGCTCGACGTCGAGCATGTCGAACGCGGCCATGCCGGGGCGGCCGAGGTAGACGTTATCCAGGTAAATCCCGGCGCTGCCTTCGAGGCCATCGCTGGCCGGGTTGTTGCCGATCCCGCGCACGGCAAAACTGGAAACCCGCGCATGGACATAAGCAACGTTGACGCTCGGCAAGGCCTGTTGCAGATCCTGAATCTTGTAGATGCGCTGGGTTTCCAGGTTGGCGCCGCTGAGGGTGGTGATCGGCGTCGGTACGTCTTGCGACTGTTCTTCGCGACGGCGCGCGGTCACGGTGACCTGTTCAAGCCGTGGCGTCGAGTTGTCGGCCTGAGTTGCCGTCGGTGTGGACGCTTCGGGTTCATCTGCGGCGAAGCTCTGGGTCGAGCAGAGGACACCGGGCAGCGCCAGCCATAAGGAAAAGCTCAGGGGCTTGAGGCGATGGGCCGTGGTGGCCGAGTAACGTAAAAGCATGGACGCAGAGCTCCTTTTTTTGCCGCGCGACGCAATCGGTCGGGCTCGGTAGGAGTGCCATGCTAGAGCGTGTGAAGGTGGGAAAAGGGGCCTGCGCGGACAACCTATGGTCCGGCGCAGACAAGGGACTCAAACCGCGATCGACAGTGCCCGCTCAGCAGCGAAAGTGCCGGGCCGAGGCACGTAGCGTTCAGGCTGCAACGGCACATCGTCACGCCGCCATTTACCGGGACTTTCGCCGGTCCAGCGACGGAACGCGCGATTGAAACTGCTCGGCTCATTGAAGCCCAGTCGATAGCAGATTTCGTTGATTGAGCAGTCGGTCTGGCGCAGGTAACTGAACGCCAGTTGTCGCCGGCAATCGTCGAGCAACGCCTTGAAACTGCTGTCGTGTTTGAGCAAGTGCCGATGCAGATTGCGCACGCTCATGCCGAGCTCGTCGGCGACACGACTTTGCTGAACTTCACCCAGAGGCAAGTAACGAATAATCGCCGCGCGAACCCGCTCCGGCAGATTCAGGCGTCGTTGCCGTTCGAGGTAGTCGTTGAGCACGCCGTCGAGTCCTTGGGCCACGGCGTGATTGGCCGTGGTCAGCGGCGCATCCAGCCAGCGGTTGCTGTATTCGATGGCATTTTCGCCGGCGTCGAAGCGGATCGGGCAACCGAGCAAACGTGTCCAGCGCAGCGGATCTTGTGGGGCCGGGCGGGCCAGGCGCACGCCGTGCACGATCGGCAAATCCACCCAGGTTTGCCGGGTGAAGCGCACCGCGCAGGCAATCGACGCTTCGGTGGCGATCTGCTCCACCTCCGCGCCGTCGGCCACGCCGTAAACCATGCGCGTGGTGTGCGGCCCGCGCACCAGACTCATTGCCGCCGACGTGGTGATCACCGGGGCGTAACGCACGCCCCGTTGCAACGCTTCAATCACCGTCGAACTGCTTTGCGCGGCGAAAAACAACCCGTGAAAATCGGTCGGATAACTGTGCTGCGCCACTTGCAGGCCGAAGCATTCGTCAGCACTGATGCGCCGCGCCGCCCGCCAGAATGCGCTCATGGCGGGGAGGGCGATGCGCTGATCAGGGTCATGCAGATGACAACGGCTGATACCGGCCTCGCTCAGCAGCGGGGCGGCGTCGATGCCCTGTGCTTCCAGCGTGCGGGCGATGACTTGGGCCCAGGTGGCAATGGTATCGGTGCTTGGCATGGTGGTTCTCCGGCGTGTTCGGTTATCCGTCCTCGGGGTGATTCAGGCGAGGCCTTCGGCGGCCAAGGTCTGCACCACTGATTCCCGCGCGCGGAAGCGACCGAGTGCGGCCTGCAGCTCAGGGAAATCATTGAGCACACCGACGCGAGCGCTCCAGCCAAGGAACACGCCGAGGTAGGCGTCCGCCACGGTGAAACGATCACCGACCAGATACTCGGTTTGCGCCAGTCGTGCTTCGATCGGTTTCAGTGCGTTGGTCAGTTGTTCCAGCGCACGCTGGCGAATGCCGGCGAATGCGCTTTCGTCAGCGCTGTAACGCTCTGGGCGGTTGATCGGGCGAAACGCGCCGACGTGTACTTCCGTCGCCACGTAACCGAGCCAGCCTTGAATCTGCGCGCGCTCGACCGAACCTGCCGGTGCGAATAATTCTGTGCCGGGTTTGAGGTCGGCGAGGTACGGCAGGATCGCGGTGTTTTCGGTGAGCAGCGTCTGGTTATCCAGCAACAGCGCAGGCACGCGACCGGTCGGGTTGATCTGGCGATAGGGCGAGTTCGGGTCGCCAAGGGTCACGCGCTCGACGTTGATCGGCAGTTGCAATTCGTGGATCACGACATGGGCAGCGAACGAGCAGGCACCGGGGAAAATGAACAACGTGGTCATGGAGAGTCCTTGTTTTAGCGGCTGGCTTGTGGGGTTTGCGAAGCGGTGTCGGTGTGTTGCAGGGCAGCCTCGATGAAGCGCGGCTCGGCCCAGGTTTTCACTTCAAAACCTTTGCGGATCAGTTTCGCCTGGAGCGCCAGATCGACGCTGCGCTGCAAGTTATCGAGGAACGGCGCGTCGAACTGCGGGGCGAAAATCTTCACCAGCGATTGGTCTTTGGCATCGGTGGTGAGGATGTCTGCGGGGAAGCTGGCGAGTTTTGAAACCAGGTTGATGTAGTCCTGTTTGTGGTCGTCGTTGCGCAGCCATGTGATGGCGGGTTGTTGCGCCTTGATCAGGCGCGCGACCAGTTCTGGATGTGCGTCGACAAAGGCGCCACGGCCCAACAGCACGGCTTGCATGCTGCCGGCGCCATCGAGGTCGACGGTGGTCAGCGGCAATTCGGCGAGGCCGCGTGCCTTCAGCGCAATCACGCCGGCGCCGGACCAGGTCGCGTCGATTTGCTTGGCGGCGAGTGCCGCGTTGGCGGCGTTGTAGTCAAGGTTGACGACTTTGTAGTCGCTCTCTTTCAAGCCTTGGTGCGCGAGTGCCGAGGCAAACGAAAGTTGCGTGGCGGTGCCTCGGAAGATAGCGACGCGTTTGCCTTTCAGCGCTTCGAGGGTGGTGATGCCCGAGCCCGGCTGTACGGCGAGATAGAGTTTGACGTCACGGGCCGTCGCACTGAGCAAACGCGTGTCGAGTCCACCGGCCTTGCCGATGATCGCCGGCAAGTCGCCGAGGTAAGCGAAGTCTTCCTGGTTGTTGGCCAAGGCCTCATTGATCGCCGGCCCCGCGCCTTTGAAGAAGTCCCAGCGGATCTTGATGCCGTCCTTTTCGAACTCCTTTTCCAGGGTTTGCCGATCGCGTAACACATCGACAATCCCGGCGCCGCTGGGCGTCGGCCCGGCGCTGATGTCAGGCACGGCGATACGGATTTCCTTGACCGTATCCGCCAGCGCCAGACTGGAAACGAGTAAAGCGGCGAGGGTGAGCGCGGCTTTCGGAAGGGAAGTTCTGCTAAACGACGTCGTTCGACTCACACGGATGCTCCTGCAAATTCCAGCGAGGTGCCGGATCGAAGGCGCAGGTATAGCGGCGTACACACGTAGAAATAAAATAATTAAAAATGTGCTGGTTAGTCGCTTTGGGCATATGAGCGACAACGCATAGCTTGGGACAGCAATGCCTTTCAGGCATAAAAACTATGCCGAGCCAAATCCCCCTCAAACACCCCATCGTTCACTGTAGGAGCCGAGCTTGCTCGCGAAGGCGTCAGCCCAGGCAGTGCAGTGTTGAATGACCCACCGCTTTCGCGAGCAAGCCCGCTCCCACAGGTTTCTTTGTCGCCCACAAAACCTTGGGCACGCCCCAAATCCTTGTGGGAGTGAGCCTGCTCCCACAGGTTTCTTTGTCGCCCACAAAATTCCGGAGCACACCCCAAATCCTTGTGGGAGCGGGCTTGCTCGCGAAGGCGTCAGCTCAGGCAATGCAGTGTTGAATGACCCACCGCTTTCGCGAGCAAGCTCTGCTCCTACAAGTTTTCTGCCGTACACAAATCCCCCGACACGCCCCAAATCCCTGTAGGAGTGAGCCTGCTCGCGAAGGCGTCAGCCCAGTCAATGCATTGTTGAATGACCCACCGCTTTCGCGAGCAAGCTCGCTCCCACAGGTTTCTTTGTCGCTCACAAAACCCCGGGCACGCCCCAAACCCCTGTAGGAACTGAGCTTGCTCGCGAAGGCGTCAGCCCAGGCAATGCATCGTTGAATGACCCATCGCTTTCGCGAGCAAGCTCTGCTCCTACAAGTTTTCTGCCATACACAAAACCCGCGGCACGCCACAACGCCCCTGTGGGAGCGAGCTTGCTCGCGAAGGCGTCAGCCCAGTCAATGCATTGTTAAATGACCCACCGCCTTCGCGAGCAAGCCCGCTCCCACAGTTCGTAATGTCATGCACACATTTCGGGGCGCGCCTCAAAACCGCTGCGTCAGCGTTGCGTCTCACCCGGCTCCACTTCGGTGGCGGCAGCTTTGACAGGCACGCCATCAACAAACGCTTCATGCGCTTCAGGGTCGAGATTGACCTGGTGACGCTCACCCAGCGAGCTATAGCGATCGCGCAGTTTGCGCAGATCCCGTGAACCCATTTTATCCAGCCCCAACGTCGCATTCTGCGCCGCCGTGGTCGCGCGAATCAGTTCATCAATCTTCAGATGCAAAATGTCGTTGTCGCGGTTTTGTGTGTTCTGGATCAGAAACACCATCAGGAAGGTGATGATGGTGGTCGACGTATTGATGATCAGTTGCCAGGTATCGTTGTAGTGAAAGTACGGCCCGGTCAGTCCCCAAACCCCAATCAAGACGATCGCGAGGAGAAAAGTTTTCGAGCTGCCGGCCCAGTTTGAAAGGCCTTGGCAGAAACGTGCAAAAGTCATGAGTGCGAGCTCTCGTTGAATGTAACGAGTCTGACCGCAGCCAGTTCTTGAAATTCTTTTTTACATTTAGACCGCTCGTCGCCATGTTTGCGCGCGACCGTCGCTGCTGGAAAACCTTCTTGCAGGTCGCCCATCATCCTCTTTGAACTCTGCGCCAAACTCCCCCGTCCTCTGCAGTGAGGGGCTCAGGGCAATCCTTGCTGCGCAGTCCCGTTAAACGTTTTCATTCAGAAGGCGAGGGACGACATGAATACTTCAGACAGCAGAGCAGGATCTCAGACCGGCGATCCGGCAGGCAGCAAGCCTGAGCACGACTTTGAGCATTTAAAGGAAGAGGTCACAGAGGCGTTGGGCGGCGCGAGGCATCAAGCCGATGCGCAGTTTGGCCAATATCGCGACACCGCCGCCGATCAGATCGAGGCATTGGCGCAAGGTGCGAAAAGCTTTGTGTCGGAACTGGAGGACAAGGACTCACTGGGCATGTCCGACTACCTCAGCGACATGGCGGAGTCGATGACGGGGCTGGCCGGCAATCTTCGCGGCAAGAGTGCCGAACAGCTCTTGCACGATGCGGCGGATCTGGCGCGCAGCAATCCCGCGCTGTTCATTGCCGGGACCATTGCCGTGGGGTTCGGATTATCGCGATTCCTCAAGGCCGGCACGGGCGCGGCGGTCACCGTCAGCGCTCATCACGATCCGGCAGCAGGCAGTTCCTCCATGCCGCCATCAGACGGTTATGGCGCCCATCGGCCTTATGAAACGTCGCCCGCACCGACCCCCGTTGCGCCAGTCGCGAAAGGAGAACTGTGATGAACAGAGACGATCCGGATCTGCCGGGCACAAGGCCTCTTGCGCAACCTGACGACGCTTCTGTCGTCGGTCTGCTTCGACAGCTGTCCCGCGAAGTGCCCGCGTTATTCACCAAGGAACTGGCCTTGGCCAAGGCCGAGCTGCAAACCAGCCTCACCACGCTGAAGGCTGGCATTGCAGCAGTGGCGGGCGGTGCCATCGTTTTTCTGGCGGGTTTCATCATCCTGCTGATGTCGGCGGTCTACGCTTTGAGCCTGTTCATGGCGCCGTGGCTGGCAGCGTTGATCGTCGGTGTTGTGGTGATGATCATCGGCTTCGCCATGTTGCAAACCGGCAAAAAACAATTCGAGCCGTCCCATTTCAAACCTGACCGGACGCTGGACGCTCTGAACAAAGATCAGGAAGCGCTGCGGAGGAAAGTCTCATGAACACTGAACTGGATATCGAATCGCAAAAGAGTCCCGAGCAGATCGAACGGGAAATCGACGCGCAGCGCGCCAGCATCGGCAACATCGTCGACCAGTTGGAGAGCAAGTTCACCCCCGGTCAGATGTTCGACCAGGCCTGGGGCCTGATGCAAAACAATGGCTCGACGTTTATCACTAACCTTGGCACCAGCGTGCGCAACAACCCCGTGCCTGCGGTGCTGACCTCGGTGGGTCTGCTGTGGCTGATGATGAGCCAGAACCGGCCGCCGGTGCCGCAACCGGTCTATCGAACCGGGCCCGATCAGGACAGGGCCGGGGAATGGGCGGATGGTTTGGCGGACGGTATCGACAGTGCACGGGGCCATTTGCACCAGACGGCCGATTCGCTGAAAGAAGGTTACCAATCGCTGAAAGGCAAAGCCGCGCACTTGGGCGACAACGTTGGTGCCGCCAGTGAGAACCTCAGCCATGCGATGCACGATGCCGGTGATCGGTTAGCGCGCAACTCACAGGTATTGGGTCAGCAGTTCAATCAACTGCTCAAGGAACAACCCTTGGTAGTCGCCGCCGCCGGCATCGCACTGGGCGCCTTGCTCGGTGCCGCGTTGCCAACCACCAGCACCGAGCAGCGCATGATGGGGCGAACCAGCGCCGGGCTGGTCGATAAAGTCAAAAAACAGGCGCAGGAAGGCTACGAAGCGGTTCGCGATACCGTGACGAAAACCACTGAACAAGAGGCTGTCGCCGCCCGTTCAGACTCCTCGACTGCAACGTCGTCGGCCCCGTCCGCCGACCTTTCCCAAGGCTTGGGCACCTCCTGATCGCGGAGAACCGGAGGCCCGCAATGGGCCTCCTTGCCGGGGGTAATGATCGTCGCTTGATCAGTGAAAACACATTGAATGGTGGGAATGATGTCCGAACCTGCAACGCCTTCTGAAACGTCTTCTCGACACTGGTTTAGCCATCTCACAAACGCTGGTTGGGGAGGTCGCGCCTTCTGGCTAGCGCTGGCGTGTGTGGCTGTTCTGTTGATGGTCAGCGGCTATGGCGCATTTGTCGGCGCCAACAAGGCGAATCTTTATTTTGCTTTTCTGGGCGGACTGTCCGGATTTGGCGCCACCGCATTAGGGGCGGTGGTGGCGATAGCGTTGCGCGACATTGCTGCGCGTACGCAAGACATTATGCTTGGGTTCGCGGCCGGCATGATGCTTGCCGCCAGTTCTTTTTCGCTGATTCTGCCGGGCATCGAAGCGGCACAGGCCTTGTGCGGCAATCAGTTGCTGGCGGCCTGCGTGGTGGTGGCCGGGTTGGCGCTGGGCGTGGCGCTGATGGTCGGACTGGATCGCTTCGTGCCGCACGAACACGAAAAAAGCGGTCGGCGCGGACCTGAAGCGAAGCGCATCAATCGAGTCTGGCTGTTTGTATTGGCAATCACTCTGCACAACCTGCCGGAAGGCATGGCGATTGGTGTGAGTTTCGCCAACGGCGACATGCAGGTGGGGTTGCCGCTGACAACCGCCATCGCCATTCAGGATATTCCCGAGGGGCTGGCGGTTGCGCTGGCACTGCGTGTAACGGGGCTCTCGGCATTGCGTGCGGCGCTGATCGCCGTCGCTTCAGGTCTGATGGAACCCATCGGCGCCATCGTCGGTTTGGGTGTTTCCAGCAGCTTCGCGTTGGGTTATCCGATCGCTCTCGGTCTGGCGGCTGGCGCGATGATTTTTGTGGTGTCTCATGAAGTCATTCCGGAGACCCATCGCAATGGTCACGAGACGCCCGCGACCCTTGGATTGATGCTCGGTTTTGGAGTGATGATGTTTCTCGATACGGCGTTGGGTTAGCGCGCGTTATTTGCCCTCAAGAATCTTGAAGGCATCATCCAGCGGCGCATAGCCGACGACTTTTCGCGTTTCATCAATCGAAAGGCGCTTGTATCGATTGTCCGAAACGCCATGGACAACGTGGAATCCGTTCAGCTCGGCATCCACGCAATCGCGCAGCAACGCGACGACATCCCGCACACTGATAAACGCCGCAACGTCCCTGTGGCTGTGCGCTTCACCCGGGTGAAACTCGTTTACGTTGGCAATGCGCACGGCGACGGTGGTCATCGCACCGTCGTTGGCATGCAGCGATGCCAGTGCTTCGCCGAACGCTTTGCCGACCCCGTAAAGATTGCCGGGCCGGGGCGCCATGCTTTCGTGGACTTGTACATCCTTGGGGTAGCCTTCGATGGCCTGAGCGCTGCTGGCGAAGATGAAGCGCTTGCAGCCTTGCGTCTTCGCGGCGAGCAGCATGTTGTAAGTGCCGACGATATTCACCGGCAGGACGGAGGTCATGAAATCCGCGTCCGGATTCGGATCGGCCGCCAGGTGAATGACGGTGTCGATGCCTTCGCAGGCTTCATGGCAACGGGATAAATCGGTGATGTCGAGGGCGAAACGTTCGCTGGAATCGGCAAGTTTTGATACGTCTATATCGGCTAAGCGCAGAACCAGTTCATCGCCATACGCTTTGTAGAAGGCGCCGCCGATCTTGCCGGCAGCACCCGTGACTAATATTTTTCGTGCGCTCATGTCCGTATGTCCTCAGGGTGAGATTCCATTCTGGTTCTCGACCGACCGATGAGTACCATCCTTCTTCGCTTCCAATCAAGGTGTTTGCCAAACCCCACCCTCAGCGACAGGCACTTCGTCGAGATCGTAAGGGTTGACCCCTTCGAGGCAGCCGACATTGAAGCCGAACTCATGCGGGTTTGTACTGCGCCGATGGTGCGTGTAGATCCCGCAGTTGCCACAGAAAAAATGCTCGGCTACGTGCTTGCCGAATTGGTAGGTCCGGAGCGCCGATTCGCCCCGGATCACCTTTAAGTCCACCGCCGGAACCGCTGCCACGACCGCGCCTTTGCGTTTGCAAAACGAACAATCGCAACGGTGCGGGGCCGGGAGACCGTCAGGCAAGTGCAGCTCAAGAATCACCGCGCCACAGTGACAGCTGGCGCGGTGATCGACGCGGATGTGTGTGTTGCCGATTTGTTTAAGCATCGCAGTCCACCTCTCTGGTCTGCCGCATTAAGCTCAAGCCTCTGTCCAGTCCACGGTCGCCGTTTCACGCCACTTCACCTCCGTGACGCCGAATCGCTCGGCCTGAGGCTTGGATACGACTTTCAATGGCGGCTTGCCCGGTTTCGGAATCGGCGCGATGCCGGCATCACAACTCGCCCAATGCCAGGCATCGGCATTGCGCATGGTTTTCGCGCGTATGACGAAAGACTTCGGCTGCCCGTGAAGCTTGTATTCAATGACGAAAATGTCTGTCTGGCTCATGAGTTACTCCTTACGCTCATACGCCAATGAGTGGTGTCGAGAGAAAAAAATTCCAAGAATTTTTACGATGCGAACGACGCGGATAACAGCGCCGCGAAATCAACGCAAACTGCTTAAAAAAAGGAACCAGAGGACTCGCAAAAACTCTGAATCCTCTGCTCCTTTTTTAGCCGCTGAATGAAGCTTACGTAGCCAGAACCGCAACGCCGTCATCGAGCTCAGGCAAGGCAATGTGGCTGTCGCCCGGCGTCAGGATGACCTTGCGGCAATCCTCCTCACGTTTATCGAAAATCCTGTAGCCCTCGGCCGCCTGCTCCAGCGACATGCGATGGCTGATGATCACATCGGGGGAGAGCCGGCCGGTTTCGATGTGCCCGAGCAGTTCCGGGAGGAAACGATGAACGTGGGTCTGGCCCATTTTGAAGGTCAGGCCTTTATCGAACGCGTCGCCGAACAGAAAGCCATGAATGAACCCTGAGTAAACGCCCGGGACGCTGACAATGCCACCGCGTCGCACGGCGGCGATGCACTGGCGCAAGGCTTTGCCGCTGCTGCCTTCGAGTTTGAGGGTGGCGAGGACGGTTTCGGTGGTGCTGCCTTTCGCTTCAAAACCCACCGCATCCACGGCGCCGTCAACGCCACGCATGCCCTTGGTCTGGCGGATGATGGTGTCGGCGGGGTCATCGTCCTCATCAAAATTGATCGGGATCACGCCATAGGTTTTCTGCGCATAGGCGAGGCGATAGGGGTGGTGATCGACCATGAAAATCTGCTCGGCGCCGAACATCCGCGCACACGCCGCGCTCAACAGACCCACCGGGCCGGCGCCATAGATCGCCAGGCTCGAACCCGGTCCGATGTCTGCATTGGTGACCGCCTGCCAAGCGGTGGGCAAGATGTCGGAAAGGAACAAAACCTTCTCGTCCGACAAGGTGCCCGGCACCTTGAACGGC
The DNA here is from genome assembly GCF_044750025.1 of Pseudomonas sp. NPDC088885. Classification (NCBI taxonomy): domain Bacteria; kingdom Pseudomonadati; phylum Pseudomonadota; class Gammaproteobacteria; order Pseudomonadales; family Pseudomonadaceae; genus Pseudomonas; species Pseudomonas sp. NPDC088885. Next base: position 429,967 of record NZ_JBIVJB010000001.1, on the reverse strand, counting down.
CCGGTGTTGGCTTTGGGGACGCGCACGTATTCTGCCTGGCCACCGGGCACGCCACCGTACATATGGCTGTATCCAAACAGCGCCGCTCCGGAAGGAATGGCCTTTTTATTGAGGATCGCGCCACGGCCGGTGTTGGTGGTTTCGCAAGCGGCGAACAAATCCATCTGACAGAAAAAGCAGCTGCCACAGGCAATCACAAAAGGAATTACCACGCGGTCGCCCGGCTGCACGGCAGTCACCGCTGACCCCGTCTCTTCAACGATGCCCATGAACTCATGGCCGAAAATATCGCCGTGCTCGACGGTGGGAATTTTGCCGCGATACAGATGCAGGTCGGAGCCGCAGATCGCTGTCGCGGTCACGCGCAGGATGATGTCGTCGCTTTGCTCGATAACCGGATCAGGAACCGTGTCGACTTTGACGCTGTGCGCGCCGTGATAAGTGAGTGCTCTCATGACGTCTTACCCGCTTCAGCTGGATGGTAAGCGGGAGAGGAGGAACGGCGAACGTAAGTTCATAGATTCAGGGACACAAATGACTGGCGGTCGCCGACGCGGCCACTTGTGCGATTTTTTAAACCTAATGGCTTAGCCACCGGTCGACTGCAGGAGCCTGTAACTCTGACAGTCGGAGGTAGCGTTAATGATCGGTGTCGTGATCCCTGCACATAATGAAGAGCGCCATATCAGGGCCTGTCTTGAGTCGGTTCTGTTCGCGGCGCAACATCCTGCATTGGCGGGCCAGTCGGTCTCGGTAGTGGTCGTCCTCGACGATTGCACTGACCACACCGGGCGGATCGTTTCAGCGCTGGGCGTGAGCACGATCGTGGCGTCATTCCAGAACGTGGGAAAGGCGCGAGCCACCGGCGCAGAGCACTTGCTGGCCGCTGGCGCGAAATGGCTTGCCTTCACCGATGCCGACACCGCAGTGCCCGCCGATTGGCTGGCACGGCAGATTGAATTCAAAGCCGATGCCGTCTGTGGCACCGTCGAGGTGGACAGCTGGAACGAGCACGGTGAGTCGGTTCGCTCAAAGTACCTGGAGCATTATCAGTTCATCGAAAACCATCGGCACATCCACGGTGCCAATCTCGGCTTGAGTGCCGAGGCCTACCGAAACGCGGGTGGGTTCCAGCATCTCACTGCCCACGAAGACGTCCATCTGGTGGGTGATCTCACGCGGATTGGTGCTCATATCGTTTGGACAGCGACAAATCCGGTGATCACCAGCGCTCGCAAGGATTACAAGTGTCGCGGCGGATTTGGTGAGTACCTGGCCAATTTGAGTACGTCACTGGCCGTGCCTGTGCTTGATCAACAAGTCAGTACCGGTGTTTCTCTTTGACGCGAATGTAGGCGGGAGCGGAAATTGCAGTACATCGATTGGATGCAGTGGCCGGCCATGGTCATTACGGTAGCCTCTGCCTGGTTTATCGGATCGCAACGAGCCTACCGGCGAATGATCGCTTTCTGGGGATTCATCCTCAGCAATGCGCTCTGGGTGATTTGGGGGCTGCACGCCGATGCCTACGCGCTGATCCTCCTTGAGTGCATCCTTTTGGGGATGAATGCCCGAGGCTTCAAGAAGAATTTCGACGGCCACCGTCAGTCTTGAGGGGGTTCGGCTTCCTTGCCCTTCGCGTTTTTCCTCAGCCCGCGCAGGTTCATCAGAAACAGGCAAATCTGCAAGACGATCAACGCGTACGCCCCGGCGTAGGCGCCCCAAATCACCCACAACACGTTGCTCAGGCTAAAGCAGATAAAGCCGAACATTCGCTTTGCCGGTCGCTGCGATCCAATCAGCCATGCGGCGAGAACGGTCACAACCATCGCTGGCCATTGCACCCAATCCAGATCAGCCAAAATATCCTCCTGGCACAGTACGGTTTATGCATTTGGGCTTGACCACCTTCCTGTAGCTAAACCTTAGGCGTCCTGCACGAATAAGGGTTCCTTCACCGATTCTCGCCACTGGATCGTTCGCAGTCGTGTCGGGTCTAGATACTGACTGAGAGATATCGCAAAGGGCCAGACAGGTGAACAAAGCAATCAACGCACACGAGTTGAACATCGACCTGCAGGGTGGTGAAGAAACGGCCCTGTTCAAATGGCTGCTCGCCAGTTTCTTGATGGGCAAGAGGATTCAGGGCGCTATCGCGGCCAAGGCCTATCAGGTGATCGTTGAGCAGCACCAGCGCGATACGCCGCAGAAACTGGCGCACTGCAGCCATCGACAATTGGTGGTGATGCTCGGCCAGGCTCACTACGTGCGTTACGACGAATCAACGGCATCGCGATTGCTGGCGTTGGCGCACAAGCTCAACGCCGAATACGACGGCAAGATCGGCAACATCGTTGAGGCGAGCGCCGATCGTCAGGCCTTCGAAAAACGTCTGGGTGAATTCGAAGGGATCGGGCCCAAGACCGTCGAGATTTTTATGCGCGAAGCCGCCGCAGTGCTTTTTTGAACCGGGCAGCGAGCGCGGAAATAGAAAGCACCATCCTCAAATAATTCATTGTTTTCGACGTTCAGTATCGTCGCTGACCGTCCGTCGTCTTGCCGCTCACTCGATTGAACATACGTTCTTGCTCCCCTGACAGATAAGTCTGCGCCGACGAATTTTTCCGTCGTCTGGCTAACGTACAAGCACTTCGATGCGCGTGATAACGGCTGGACAAAAGTGGTACTCAAACCAACGGCTTGACGCTCCACGCGTTGCCTTCGCCAGCTGTAACACGGCCGGCGTTTTTCGCTATTCGATCGAGCGGAGAGACCTTCCATGAATGACCTTCCAGTAGTGAGCATTGCCGCCAGGCCGTTGCCATTCGAGCCTGCTTTCGAGCAGATCCCCGACGACGAGGCACAGACCAGCGAGGAACTGAACAAAGCGCTGCATGCCATCATGGAAACTACGTTCAAGGACAATGGACACGCCACGCGCAGCGTTCACGCCAAGGCCCATGGCGTGCTGCGCGGGCGGATCACGGTGCTCGATAATCTTCCGGCCGAACTTGCTCAAGGCGCCTTTGCGACGCCGGGAACGTTGCCGGTGGTTTTGCGTTTCTCAACCAATCCGGGCGACATTCTTGATGACAAGGTGTCGACCCCGCGCGGGTTGGCGCTGAAGATCATTGGCGTGGACGGCCCACGGCTGCCGGGCAGCGATGGGGTGGTGACGCAGGATTTTGTGATGATCAACGCCAAAGCCTTTACGTCGGCCACGCCCAAAGCATTTCTTAAATCACTGAAGTTGCTGGCGAAGACGACCGATAAAGCGCCCGGTCTGAAGAAAGCGTTTTCTGCATTACTGCGCGGTGTTGAGGCGGCGATTGAGTCAGCCGGCGGCGAAAGTGGCACGCTGAAGAGTCTCGGCGGCCACCCGCAAACTCACATTCTCGGCGAGAGTTTCAGCACGGTCGCGCCATTACTGTATGGCGCGTACTACGCAAAAATTGCAGTCGTGCCGATTTCTCCCTCACTGACGGCGTTGACTCATCAGCACGTCGACTTTGCCGACAACCCCAATGGCCTGCGCGCAGCGGTCAAAGCGTATTTCGCGCAGAACTCGGGGGTGTGGGAAGTGCGGGTACAACTGGCCACAGACCTTGAGAAAATGCCGATCGAAGACGCCTCGGTCGAGTGGCCGGAGAAACTCAGCCCTTACCTCACCGTCGCGCGAATCGAAGTCGATGCGCAGGACGCCTGGGCCAGCGACAACGTCGAAGCAATTGACGACGGTATGTCGTTCAGCCCGTGGCATGGTTTGGCTGCGCATCGGCCGTTGGGCGGAGTCATGCGGGTACGTAAACCGGCCTATGAAATGTCGGCCGGGTTTCGCGCGGAGCACAATGGTTGTCCGATGCAGGAACCTCGTTGAGCTCGATCATCGGGTCTGGCGCGAGCGGTTGCTTGGATCACCTTCTGCCAACATGCGCTTCAGGCATTCCCGCTCCGGCGCGCCGGGCAACACACCGGTGGTTGTCGCCAGCAGTACAGTGACGCCTTCGCCATTGACGACGCTGACCTCGGCTCTCGCGTGCCCGCGCTCAGCAATGTCGGTGATCAACCACTGGCAGGTGATCTGTTCTTCGGCGTACACCGGGCGCTTGAATTCGAAACTCATTCCACTGGCCAGCCAGCCAATCTGCCCGCCAATCTCGGTCATCAGGCTGGCCGTCAGCAGGCCGTGGGCGACGGGCGCCTTGAACCGGCGTAATTGCGCGTATTCAGCGTCGCAGTGCACCGGGTTGTAATCCCGCGAGATCTGCGCAAATTGCTGGATATCGTCGTAGGAGAAACAGCGGACAACGCTGAAACTGTCTCCGACCTTCAGGCCCTCGGCGGCACGTTCTCTCGGCGTTTTCATAGGCTTCCTTGAATAGGCATTGGCTCGAAGGATAGGTCAGGCACGCAGTTGTTCAATCAGCAGCACCAGCGCGATCACGATCATGATCGCCCCGGCCAATCGACTGACCACGCGTGCGGCGGCCGGACGGGCCTGAAGCACGACTTGCGAGCCGAAACCCACCAGCAGATAAATCACTCCGCAACTGACGGTGTGCACCAGCCCGAGCGCGATCATCTGCGCAGGCACTGGCCAAGCTGCGGCGGTGCTGGTGAATTGCGGCAGCAGCGCGAGAAACAGCAAGAACACTTTCGGATTCAACCCGCTGACACAAAAGCCCTTGAAGGCCCAGCGCGCCCACGAATCAGTGCTCTGGCTTGCATCAGCGTGCGGCGTGGGCGGGCGGGCTAGCAGATTAGCGCCTAACCACAGCAGATAACCGGCGCCGGCCACCGTCAGCACCGACAAGGCCAAAGGATGATTGGCGACCAGTGTTCCGACACCCGCCGCGACAATGACGGTTGCGAGCAAATGCCCGGACAACAGCCCCGCCACGGCAGGCATAACGACGCGATGCTTCAAGCCTGCGGAGATCGCGTACGCCCAATCGGCACCCGGTGTGATGACAAATAGAATCGACACCGCCCAGAACGCGGCAAACATGCTCAAAGTCATGGCGTCACCCAGGGTCGTTGATTGGAGGTGGTTTTGATCATCGTTGCTTCCTGAACAGTGTTTTGTGCCAAGGAAGAATAATGAAAACCGGCTAGAATCTTCTTTCAAAGATGATCGTTGTGGCGTCGCAAATTGGAAGGTTTTACTGAATGGACAGAATTGATCGCAATATTCTTGCTGAGCTGCAAAAGGATGGTCGGTTGTCGGTGACTGAACTGGCGGATCGCGTCGGGTTGAGCCTTTCACCCTGTCATCGCCGCGTGCGGGCGTTGGAGGAGTCGGGGGTGTTGCTGGGTTATCGCGCGCAACTCGATCCTGCTGCGCTGGGCCTCAACTTTTCCGCGATGGTGTTCGTCACCCTGCGCGAGGGCAATCGTCAGGCTGTCGAAGCGTTTGAGACGGCGCTGGTGGAGATTCCACACGTGGTGGATGCGCAACGGCTGTTTGGTGAGCCTGATTATTTGCTGCACGTCATCACTGAGGATCTGCCGGCGTTTCAGCGTTTGTACGACGAGAGCCTGTCGACGTTGCCCAATGTGCAGCGGCTGACATCGACGTTGGTGATGAAGCGGGTGGTGCAGGATCGGCCGTTGCCGTTGGGAGTTTGAAAAAGGGGGCGCTGCGCACCCCTACGGGGATAAATCCCCTCGCCACAAGGGGCTCTATTGTGATTTGGTTGAACTAAAAGCTGACCGGCTCGTCAGGATATTAAGTTGTCCATTCAACCACTGACGGATATCCGCATGCACACCTATACCTTGGAATACCTGTTTAACGGCGAGCCGCGTAGCCACACCTTCGAACTCAAAGACACCCATCTGGCCGAGCATGAAGCGGCCATGCATCTATTGGAGTTGCATTTGGGCGATGCCGAAAACGGCTTGCTGATGCCCACGGCAGACGCCACTCCGGAAGAAATTCTGGAGCAGGCCGAGCGGGTAGGGTTGACGCAGATTCGCGTGGTCAATCAAACGCGATGAGGGCGGCGCCGATTGCAGTGTGCGTTGCAACACTGCGATCGGGCCTGAAACGCGGGGATCAGCTTTCGGCGGTTTCGCTTGGGGTTGCAGCGGCCTCGGCGTCCAGCTTCAGGCGATCAGCCTTGCTGATGTATTTCGGCTTTTTTGGCGCCAGTTTGGCGCTGGCCTTTTTGGCCTTTTCCTTGAACAACTGCTTGAGTTTCTTTTGACGGTTCATCGGTTTTACTCGGTTTTAAAGGCGCAATAGCAACTAGCGAAGAGCGTACACGTAAGCGTCGATGGTTGAGCCGTCTGCCAAGGTCACCTGCGTCTGCAGGCGCTGGTATTCAGAACCTTCGAATTCGTCGAGCGCTGCCCAGTGTTCGGCAAAATTCTCGGAAGAGAACACGTAGCCGGCAATGTCGTCGCCATCGTCGGCAATGATCAGGCCGGGATAACCCAATTCCGCACCCCAACCGGCTTCGGCCAAGCGGCCCTTGAGCGTGGCAGTTTCCCAGACGCCGCCGATCTTCAGCATGACATGCTCATTCGGTCGCCCCGGGCCCAGGGTTCCATAAACGAATAGACGCTCCACGTTTGCTCTCCGCTGGAAAAGGGGTGAATCCTGACCTATGGATCGAGTCCAGGCAATCAACAACTGGGGTCACAGCGATATAAAGTCCCGAACGGCTTTAATCGTCGGCACCGGTGCCTCTTCCATTAGCCAATGACCTGCCGCAGGAATCACCACTTCCGTGACGTTGTCAGCGGCATTGCGCATGACGATCGCCTCGTTGTTGCCGAAGGATTTCTCGCCGCCCACCGCCAGTACCGGCATGCTCAAGTGTTTTTGCAGGACAGGCTCGTTGTCGAGGGCATCCTGACGAATGCTGCGAAATTGCGCGAAAGCGGCGTGCATGGCACCCGGGCGCGCGTAGAGTTTGGCGTAGTGCTGACGGGTTTGTTCATCGACCTTGGCCGGGGTGCCGGCGAACTCGTTCCAGAAGCGGTCAAGGTAGATGCGCTCGCGGCCAGCCACCAAGCGCTCCATGTCCTTGCCGCCAAAATCGAAATGCCAGAGCATCGGCGAGCGCACGATGTCGTTCCACGGCGTAATGCCGGGCACGGGCGCGTCCATCACCACCAAACGATCGGTGAGCTGCGGATAGCGTGCGGCGTAGGCAAACGCGACCATCGTGCCGATGTCATGGCCGATGACCACCGAGTGTTCGATTTTCAACGCGCTCAACACCGCGCGAATGTCGCCGGCCTGTGTCTTCTTGTCATAGCCACCCTCGGGGATCGACGACAACCCCATGCCACGCAGATCCGGCACCACCACCGTGTGATCGCGCGCCAGATCCGTTGCCAGCGGCGCCCACATGTCGCCGGTATCGCCAAAACCATGCAACAGCACTACCGCCGGGCCTTTGCCGCCGACCCGAACGTGCATCGTCGCGCCTTCGACTTTGATGTCCTGCGTCTTGAAGCCTGCGGGGAACGGCGTGATGTCGGCGTGGGCTGGGAGGCTCAGCGCGAGCAGGGTGAGGGCGGTCAGCAAGGGACGGATCATGTCGGTGGCTCCGGATGCGGGGGCGCTGTTGGGGGAATGGAGTGAGCGTAGACGGATCCATGGCGGCAGGAGGGTTTTTAACCGACAGCCAGAAGCTGGTCAGGGACGTCAAATCGCTGTGCAGTCGCCTCCTGAACTTGTGCCCGTTCAATCATCTAAGCTGAACGTGCAGCGTCCGGAAGACACAGGAGCACGCAACCATGAAGGAACCTCTCATGTTCAGATTACGCTCAACGATTGCAGCGCTTTCATGCGTCGCGCTGATTGTCGGTTCTACCGCCGCGCTGGCCGATCCCGGTAACGGAAAGGGCCAGGGCAACGGTAAAGGCAACTCGCAAAACGTGCAGAACCAGGGTGGACAGGACGGGCACGGCAACAAGGGCAAGAAGTCCGGTGGCGACTGGGGCAATGGCCCAAGCATCGACCGCGGCAACGTGCTCGGCATTGTCGGTGGTTATCGCGATTACTGGAGCCCAGGGCCGTCGTTGCCGCCCGGGATCCAGAAAAACCTCGCACGCGGCAAGCCCCTGCCACCGGGGATCGCGAAGAAACTGGATGGACGCCTTGTCGGCCATCTGCCGCATTACGACGGCTATGAATGGCAGCAAGCGGGCACGGATCTGATTCTCGTCGCGTTGGCGACGGGTCTCATCTACGAAGTCCTCAACGGGGCTTTTGATTAGCGAGGGGAGGGGGCAGGCCGTACTTTAGTCAAACATGACAGTGGCGGCTTGCTCCGGGAATTCGGCCGTCATCTGCTCAAGGCATTTTTGCATCAGCCGCGCATCCCTAGGCAAGTGGCTGGAGAACGCCTGCCATCCTGAAATCTGCAGCTTGAGCGGCAATTCAACCAGCCCAGTGATCGCGTCCCAGAACGCATCCCAGTTACAGCCGTACCAATCAGGGAAACCCAGGCTTTCGCGCAGCAACGCGTGAAGTTCGGCGGAACTCGTCACTTCACTCAAATCAATGGTTACAGTCTGTACTCTAGGCATCATCAGCACCTGAACTCGGATCGCGGAAGTGAACGGGACAGCATTGTTGATCACCTATCCTGTGGGAGCCGAGCTTGCTCGCGAAGAGGCCGGCACATTCAACATTCCTATCGACAGTTACGCCGCCTTCGCGAGCAAGCTCGGCTCCTACAAGGGATCAGCGTTGATTGAGGTACCTGCGTTCAAACCGCCCGCTCACCCAACCGTTCCACCAGCCTCACCAGATACCCGTCCGGATCCTGAACAATAAACTCGCGCTGACCCACCTCGACTTCCGCCGCCCGGCACCAGGTGTCCTGGCATTAGAAACTCAGGCTGTCCGGCAGGTCGGTGACCATCAATTCCGGGACGAGCGTGTTGCGTTTGAACATGAGGTGAATTCCGTTTCATTGAATATTTCGTCGCGAGTTTATCCCGAATCGCTATCCAATCCACACACTCAACACCCCGGCAGTCAAAGCGACCAGCGCCGTATTCAGACACACCAGCGCAAAGCCAAACCTGACCAGTTCACTCTCTTCTTTGGCCTGTGTTTTGGCTAACCCCAAAATCAACATAACGATCGACAACGAGCCTAATGCCGCATGCCCGGCCGCGCTGTTTTGCACCGCTGCCAACAACAAACGCGAAGACTCGGGCAGCATCGCGATGGCGGGCATGAAGATCGCGTTGCCGCCGACGTTCGACCCGGTCATGTAGCCTGACAGCGCACCCAGCAGTGCAACCAGCGAGGTCGCGGCGCTGGGCGATAGACCTGAGAGCAATTGCATCAGGCCCGCGAGAAAACCCGCTTTGACCATCATCTGCGACATCGCCAGAAAGAAGAAAATCGTCAGCAACGGCCGTTTGGCGCGCGCAGCCAATCCGCTCAGCATGCCGCTGTCGGTAACGTTTTTTCGCGTGTGAAAGCCTAACCCGATCAACACCAGAATCAACGCCACACCGGGGGAGGCCAACGGTTTCCAACTGACCTGAGCACCTTGCACCACCCAGTGATTTTGCCAATCAGTGATTGCCCACAACACTTTCAACGCGACGATGCTGACGATCAACAACAGATACGGCCAAGCCTGACGTGGCCAATGCAATTCATCGTGTTCGCTCATGTTGCGAGACCGTCGCCATAGGCCGGCGGCCAGTGCAGCGGTCGCCGTCACCAGACCTGCGGCAACACCGGCGACTTCCGGCCCCAGCCAGCGACTGGTGCTATACAACACGCTGATGAAGATCAACCAAAACGCGCCCAGCGCCCGCCATTCCTGCCATTGCCGCGCACCCGCCAGATACAACGCCAACGCTGCCAATCCGAGGAAAACCAGCGCACTGGTCAGCGCCGACGTCTGCGCCAGCGCGGCGGCATCCAGATGCGCCAGCGAAGCACCGATCACCGAGGCCAGGCCCAACGTGCCCCACGGCATGATCGCCATGCCGGTGAGCGCGATGCGCAAGGCCACCCGGCGTTCGAACAGACTTAACAGCAGCGGCACCGTCGCAATCAGCGACACACCGAAACCGGTCATCGCCTCCAGCAATGGCGCCAGCCCGAGCACGATAAACACCACTTGATCGCCGCGTCCCAATCCGAGCGAACGCACCCATCGGCTGACGGCCAGATTCACGCCCAGCCGCTCGATCACCATCACAAACGCCAGCCCCGGCACAATCACGAATGCAGTGCTGGCGAACAACACGGCGGTGTCTTGAGCGGCGGCCAGCAGGCTGCTCGATTGCCAGGCATCAGCTGCGCCTGCAATCCAGAGCACCATCACCAGCAGCGTGCCGGCGACAGCGGCCTGAACCGGAGGCCGGCGCAGCACGACCAACATGGCGGTCACCAGCAAAACAGGGGAGAGATGAAACAGTGCGTCCATGGCCAACATTACCCTGTGCAAATTCTCGATCAGCCGGCGAATGCCGACTGCGAGCAAGATAATATTTCGCACGACTGGATAAAGGTGCGCAGTTTTCTGCTAGTTTTCGAGAAATTTTCTCGCGAGCCTGACATGGTTAAAAGCGCCGCTGCACCCCAATCACTGGATAAATTCGACCGCGCCATCCTCGAACTCGTCCAGCGCGACAACGCCATGCCGCTGCGCCTGATGGCCGAGCAGGTCAATTTGTCCACGGCGGCGGTTCAGCGCCGCATCAAGCGGATGGAAGAGGCGGGCGTGATCACCGGCAATGTCGCGGTTGTCGATCCGAATGCGGTGGGTCGCCCGATCACGATCATTGTTGAAGTGATGGCAGAGCGCACCAGCATTGAGGCGCTGGAGGCAATGAAGGCGCACTTCCGGGTGCCCGAGGTTCAGCAGTGCTATTACGTCACCGGCGAGGTGGATTTTGTGCTGGTACTGACGGTCGCCAGCATGCAGGAATATCAGGCGCTGGCGCGGCGATTGTTTGCCGAGAACACCAACGTAACGTGGTTCAAAACCATTGTGGCGCTGGATCGGGTGAAGGTCGGGCTTGAGGTGCCGGCGGGTTGATGCGGCGCGGCTGAAAAAGCTATCGCGAGCAGGCTCACTCCTACAGTTTGAAATGCGTTCCCCTGTAGGAGTGAGCCTGCTCGCGAAGGGGACAGTCGGGCCACCGCGAAATCCCCCTCAACCCCCCAATCCATCCAAAAACCGCGAAATCTGCCGCGCCCCGCAAAGCCGAACCACCGGCACCTGCGGCGCAATCGCCAGCCGATTCGCCTCGATGCTCGGCCGATTCACCCGGTCGTAATTCCAGACAAACTTCAAAAATCCCACAAACGCCTTGTCCAGCCGCTCCGTACAACCCGCCGGCAGATCCGCCCGAGGCTTGTTCAGCGCGCTGCGCAGAATCACTCGCTTCATGCAAACAGCGCGGGGTGTATCGAGCCAAACCACCAGGTCGGCGCGAGGCAATCGCAAATCAAACGTGCGCCGCGAATAATTGCCCTCGCACACCCACGCATCGCCGGCGACAGACTGACGTACTCGCTCGCGGAAAATTTCATTGTCCGGTTCGATCCAGCCGGGCTCCCAGAACAGTGTGTCCAAATGAACCACCGGCAGCGACAGTCGATGACCAATCTCGCGGGCGAGGGTGGATTTACCGCTGCCCGAATTACCCAAAATCACAACGCGCTGCATGTGCAAATCCCTTGCTGAAAAAAAGCGCGCAAGTCTAAAGCAATCCTTGATCGAAGGCGCAGCAAAAGGCGTCACTTGGTCAGCCTGATCGGCGCTGCGCTTGAGATGTCCGCAACCGTTGGGCAAACTCCGTCGTTTGACTGGCTGCCACACCTTCGCGAAGGGTCGCAAACCGCCAAAAACCGTCGCTCGAAGGAGTCTTTTGTTGAACCACAACACCTTGTCCCAACGCCTGGAGCGCGTGGCTGCGCACGTGCCGGCGGGCGCTCGCTTGGCCGATATCGGCTCCGATCACGGCTACTTGCCGGTGGCGTTGATGCGTCGTGGCGCGATCAGCTCGGCGGTGGCGGGGGAGGTCGCGTTGACGCCGTTTCGCGCCGCTGAACGCACGGTGCGCGAAAACGATCTTGAGCAACACATCACCGTGCGCCATGCCAACGGTCTGGCGGCGATCAAACCGGGCGACGCGATCACTGCGCTGACCATTTGCGGCATGGGCGGCGAGACGATTCGCGACATCCTCGACAGCGGTAAAACCCATCTGAGCGGTGAAGAGCGTTTGATCCTGCAACCCAACGGCGGCGAGCAGCCGCTGCGTCAGTGGTTGATGGACAACGGCTACACCATCCGCTGTGAAGAACTGCTGCACGAAAACCGTTTCTACTACGAAATCATCGTCGCCGAACGTGCTGGACCAGTGGCTTACACCGACGAAGAACTGTATTTCGGTCCCTTGCAAATGCGCGCCCGCAGCGCGGCGTTTCTGAGTAAGTGGCAGCGCAAGTTGAAGTACAAACAGAAAACACTGGCCCAGTTCGCCCACGCCCGCGATGCAGTGCCCGAGGCGAAAGTGCAGGACACCGCCCGACAGGTTCGCTGGATTACTGAACTGTTAGCGTGAGCGGCAAAACCGATCGGGACGGCACGCCTCAAATGCATCCGATACGCGGCCCTCGCTGATCTCTTCACTCGCTAGTCGGCCGACGATGGCGGCGAGTGTCACCCCCGGATGCATCGCGCAAACATAGACGCCGTTGATATTCGGCAAGAATCCAACGATGGGGACGCCATCGACAGGCATGGGTCGAAGGCCGACGAAAACGCCGTCCGGCTCAATAGAAATAACCCCGTCCAACTCGCTTTGAATGCCTTTGGCTGTGCGCAACGCAATCTGCGCTGGCTGGTTTCCGAAGGCTTCTCCCAAATAATCTTCCGCCGCCAGCAACGTGCCGTCGACGCGCTGCCGAACTTCCATCGCGGAGTTGGAGATGACGCCGTTCACAAGGCTGGGCTGAGTCTTGTAGCGAATGAAAATGGCGGGTGATGCGTCCACCGGCAACGTAACGTTGAGCATCGCCGCCAACCCCGGGATCGCTGTGCCGGCGGCCAGCACCACTACATCAGCATCGACTGTGCCTGTTTCGGTTTTAAGGCCGGTAACGGTTGAATCGCGGGAAATAAAGCCAAGCACTCGGGTGTAAGTCAGTACTGTCGCCCCGTGAGTCTTGGCGCCGGAGAGCAGCGCGTGAGTCACTTGCACAGCATCAACTGCGCCTTCTTCGGCTCGATAGCTCGCCTGCTCTGGTGGATTTTTCAGGTTGGGTTCAAGACGCCGGATATCGTCCCTATTCAGCAGCGATGCCGCATACGGAAGCGCCGCGCCGTACGTCAGAGCGCCAGTCCACTGCACGTTCAGGTCGGGCAACTCGGCTTCGAGCCGATGATACTCGGCGATGGCGGCGCCGCGTAATGATGCGATGGGATCAGACCCGGAATGTGTCGTGTTGAGCCACGCGAACGAATGTCCAGTCACGCCGCTGGCAATTTCCCCAGCCTCTATCACGATGACTTTTGCGCCTTTGCTCGCCAAGTGATACGCCACAGAAGCACCCACAATGCCCGCGCCGATCACCACGACGCGTTTGCCTGCTGCTCCATTACCCATTTCAACGTCCCTGCAATCAACGAAAAAGTTCGAACTGATGGGTGATTGTAGCGTCCACCCACAGAGGCAACGCATCGCGCGCACATTCGCGGCGATGGCAAATTCAGTGTTCAGGAGACGATCATGAGGAAAATCTGCGCGTGTCTGGGGATCTGCAGCGTGATGCTGCTGCAAGGTTGTTACGAGGGTTCCAACGATGCTCCCAACAAGGAAGGCGACAAGAGCAAAGCGTCATTGCAAATACAGCAGGACAAGCCTGAAGACAGTAAATGAACCCGATGGGTGAGGGAGCAATCTCCCTCACCCTTTATCGGTTCAGCGGCTGGAATTAGAGGTCGCGCCATGGGTGATGTGCTTGGGCCCCGCCAACGCCCAGGCAATCAAACCGAACAATGGCACAAACACGATCAGCACGATCCACACGCCCTTGGTACTCGATTTCCCCTCGCTTTTGCGCACCCGATTGATGGCCCAAAGCTCGATAAGCAGAAGAACTGCCGCCAGTACGATCCACACGGTTTCGATATGCATTGGCTACCTCCTGATGGTCTATGCGTTAGGTGGCAAGAGGTGCGCTGGGTTCATTTATTTTGTGGAATGCCTGATCACACGGTCGACTCCAGCGCAGCGTGGTCGCTGACCACGTTTGCCCGCGCGTGTTGAAAGCGCAAAAAATCCTCGACCGGCATCGCTTTGCCAAACAGCCAGCCCTGACCGAAGTGCACACCATTGGCGCGCAAGTAATCCCGTTGTGCCTCGGTTTCGATGCCTTCGGCGACGATCTTCAATTGCAGACTCTTGGCCATTTCGATGATATGGCCGGTGACCGATCCGGTCGCTGCATCCTGTTCAATGTTGTCGACGAACGACTTGTCGATTTTCAGCACGTCCAGCGGCAGCCGTTGCAGGTGTTGCAGGCTGGAGAATCCGGTGCCGAAGTCGTCGATCGCGGCCAGATAACCCAGTTCGCGGGCGTGATTGACCGTGGCGCGGGCGGCGTCGATGTCGAGGAAACCGCGTTCGGTGGCCTCCAGCCAGATCTGATTCTGCTGCACACCAGCCTTGTGCAGCGCAGCCTCCAGCCCGGGCAGGAAGCGCCCGCTGCTGACGTCCCTGGCGGCGAGGTTGATCGCCACGTGCAGGCTGCGCTCCTTGACCAGCAAGGGGCCGATGTCGCGCATCACCGAATCGATGACTTGATCGGTGATTGGCAGAATCAGGCCACTGCGTTCGGCCAGCGGGATGAACGCGTCGGGGCAGACCATCGAACCGTCGGGATGCTGCCAGCGCAACAGGGCTTCGGCACCGACACAGGCGCCATCGCTGAGGCTGACAATCGGTTGATAGTGAACGACGAATTCGCGATTACGCACCGCCAGTTTCAGCTCGGCCAGCGGCGACAGGCGTTGGCGTGTGCGGCGCACAATCAGCAACACCAGCAGGCCGGCGAGCAAACCGCCGATGGGCAACAGCAGCATTTCCCGGCGAACCAGCCCCTGCATCAATTCATGCCGGGAGATCGCGGCAATCGCCACCCAGTCACCGCTGTGCACGAGGGTGTAGAGGTAACCTCCGTCCAGAGCCGAATGCGAACCCGAGTGCACGCGGCTGAGAAAATGCTCCGCTCCCGGTCGCGAGGCGCTGACCAACTGGCCGGCAGCGGTGCCGACCGTCAGGTGCATATCCTCTTCGAGCATCACATGAAGAAATTGTGCGGGGTCGACCAGCACATTGAACGCCGCGTATTGCAGCGCCATCATCGGCTTGGCCGGGACGATGCGTGACTGCACACCGAGCGACACGCGCACGCCGTCGGTGGTGGTGAAGTCCTCCGGCCATGGCGTTGCGTGGTGTCCGACCGGGCCCCAGGAACCGCAGGCGTAAATCTCTTGCTCGACATAACCGACCGACTTCACCGAGAAGGTATTGATGGTCAGCAAACGCATCTCATCAATGCTCTCGGGCGTGCAGGGTACGAGGTGCGATCCGGCGATGGTTTTCAATGCACCGGCGGCTTCGTTGAACGTGCCGCTGGCCCGACTGGAGGCGACGGCCGCGAGGGTTTCCAGACGTTGTTGCGCGGCGTGCAGATTGAGCACCCAAGCCAGATAGCCCATCAACAATACGGGAAGCAAGACACACGGAAACCCCAGGAGAATGCTCCCCCAGACGATGCGTTTTTTGTTCATTTGTCGCCACCTTGGCCCAAGGCCTGTGACGTGCGCACAGCACGGCTGTCTTCCAGCAAAGACAGATTACGGCGGCGCTGGCGGGCAAATATTGCTGTGGATCAAAAAGTCAGCTGAATGGATAAAGCCGTGCAGAAACACTGCGCAGGCCACGGGTTTTCCGCCATCTTTCGAAATAGCTACTAAGGTTTAAAGCTGTATTTACCACGCAAGACTCCGGTGGTGCCGTCAGTCGCCTGCCACGGGGGAAAACGCTGGGACAAGGAGGTTTTCATGCAAAGCGCTTGTGTGCATCCATTCGGCGGGCATGCCCCGCACTTTCTTCGCAGTGCCTTGCTGGTCGCCATGGCCAATGCCCTGACCCTGACCGATGCTTACGCGGCCTGTGGGCCGCTGGCTGCTGGCGCCTATAACGTCTCGCAAACCTGCATGCCGACTGCCGGTATCGACGCCACGATCAGCACGCAAGCGGGCACGAGCATCACCACCACGGCCGGCTCTTCCGTGCTCGTTCGCGGCAACAACAGCAACTCGGCGCTCAGCCTCAGCGGCACGACCGTCGACAGCACACCACCGACCGCCGCCAACGCAGTGTTTTCCAATGTCATTGGCACAACCGGCAACGCGACGCTGACCGTCGATGGCGGCACCAACACCGTCAACATCGGCGGCAGCGGCCTCGATGCGCTGGCGATCACCAATGCCGGCGCGGGTTCTTCGACGGTCACGGTGACGTCCGGCACCACCCTGAACATCCTCAACACGGTCGTCGGCAACGAGCATGACGGCATCGACGTCAACGGCAGCGGCGGCGGGGCGATCAATGTCAGCCACCAGGGCAATGGGCAGATCACCCTGCTGGGGGGTAACGGAATCTGGACGAAGGCCACGGGCAGCGGCGACAACAACGTCAACGTCGGTGCCGGGGTGAACATTCTGGTGAACAACGACGATGCGCTGTCGGCCGGTCTGCCGATCATCGACGACACCTTGCCGACCGCTGGCGTCGGCAACCACGCCGGGGTGCATACCCGCGCGATCAATGGCAACACCACCGTGGTGAATGCGGCCAGTGTTCAGGGACTGGGCATGAACGCCTTCGGCATCTTCACTGAAGGCGGCGCTGGCAATACGCTTCTGAGCAACAGTGGCACGATCAATACCGACGGCCTCAACGGCTTCGGCATTCGTGCGATTTCGACCGTTGGCAGTATCAATGTCGTCAACAACGGCACCATTACTACCACCGGCGGCGGTGGCCACGGGATTTACGCCAACGACAATACTGGTGGGCTGGGTTCGATCAGTATCGAAAACAATGCGTCGATCAACGTCGGCAACATCGCCAGTAATGTCGGTGCGCGGGCGATCTATATCATCAAGCGCGGTACCGGCGATGTCACCGTCACGGGCAGTGGCGATCTCACCGTGCTCGGCGCGCAGAGCACCAATCGCGCTTACGGCATCATCGTCAGCGCCGAACAGAATAATGTGTTGATCGATTATTCCGGCAACATCACCGCCAGCGGTTTTGGCGCGGGCGGCATTCGGGTGGACTCAACGGGGGGCAACGTCCGGGTCAACTATTCTGGCGATCGAATCGAAACCTTCAACAGCAATGCCAACGGTATTTACGCCACGACTCAAGCCCCAACAGGAACCGTAGACATCGCCGCCAGCGGCACGATCATCACGCACTCCGACGCGGGGACGGGTGACGGCAGTGGCATTGGCTCCTTTGGATTGCAGGCGCTGACGCTGGGCGGAAATGTCAGCGCGGTGTTCACCGGGACGCTGATTGACGTCAACGGGGCTGGCGCGGCGATTCTTGCCGGTAGCGCGTTCAACGGCGGCACGGGCGCGGGCACAGTGAATATCAGCAATAGCGGGCAACTGATCGCTCGCGGTGATCAGCAGCGTGGCATTCGCACCTTGTCCGGCGACGGTACACAGACCATCGTCAACACCGGCTCGATTCAAACGCAGGGCGCCAGCAACAGTCAGGGGATTCTGGCTGAAGCGTCGGGTGCGGCGAATGTTTCGGTCACGAACAGCGGAGCGATCACCTCGCGAGGGACGAATTCATCGGGCATCGCCGCGTTGACCGATGGCGGCGTGGCCAACGTCAGCAACAGCGCAACGATTCAGGGGGGCTGGGCCGACAGCAGCGGTATCGCCTTGGGTGGTGCGACGCAATCGCTGAACAACACAGGCGTCATCGGTGCGCTCAGCGATGTTGCGGTGCGCGGCGATGCGACCACGCCCGGCACGACATTTACCCTCGACAACATTGGGCAGATGAACGGCTCGGTGAACGCTGTGAGTGCGGCGAGCACGGTGGCCAACCGCGGCACCTGGACGCTGCGCAATTTTACCGATTCAACCGGCAGCGGCACGCGGGACACGTGGGGAGTGGCGGCCAGCAACCTCGGTACTTCGGGCGCCAACAGTATCGACAACAGCGGCGTGATCCGTCTGGCAGAGCAACCGGCGAGCGGTATCGTCAATTTCAATTCCAGCGGTGCGTATCTGCCGTTTGGGCAGACGTTCAACACGCCGACCGCGAGCGGTGCGGTGCAGGGGCAGTTGCTCGGCGTTAATCGCTTCACCAACAGCGGCACCCTCGATCTTCCGGGCGGCGGCAACACCGTCGGTAATGTGCTGCTGATCAGCGGCGCATCCACGCCGGGCACTAACGGTGGCGGGGTGTTCGTCTCCAATGGCGGTCGCTTGCTGCTCAATACCACGCTGAATGCGGGAGGTGCCGACAGTCGTTCTGACATGTTGGTGGTCGACTCGATCGCGACCGGCAGCGGCGGCGCCACGGGGCTTGCGGTGCGCAATGTTGGCGGGCAGGGCGCGGTGACGCAGGGCAACGGTATCGCGGTGGTCGAGGCGCTCAACAACAGCGCCGGGGCCGGTGATGCCAACGCGTTTCGCCTGGCCAGCCGCGTGGTCGCCGGGCCGTATGAGTATCGCCTGCAGCAGGGCGGCGATGATGGCAGTGCGCGCAACAGCTGGTTTCTGCGTTCCGATGCGCCCGTGCCGGATGGGCCGCCAGAGCCGCCTGCGCCTCCGACGCCTCCAGATCCGGATCCAACGCCCGATCCCGACCCGACGCCAGACCCCGATCCAACACCTGCACCTTCACCTGCCCCGGTGCCCAACTATCGCCCGGAAGTTTCTCTGTACGGTGCGGTACCCGCATTGGCGCTGGTTTACGGGCGGACGATGGTCGACACCCTGCACGAGCGCGTGGGCGAAGAACGCCTGAACGCCGGCGATCCACTGCCCAAGGAAGATGAATCGACGACGACACCGTCCATGGGCTGGGGCCGGGTGATTTATCGCAGCGGCAAGCAGGATGGCGATCGCAAAAACGCCCTGGGCAACACGCCTGAATACAACTATGACCTGACGGCGTTTCAGGTCGGCACTGACCTCTATCGCAAGGTCAGAACTGACGGCAGTCATGAGCAGGCCGGTATCTCGCTGTCGGCGGGCACCATCGACGCGGGCGTCAGCCATTACACCCGTCGCAACGCCGGGGAGGACACCTTGCGTGCTTATGGTTTGGGCGCCTACTGGACGCACTTCGGCCCGTCCGGTTGGTATCTGGATGGCGTGTTCCAGGTCAATCGCTTCGACGTCGAAGCCAAACCGAGCAACCTGCCGAAACTGAAAACGCGGGGCTGGGGCTACACCGCTTCGCTGGAGAACGGCTACCCGTATGAGTTCGACAAAAACTGGTACATCGAACCGCAATTGCAGGCGATCTACAGCTACGTCGACCTCGATAGCAGCGACGACGCCGGCGCAAAAATCCGCTTCCGCGACGTCGACTCATTGATTGGCCGCGCGGGTGTGCGCATCGCCAAGGATTGGGACACCGAAGGCGTCGACAAAAGCGCACGGCGCACCAATGCGTGGATTCGTCCGAGTGTGTGGCACGAATTCAAGGGGCAGCCGAAGACCGAGTTTTCTTCAGAGACGGGTTACATCCCGTTCGAGTCGGATATTCAGGGCACGTGGGGCGAGGTGAATGTCGGGGTGGATTATCAGGCGAATCGGCGCACGACGTTTACCGCTTCGGCGGGGTATCGCCAAGGGTTTGATGGCGACAGTCATGGGTACGACGCTATGTTGGGGTTCAAGATTAATTTTTAGGGTGCACCCACTGTGTGCGGGCTCGCTCGCGAAAGCGGTCGTCCTGCAACACTGATGCTGAATGTGCTATCGCCTTCGCGGGCAAGCCCGGCTCCCACGGGGGGGCTGCGTCGTTGACGCAAGCTGTGTAGGAGTGAGCCTGCTCGCGATACGGTGAGTCAGCCGGCATCTTTGGGTACAGGCATTGCGTTATCGCGAGCAGGCTCACTCCTACAGGTGGTCGCCTGCTTGGAAAGATTTTGATGCAACTAAATTGTAAGGTGTCTGATTGCCATCCCACGAGGGTCCGCGCCTGCTGTTCTGTCAAATATAAATTCAACTTCTATGATGGCCGTCGTCGCGTTACCTACATTAAGTTTTACATTTCGAGCATACGGTCTCCAGTTTCCATCCTGAATCATGCTATCAGGAGAATCGGTGATGATAGTTGCACCATTGCCACCTGTTACTTTGAAATTGATATTGGCTTTGTTCCCCCCAGTATGACCACCTTTGTTGATTCGGTACTCAAGTGTATCAACAGTAAATTCGGGGCCGACCCTACGGTAGCGCAACTTCAAGTCGCCTGAGTAACCATGAACAGAAACATTCATTTCTACTACATGCCAATCATATTTGGCTTCTGTTTTTTTTATTTCCGTTGACATGATTTACTTCCTTGTGTGACGGGGGGAGGTGATTTGTGGGTCAAGAATAATTTTTCGAAATCCACCCTGTCACTGTCATAAATTACAGTTTTTTAGAACGGTTACTTATAGTCTTTATCGTGAAATGAAAGCTTGAAAAAAGTTCGCTGCATCAGACACGCGCGGCAAACTGCAGGAGCCAATTTCGGGCCCGCGAGAGCGATTTGAGCAGGGCCACAACCTTTCAGCCCTTGGCCACAAAACCGCCAAAGGTTTAAAGTGCCCTTCAAGGTCAAACGCTGCTCGGGTGAAACATGAAAATCGGTGAACTGGCAAAAATCAGCGGTCTGGCGACGTCGCGCATCCGCTTCTACGAGGCGAGCGGGCTGATCAAGTCCGTTGCGCGCAAGGCCAACGGTTATCGGGATTACGCGCCGGAAACCGAGTGGATTTTGCAGATCATCACCGGTGCGCAGGCGGCGGGGTTTTCGCTGGATGAAGTTCGCCAGTTGCTGCCGACAGGGGCCGATGACTGGCGCCCAGAAGAAATGCTCGTAGGGCTCAAGCGCAAGGTTGCGGAAATCGAAGTGCTTCAGCAGCGGCTGGCGCACAACAAAGCGCAATTGCTACAGGTGATCGAAGGCATCGAGAGCAAGCCAGAAAACGTTGGCTGCGCGGACAATGCGCAGCTATTACTCAAGCGCATGCGCAAGGCCGCGGTTGAGTCTTCCCGTTAACGCCTGATGTTTGATCGACACCAAAAAAAGCGGTTGACCTTAAAGTTGACTTCAATCTTATGGTGATCCCACGTTAAACGAGGATTGCCCATGAACGTGTTCGACAGCCTGTCACTTCCCAACGGCTCCACCGTCAAAAACCGCATCGCCAAAGCCGCCATGGAAGAGAACATGGCCGACGCCGATCAGGCGCCTTCAACCGAACTCATGCGTCTCTACCAAGCTTGGGCCGACGGCGGCGCTGGACTGATCATCACCGGCAATGTGATGGTCGACGGCCGTGCGATGACCGGGCCGGGTGGCGTGGTGTTGCAGGACGAACAGCAACTGGCCAAGTTCAAGCGCTGGGCGCAGATCGGTCGTTCCGGTGGCGCGCAGTTCTGGTTGCAGATCAACCATCCGGGCCGACAGATGCAGGCCAACCTCGGGCAGAAAACCTGGGCACCGTCAGCGATTGCGCTGGAACTGGGCAGCCTGTCCAAACACTTCGCTACGCCCCATGCGATGACGCCGGAAGTGATTGCCGACGTGATTCAGCGTTTCGCCACTACCGCACGACTCGGTGAGCAGGCCGGGTTTACTGGCGTAGAAATTCACGCCGCGCACGGCTATTTGCTCAGCCAGTTCCTTTCGCCGTTGACCAATCAGCGCACAGACGAATGGGGTGGCTCACTGGAAAACCGCGCGCGACTATTGCTCGAGATCGTCAAAGCCGTGCGCGCAGTGGTCTCTCCGTCTTATGCCGTCGCGGTGAAACTCAATTCCGCCGATTTCCAGCGCGGCGGCTTCAGTGCCGAGGACGCGCGGCAAGTGGTGGCGTTGCTCAACGATCTGGGCGTGGATCTCGTTGAGTTATCTGGTGGCAGTTATGAAGCGCCGGCGATGCAGGGCGACGCGCGTGATGGTCGTACCTTGGCGCGCGAAGCGTATTTCGTCGAATTCGCCCGCGACATTCAGACCGTCGCGAAGATGCCAGTGATGGTCACCGGTGGCGTGCGTCGTCGTTCGATTGCTGAAATGGTCGTGCAGAGTGGCGTGGACATGGTCGGCATCGGCACAGCGTTGGCCATCGATCCGAACCTGCCGCGTGACTGGTTGCAAGGGCAGGACAGCGCGCCCGAATTGCCGCCGATTACCTGGAAGAACAAAGCCATGGCCTCGCTGGCCAACATGGCGGTGGTCAAGTTCCAGTTGCGTAAACTCAGCCAGAACCGAACCCCCGATCCTAAGGTGTCGCCGTTGCGCGCGTTGATTCAGCAGCAGATTGCCAATGCCTTGCGCACCCGTCAGTACCGCAAATGGGTGGCGGCGCGGGTGCAGTGATCAGCCCTTGTACGGCAGATTGCGCATGGTCACCAGCGCGGTGGCGCAGAGCGTTTCCTTGCCATCCTTGACCGCAAACAGATCAGCCGCCGCCACGGTGGTGTTGTTCGAGGCATTGATCACGCGCCCTCGGGCGAGCAGTTTTTCGCCGTCGGCGGGCGCGATCAACTTGACCGTGAAGTCCGTGGTCATGTTGATCCAGCCCGGCGGCAGCAAGGTGCCTGCCGCCGAACCGCCGGCAAAGTCCGCCAGCGCACCAATGATCCCGCCCTGAAAAAAACCATTGTGCTGAGTGAGTTCTTTGCGCGTCGGCTGCTCGATTTCGCAGTGACCGGGTTTGAGGTAGTTGAAGTGAAAACCCAGCAGTTTCGCCGCCGGCATGCTGAGCACAGCGGCGGGCACGTGCTTGTCGTAATCGGGGTTGCTGGCGGTGAAATCTTCCATGGTATTGATCCTTGTCGTGACATGAGTCACTGGGTATAGCGGTTCGCCGGCAGAAACCAAGGTTCGTGCGGGTTAATAAGGCTTTTGAATATCCTCCGATAACGCGATGCGGTGGGTTACGCCTGCGTTGAAGGCTTTGAGGAAACGCCGTTCGTGATCGGCACTGGGCAACAGGCAGGTGTCGTACTTGCCGAACAGTCGATAGCGATTGCGCGCAATGCCGTCGTAGGCCCAATCGCGTAACGCACGCGGAATGACGCGCAACAGCCTTAGCGATTGCCAGCGCCCGGGTAACTGGCTGATGACTTCGAAAAAGGCCTCCGAACGCTCCCAGTAATGCCGGTCACGAATCACCGCCATGGTGTCGAACTGATCAATCGGCAAACCCGCCCACGCCAGCAGCGCCTGACCCTCGGGCGATTGCACCGCCGCCAGCCGCACGCGGCGTTGCTGATCATGACGAATCAAGAAACGCGCCCAGCCGTTGCACAGTTTGCACACGCCATCGAACAGCACCACGGTTTCACCGGGTTGCAGCAAGGGCGCTGGGGTAGGGCGGGTTTGTGTGGCGGGCATAGGGGCTGATTCTTGGCAGAGGGGCACGTCGGATCATAGCCGGGTGTTGGGTGAATCAAAAGATCGCAGCCTTCGGCAGCTCCTGCATGGATCGGTATCTAACCCTTTGGGGGTACTCCCTCAGCGTGATAGGAAGTTTCGCCACGATCCGCATACTGGTCGCACCTTTGACAAAGCCTTGCTTCCTGGCCAGGACGCTATTTTCCGAAAGGTCTGACAATGAAACTAGAACTCGTACAGCTGGCAGGACGCGATGGCGACGCCGCGCACAATCTGCAATGCATTCTGCAAACGATCGCCGACTGCCAGCCGGGCACCGACATCGTGGTGTTTCCCGAGGCGTACCTTACCGGTTTTCTCGGCCATGACAACATCGCCCAACTCGCTGAAAACCTCAGCGGGCCAAACGTGAAGACGATCTGCGCCGCTGCCCGCGAACGCGATATCGCGGTGGTGGTTGGCCTGATCGAACGCGCCGGCGAGCGCCTCTACAACACCACACTGTTCATCACCCCAGAAGGCATCGCCCTGAGTTATCGCAAAACCCATCTATGGGTTGGCGAGCCTGAATTGGTGTTGCCCGGCGACCGCTTCGCCACCGTGCAATGGCGGGGCGTGCGCATCGGTTTGTTGATTTGCTACGACATCGAGTTCCCGGAAAGCGCCTGCGCACTGGCCGCGCTCGGCGCCGAACTGATCCTGATCACCGACGGCAACATGCAGCCCTACGGCCACGTTCACCACACCGCCGTGGCCGCCCGAGCTCAGGAAAATCAGCTGTTCGCCGCCATGGTCAATCGCGTCGGTGATGGCGTTGGCGAAGTGTTTGCCGGCGGCAGCACCGTCGTCGATCCGTTCGGCCAGCGTCTGTTCGAAGCTGGCGCGGAGGAATGCCGGCATGTCATCGAACTGGACATGACGCGCATCGCCACGGCCCGCGCGCTCTACGATTATCGCGCCGAGAAACGTTTGAAACTCGCCGCTGACATCACCGAACACCCGGACGGTCGCCGCGAGCTGCTGATCCCCTGAACCTTGCGCTATCCATAACAACAATGTCGCGGCGAACGGCCAAGCGCTGGCCGATTCCCCAGGAGCTCCTATGAAACTCAAGCGTTTGCTGCACCTTGGCGTGTTCACCGTTTGCGGCTTGGTGGCGGCCGTCAGTTCGGCGCAGGGCCCCACGGTGAACTTCTACAACTGGTACGACTTCATCGCGCCGGAAGCGCCAAAAGACTTCGAGAAAGAAACCGGCACACCGATGCTGCTCGACACCTTCGACAGCGCCGATGTCATGCAAAGCAAGTTGATGGTCGGCCGCAGCGGCTACGACGTGGCTGTGGTGACCAACAGCGCGTTGCCCAACCTGATCAAGGCCGGCGTCTTGAAGGAACTCGACAACAGCCAGTTGAGCAATCGCTCGAACCTCGATCCGGACATTCTCGCCAAAGTCGCGCAAAACGATCCCGGCAACCGCTACTCGATCCCGTATCTGTGGGGCACCACGGGGATTGGTTATGACGTCGATCAGGTGAAGAAAATCTTCGGTGACGAGACGCCAGCGGATTCCTGGGATCTGATCTTCAAGGAAGAAAACATCAAGAAGCTCAGCCAGTGCGGCGTGGCGATGCTCGACTCGCCGAGCGAGATCATCCCGATCACCTTGCACTACCTCGGCCTGCCGCCGGACAGCACCAACCCCGCCGACTACGAGAAAGCCGAAGCGCTGCTGCTGAAAATCCGCCCTTACATCACCTATTTCGACTCGTCACGCTTCATCACCGATCTGGCCAACGGCAACATCTGCGCGGTGGTTGCCTGGTCGGGCGGCGTGTACGACGCAAAAACCAGTGCCGAGCGGGCGAAGAATGGCCGACAACTGGCCTATCGCATTCCGCGCGAAGGCTCGTCGGTGTGGATTGAAAACCTCGTCCTGCTCAAAGACGCGCCGCACCCGGAGCAGGGCATGCAATTCATCAATTACATGCTGCGCCCTGAGGTCATTGCGAAAAGCACGAACTACCTGAGCTATCCGAATGGCAACAAAACGGCGCTGGCCTTCGTCAATGAGAACCTGCGGAACAATCCGGACATCTATCCGCCAGCCGCGACACTGGCGACGCTGTTCCCGTCGCAGCCATTGCCGCTGAAGATCGAACGGGTGCGTACGCGGGTGTGGAGCAAAGTTAAAAGCGGCACTTAAGGCTCGTCATGTGGTGAGGGAGCAGACTCCCTCACCACCGTTACTGTGTTGTCCTTTGAGTCGCGGGATGGTTGGCGATGCCTTCTACATCGGCGGCGCTATCCGCGATCCGCGCCGTGATCCACTCACGACTGTACGCCAGCACTCTCTGCGCAAACGCTGTCGGAAAGTGAATGAAACCGTGCGGCGAGGATGGGAGCAGGTACACTTCGACCGGTGCCGATTTGATCCAGCGTTCAGCGATGTCGAGCGTGTCGTCACGCAGAGGATCCAGCTCACCGGCAAACAGCAACGCCGGCGGCATGCCGCTGAAATCGCCGTAGAGCGGTGAAAGTGGCGGCTGACGCCGTTGTTCATCGGTCAAGTCCGGCGTCAGCATGCGAAGCGCTTCAACCATCCCCGGCCCGTCCAGCACCAGCGTATCTGCCCGCGCATTGCGCACACTCGGCGTTCCCGTCAGGTCATAAACGCCGTAGTACAACAGCGCCCCGCAGATACGTTGCAGCAATGGCGGTGACTGTTTCAGTGCCAGCAAAGTCGCTGCCGCCAGATGACCGCCCGCCGATTCGCCGACGACGATAACCGGCAGGTCGGCAAACTCGTCCTCATTGAGCAACCAGCGCGCGGCGTTCAGACAATCCTCGAGCAGGTCATCAATCGGCGTCGACACGGCCAGACGATAATCGACCGACACCACCGCGACGTCGCAGGTGTTGACCATGGCGATGTTGAAGTTGTCGTTCATCTGCGCGTTGCCGATGACCCAACCGCCGCCATGAAAATCCAGCACCACACCTTTCGGCTGGCCTTTGGGGCGGATAATCCGAACCGGCACCGCTACGCTGCCGCCCTCAATCAGTTTTCGCTCAGCGGTAAGCCCATGCTCGCGCAATTTAGCAGCACCGCCCCCGACCTGACTCACCCGCAGCAGCCCCTGAATCAGCCTCGGCGTAAGCCGATTACGAATGCGAAAACGCGGCAACCAGGCGAGTTTTTTATTGAAGGCGTGCACCTCCGCCAACTCCCGCTCGCCCTGCGGCCACGGTGCTTTTCGAGTCGACCTGAAGCCGCCCATCAACGGTTATTACGCAGAATGGAGAAATTCAGCGCCGCCGCCACGCACAACCACACGAGGTACGGAAACAGGATCAAACCAGTGATTACATCCAGCCGCAGCGCCATCACCACCATTACCGCCACCACCAGCCACAGCAGCACCAGAATCACCATCGCCGCCAACACCTGATGCGCGCCAAAGAACACCGGCGTCCACAGCGTATTCAAGGCAATCTGCGCCGCCCACAACGCCAAAACCACCTGACTGCCAGGAATCAGCGTCAAGCGATAACCGGCCCAGGCCAGCAACAGATAAATCACCGTCCAGGCCAGCGGAAATGCCCAGTTGGGCGGGGTGAAACGCGGTTTGTTCAGCGACGCATACCATTCGCCCGGTTTGAAAATCACGCCGGTAGTCGCGGCCGCCGCGCAGGCCAGTAGAAAAATGAACAGAGTCATCGCCAGTCCTTAGCTGTGAACAGCTGGTTGGGGGAGGAGGGCCGAGTTGGCCGTGTTAGAGAGAAGACGCCTGGCGCGGCGAAAAGTTTGGAATTGTCTGCGGTTCAAGCACTGGCGGGTCAGCTACGCTCAGCGCAGCAGCGAATTTTGGCGAGGATAAAATGGACTTCATCCTGGATTTGATAGCTCACCGCATCGGCGTGTTTGTGCTGAGATTGCTCAGTGGTGGCCGCTTCAAGGGCGAGAGTGGATTTGCCTGGGGCTGGGCGGTCGCGGTGGGTGGGGTGATTCTGATCGCGCCATTCGTGGCGTTTATCGCGTTGCTCATTCATTACAGTGGCCCGTAGCGATTGTCGGCTACGGGCCATTCACGCTTAATCCTGATCCATCGCCTCGGCAATCCCTTGATCCTCACCGAGGAACCCGCCGCTCTGATGGTGCCAAAGCCGCGCATAGATGCCGTTTTTGGCCAGCAGTTCGGTGTGGTTGCCTTGTTCGATGATGCGCCCGTCGTCCATGACGATCAGTCGATCCATCGCCGCAATGGTCGACAGTCGGTGGGCGATGGCGATGACGGTTTTGCCTTCCATCATTTTGTCGAGGCTCTCCTGAATCGCCACTTCGACTTCCGAGTCCAGCGCGCTGGTGGCTTCGTCGAGGAGCAGGATCGGCGCGTTTTTGAGCATCACTCGGGCAATCGCCACACGTTGACGCTGGCCGCCAGACAGCTTGATGCCGCGTTCACCGACCAAGGTGTCGTAACCGCTGTGGCCCTGGCGATCGCTCAGTTGACTGATGAACTCATCGGCCTGCGCGTTGGCGGCGGCAGTGCGCACTTGCGCGTCGGTGGCATCGGGGCGGCCATAGGCGATGTTGTCGCGAATCGAGCGGTGCAGCAGGGACGTGTCCTGCGTGACCATGCCGATGGCGCTGCGCAGGCTGTCCTGGGTGATGTGCGCGATGTCTTGCCCGTCGATGCGGATCTGGCCTTTGTCGACATCATAGAAGCGCAGCAGCAAGTTGATCAGCGTGGATTTACCGGCGCCGGAGCGACCGACCAGACCGATTTTTTCGCCCGGACGAATGTTCAGGCTCAGGCCATCGAGCACTTGGCGTTCGCCGTTGTAGTTGAAGCTGACGTTGTCGAACGTGACCGCGCCGCCGGAGGTGACCAAACCCTTCGCGTCCGGCGCATCCTGCACTTTCGGGCTGCGCGTGAAAGTCGCCATGCCGTCTTGCACGGTGCCGATGCTTTCGAACAACGCGGTCATCTGCCACATGATCCAGTGCGACATGCCGTTGATGCGCAAGGCCATGGCGATGATCGCCGCCACGGCACCGGTGCCGATTTCGCCCAAGTGCCACAACCACAGCGCATAGCCGCCGGCGCTCATGATCAGGCCGACGACCAATGCCTGGTTGACGATCTCGAACTGGCTGACCAGGCGCATCTGACGAAAACCGGTCTGTTTGAAATCTTCCATCGCCGCGCGCGCGAAGTGCGCTTCACGGTTGGAGTGGGAGAACAGTTTTACCGTGGTGATGTTGGTGTAGGCGTCGGAAATACGGCCGGTCATCGACGAGCGCGCATGCGCCTGTTCCTGGCCGACTTTGCCCAGACGCGGGACGAAATAGACCATGGCCAGGCCAAACAAGGCGATCCAGCCAACGAACGGCAGCATCAGTTTCAGCGCAAACCCGCCGGCCAGCGCGATGATCGCGATGAAATACACGCCGATCCCGGGAAGGATTTCGATCAGGGTGAACAGCACGTCACGCACGGCCAACGCGGTCTGCATCACCTTGGTGGTGACCCGGCCGGAGAATTCATCGGAAAAAAACGAAAGGCTCTGCCGCAGCATCAGCCGGTGGAAATCCCAACGCAGGCGCAGCGGCAAATTGATCGCCAGAATCTGGTGCTGCACCATCGTGCGCAGCGCGACCAGGCCAATGCTCGCCACCATGACGATGCCCATGCCCCACAACACGCGGGTCTCCTGCGCGCCGGCGTCGCCACCAGCCTTCCAGGTCGAGAGCAGGTCGACGACCTGACCGAGGAACGAAAACAGCCACGCTTCGTAGATCGACACCGCGGCACTGAGCAGCGCAAACAGCAGGATATAGCCGCGCGCGCCGCGAGTGCAGGCCCAAAGGAACCGCGCCAGACCTGCGGGTGGTGGCGGTACTTCGTCTGGCGGGAAGGGGTCGAGTCTTTTTTCAAAAGCGCGAAGCATGGTGGTTTCCGAAACGATAAAGATGGAGCGATTTTGCCACTTTAAGACTGCATCAGGGTCGGAAGCCGTCATTTACCCATGACTGATTTCGACCCCGACGCAGTGTGGCGCCTAATGGAGATGCCCGTTGCGCTGGCCCTCAGGCGCGCTTTGGCAGTTTCCAGTTTGGCCGGATGAAGTGGCAGGTGTAGCCATTCGGGATACGTTCGAGGTAATCCTGATGCTCAGGTTCCGCCTCCCAGAATGGCCCCGCCGGTTCGATTTCAGTAACGACGCGGCCCGGCCACAGTTTTGATGCGTCGACGTCGGCCGCGGTGTCTTCAGCAGTGTCGCGTTGTTCTTCGCTGAGGTAATAGATCGCCGAACGATAGCTCGGGCCGAGGTCGTTACCCTGACGGTTCGGCGTGCTTGGGTCGTGGATCTGGAAGAAGAATTCAAGAATCTGCCGATAGCTGATCACCGCCGGATCGAAGACGATTTCGATAGCTTCGGCGTGGTTGCCGTGATTGCGATATGTGGCGTTCGGCACGTCGCCGCCGGTGTAACCGACCCGCGTTTGCAACACGCCCGGATAACGCCGCAGCAGATCCTGCATGCCCCAGAAGCAGCCGCCGGCGAGAAGGGCAGTTTCGGTTTGAGTGGTCATGTCAGTGCTTCCTCTTGAGGGCATTGGTGTCTGCGTAGTTATGAGGGCGGGTTGGCGGATTCCAAGGAAAAAGGCACGGATTAGTTTTCCGGTCTTTCGACGGCGCTCACATAGTGGTGCTCATCAATCCGCCGATTACACCGCTGCCGATCACGACCAGCCACGCGGGAAGCCGCCAAAACATCAACGCGATCAGGGCAGCCAGCGCCAGTCCGAAGTCTTGAAGCGTGAAAATGGCGTTCGTCCAGACGGGGTCGTACAGCGCCGTCAACAGCAAGCCGACCACCGCCGCATTGATCCCGGCAAGCGCAGCCCGCGTGCGCACGCTGCGTCGCAAGCGCTCCCAAAAAGGCAAAACCCCTGCGATCAATAAAAAGGACGGGGCGAAGATCGCCAGCAAGCAAAGCAGGCCGCCTGTCCAGCCGTAAGGTGTCTGGTTCATCGACGCTCCCAGAAACGCTGCGAACGTAAACAATGGGCCTGGAACCGCCTGAGCAGCCCCATAACCGGCAAGAAAGGTTTCATTACTGACCCAACCGGGCGGCACCACCTCGGCTTGTAGTAGCGGCAAAACCACATGCCCGCCGCCGAATACCAGAGAGCCTGTGCGGTAGAAGGCGTCGATCATTGCCACGCTTCTGTCAGCGGTCAGTCCGGCTAACAGTGGCAGGCCAAACAGCAGTGCAAAAAATAGCGTCAGCCAGATTGCGCCGGACTTGCGGCTGATCGGAATTGGCAGTAAATCGTGCGCATCGCTTGGCCCGGGTTTGCACAGCATCACACCGGCAAGTCCGGCAATGACGATCACGCTGACCTGTCCCCACGCAGACGGTTCAAGCAGGGCGCCACACGCAGCAATAACCATGAGAGCGATGCGCGTGAGATCAGTGCAGAGGTTTTTCGCCATGCCCCAGACGGCTTGAGCAACGACCGCGACAGCGACCACTTTGAGGCCGTGAAGGGCGCCGGGCCCAAGCGCGTCGCCGTAACGGGAAACACCCAAGGCGAACAAAATCAGTAGAGCGGCCGACGGCAACGTGAAGCCGGCCCACGCCGCCAGCGCTCCGCGATAGCCAGCGCGGGACATGCCCAATGCGATGCCCACCTGACTGCTGGCCGGTCCGGGCAGAAACTGGCAGAGCGCTACCAGATCGGCATAACTGCGTTCGCTCAGCCAGTGTCGTTTTGTGACGAACTCATGGTGGAAGTAACCCAAATGCGCGATGGGGCCCCCGAATGAGGTCAAGCCGAGGCGCAAGAAGATTGCCAACACCGACCAGGCAGTGCTGCGCGTTTCGTTAGGGGATTGGGCCATTAATTCGGTTACTCAGCAGGGTGCCCGGAGCTTTTTTCAATGGTGTCTTCCTTGAGTGGAGCGTTTTCAGATGTTTTGAGGGGGAACGGGCGGGCCCCTTCGCGAGCAAGCCCGCTCCCACATGGGTTCTGTGTCGGGCTCAAAATCTGCGTTTGACGCAGAACCCCTGTGGGAGCGGGCTTGCTCGCGAAGAGGCCGGCCGCGCCACCACAAACCTACTGTTTAGCAACCAGTATGTCGTCGAGGGCGCGATAAATCGGCAGCCCCAGTTGCACAGCCAGTTCTTCGATCAGATCGGCGCTCCCGGCGGTACCACCAACATGCAAAACCCCATCGCAGCGCTGCAACAGCGCCTTCGCATAGTCGCGATAAACCTCGCCACCGAACCCTGTCGACGCCACCAACGGAAAATGTCCCGCCTGCAGCAATTCACTGCCAGTAGCCAACGCCACCCGATCATCAGAACCGCAAACCACAATCGTCAACGCATCCGAGCTCGGCATCACTTGCTTGAGGTACTGCAAAAGCATGATGGTCTTGCCATCCATGATCCGCCCGTCATCAACCATCGCCAGCGCTTCGGCAAACGGCAACTCCAGTACCTCGATGTCTTCGCCTTCCTCGGCCAGACCACCGCCATCGCTGATGCGATCCTGCGGCTGATACTCACCGACAAAAAAATGCAGGCGTTCAGTCACCGAGCCGGGGCTCATGAACGCTTCGTAGACCTTGCGCACCGATTGCACGCGATAGCCGGTTTCTTCTTCGGCTTCAAGGCGCACGCGCTCTTCAGGGCTGGCGTCATCCAGCAAACCGGCAGCGGTTTCGATCAGGTAGCCGTCATGGCCATTGACGAACGTCGGGATGCGGAACTGGCGGATGAGAATGACGGTGCGCTTAGCCAAATTATAGAGACCGATCGTGGCACCATTGCCGCGATCGTAGACCTCGCGGGTGAGCGCCTGCCAACTGCCGTCACGGCGTTGCAGTTCGAAATCGATTTTCTTCAGGATGTACCAGTTGTCCGAGAGCAGATGCTGGGCGACGATGCGCACATTGCGGTGATTCATGAACAAGCAGCCTTGCTGGAAATTTATGAATTAATACCACACGTCTGCACGAACTTCGCTAATCGGGAGACACACCTTGCACAGCCCCGTTGAGCAAGATGAGTTCGACGGCTTGATCGATGCTCAGTTGCGCCGTATCAACCGTGAGCGGTGCTGGCGACCAGGGTTCATAGTCATGATCAAGCACCGATTGCCACGAGGGTGGGATCAACCCCGGAACATCTGACTGCCGCTGTTCAACGCGCCGACGGTGCTCTTGCAGGTCTGAGCAGATCACTTCGATATTCAGCAGCGCAGCGTCAGCACAGGCGGCAACATCGGCCCACGCTTGTCTGCTTTCAGCCACAGGATTGACGCAGTCGACGATGACAGTGTGACCCGGTCGAAGATTGACCAGCGCCAGTTCAAGCGCAACAAAATAACCACTGCGGCCGACATCGCCTGCGAGAACGTCGGCGTTACGGATCGCTTGTTCAATCGAATCAATCCTCAGGTACGTGGCTTTTAACCGCGTCGCGACAGATTTGGCGAGGGTCGTTTTGCCGGTGCCGGGCAAACCGCTGAACACAATAAGCATGGGGAGCTCCTCAGCGTTGACTCAGCCATTCTTCGCGGCTGATTTCCCAGAGATCCCGAGGCCAGCGGCCGCTGACGAAGTCGCCTTCATCGCTGCCGATCAGGCGCATGCCGCTGCGTTCGGAGAGCCGGCGCGAGGCGATATTAGGCGCCGCTTTCGGCACGCGCATGAGCGGGCGATCAAGGGTTTCGAACCAATAATCGGTGACGGCGGCGCAGGCTTCGGTCATCAGGCCTTGACCGTGCCATGCCGGCGCGAGCCAGAGCCCACGGTTGTTGTCCTGCTCATCCATCAGGCTGATGTTGCCGATCAATTGTTCAGGTGCCGATTTCAGCCGCAGCGACCAATGCCACTCCTTGCCAGCGGCCATCGCCGGCAATGCAATGTCGCGCAGGTAGGTGAGGGCGCCGTCGGCGGGGTAGGGCCAAGGGACGAGGGCGTTCAGGTAACGCACCACTTCCCAGTGCGCAAATTGCTGCTGCACGGCATCAGCGTCGGCCAGTTCCAGCGGACGCAGGATCAGCCGTTCGGTGTACAACGTCGGTATCTCTTCCATAATCGTGCCGCCTCCTTGAGCATTGCTAATGAACGCCCAAGGCTAACCCATCTTTACCAGGTCGCGGCAGTGGCTTTCGGCAAACTCAGCTTGCCGCTGTCGACAAAACGCATGGTGCCGAACAAGCCGCCGGCGAGTTTTCCGCGCAGCACGTACGGCAGATTGTCGAGGGTTTGCGTCTGACTGAGGCCGAGGGTTTGGCGCAGTACCGAGAACGCGGAAATGCTCACCGGCACGCTGACGATGGTTTCGGAGAAGCGCGGAATCGAGCCGCTCTGATCGCTCACGCCGGAGGCCAGCGAATGGCCGTTGACTTCCAGATCGAGGGCGATGCCGTTGTAGTCGATGGCGGTTTCGTTGGGGTTCTGCACGCGGATCTTGATCGCGAAGCGCACTTCCAGATCCTGGCTCGGCAACGGTTCGAGGCCGACCACGTTGATGTTCACCGGGTCTCGGTTGGGAAACAGCGCGCAGGCACTGAGGGACAGCAACAGTAACGACAGAATGACGGCGTGGACGCGGCGCATAAACGGTCTCTCAACAAAAAAGGGCTGAACCGTTGCCGGTGCAGCCCTTTCTGTTAAAGGCCGGACGTCAGCGGTTCAACTGTGCGACAGCCGCCGGTTGGCCAGGTTCAGCTTTGGACGGCATGTCCGGGTTTTCCATGACCTGAAGAATAGAAGCTTCCGGGTCGAAATCGTCTTCTTCCAGTTCGATGAATTCTTCCGGCAGGAAGACGTTCAGCACGATAGCGCACAACGCACCGACGGTGATTGGCGATTCGAAGATGTTGCGCAGCGCTTGCGGCAGCTCACGCAGCACCTCCGGCACAGCGGCAATGCCCAGGCCCATGCCGAGGGAAATCGCCACGATAAGCATGTTGCGACGGTGCAGGCCGGCTTCGGCGAGGATCTTGATCCCGGCCACCGCGACGGTGCCGAACATCACCAGCTCAGCGCCGCCGAGCACCGGTTTTGGCATCAATTGCAGCACCGCGCCGATCATCGGGAACAGCCCGAGCAGCACCAGCAGACCGGCGATGAAGAAGGCGACATAGCGGCTGGCGACGCCGGTGAGCTGGATCACGCCGTTGTTCTGCGCGAAGGTCACCATCGGCATGCTGTTGAACACCGCCGCCATGGCCGAGTTGAGGCCATCAGCGAGCAGGCCGGACTTGATCCGGCGGATGTACAGCGGGCCTTTGACCGGTTGGCGCGAGATCATCGAGTTGGCAGTCAGGTCGCCCGCAGCTTCGAGCGGCGACACCAGGAAAATCACCGCGATCGGCACAAACGCGACCCAGTCGAAATTGAAACCGTACTTGAACGGCACCGGCACGCTGACCAGCGGCACTTCTGGCATCGAAGCGAAATCGACGGTGCCCATCAGCCATGCAACGAAGTAACCGAGGGTCAGGCCGATAACGATCGCGCCGAGGCGCAGGAACGGCACGTCAACGCGGTTCAACACGACAATGGTGCCGATCACCAGCGCGGCCAGAAACAGATGGCTGGACGCGCCCAGATCCGCCGCGCCGAAACCGCCGGCAATGTCGGTCATCGCCACTTTGATCAACGACAGGCCCATCAAGGTGATGATGGTGCCGGTGACCACCGGGGTGATCAGCATGCGCAATTTGCCGATGAACTGGCTGAGCGCAACCTCGATGAACGCGGCGAAGAAGCACACGCCGAAGATCGTCGAGAGGATTTCATCGGTGCCACCACCGCGCGCCTTGACCATGAAACCGGCACTGAGAATCACGCTGATAAACGAGAAACTGGTGCCTTGCAGGCACAACAATCCGGAACCGACCGGGCCGAAACGCTTGGCCTGGACGAACGTGCCGAGGCCGGAGACGAACAGCGCCATGCTGATCAGGTAGGGAATTTCGCTTTGCAGACCGAGGGCGCCGCCCATGATCAGGGTCGGCGTGATGATGCCGACGAAGCTGGCGAGCACATGTTGCAGCGCGGCGAACACAGTGGCGGTGAGGTGCGGACGGTCGTTGAGACCGTAGATCAAGTCGTTGTTGCGCGGGGCTTTTTCAGAGGCGGTCATGGTGATTTATGCGCCGCGAGGCGGGGCCGGGTCAGAAAATGGAGGCGCAGGATGCCGCAAGAGCGCGGCGAGGGCAACGAGCAAAAATTGCCTGAAAGGTCAGGTTTTATTGGGCGTGGCGGCTTTTGTATATAACTTTGAACCTGACATTTATCTTGAGGTGACAGGATTCAACTGTGGCGAGGGGATTTATCCCCGATGGGGCGCGCAGCGGCCCTCGCTTTTTTTGCCAGTTGAAATGCAGGGGACTGCTGCGCAGTCCATCGGGGATAAATCCCCTCGCCACAGGTATTGCGTTGGCTTAGGTGAAAGCAGTGAGCAAGTCTTCTTCGAAGGCTTTCTGCGCATCCCCCGGCACTTGCGCCCGGTGCCGCGCCAGGTGAAACGCCACATCGAAACTCAACTCACCTTCACGCACCGGTCGCAATAAACCCTTGTCCTGCAAACCCCGCGCATAGTGATCCGGCAAATACCCCACATGCTTGCCCGACAAAATAAACGCCAATGTGCCTTCTACCTGCTCAGACCGCGCCGAACACACCTTGCCCTGAAACGGCTCGTCACTGCGCAGAAACCGGTACGGATGATCGACGCGGTCGCACGCCGCCAGCGCCGCATCGCTGGGCGCATCATCGGTGAACAGCGGATGTCCCGCCGCGCAATACAAATGCTGGGTTTCGCTGAACAACTCGTGATAGTCGAACGCACTTTGCACCTGCGAAAAATAACCGATCGCCAGATCCAGCCGCTGCCGCAACAACAAGCGCTCCATCTCGCCGGGCATCGCACTGATCACTTCGATGCGCACCGATTCATCACGCTCGCGAAAGCGCCGAATCGCTTGCGCCACCCGTTGCAACACCGATTGATCGACCGCTTCAGAAATGCCCAGCCGCACCTCACCGATCAAACGCCCGGCGACGCCGTTGGATTGATGGCGAAAGGTTTCAATGGATTCAAACAGCGTGCGCGCGGCGATCAGCAGTTGCTCGCCCTTGGGCGTCACGCTGAAGCCGCCCTTGCCACGGCTGCAAAGACGATAGCCGAGGCGGGTTTCGAGCTTGGCCATTTGCTGGCTGATGCTCGACTGGCTGAGCCCCAGCTCACCCTGCGCCGCGCTGAAACCGCCGCACTCGACCACGCTGACGAACAGGCGCAACAGCTGCAAATCGACATCGTGGAGCTGACCGAGCATCACATTACTCCGCAATAAAGTCAGGATAACTATTCAGGTATTTTTCTAATGTATCCGACGGCGCACGCTGCAACCACTTCCCTCGGTCAGGTGTGCGTCATGGCTCCCATGTTCAAGCTGTGTTTCCCCGCGTTGCTGTTTACCGTTGTCAGCATGGCTCAAGCCGAGGACAAGACCCTCAACCTCTACAGTTGGGCCGATTACGTGCCGCCGCAGACGCTGCAGCGTTTCGAGAAAGAGACCGGTATTCATGTGCGTTACGACACGTTCGATACCTCGGAAGTGCTCGAGACCAAATTGCTCACCGGCGGCAGCGGTTATGACGTGGTGGTGCCGTCGTCCAGCGTGCTGGCCCGTGGATTGGCCGCGGGGGCGCTGAAGGAAATTCCTCACGAAGGGCTCAAGGGCTACGCCAATCTCGATGCGGATTTGTTGACGAAACTGGCGGCCGTTGACCCCGGCAATCGTTATGCCGTGCCGTACACCTGGGGCACGCTGGGGTTGGGCATGAACGTCGAAGCGGTGAAAAAACGTTTGCCGGACGTGCCGTTGAACAGCCTCGATTTGCTGTTCAAACCGGAATACGCCAGCAAGCTCAAAGACTGCGGCATCGCGATTCTTGATTCGCCGCAGGAAGTCATCGGCCTCGCGCTGCACTACCTCGGCAAAGATCCGTACAGCACCGACAAAACTGATCTGGCCGCTGCCGAAGCGCTGCTGCAAAAACTGCAACCGTCCGTGCTCTACGTCGCCACGGGTCGGCAGATCAGCGATCTGGCCAACGGCACGGTCTGTCTCGCGCTGACCTACAACGGTGACGCGAGCATGGCGGCGGATCAGGCGCACAAGGCCAACAAGCCGTTCGAAGTCGCTTACCGCATTCCCAAGGAGGGCACGTTGATCTGGCAAGACAACCTGGCCATCCCCAAGGACGCGCCACACCCTGAAGCTGCGCGGGCGTTCATCGAATTCATGCTGCGGCCTGACTCGGTCGCCGAGCTGACCAACACGCTGTTTTTTGCCACCGCCAACCAGGCAGCGACGCCGCTGGTGGATGAAGCGGTGCGCAACGATCCGGACATTTATCCGCCGGCCAATGTGCGCGAGCTGCTTTACGCCGACCGCAGCATGAGCCTCAAGGACATGCGTCAGCGCACGCGTCTGTGGACCACTTTCCGTAGCCACCAGTAACGATAAAAAAAGGAGCACTCCGATGGACGTGCCGATGCTCAACGACCAAGCCCTGACGCGCGACAGCCTGTATGGCACCTCTGCCGAAAGCACTTACGCCGGTATCACCAGTTTCATGCGCCGGCGTTACAGCCGTGATCTGCGCGGTGTTGATGTGGCGGTCAGCGGTGTGCCGTTCGACACCGCCACCAGCAACCGCCCGGGCGCACGTTTCGGGCCGCGCGGGATTCGTGCGGCGTCGACCGGGATTGCCTGGGAACGCCACTGGCCATGGACGTTCGACCCGTTCGATCATCTGGCAGTGGTCGATTACGGTGACTGCGATTTCGATTACGGCTCGCCGCACAGCATCCCGGAAAGCATCGAGGCCCACGCCGAGCAGATTCTTGAATCCGGCGCGGCCATGCTCACTTTCGGCGGCGACCATTTCGTCAGCTATCCGCTGCTCAAGGCCCATGCGCGCAAGCACGGCACGCTGTCGCTGATCCACTTCGATGCGCACAGCGACACTTGGCCGGACGAGGAGGGCAAACGCGTCGATCACGGCACCATGTTCTGGCACGCCGCGAAGGAAGGTCTGGTGGATCCGGCGCGTTCGGTGCAGATCGGTTTGCGCACCACCAATGACGACAACATGGGTTTTCAGGTGCTTGATGCGCGGCAAGTGCATCGGCGCGGTTGCGAGGCGATTGTCGAAGCGATCCGCGCGCGGGTCGGCGATAACCCGGTGTACCTGACGTTCGATATCGACTGCCTTGATCCGGCGTTTGCGCCTGGCACGGGTACGCCGGTGTGCGGCGGTTTGAGCACGGTGCAGGCACTGGAGATTCTTGGCGGTTTGCGCGGGATCAATCTGGTGGGCATGGACGTCGTCGAAGTGGCCCCGGCCTACGATCACGCCGAAGTCACTTCACTGGCCGCCGCCACACTGGCCATGGAAATGCTTTGCCTCTACGCCGCCAAGCACAAAGTCGACCTCTAACCGCGGTGGACCTTTGTAGGAGCAGAGCTTGCTCGCGAAAGCGGCGTATCAGTCGATGCATGAGTTGACTGAACCACCGCCTTCGCGAGCAAGCTCTGCTCCTACAAGGGTGTGTCGCGTTGCGGGTGTCAGGCCACTGGAATGATTGGCCGATCCAGCGTCTCCGGCCCGGTGTAGCGGGGTGCTGAACTGGCAATCGTCTCGAACGGCACGCCCGCCGGCACGCTACTCACACCCTCCAGCCTCGCCAGTTGTTCATCGCTCAGTTGCACCGCTAGCGCCCCCAACGTCGCATCCAGTTGTTCACGGGTACGCGAACCCAGAATCGGGATCAGCGCCGTGGTCGAGCGCTTGGCTTTTTCGCGCAGCCAGGCAATCGCAATGTGAGTGGGGCTAGCGCCGATCTCGCTGGCAACCGCAAGCAAGGCATCGAGCAAAGTCGTTTCCCGTGCGCTTTTTTCCGCATGCACCAGCATGCCGAGTTTGGCCGCGCGGTTGTTGTCATCGTTGCCGCGATACTTGCCGGTGAGGAAGCCGCCGCCCAATGGCGACCAGAGAGTTGCGGCCAGTCCGAGTGCTTCGGCCATCGGCAGTAATTCCCGTTCGGCGGTGCGTTCGGCGAGGCTGTACTCGACTTGAATCGCAGCAATCGGCGCGAACCCGCGCACCTCTGCCAGCACGTCGGCGCGAGCGATGCGCCAGGCCGGGAAGTTCGACAAACCGGCGTAGTGAATCTTGCCGGCGCGCACCAGATCATCGAACCCGCGCAGGATCTCTTCCATCGGCGTCACGCCATCGCTGATGTGCGCCCAGAACAGATCGATGTGATCGGTCTTCAAGCGCTTCAGGCTTTCTTCGACGGCACGCACCATGTTTTTGCGGCTGTTGCCGGTGTGGGAAATACCGGCCGCCGGCGTGGTGCCCATGCTGTATTTGGTGGCGATGACCAGTCGATCGCGTTCCGGGGCGATGAACTCACTGAGCATCGATTCCGATTGCCCACCCTGATAACCATTGGCGGTGTCGATGAAATTACCGCCGGCCTCGAGGTAACCGTCGAACATGCGTTTGGCTTCGTCACGCTCTGCGCCATGCCCCCAACCGGTGCCAAAGTTGCCGGCGCCCAGCGCCAGTTCCGATACGCGCAAGCCGGTTTTACGGCCAAAAACCTTGTAGTGCATGGCAATGCTCCCGATCCGATTCAGTAAGATTACGGTTGAAATATGGCGCCAATATGATGTTGGTAATATTCTTCTGTCAAGACACACTCCGCTCAACGGTACCCTCGTATTTGTAGGAGCCGAGCTTGCTCGCGAAGGCGGTGGATCAGTCAATTCATGCGTCGACTGATACGCCGCCTTCGCGAGCAAGCTCGGCTCCTACAGGGTTTTGCGGTGTTCTCAAGCCTGGTTGGCTAACGGCGATGAGTCCGTTTTTAAGGCCGTCGTGGCATACTCCCGCGCATGACTTTCGATTCCCCCCTCAGCGCCTGGCAACACGCCATCGAGCACAAGGGCTTCATCCAGGATGAAGCTCAGGAGCACGCCGTCTGGGCGTTGCAAAAATGCCACGAAGCTCTGCACGCCGGGGCCCGTTCGGTCACTGGCGTTTATTTGTGGGGCCCGGTCGGGCGGGGCAAAACGTGGCTGATGGATCAGTTCTATCAAAGCCTGCGCGTGCCGGCGCGGCGGCAACATTTCCATCACTTCATGGGCTGGGTGCATCAGCGTTCGTTCCAATTGACCGGCATCGCCGACCCGTTGCGCGCGCTGGCCAAGGAACTGGCAGCCGAAGTGCGGGTGCTGTGCTTCGACGAACTGTTCGTCAACGACATTGGTGACGCGATCATTCTCGGTCGGCTATTTCAGGTGATGTTCGACGAAGGCGTGGTGGTGGTTTGCACGTCCAATCTGCCGCCGGATGATCTGTACGCCGATGGCTTCAACCGTGACCGCTTCACGCCGGCAATCGCTTCGATCAAGGCGCACATGCAGGTGGTGCCGGTGAACGGCGCCGAAGACCATCGTCTGCACCCCGGCACCGGGCTGCAGCGTTACTTCGTCGCCACGCCGGAGCAGGGCAGCGCGCTGGATGAGGTGTTTCAAACGCTGAACGCCGGGCAACCCGCCAGCGCTGAGCCTGTGTCGGTCGGCCACCGCGTGTTGAACGTGGTGCAGGCCAGTGCGACGGTGCTCTGGTGTCGCTACGCCGATCTCTGCGAGCAACCGTTCGCCGCCATGGATTTCATCGCGCTGTGTGATGCCTATCAGTCTATTCTGTTGAGCGAGGTGCCCAACCTCAGCGCGCAGAAACGCGAAGGGCGCATTGCCCGTGGCACCGAGGACAACGCCGAGCGCGTGGCGGCGGGGGATCGCGAGTTGCCGCAGTTGTCGGTGCATGACGACGGTGTACGGCGCTTCATCGCCCTGGTCGACGAGTGCTACGACCGCAAGGTGCCGCTGTACATTGAGGCGCAAGTGCCGATGGATGCGCTGTACACCGAGGGTTATCTGGAATTCCCGTTCCGTCGCACCCTCAGCCGTTTGCAGGAGATGCAATTGCAGCGCTTTGCCGAAGCGTGAGTGAAGAGGGCGCCAACATGACCCAGCCGCTTTCCCATCATTTGCTGACCATGGCCTATCAAAATGCCTGGGCCAACCATCGTCTGGCCAAGGCCTGGATGCAGCTCGATGGCGCGGATCTCGTCGCGCCGCGCATCAGTTTTTTCCCCAGTATTCGTCTGACCCTCCATCACATCCTCACTTGCGACTGGTTCTATGTCGACGCGCTGGAACGCGAGTTGCGCGGGGCCGAGCCGCACCCGGATTGTTACGTTTTTTTCAATCAGGACGAGCCGTTTACCGAGGCAGCGTCCCTGCGCGAGGAACAGGCGCATGTGGATCGCCGGCTGATCGCCTATTGCGAGCAGATGCGCGATGCCGATCTGGGCCGAATCGTCACCATCGCCCGCGACACGCCGCAACATGACAGCCGTTTGCGCATGCTTTCGCATCTGTTTGAACATCAGATTCATCATCGTGGGCAGGTGCACGCAATGCTCAGCGCCACCTCGGTGAAGCCGCCGCAACTGGATGAGTTTTTCTGCGCGGGAGAGGCCGGGTTGCGGGCTGAAGACTTCGCCGAACTCGGCTGGACGGAAGAGCTGATTTGGGGGCATTGATTTTTCAAAAGCAAAAGATCGCAGCCTTCGGCAGCTCCTACAGGGGAATGGGGTCCATGTAGGAGCTGCCGAAGGCTGCGATCTTTTGATCTTGTCGACAACACCGTGCTCGCGCTAAGGTCAGGCAGCCTATCAGTGCGCACTTTGCGCGCCGGGGTTGTGTGTTTGGGGATGGAAATGGATTCCGCAGAAATTCTTGTACTTCAGGCCAGTTACACCAATCCAGTGCATGCCGAGGCCATCGGCGTGGTGCTCAACAACTATGCAGAAGATCCCATGGGCGGCGGTCATCCGATTGCCCCCGAGCTGCTGCAACGCCTGCCGGAAGAGCTGGCCCGGCGACCGCATGCGTTCAGCGTGCTGGCGTTCGTTGGCGGTGAGCCGGCCGGTTTGGTGAACTGCTTTGAAGGCTTTTCGACGTTCGCCTGCCGACCGCTGGTCAATGTTCACGATGTGGCGGTGGTGAACAAGTTTCGCGGTCTCGGCTTAAGCCAGAAGATGCTGCGCAAGGTCGAGGACATCGCCCGCCAGCGTGGCTGCTGCAAGATCACCCTTGAAGTGCTCGAAGGCAACGATATCGCCCAGGGCTCTTACCGCAAATTCGGTTTTGCCCCGGGGATGTTCAACCCGGAGCACGGCCGCATGCTGTTCTGGATCAAGGATTTGCAGGCATAAAAAAAGGCGCCCCAACAGGGCGCCCAACTGTCATCTGCGGTGACCGGAGCACAGTCCTCGCAGGTCCATCGGTGATTCAGTTGCGATAAGACTCGGTCACTTGGGCCGTCTGGTCGTCGGGAACCCGCAGTTCTTTGGTCTTGGCGTCGCTCACCTGTTCGCTTTGCGCGTGGTGAACGGGAAAGTTGTTGAAGTAGTAGCGCATGCGTTCGGCGCCCCCTTCGGCAAAAGCGCTGGCAGAGCCAAGGGCTAGCAGCCCGGCAAGCATTACAGTCGTGGTTTTCATGGTGCCTCCTACTGAACAAGTCGGAGCCGTTCGTCCATGAAGCAGAACTCGAAAGCGAGTGTGTTCCTTACGAATTAACTCGGGGTTAACACCCTAATACTTGTGGCGAGGGGATTTATCTGTGGCGAGGGGATTTATCCCCGCTGGCCTGCGCAGCAGGCCCCTGCTTTTTCAGATCAAAAGCGGGGCCGCTGCGCGCCCCAACGGGGATAAATCCCCTCGCCACAGATAAATCCCCTCACCACCGATAAACCCTGCACTACTCGGATAGGGGAGGGACTAAAGCTTCCAGTCCAGACTCAGCGTCACCGTGCGCGGATCACCCCAGAACACGCCGTTGTAGAAGCCGACATTGTCGTAATACTTCTCGTCAAACAGGTTGTCGACGTTCAGCGACGCCGACACGTGCTCGTCGAATTGATAACGCGACATCAGCTTGACCACGGTGTAAGCACCTTGATGAATCTTGGTGTTCTCTGTAATGAAATCACCATTCGCCTCACGCCCCACCGGTCGATCAGCGTAGTCGAACATCGCACTCTGCCAATTCACCGCACCGCCCACCGTCAGTGCCTGCCAATCACCCGGCAAACGATACGCCGTCGACACGCGCAGCATGTTCAACGGCGAACTGGTATTGGTGCGCTGTTTGTCGCCGTTAACCGAGTGGGTATAGGTGTAACCGGCCGTCATGTTCCAGCCCGTCATCACTTCGCCCGACACTTCCGCCTCAAAACCGTTGACCTTGTTGCCCTTGCCGCCAGACTTATAAAACTCTTCGCCGCTAGCCGGATCCGGTGGGACCGAATCGTCGAGTTCGGCCACGTTGTCCTGCTTGCTCCAGAACACCGCTGTCGCGACGTTCAGGCGTTCTTCCAGCAGGCTGCCCTTGAGGCCGACTTCGTAGTTACTGCCCACCACCGGATCCAGGTAGTTGCGGCTGCTGTCGCGGTAACTCTGCGGTTTGAAAATATCGGTGTAACTGGCGTAGACGGTGTATTCCGGCGTCAGGTCGTAGAGCAGACCGGCATACGGCGTCCAGATGTCGTTCTGGCGCTGAGTGGTGCTGTCGACACTGGTCAGTTGCAGGTTCTCGTCATAGTAACGATCGTCCTTTTTGCCTTCCCAACTGCCATAGCGGCTGCCGATCACCGCGTGCAGTTCATCGGTCAGGCTCAGGCGCGTGGCGATGTAGCCGGCCTTCTGGCGGGTGCTGCTGCGCGAGCCGGTGCGGCCGGTAACGGTGTCGGAGAACTTGGCGATATCGCCCATGTATTTCCAGTCACGAATGCTGTCATAACCCTCAGGCACCGCGCCCGCGACGATGGACGGGGAATACGAACGGTGATTCGCCTCGCCATAACCGAGCATCATTTCGTGCTCACGGCCGA
This sequence comes from Pseudomonas sp. NPDC088885, assembly GCF_044750025.1. Lineage (NCBI taxonomy): Bacteria > Pseudomonadati > Pseudomonadota > Gammaproteobacteria > Pseudomonadales > Pseudomonadaceae > Pseudomonas > Pseudomonas sp. NPDC088885. The sequence goes on along the minus strand of NZ_JBIVJB010000001.1, from coordinate 385,216 downwards.
GCAGGCTGTACGGCCCGGACAGATTGAAGTCGTACACATTCATTTTCTGGTTCCCGAGCATATGGCCCCGGTAGGCGTACATGCCGCTGCGATCGGCTTCCGGGAACCCGGTGCCGCCGTAATAAACCTTGCCGTCGACATCGCTGTCGCGGTGGGTATAGGCGGCTTTCAGGTGCCAGCCACCGGCCAGATGCTGATCCAGCGTGGCGAACGCGGTTTTATCGCGCAGCGGCCACGAACTCCATGACGTCGCCATGTTGGTCGAACGACCGAGCCCGGCCTTCGTGCCATCGGCATTCCAGTACGGCAGGGTGCCCCAGGAGGTGCCCTGAACCTGTTTGTCCTGATAGTCATAACCCACTGCCAACACGGTGGAGTCAGTCAGATCCGCCTCAAGAATGCCGTAGCCGACTTCACGTTGCAGGGCGTAGCTGTCGCGGAACGACTGGCTGTCGCGATACGCCAGCACCGTGCGCCCGCGTAAACGACCATCGAATGCCAACGGGCCGCCAACGTCGACGTAGCTGTAGTAATCGTCATAACTGCCGCCGCTGACCCCGGCCAGCGCCTGCCATTGAGCCGTCGGGCGTTTGCGCACCATGTTGATCGTCGCCGAAGGGTCGCCAGCGCCCGTGGTCAGGCCGGTAGCGCCGCGTACCACTTCGATGCGGTCGTAGATAATGGTGTCGGCATCGGTCTTCATCCGGTCGAAGGTGTTGAGCATCCCGTCGATCTGGAAATTGTTGATCGAGTAGCCGCGCGACGAATAACCGACCCGATCCGAATCGTTGTGCTGCACGACGATACCCGTGGTCTGGCTCATGGCTTCGGACAAGGTACCGAGTTTGAAATCGTCCATTTGCTGACGGGTGACCACGGACACGGATTGCGGGGTCTCCTTGATCGACAGGTTCAGTCGGGTCGCGGTGCTCATGGCGCCGGTGGTGTAGGCATCGGTGTTTTCGGTGGTGGTGCCCAAACCTTGGGCGGTAACGTTGGTCGACGCCAGTTCGAGCGCCGTTGAGGCTGGCTCTGGCTTTTTTTCAACGTCTGTTTCGGCCAGCAAGTCAGGGCTCAGTGCAACACCGCAGAGGCCGAGGGTGAGGGTCATGGAACGGGTGATAGGCGCGAACATCGCAGCCGACTCCTTGTCTTCGAGGGGAAATATCCTTTGGTTCAAAGACGAAGAGAGCGGATGCGATTTAGTAACAAACAAGAAATATTGTTATTTGAAGATGTTTCAAAACCCGGTAGGAGCTGCCGAAGGCTGCGATCTTTTGGCTTTATTTTTAAAAGACAAGATCAAAAGATCGCAGCCTTCGGCAGTTCCTACAGGGGAATGGTGGGCATGAAAAAGGGGCCTTTTAGGCCCCTTTTCGTTAATGCTGTTGCGCCACTTCGGGTGGTGCCTCTGCAGGTTTTTTCGGCTTCATCAGACTGAAGTCGATCAAGGCACGTTGCTGCTTCTCATACGGGTTGCCGATCAACAACGGACGCGGCTTGAAGCTGTCACTCACCAGGCTCTTGCTGCGATCCAGTTCATCGGAACTCAAACCGGCCAGATCCGCCCAGGTGTGAATCAGGTGCGAACTGCTGTACGGCCGATCGAGATCGCCGGCGAAATTCCAGTCATGGTTTTCACGCCACTTTGGCGATGCCCACGCCATGAACGGAATGGTGTACATCGGCGCGGTCGGTTTGTTCTCGTTACGGCCCAGCGTGGTGTGGCCGACCGAGTCGAACACGTCTTCACCGTGGTCGGAGAGGTACAGCAGGAAGCCGTTCGGATCGGACTTGGCGTAGTCCTTGATCAGGCTCGACACCACAAAGTCGTTGTACAACACGGCGTTGTCGTAGCTGTTGTAAGTCGGCACCTGATCGTCACGCACGCCGGCCGGTACGCCGGTGCGATCCTGGAACTTGTCGAAGCTCGGTGGATAACGGTACTGGTAGCTCATGTGCGTGCCGAGCAAATGCACGACGATCAACTTGCGCGGTGCCGGATCGGTCAGGGCCTTGTTGAACGGCTCGATCACGTCGCCGTCGTACTGCGCGGCGTTCTGGTTGCGGTTGTTGTTCAGGTACACCTGCTCGTCGGCCTGTTCGGAAAAGGTCGTAAGCATGGTGTTGCGCTTGGTCATGGTCTGCTGGTTGGTGATCCAGAAGGTCTTGTAACCGGCCTGTTTCATCATGCTGACCAGCGACGGCGTCGACAGGTACAGATCCGGATTCTCTTCATCAGCGAAGGTCAGCACTTGCTGCAAGGCTTCGATGGTGTAAGGGCGCGGGGTGATGACATTGTCGAACACCGCGAGCTGATCTTTGAGCTTGTCCAGTTCCGGCGTGGTCTTGCGCGGGTAACCATAAAGGCTCATGCGCTGACGGTTGGTCGACTCGCCGATAACCAACACCAGAGTCGCTGGCTGATTGGCAGACGCGTCCTGGAGGTTTTTCAGCGGCGGAATCTTGCTCGCGCTGTGCAGCATGTCCTGCATGTCGGCCAGGGTGTTGACGTAGCGGTGATAGGCCACCGCCATCTGCCACGGCACGGCCGGCTCGATGCGCGTTTCGAACTTTTCGAAGCCTTCAGTAAAGCTGCCGGTGCGCATGGTTTGCTTGATCAGCGGGTAGCCAGCCACTGCAATCACGATCGCGGCGGCAGCCACGTAGGCACGGCCACGCGGCATGTACACCGGGCGTAGACGCGTCCACAGGAAGTAGGCGAACAGAGTGTGAGCAAGGAACGCCGGCACCATCCACCAGGCAAAGTACTGGGTCATGTACTCGCCCGCTTCAGAAATGTTCGACTCGAACATGATGAAGATGACGCTTTGCGAGAATTCTTGCTGATAGATGAAAAAGTAACCGAGGCTGGCCATCGAGCAGGCCCACAGCACCACGCCGATCACGGCGGCAATCAGTTTCGTGCGCTTGGGGAACAGCAGCATCGGCGCCAGCCAGATGGCGCTCATCACAAACGCCTGACGGAAACCGGTGAAGCCTGAAGTGCCGGTCAACTGGATCAGCAGTTGGGTAATACCCGAGAAGTACCAGAAGAAAACGAACAGCCAGAGAAAACCGGCCCAGTCAAAACCTGTCGCAGTCGTTTTGCTGCGTTTGAACAATGCCATTCAGCACTCCAGCTCTGTTTCACAACCACCGCCGGAACGCTTCATGAAACGAGAGCATGAAACCGACGAACGGAGGCCGAACGCGAACGCCCGGCCAGAATGCGCCGGAGTATGGGCAAGGCAATGTGAAAACTTTGTTAGTTGCGAGTTACAACAGGAGGTGAATCATGTCGGGAACGACACAGGCCGTTCCCGAAAGAGGCGGGGATCAAGCGTTGGGCGCGCGAAGGACAACCGGCAGCGGCTTGGACGCGGGACCCTGAGTCAGCGCGCGCAGTTGCGCCAGCTCCTGTTTCAATTGGTCGCGCTCGTCTTTCAACTGGCGCAATTCATCGCGACGGATTGTCACGTACAGGGTTTGTGGCGGCATTGCTGTGTGTACTGTGCCCATTGCTCACCTCGCAAATGGCGTGTCTCAACTGTAAACCACCCCCGTTTTGGGGCAGTGACTTACTATCGGCGCCAATTTTGATTTCTTTTACCTGTGAATGGAACTTTTTTATTTTTCATGGTCGGTGTGTCTTTGCCACGTTTCGGGGCGTTATCAGTCTGGATCGGGCACAATGCCCGGAAACTTCATCGCAACGCTCTGGACTAACCTCCTATCAGTCGCGTTGGGCTATAACCAATGACACACATTTATTTGTAGTAAGGAGCATCAGCACATGCAACTCGGGATTATTGGACTGGGCCGCATGGGCGGCAATATTGCGCGGCGTCTGATGCTCAACGGTCACACCACCGTTGTTTACGACCGCAATACCGCTTTCATCGACAACCTGGTCGCCGAGGGCTCCACGGGCGTCGCCGACTTGCCGGCGCTGGTTGCCGGTCTGGCCAAACCGCGTGCGGTCTGGGTCATGCTGCCGGCCGGCGCGCCGACCGAAGACACCATCAACACCCTGAGCACACTGCTGGAGGCCGGCGACACCATCATCGACGGCGGCAACACCAACTATAAGGATGATATTCGCCGGGCCAAGACCCTGAACGAGAAGGGCCTGCACTACATCGACGTCGGTACCTCGGGCGGCGTCTGGGGCCTGGAGCGCGGCTATTGCATGATGATCGGCGGCGACGCTGAAACCGTGCAGCGCCTCGACCCACTGTTCGCTGCACTGGCGCCGGGCATGGGTGACATCCCGCGCACCAAGGATCGCAAGTCCGATGATCAACGTGCCGAACACGGCTACATCCATGCCGGTCCTGCCGGTGCCGGGCACTTCGTGAAGATGATTCACAACGGCATCGAGTACGGCATGATGGCCGCGTTCGCTGAGGGCTTCGACATCCTCAAGACCAAATCCAGCGAGCGTCTGCCGGAAGATCAGCGTTTTGATCTGAACGTGGCTGACATCGCTGAAGTGTGGCGTCGTGGCAGCGTGGTGTCCTCGTGGTTGCTCGATCTGACGGCTGATGCGCTGGCCAGCGATCCGAAACTCGACGGCTTCTCCGGTTCGGTAGCGGACAGCGGCGAAGGTCAATGGACCATCGAAGCGGCCATGGAACAAGCGGTGCCGGTACCGGTGCTGTCCAACTCGCTGTTCTCGCGCTACCGCTCACGCGGTCAGGGTACATTTGGCGACAAGATTCTTTCGGCCCAACGCTTCGGCTTCGGCGGCCATGTGGAGACACCGAAGAAATGAGTCATACGATCCGCAAGAAATCCAAGGCAGAACCCGCTCCACCGACCACGCTGTTCCTGTTCGGTGCCCACGGCGACCTGGTCAAGCGCTTGCTGATGCCGGCGCTGTACAACCTCAGTCGCGACGGCCTGCTTGACGAGAACCTGCGGATCGTCGGCGTTGACCACAACGCCATTACCGATGAGGCCTTCGCGCAAAAGCTCGAAGACTTCATCCGTACCGAAGTGGCGGCGAAGGTCGGCAAGGGCGATCAGATGCTTGATCCGGCCTTGTGGGCCAAGCTCGCCAAAGGTATCAGCTACGTCCAGGGCGACTTCCTGGACGACAGCACCTATTCCGCGCTGGCGGCGAAAATCGCCGACAGCGGCACTGGCAATGCGGTGTTCTATCTGGCCACCGCGCCACGTTTCTTCAGTGAAGTGGTGCGCCGACTGGGCAGCGCCGGTTTGCTGGAGGAAACTCCAGAAGCGTTCAGAAGGGTGGTGATCGAGAAGCCGTTCGGCTCCGATTTGCACACCGCTGAAGCGCTCAACGCCTGTTTGCTCAAGGTGATGTCCGAGAAGCAGATTTATCGGATTGACCATTACCTGGGCAAGGAAACCGTGCAGAACATTCTGGTCAGCCGGTTTTCCAACAGCCTGTTCGAAGCGTTCTGGAACAACCATTACATCGACCACGTGCAGATCACCGCGGCGGAAACCGTCGGTGTTGAAACCCGTGGCAGTTTTTACGAACACACCGGTGCCCTGCGCGACATGGTGCCCAATCACCTGTTCCAGTTGCTGGCCATGGTCGCCATGGAACCGCCGGCCGCGTTCGGCGCCGATGCGGTGCGTGGCGAAAAGGCCAAGGTAGTCGGCGCGATTCGTCCGTGGACGACTGAAGAGGCGCGCGCGAATTCGGTTCGCGGTCAGTACAGTGCCGGTGAAGTCGACGGCAAAGCCCTGAACGGTTATCGCCAAGAGCCCAACGTTTCGCCAGACAGCACCACGGAAACCTACGTGGCGCTGAAAGTCATGATCGATAACTGGCGCTGGGTCGGCGTGCCGTTCTATCTGCGCACCGGCAAACGCATGAGCGTGCGCGACACCGAGATCGTCATCTGCTTCAAACCGGCGCCTTATGCGCAGTTCCGTGACACCGAAGTCGACGAGTTGCAGCCGACTTACCTGCGCATCCAGATCCAGCCCAACGAAGGCATGTGGTTCGACCTGCTGGCCAAACGGCCGGGGCCGGCGCTGAACATGGCCAACATCGAGTTGGGGTTTGCCTACAAGGATTTCTTCGAGATGCAGCCGTCGACGGGTTACGAAACCCTGATCTACGACTGCCTGACCGGCGATCAGACGCTGTTCCAGCGCGCCGACAACATCGAGAACGGCTGGCGCGCCGTGCAACCGTTCCTCGATGCCTGGCAACAGGACGCGAGCGTGCAGACTTATGCTGCCGGTGACGATGGCCCGCAAGCCGCCGAAGACTTGCTGACTCGCGATGGTCGCGTCTGGCATGGCCTCGGATGAGTGACCTGCCGAAACAACCCATCCGTTTTCTGCTCAGTGACATGGACGGCACGCTGTTGCTGCCCGATCACACGCTGAGCCAGCGCACCATTGATGCGGTTCGTGCCTTGCGTGAGGCGGGCGTGTTGTTCAGCCTCGCCACCGGGCGTCCACCGAAAGCCATGTTGCAGCAGATCGAAGCCTTGGGCGTTGATCTGCCGACGGCGGCATTCAATGGCGGCACCATCGTCAATCCGGACGGCAGTTTGCTGGCCGCGCATTATTTGCCGGCCACCACCGCGCTGATTGCACTGGCGACGTTCGCCGATCAGCCGGACGTGGAAATCTGGGTGTTCAGCGGCGGCGACTGGCTGCTGAAGGATCCGCACGGGCCGATGGTGCCGCGCGAGCAGCATGGCCTCGGCTATCCGCCGGTGGTGGTTGAGAGTTTCGAGCCGTATCTGGAGCGCATCGATAAGATCGTCGCGACCAGCAACAACACTGAACTGCTGATCGAATTGGAAGCTCGCTTGATTCCAAAAGTCAACGGCATGGCGCAAGTCTCGCGCTCGCAACCGGTGTACCTCGACGTGACCGCGCTGGAAGCCAACAAAGGCACCGCACTGACGACGATTGCCGAGCACCTGGGCATCCCGCTGGAACAGACCGCCGCGATCGGTGACGGCGGCAACGACCCGGCGATGTTCCATTGCGCCGGATTATCGATTGCCATGGGCCAGGCTGAGGACGCGGTAAAGCGCCAAGCCGACGTAGTCACCGCCCCCAACACCGAAGACGGCGTCGCCCAAGCTATCGAAAAATACATCCTCCAGTAACACCCGTAGGAGCTGCCGAAGGCTGCGATCTTTTGATCTTGTTTTTATGCAGCAAGATCAACAGATCGCAGCCTTCGGCAGCTCCTACATGAGGTTGTTGTCAGAGCCAGTAGCTCACGGCGTACCAGCCCAGCAGGCCCATCACGAAGGTGTATGGCAGCGCCATCCACACCATCCGCCCGTACGACAAGCGCACCAGCGGGGCAATCGCTGAGGTCAGCAGAAACAGAAATGCTGCCTGACCATTCGGCGTCGCCACGCTCGGCAGGTTGGTGCCGGTGTTGATCGCAATCGCCAAGGTCTCGAAGTGCTCGCGGCTCATGTGCCCAGCGAGGAAGGCCTGTTTCACTTCGGTGATGTAAATGGTCGCGACAAACACGTTGTCACTGATCGCCGACAACACGCCGTTGGCGATAAACAGCATCCCCGGTTGTTGCTCGACCGGCAGGGCCAGCACCCACTGAATCAGCGGCGCAAACAATTGCTGATCATGAATCACCGCCACCACCGCAAAAAACACCACCAGCAATGCGGTAAACGGCATCGCGTCCTTGAACGCGCTACCGAGACGATGCTCATCGGTGATCCCGGTAAACGCCGTGATCAGCACGATCACCATCAGTCCAATCAGGCCGACTTCGGCGACGTGAAACGCCAGGCAACCAATCAAAATCAGTGCCGCCGCACCTTGCACCAGCAAAGCGGCGCGTTGACGAGGGGTACGCTCGGCATCGTCTTCGGCGGCGTAATCGGCCAGCACAGCGCGCACGTTGTCCGGCAGCAGCGTGCCGTAGCCGAACCAACGCAGTTTCTCCAGCAGCACGCAGGTCACCAGACCGGCCGCCAATACCGGCAACGACACCGGCGCGACCTTGCTGAAAAACTCGCCAAAGTGCCAACCCATTTCATGGCCGATCAACAGGTTTTGCGGCTCACCGACCAGCGTGCAGACACCGCCCAGCGCCGTGCCGACCGCGCCGTGCATCAACAGGCTGCGCAGAAACGCGCGGAATTGTTCGAGATCGTCGTGATGCAGTTTCGGCAAATGTTGGTCGTCGCCAAACTCGCTGTCCTGACGCGGATCGTTGCCCGAGGCAACGCGGTGATACACCGAATAGAAACCGACCGCCGCACTGATGATCACAGCCGTAACGGTCAAAGCATCAAGGAACGCCGACAGGAACGCCGAGAGAAAGCAGAACATCAACGCCAGCGCCGCTTTCGAGCGAACCCCCAGCAACAGCCGCGAGAACAAATACAGCAGCAGATCCTTCATAAAGTAGATGCCCGCCACCATAAACATCAGCAGCAGAATCACCGGGAAGTTGTGCACCAGTTCATCATAGAGAGCCTGCGGCGTGGTCATCTTCAGCAGCAGCGCTTCGATCAGCAGCAGGCCGCCCGGCATCAGTGGATAGCACTTGAGCGCCATGGCCAGGGTGAAAATGAACTCGATCACCAGCAACCAACCGGCAGCGACCGGGCCTGCGGTGAACAGCACTACAGCATTGAGGATCAGGAATCCGACGATGGTCGCCTTATACCAACGTGGCGAATGCCCGAGAAAATTTTGCGCGAACGCCTGGGCCATTGAACCGGACATCGGTTGCTCCTTGTCTTAAGAAGCGCGCAAGTTGCCGCATGTGTCGAGCAAGTTCAAGTTGTTAATGACTTGGCCCGGCCTTCCTTTGTAGGAGCTGTCGAGTGAAACGAGGCTGCGATCTTTTGACTTTGCAAGATGAAGAACAAGATCAAAAGATCGCAGCCTCGTTTCACTCGACAGCTCCTACAGGTCAACAGGTCAACGGGTCAACGGGTCAACAGGCCAACAGCCCGTTATGGGTTGAGGTAGCGCGCGACCATTGCCCGGTAGTTGCCATCCAGTGAATAACCGCCGACCAGAATCCCGCCATCGGCTTGCAGGGCCAGTGAGTTGGCGGTGTCGAGGCTGCGTCCCAGCCGTGTGCGCAGCCAGCCGCAGCCATCGCCGAAACTTGGGTCGAGGTTGCCGTCAGCCAAATAGCGCGCGACGATAAAATCCGCTTCAACGCCGCCGATGGTCGCGCCGACTGCGATCATGCGACCGTCCGCCATGCGTTGCGCGGCGCTCCACTGGCAGCCGCTCGGGCCGATTTCCAACAGCTGCGCAAGCCCGTCATGACTGTGCAGATCCGGGCGGCCGTTATGGTGCAGCGACAATGCCACGCAGCGAATCGGATCACGGCTGCTGCCGAAACAATGCAGGTGTTCCGCCGATTCAATCACCTGGCTGACCTGCGCGCTTCGCCCCTGAGCCTTGAACGCCATAAAGCCGTCCACCGCAAAACGTTCATCCAGACTGCCGTCGGGCAGATAGCGCGCGAGCAGGCCCTCCTGCGGAAAGTCGATCGAACCGGCCACCACGATCCGCCCGTCCTCCTGCAACAGCAGGCTGCTGAGCCAGGTATTGAGCAACAGATGGCGGATCATCACAAAGCCGCGACCGTTGAACGTGTCGTCGAGACTGCCGTCGGGTTTGAGGCGAATCAGCATTCCGGCGTGATCGGCCAGTTCGAAATGGTGGTTGGCGATCAGCAGGATGTGCCCGTCATCCTGCACAGCGAAGTCGCAGGCTTCGGCCCCGGGCACGCCCGGCGGTAGCCAGGTATCGCGCGAGCCCATGGACAGATTGCCCGGCAGGCGCACGACTTGCCGGCCATTGTCGCCGAAGGTCGGGTCTGGCTGGCCGTGGGCGTCGAAGCAGGCGAAGGCGGGAAGGGTTTGATGGGCGCTTTCATAATGCAGGCCGGCGAGCAGGATTCGGCCGTCCGGCAGCGCCAGCACCTTGCTGGCAGCGGCCTCGAAACCGGCGGCGAACTCGCCGATGACGCTGCCCTGATGGCCGAACCCAAGATCGGCAGAACCATCGGCCAGCAATCGCGCCAGGCCAAACCGGCTGCCATGAGCGGTGCCGATTTTTGCGGCGACCAATACACGACCTTGCTGATCAAGTGCCACGCCTTGCGTCATGCTCGACAGGCTGCCGGCGAAATAAACCTGCGCCACGCCGGTCGCAGCGAATGTCTGATCAAGATGTCCGACTTTATTTATGGGGGGTGCCAGCGCAAAAGCATTCGAGCTGAACATGCACGCATCTCCTTGCGAGTTGACCATAACCCGGGAGCCGGGTGGGTAACTGCATGAGCGGAACATTCAATCCCTGATAACAAAGAAGCACAACGGTAAGAACTAACAGGCGGAGGGTCGCACTGTGCCGAAACAGTGTCTTTTTGAACCAATTGCAAGCCTGCCAAGCAGTTATGCCTGGTTTCGTTGCTGAACGTTGTAAAAAGTGCGCGGGGTGAAAACTAGACGGCAACTAACCAAGAAGAGGGCGGATGACATTGAAGTCATCCGCAATGCACTCTGCTCAGTGCGGCATCGACCACGATTGCAGCTCGTAACCTTCTTCGCTCAATTGTGCGCGAGCTTGCTGCAAGACCAATTCAAGTTGTGCCGGATCCGAATAGTCACTGCTGGAAATCTGTTTGCGACCAATGTGATTGTTGGTGCGGTCGATGACGGTCAGGCTGACTTCGCCATTGCCGTCTTGTGGGGCCCAAGCCACGCACTGGAACGGTTTGAACGCGTGGTTGGCAATCAAAAGAGCTTCGTTGATACGGAGCGGGGCGGTCATGGGGTCTTCTCTCTGTCGTGCCCAATCAAGTGATGTGCCGTCGGTTGGGCTTACCGTTCGGCTGGTTACTTGTACTGATGCACGCAACCCGGTGACAGGTCACACCTGAAACAAAGAAATTTCAACTTTCTTTCATATACTCAGTTTGTCGACAGCTATTGAAAGCTGGCTGAAAGATTCAAAGTCGATAGCTGACTAACAACTTCGCTTCTTATAACTGGTTCGCTTGTATGCCTATAAGCAATCGATACAAGGCGCTGTCAAAATCTTGCTAATGTTACAGCCAGGTCTGCCAAATGACTGTTTTTACAATCATTTCTTATAATTTGGCGCCAAGGAACAGTCATGAGCGAAGCGCCTGCATTAAGACGTTTATTGGTCGTCGATCCTTGCGACGATTGTCATCGCCTGTTGCCCGGTTTACGTGCGATAGGCTGGGATGTCGACAGCTGTACTTTGGAAAACGCCGCTGACCGCAGTTGTGATGTTGGGTTGCTGCGATTGCAACCGTTTCACCTCGAACGCCCCGAAGCCGTCAAAGAACTGATCAGCCGCAGCGGTACTGAATGGATCGCCGTGCTGAATCAGGAAGTCCTGCGTTTACAGAACGTTGGCGACTTCGTTTGCGAATGGTTTTTCGATTTTCATACCTTGCCGTTCGACGTCTCGCGGGTGCAGGTCACCCTTGGTCGCGCGTTCGGCATGGCGCGTCTACGCGGGCAGGGCACGATCCACGTCGATCAACCAGAGCATGAGTTGCTCGGTGACAGTCGACCGATTCGTGAACTGCGCAAATTGCTCAGCAAACTGGCGCCGACTGAGTCGCCGGTACTGATCCGTGGCGAAAGCGGCACCGGCAAAGAATTGGTGGCGCGCACCCTGCATCGCCAATCGCAGCGTCACAGCAAACCTTTTGTAGCGATCAACTGCGGGGCGATCCCTGAACATTTGATCCAGTCAGAATTGTTTGGCCATGAGAAGGGCGCGTTTACGGGCGCTCATCAACGCAAGATCGGGCGCATCGAAGCGGCCAACGGTGGCACGCTGTTTCTTGATGAAATCGGCGATCTGCCGCTGGAACTGCAAGCCAATCTGCTGCGTTTTCTCCAGGAAAAACACATTGAACGAGTCGGGGGCAGTCAGCCGATCCCCGTCGATGTTCGGGTATTGGCTGCGACCCACGTTGATCTGGAGTCGGCCATCGAGAAAAAACGTTTCCGTGAGGATTTGTATTACCGGCTGAATGTGCTGCAAGTGGTCACCGCGCCGTTGCGCGAACGCCATGGCGATCTGTCGATGCTGGCCAACCACTTCTCGCATTTCTACAGCCACGAAACCGGTCGCCGGCCGCGCAGTTTCAGTGAGGACGCGCTGATTGCGATGGGCAAACACGACTGGCCGGGCAATGTGCGCGAACTGGCCAACCGCGTTCGTCGTGGTTTGGTGCTGGCCGAAGGGCGACAGATTGAAGCGCGAGATCTGGGTTTGATCAGCCAGCAGTCGATCGCCACGCCGATGGGCACCCTGGAAGACTATAAAACCCGCGCCGAACGCCAGGCCTTGTGCGATGTATTGAATCGGCACAGCGACAACTTGAGTGTGGCAGCAAAAGTGCTGGGCGTTTCGCGACCTACGTTCTACCGGTTACTGCACAAACATCAAATTCGTTAAATCAAAAGATCGCAGCCTTCTGTAGGAGCCGAGCTTGCTCGCGAAGAGGCCGGTACATTCAACATCAGTATTGAATGTACTGACGCCTTCGCGAGCAAGCTCTGCTCCCACAGAATCATGGCGTACGCGCAGTTTAATTTGCACCGCAAAACAGTGTAGGAGCCGAGCTTGCTCGCGAAGAGGCCGGTACATTCAATATCAATATTGAATGTACTGACGCCTTCGCGAGCAAGCTCTGCTCCTACAGAATCATGGCGTACGCGCAGTTTAATTTGCACCACAAACCAGTGTAGGAGCCGAGCTTGCTCGCGAAGAGGCCGGTACATTCAACATCAATATTGAATGTACTGACGCCTTCGCGAGCAAGCTCTGCTCCTACAGATTTCTGTAGTTAGAAGTAATACGGGAATTTCAGGCTGAAGGAAAAGTCCGGCGCATCTTCGGTCATGCCGATGGACAGGTTAGGCACGATCGTCAAGTTGTCGGTGGCCGCGATGGTCATACCAATGTTGAAGTAACCGGCGTTGGCGTCACTGGAGACAACCGACTCCCAATCGCCGCCATCCTGTTTGATCTTGCTCTTGCGTTGCACCAGGTCGGAGACCGAGAACGACATACTCATCTTCTCGTTCAATGCGAACGCTACACCGGCGCCGATCTGGAAGCTGTCGCCCAGTTGCACTTTACCGCCAATTTTCTCGTTGACCCGTGGACTGATGTCGTCAAACGAATCTTCAAAGTTATGGGTGTAGGACAAGCTACCAAAGAGCACGGCAGGGTCGAAGGTTTTCACCAGCGAGATGCCCGGCGTGATCGACCAGACACCGTTACCGGTCGGCAGGCTGTCAGGCACGAACAGGTTGGTGTTGTCGCCCGGAGCCTGTTTCAGCTTGATCCCGAAAGGATCCTTGCCGGTTGGCGCCTTGACACGCAACGTGACCACCGCATCCGGCAGGTTTGGCGATTCGTCGAGGAATTTGTACGCCACGCCGACGTTGACATCGCCAAGGGTCGGATCCTGAGTGACATCCTGTTCACTGAGGGCGCCCGATGCGCCGCCTTGCGCACCGCCGGACTGGTAAGTCGAGTCGCGGTAAATGACTGGAGCGTTGATATCGAACTGCCAACGGTTGTTGTAGTTGTAGCGTGCCGTCAGGTCGAGGGTCCAGGTATCAGCCTTGATCCGGTCAAGGTTGATGCTGCCGAGAAAGATCGAATCCAGCGCCAGGAAGCCATTGAGCGCCAGTTGACGAGTGTCGTAACGCGAATAGGTGATACCGGTTTCAACGCTGAAACGACCGCCACCGAAGAAGCCGCTGGCCTCGTCGTAAAGGTTGGATACCGATTGCGCGGGTTGCGAATCATCGGCCAGTGATTGGCCATAAGAACTGCCCGTGCCCCCTCCGGCTGCGCCCCCCGACGCGGCTGCTGCACCAGTCCCTGTTGCGGCCGCCACTTTTTGAGTTCTGAGGTCGGCCGGCGATTTCACCAGGCGTTTGGGTTGCGGCGCAGCGGGTTGGTCTTCGACCTGGCGGACACGTTGTTCAAGGACCGCCAGGGCTTTTTGTTGCACTTCGTATCGTTGCTTGAGTTCCATCAGTTCTTGTTTTAGCGCTTCTACATCGGCGTCAGGTGCAGCTTGCAACATTGCCGCCGGGAGAAGCGTACTCAGACATACAGCAGCACGCAGTGATACTGATCGATACATGAAAAAGCCGTCCCTTTAAGCCCAATGATCGAGACTCAGCGTAGTTCAATATCCTATGTTGCGTAGGGCCCTGAGTTGAGTCAGGTTGCAATCCAGTGCGCCGGCACTCATGCCGTTATTGTTCAACACAACGTTGAGTTGAGTCATGTTATTGACCACGTTCGAACTGCCCAGCAAACGGGTGTTCTGCAGCAGTCCGCTCTGGGCAACCTGTTGCAGGGCGGTGCCCTGATTGCCGCTGGCCTGAATTGCCATTTGCACGCCACCGCCGGTAGCGGAAACCGCGACATTGCCGGCGGCGTTGCTGCCGGTGATGGTCTGGCCTGCAATCAAAGCCTGGCCTTGGGAAGGCGTAATGGCGGGGGCCTGGCTGGCTTCTTTGACGTTGATCGCAACATTGTTGTAAGCGGTATTGTCATCACCGGCTGCGCGCACGCTTTGCGTTACGCCCTGGCTGGTATTCAAGGCTGCGCCACCAATGATGGTGCCGGTGCCTTGTTGTTGGGCCGGTTGGGTCGTTGGGGCGGCGCCGCCATTGTTGGCGCTGGCGACGGCGTTCTGCGCCGAATTGACGATATTGCCCGCCTCTTTGATGGTCGAAACATAGAATTCGGGTTTGATCGTGGATTGCTGGATCTGCATCGAGGCGGCTGCACCGATCAGATCGCCGCTGGCGTTGCGCCAGGTACTGCTCATAACAATGCCGAAGCTGATAATCCGCCCCGGCATGACATACCGACCACGCAGCTCAGAGAGCTCCTGATCTTTTATTTCGATGGGTGTGAATCCTGCATTGGCATAGCCTGACGCACTCGCGGCCAGGCAGGCGGCGGCCAGCCAGTATGAGGTTTTCATCTGCTGCTCCCGGGACATCCAGTCCCATTTTTTTATAAGCGGCGATTAAAAGAAGTCGCTCTGAATGAATCCGAAGTCCATCAATTCAGCATCTTTGACAGGGTTGAAGCCATCCAGCTTGTTCTTCGCGGTCAGCGGTACCGGTGGGCTGCGTAGTGCGTTTGCCTTGTCATAACCGGGGCCCACAATGGCGAAGACGATGCCGTTCCAACCTTTGACAAAATCATCATGTTTATAGCGTTTGTGTCCCAGCACCGGGTCTCCGATGTAAACCCAATCCTTATCCGAACGCTGTAGCACGACGAAATGCTTGTAGCCGCGAATTTCCATCAGTACCACCACCGGGATTGTTACTGCGTCGAGCTTCTCCGGTGGAATCTTGTAGCCCCTGGCGCGCATGCCGATACTTTCTATGTAGCGCTTCATGTCGAGCATGGAAAAACCTTGAGTACGGACAAGGTCCTGGTCAGCGTTGACCAGCATGCCTTTGATGATGTGCTCCTCATCGACGTCGAGCCAATAGGCCTGGCGTAACACCGTCGCCAGTGCAGCAGCGCCGCAGCTGAAGTCGGTTTTCTGTTCGACGATGTCGGCAAACTTGCGCTCACGAATGCTCTGCACATCCTTGTAAATGAGTACGCCACCGGGGAGGGCGGCCACTGGCATTTGCGCCGCCTGGCTCAAGCCAGACAGGCAAAGCAAAGCGATAAGGGCAGTTTTACGCATGATCGATACGCCTTGGCGGACTGAAGGAAAAGCCCCGTTGCCGGGGCTTTCAGTTCGATCGCGATTACATGCAGGCTTTGCAACCTGCGGCGATGGACAGCGAGTTGCTTTGTTGGTTGCCAACACCGGCGGCGTTGTTGAAACCAGCGTTGCCGGAGAAGTTGTTGCCAACGTTGCTCAGGGTGGCATTGTTGGTCACAGGGTTTTTCCAGCCATCTGGAGTCATCACTTGTTGAGTGGTTACGCCAGCCAGACCGAAGACACCCACAGCTTCGAAGGTAGCTTTCTGATCTTTGCTACCACCGTTGCCACCGTGGCCACGATCGTCATAGCCGCCACCGCCGTGACCGCTATCGCCTTTGATGGTTGCTTCGCCAACTGCACCGAACGCGCCAAGAGCGGCGACAGTACCGGTGAGGGTAGTGGTTTTGTAGGTTTGAGTGGCGGAGTTGGCCACAGTCAGACCGGTGGAGCTTTGGTTGGCTGCAGCGGCAGCATTCGCTACACGGCCACCCGATACAGCAATTGCCAGGTTGTTTTTCTGTTGGTTAAAGTTGCCGGCACTGTTGTTGATACCAATGTTGCCGGAACCGCCGTTACCCACATTGTTCAAGCTAGCATTGTTAGTCGTCGAGGCGTTAGCCACAGCGTTGTTGTTGTTAACCTGGGTAGCGCTGGAAACAGCAACGGCGGTGCCGAAGATGAAGCTTTCGTCAGCAGTGGCCAGTGCAGCAGCGTTGTCTTGCTGGTTGCCGTCGCCGGCGGTGTTGTTCATGCCCAGGTTGCCGTTGGAACCGTTCGCCGAGTTATCGACAGTGGCATTGTTTTTAGTGCCCTGGTTGCCAACGATGTTGCTATCGCTGTTTTGCGAGTCGAGTACAGCAGCCCCAGCGCCGGCCCCGATTTGCAGAAGCTCTTCGAGAGTAGGGCCTTTTGGTTGATTGTTATGACCACCGTTATTGTGGCCGCCGTTACCATGACCGTGATCGTCATCACGACCGCCTGCCTGTGCTGCGATTGCCATCACTGCTGCAAGTGCGAAAACCAGTGGTTTGAGAGCCATTGTAGGTTTCATGGTGTTTCTCCATCGTGCTTATTAGTTGGTTAAGTGTTGGTACTTTCTAATTGCACAGCTTTTATTGTTTGGGTCAGTCTGCGACCCGGATGCTCAGGGTGTTAGCCATTCGGTTCCCCACCCCGGCACTCTGGTTCACCTGGATTACCCCGCGGCTGCCGGTGAAGGCCTGATCACTCGTCGTGACCTGGCGACTGCCGATTGAGGTACCAGTTGCTCCTGAGCTCGGTAACAACGCCACGTTCTGTTGCGAAAGGGCGCTATCGTCAACGCTCTGCGGGGCAGCACTGATGCTGACGCGCGTAACGTTGGCCATTTGGTTGTTGGCCCCGGCACCCTGGTTCACGCCCAGAATCCCGTTACCATTACTGAAAGAGTTGCCGCCGATGTTCGCGCTGGCATTTGCCGAGCGTTCGGCCGGGGTGTCGATGCGCTGAATCACGCTGGTCGATGCGCTGGCATTGGTGCCGATGGCGATCGCTTTGGTGTTGGTTTGTTGCATCTGGTCGCCGGCGGCCTGGTTAACGTTGTAGTTACCTTTGTATTGGATGCCGGTGTTCTGAATGTCTGCGTTGTTGTTGCTGGAGTCGGCCATGGCGCTGGTGCAGCTGAGCAGGGCCAGAATGAGTAGAGTGCGATTCATCTCATTGGCCTCCAGCCATGCGGGTCAGCGGGGCGAGACCGGTGCTCAGAGAGCGATTGATGGTGTTGGAAATGCTGCCGCCGCTGCCGCCACCGTGACCGGCACTCATACCGGGCAACCCGTTGGGGTTGGTGATGACGTTGGTACCGGGCAGCGCACCGTTCTGATTCATGATGGTGCCGCTGATGGAGGAACCGCTGGCGACGCTGGCAAACTCGCCATCGCTGAGTTCACCGCTGTTCACGGCCTGATTGACGCGTGCCGAAGGGTTGGCGTTGACGGTGGTTGGGTAGGGGTCTTTGCCCCTCTCGCGGCCGATCGAATGAACCTGCACATCGCGATTGAGCACAATCACGCCGTTGCCTTCGGCCTGAGCGTTGAAACTGATGAATGTGCTGGCTGCAGATCCGATCAGCACCAGGCAGGTGAAGCCTTTTTTGATATTCCCCACGGCGGCAATTCCTTCTTCAGTGGGCTGGCCCTAGTCAGCGTTGGGAAGGAGAGAGCGAAAGCTGTGCCGCTTTTTAAAAAAGACGGTTTTTCAATGGTTTATCGGAAAAGTTCGCAGGGCTGAAACACGTGATGTTTCATTGCTGAAACAGTGCTTGGCCAGAAGATCTGTCTGTTCGCTGAACAAAGCTCTGGAACAAGGGTTTGCGGGGATGTGTTTCATCAGCGTAACAAGCGGCATGACAAAACGATGAAGGGCGTTGAAACGGCCACTTTGCACTCGGGCGAGTGTTTCAGAAACGGACACAATTGCCCCAGAACAGGGGAAATTAGTGGGGCAAAAGCCCCACGTCGCTGATCACTCAGCCAATAGATCTGCGACCGCGGCTACGGCTTGCGCCTGTCGCTCGGCCCAATTGCCTTGAATGATTTGAAAGGGCTGCTGGTGTTTTTCCAGCCAGTTTTGTGTGGCTCGAAAGAACATCAGACGTTCCTGCAGATCCGGTTGGCAGCGCTGACCGTCATCCGTCCAGTCGATCTGCTCAGGGGACAGCAACAGGTGCAGATCGTAATGCCGCGCCAACAGCTCGGGCTCCAGCCAGTCCGGACAATCACCGAACAGCGTCTGGCTCCAGAGGATATTGCTCAACAGGTGGGTGTCGAGAATCAGCAGCGCTGGCCGCTGCGCGCGCGCCTCATCTTCCCATTGCAACTGGCCACGGGCGATTGCGGGAATATCGGCCAGACAAGTATCGCGCGGATTATCTTCGATGAACCGGCGCACGTACTCATCCACCCGAACCCCGCCGAATTGCTTTTGCAGGCCGGCGGCGAGCCAGCTCTTGCCCGTCGATTCAGGGCCGGTGAGCACCACGACTTTCATGTGCGCAACGCCGGATCCGCCCGCCATTCACGCCAGCCTTGCACGGCGATCAGGGTGAACAAGGCGTACAGCGCAGCGGTGAGGTATAGGCCTTTATAGATGAACAACCCGACGAAGATCACATCCAACACAAACCACAGCGCCCAGCATTGCAGACGTTTCTGCGCCATCCACAACTGCGCGACCAGGCTAAAACCGGTGAGCGCTGCGTCCAGCCAAGGTTGCGCAGCATCCGTCCAGTGCGCCATCGCCGCGCCCAGCAACAAACTGCCAACCGCGCCGACACCCAGCCCCAACAGAATCGAACGCTGATCAAGGCGGGTGACCTGCCGCCCGTCATGCATCGTCCCGGCCCGCGTCCACTGCCACCAGCCGTAGACTTGCAGGGCGGCATAGATCACTTGCAGCAACATGTCCGAATACAGCTTCACCTCAAAGAAGATCCAGCTGTAGAGCAACACCATGACCAGCCCGATCGGCCAGCACAGCGGATTCTGTTTAACCGTCAGCCACACGGCAATCACACCGAGAGCGGCGGCAAACAGTTCGAGCCCGGACATGAGTCTTCCTTGGGGGAGTTGAAGGGGGGCGGATTGTACCCAGAGACGGCTAAGGGGCGTTAGCTACCGCACACGCACTGTTGGCAACAAATTTCCCTGTGGCGAGGGGATTTATCCCCGTTCGGCGGCGCAGCCGTCGCAAAACCGCAGAACGCGTTCTATCTGGAAGACCGCGGTTGCCGGGTTTGGGAGCGCTGCGCACTCCAACGGGGATAAATCCCCTCACCACAGGATTAGTGTTCCACAGGCAATTGGGGGGTTAGACACGGAATTGGCGCAGCAAGCCGTTCAGCTGTTCGCTGAGTTGCGCAAGCCGTACGCTGGCCACACTCGACTGTTCCGCCGCCAACGCCGTGCTGTGCGATAGCCCGGCCGCTTGCGTCACGTTCTGGTTAATGTCCTCAACCACATGCGCCTGTTGCAGCGTGGCGCTGGCAATCGAAGCGTTCAAGCCATTCAGATTGCGCAGTGCCTGGCCAATCGCACTCAAACTGGCCCCGGCCAGTCCTGCTTGCTCAATGGTCAACTGCGAAGCCTTGCTGCTGTCGCCAATCACCTTAACGGCGGCTTCGGAATGATTCTGCAAACGCTCAATCATCGTCTGAATTTCCGCCGTCGACTTCTGCGTCCGTTGCGCCAGCAATCGAACCTCATCCGCCACCACCGCAAAACCGCGACCCTGTTCGCCAGCACGCGCCGCTTCGATAGCAGCGTTGAGCGCGAGTAGATTGGTCTGCTCGGCAATCGAACGAATCACTTCCAGCACACTGCCAATCTGCGTGCTCTCGGTAGCCAATGTGCGAATCACGTCAACCGCCTGATCAATCGTCCCCGACAGTTTGTCGATTTGCTGCAAGCTGCCATCGATATTGATCTGTCCCTGTTGTGCCTGCGCTTCGGCGTCGCGCATTTCGGCGGCCGCGTGCTCGGCGTTTTTCGCCACGTCCTGCACGCCGTAGGTCACCTCGTTGATCGCGGTGGCTACCAACTCCATTTGCTGCGATTGCTGCTGACTGCGTTGCTGCGCCTGCGAGGCATCGTTGCCCAGTTCGCTGGACGACACCCCCAGCGCACTGGCCGAGACCTGCAAGTCGCCGATCACCCCGCGCAGCTTGGCCGTGAAGGCATTGAAGTGGTGCGCCAGCTCAGTGACTTCGTCCTGACCGTGGGTATCGAGACTGCGGGTCAAATCGCTTTCGCCGCTGGCGATGTTGGCCATGGCGTTCACGGTTTCCTGCAACGGCCGGACGATGCTGCGCGCAATCAGAATCACCAGCAGCGCCATGATCACGGCGATCGCCAGACCAATCGCCGAGGCTTTGATCACCTGACCCTGAAATTCGGCCTGTACGTCGTCGATATACACGCCTGAGCCAAGCACCCAGCCCCACGGCTCGAACAGTTTGACGTACGAAGTCTTGGCCACAGGTTCGCTGGCACCGGGTTTTGGCCAACGGTAATCCACCATGCCAGCGCCCTTGGCTTTGGCGATGGCGACCATCTCGTTAAACACCGCAAAACCGTCCGGATCGCGGATTGCCGAAAGGTTCTGGCCTTCAAGTTTGGGGTTGGTCGGGTGCATGACCATCACGGGCGTGAGGTCGTTTATCCAGAAATAGTCGTTCTGGTCATAGCGCAGGCCGCGGATCGCAGTCAGCGCCTGCTTCTGCGCGGCCTCTTTGCTCAGGGTGCCGGCGGTTTCCAGGTCGTGGTAATAGGTCAGCAGACCGCTGGCGGTTTGCACCACATGCTGGGTTTTCTGGGCTTTGGCGTGATAGAGGTCGGCGTGGATCTGCTTGAGCATCAACGCACCCAACGTCAACAACATCACAACCGCTACCACCAAAATGAGCCACAAGCGTCGGCTGATCGACACACTGCGCAAGCTGTTCATAACGCTGTCACTCCGGGTTCTTTTTATTGTCATAAACCATCGCCAGCATCCAACCACGATTCGGTGATGCGGCCTACGCGACCCAAGTCGTATAACGCGGCAGCGCTTTTACGGCTTGTCTGATAGGATTTCGGCCCCGCGCGTAAAAACCTGAATCCAAGTTGATATTTCACGGAATTTTGACCATTTCGTGTGGATCCTGTGCGCGCGGAATCGGTACAGCCATAAACAGCTACGCTGATCGCAGTGAACGTAAGAAAAATACTATCGGGGCATGCCGGCGTGCATCGCTCTTTGGGGGATTGATGGATCTTTGGACCGCCTTGCAGGCACTGATACTTGGAGTTGTAGAGGGGCTCACGGAGTTTTTGCCCATTTCCAGTACCGGACACCAGATCATCGTTGCCGATTTGCTCAACTTCGGCGGCGAACGGGCCATGGCGTTCAATATCATCATCCAGCTCGGCGCGATCCTCGCGGTGGTCTGGGAATTTCGCCGCAAGATTCTCGACGTGGTCATCGGTTTACCGACCCAGCCGAGCGCGCGGCGTTTTACCGCTAATCTGCTGATCGCTTTCTTGCCGGCAGTGGTATTGGGGGTGATTTTTGCCGACCTGATCCATGAGTACCTGTTCAACCCGATCACCGTTGCGGCGGCTCTGGTCATTGGCGGCATCATCATGTTGTGGGCGGAAAAGCGTCAGCATGAAGTGCATGCCGAAACGGTCGATGAGATTCGCTGGACGGACGCCTTGAAAATCGGTTTCGCCCAGTGTCTGGCAATGATTCCGGGGACTTCGCGCTCCGGCTCGACGATCATCGGTGGCTTGCTTTTCGGTCTGTCGCGCAAAACCGCAACCGAGTTCTCGTTCTTCCTCGCCATGCCAACCATGGTCGGTGCAGCGGTTTACTCGGGCTTCAAGTACCGCCACTTGTTTGTGCCGGCGGACTTTCCAGTATTCGCCATTGGTTTTGTCACCGCCTTCATCTTCGCCATGATCGCGGTGAAAGGCTTGCTCAAGTTCATCGCCAGCCACAGCTACGCGGCGTTCGCCTGGTACCGGATCGTCTTCGGTCTGGTGATTCTGGCGACCTGGCAGTTTGGCTGGGTGGACTGGTCGGCAGCCAAGCCATGAGTGATTCCCGCGCACGCCGGCCGGAAGGGCGACCTTCGGGCGGCAACATTCAGCATCTGAAATTGAAACTGGTGGTGCTGCTGATCGTTCTCGCGTTGCCGTTGTTCGGCTCGTTGTCGATGTGGCTGCGCGGGATCTCGCTGGTGCCTTTGGCGGCGTACGGGATTGTCAGCGTGCTGGCGTTTTTTCTGTACTGGGCAGATAAACGCAAGGCCCGCGCCGATGCATGGCGCACGCCGGAGAACATCCTTCACGCCGTGGAACTGGCCGGCGGCTGGCCGGGTGCGTTGATCGCCCAGCAAGTGTTTCGGCACAAGACGCGCAAGGTGTCGTTTCAGGTGCTGTTCTGGATGATCGTTGCGCTGCACCAGGTGTTCTGGATCGACCAGATATTCCTCGGCTCGAACCTGCTGGCCCTGTTCTAAACAAATACCGACTCCCCCTGTAGGAGCTGCCGAAGGCTGCGATCTTTTGATTTTTCTTTTTAAACATCAAAATCAAAAGATCGCAGCCTTCGGCAGCTCCTACAGGGGATTGGGTTTACAGCAGTAGGCCGATCTGGGTTTTCTTGGGCAATTTGCTTACCACCAACTGGTGCGAGCGCTGCAACAATCCGCGCAACTCCTCAGCGCCCAGCGGGTAGGGCGGGTGCATGATGATCCACTGTGCCCTTGCCAAATACGGCGCCGGGTGAATCCCCGGGCGGTCGCAATGGCCGAGGAACAGATCCTTGTCAACCTTGAACGCCAGTGAATCACCGCGCAGTCCCTGCAAGGCAAACATCTTGTTGCCGGCAATCGAGAACACGCGCACGCCGCCCCATTTGTAATCTTCCCGAGCACCGGGCAGGCCCAGGCAAAACGCGGCGACGTCCGCTTCGCTCATTTTTCCTTTCGTCATAGCAACCGCTCCCCACAGGCATTGAACGACTCGACCAGATGATCGATCCACGCGCGCACCGCCGGCATCACCCCGCGACGATGCGGGTACACCGCTTGCAGCCAGCCGCCGGGCAGCGACCACTCCGGCAGCATCTGCACCAGCGTGCCGTTTTGCAGTTCGCTTTCGCAATACATCATCGGCAACAGCGTAAAGCCCTGACCGGCCAGTACGCAGGCCTTGCGCACCACAAAATCGTCGATCCCCAAACGTGCTTCCATGCTTAGCTCGAAGCTCTTGCCGTGTTGATCGAGCAGGCGCACATGCACCATGCGATCAGCTTCCAGCGCGCCGAGCACCGGCAGATTTTTCAGGTCTTGCGGATGCTCGATCGTCTTGCCTTCAAGAAAAGCCGGGCTGGCGATCACCACCATTTGCGCCTGACGCAAGCGACGGGTCACCAACAACGGATCTTCGTCACCCAGTTCTCTCACGCGCAACGCGACATCAATCCCTTCGGTGACCAGATCCACCCGTCGATTGAGTAGCACCACTTCCAGTTGTACCTGCGGAAACTTGCCGAGAAAGTCGCTGATGACCATCGGCAACATTTCATGGGCCAACCCGGTAGGGCACGACACGCGCAATCGACCGCGTGGCTCGCTGGACATGCTCGCCACGGCCTCGTCAGCCATTTCCGCTTCCAGCAACATCGCCTGACAGTGGCGCAGATAACGCTCGCCGACCGCAGTGAGATTGAGCTGGCGTGTGGTGCGCTGCAGCAGACGCGCGCCAAGGCGCTCTTCGAGTTCGGCAATTCGCCGCGACAGTCGTGACTTGGGAATGCCCAGCAAACGGCCCGCCGCCGCAAAGCCACCGGCCTCGACGACTTTTGCGAAATAGTAGAGATCGTTGAGATCTTGCATCAGGGAAATCCAACTGTTCTATCAGTGGGACAAACTATCGCATTGTCGGCGGCTAATCATCCATTGGTTTCTTGCGTAGGATTGTCTCCATTCAGTCGCCACAGGCGATGCATTCCAGGAGATTCCGCATGAAACTGCTGCATATCGATTCGAGCATTCTGGGCGACAACTCGGCCTCCCGTCAGTTGAGCAGCCAAGTCACCAAAGCCTGGCAAGTCGCCGAGCCGAGCGCCGTGGTCACTTACCGCGACCTGGCCGCTGACGCCATCAGCCACTTCTCGTCGACTACCCTGGTTGCCGCCGGCACCACCGCTGAGCTGCGCAACGCCGCACAACAGCACGAAGCCGACCTGAGCGCGACCACCCTGGCCGAATTCATCGCTGCTGACGCGATCGTCATCGCCGCACCGATGTACAACTTCACCGTGCCAACCCAACTCAAAGCCTGGATCGACCGCATCGCCGTTGCCGGCCAGACTTTCCGTTACACCGAAGCCGGCCCTGAAGGCCTGTGCGGTGGCAAGAAAGTCGTCATCGTGTCCACCGCTGGCGGCATCCACGCCGGTCAAGCGAGCGGCGTTGCTCACGAAGACTACTTGAAGCTGGTGCTGGGTTTCCTCGGCATCACCGACATCGAAATCGTTCGCGCTGAAGGTCTGGCGTACGGCGACGAAGTACGCAACAACGCGATGACCGCTGCTCAAGCGAAAATCAGCGAGCAACTGTTCGCCGCTGCGTAAGGCTTGCGTAAAGAACAGCTGTTGTTCAGGTAACACCCAAAAAACTCTGTATTCTGGTTCTGCAAGGGCCAAATACGGAGTTTTTTGTTTCTGACTGTTACATAATCTGGCCCGGGTTATGCAGTTAAACGAACAGCGTCTGAGTGTATTGCCATCGCCTAAGGCCGAATCCTCGGCGCTTCGGCCTTCGCAACACGGCGGATCTTTCGATTGAGTAACAACAGGGTGGGGCATCCGATGATGCGTCTTTGTGCAACGTTACTGATTTGCCTGCTAGGCAGCCTGAATACAGTGCACGCCGCCCCCGGGTTGCACCCTCGCTGGAGCGTCGGCTATCACGAAATGACGTTCCTTGATCCGCTGGATCTGCAACCGATGCGCGCCATCGCTTTCTATCCTTCCAGCGATCGTGAGCATACCGCGCTGCTTGAGGGCTACACAGTCGAGGCGGGTGAAGACACCAAAATCGCCATTGGCCGTTTTCCCATGCTGATGTTGTCCCATGGCAACACCGGCACGCCGCTCGCATTGCATGACCTCGCGACCTCACTGGCGCGTAAAGGCTTCGTCGTCGTAGCGGTCATTCACCCCGGCGACAACTCCAAGGATCACAGCCGGCTCGGTACCCTCAGCAACCTCTACGGGCGGCCGATCCAGATATCCGAAGCGATTACCGCCACGCTTGGCGACCCAATGCTTGCGCCATTCGTCAACGCTGACCAGGTCGGGGTGATCGGCTATTCGGCAGGCGGTGAGACCGCGCTGATCCTTTCGGGGGCGCAGCCGGATCTGGATCGCTTGCGTCGCTACTGCCAAGAGCGTCCTGACGATCGCGATGCCTGCAATACTAAGGGCGAGTTGATTGTGGATCGCGATGATTTGCAGCCTGTCGCCGATCCGCGCGTACATGCCTTGCTGTTAATGGCGCCGCTGAGTCTTAAATTCGGCCGTCATACCTTGGCCGACGTGCACGTGCCGGTGCTTCTTTATAGCGGTGATGGCGACAAACTGGTGGCTTTCGACAAAAACGCCGCCGCGCTGGCGCGCAAACTGCCGACCGCGCCGGACTTCAAGTTGCTGGCCGGGGCAGGGCACTTTGTGTTTATGGCGCCGTGCACTGAAGAGCAGCTCATGGCGATGCCGGCGTTGTGTACCGACGCTGATGGCGTGGATCGAGAAGACATTCACCGCAACCTGATCTCCGAGGCTGGCCGGTTCTTCTCGCATGCGCTGGGTAAACCGACGCGGGCCGGGATGCAGACCGCGGATCAATAACCCGCTCTGCGCTACACCGACGTCCCCTTTGGGAGCGGGCTTGCTCGCGAAAGCGGTGTGTCATTCAACCCATGCGTTGTCTGATACGACCCCTTCGCGAGCAAGCCCGCTCCCACAGTTTTGATCGCATTTCAGGCTTGGGTTGTTGCTCGGCGTTTAAGCAGTAGGGTCAGCCCCAACCCGATCACCGACAGTAGCGCCGCACTGAAGAAAATCCACGAATAGCCCAGATTCAACGCCACCGCGCCCATCAATGGCCCGGCAATCGCCAACGCCAGATCAAAGAACACCGCATAAGCCCCAAGCCCCGAACCACGGCTGGAACTCGGCACGCGTTTGATCGCCTCAACCCCCAGCGCTGGATACACCAGCGAAAGACCAAACCCAGCCAACCCGGCGCCAATCAAGGCGAACGCGGTGGAGGGCGCGAGCCACAACATCACCAGTCCCACAGTCTCGATGGTCATGCAGGCAATCGCCGAGGTAAAACCGCCGAAACGACTGATCGCTGAGATAAACAGCAGTCGCGACAGAATGAAGCACACGCCAAACACCGTCAGGCAGTACGCCGCGCCACTCCAACCACGGTTGAGGTAATAAAGTGTGATGAACGTGGTCAGCGTGCCGTAACCGATCGACGCCAAGGTCAGGCTTGCGCCGAACGGGGCAATGCGCCCGAACACTGCCCAGAACGGCAGACGTTCGCCACGAATCACCGGTACCGAAGGTTTGTTGCGGATCAACAGCAACGCGCCCGCAGCCAATACCGACAGGGCAATCCCGAGGCTGGCGAAGCCGTATTCAGCGACCATCACCACGCCCAGCGGCGCGCCAATCGCAATCGCGCCATACGAGGCGATGCCGTTCCAGCCAATCGATTTTGCCGTGTGTTCGACGCCGACCTGGCCCATGCACCAACTGATCGTGCCGACACCAATGAGACCCTGCGCGACGCCCAACAGCAAACGCCCGAGAATCAGAATCAGCAGGCTGGTCAGCGGGAAACTTTGCAACAGCGTCGAAAACAGGGTGAGCACGCCACTCAGCACAATCCCCAGCAAGCCATACACGATCGCCCGTTTGGTGCCGATGGTGTCCGACATGCGCCCGGCCATCGGGCGGCTGAGCAGAGTGGCCAGGTACTGTGAACCGATGACGAGCCCGGCAATGATTGCGCTGAAACCCAGTTGCTCGTGGACGTAACCGGGCAACACCGCGATCGGCAGACCGATGCAGAGGAAGGCAATAAAGGTATAGAAAACGATGGAAACGATCTGCAGGGTGATCGCCATGGAGCTTTGCGGTGGCAGTTGCTGCGCAGACATGAGGACTCGTTCGCGGGCGGCGGTGGGAGAGTTCGCATGATGGCGTGGGTGAGGGATAAAAGGAAGCAGGCTAACTATTAAAGCATCCCAGCTGCTGCGTCCTTGTAGGAGCTGAGCTTGCTCGCGAAGGCTGCGTAACATTCAACACCGTTGCTGAAGCTGATGGCCCCTTCGCGAGCAAGCTCGGCTCCTACAAATGCAAAAGCCCCGTCACATGGACAGGGCCTTTAACTTGCAGCTAGCAGCTCAAACCTCGAAGCTGCTTTTAGAACACCACACCCTGACTACGCAGGTAGTCATCGTAGGTGCCGCTGAAGTCAGTCACGCCATCCGGGCTCAGTTCGATGATGCGCGTGGCCAGGGACGATACGAACTCACGGTCGTGGCTGACGAAAACCAGCGTGCCCGGGTAGTTTTCCAGCGCCAGGTTCAGCGCCTCGATCGATTCCATGTCCAAGTGGTTGGTCGGTTCGTCCATGATCAGCACGTTCGGCTTCTGCAGAATCAGCTTGCCGAACAACATGCGACCTTGCTCACCACCGGAAATCACTTTGACCGACTTGAGGATCTCGTCGTTGGAGAACAGCATGCGGCCCAAAGTACCGCGAATCATCTGCTCGCCTTGAGTCCACTGACCCATCCAGTCGAACAGGGTGACATCGTCTTCGAAGTCGTGCGCGTGATCCTGAGCGTAGTAGCCCAGTTCAGCGGCGTCGGTCCACTTGACGCTACCGGCATCCGGGGTCAGTTCGTTGACCAGAGTGCGCAGCAGGGTGGTTTTGCCGATACCGTTCGGGCCGATGATCGCGACGCGCTCGCCGGCTTCAACCTGGAAGCTGAAATCTTTGAACAATGGTTTGCCGTCGAAGCCTTTAGCCATCTTCTCGACGATGACTGCCTGGCGGTGCAGCTTCTTGTTCTGATCGAAGCGGATGAACGGGCTCACGCGGCTCGAAGGCTTGACCTCGGCCAGTTGGATCTTGTCGATCGCCTTGGCGCGGGAAGTCGCCTGCTTGGCTTTCGAGGCGTTGGCCGAGAAGCGGCTAACGAACGATTGCAGCTCGGAAATCTGTGCTTTCTTCTTGGCGTTGTCCGACAGCAGTTGCTCGCGGGACTGGGTCGCCACAGTCATGTACTCGTCGTAGTTGCCCGGGAACAGGCGCAGCTCGCCGTAATCCAGGTCAGCCATGTGCGTGCACACGCTGTTCAGGAAGTGACGGTCGTGAGAGATGATGATCATCAGGCTGTTACGCTGGGTCAGGATGTTTTCCAGCCAGCGAATGGTGTTGATGTCCAGGTGGTTGGTCGGTTCGTCGAGCAACAGCACTTCCGGATCGGAAAACAGTGCCTGAGCCAGCAACACACGCAACTTCCAGCCTGGCGACACTTCGCTCATCGGGCCGAAGTGCTGTTCGATGCCGATACCCAGACCCAGCAGCAGTTCACCGGCACGGGATTCGGCGGTGTAACCGTCCATCTCGGCGAATTCGGTTTCCAGCTCGGCCACGGCCATGCCGTCTTCTTCGCTCATTTCCGGCAGCGAGTAGATGCGGTCGCGCTCAGCCTTGACCTTCCACAGCTCTTCGTGACCCATGATCACGGTGTCGATCACGGTGAATTCTTCGTAGGCGAACTGATCCTGACGCAACTTGCCCAGGCGTACGTTCGGCTCAAGCATGACCTGACCACCGGACGGATCGAGATCACCGCCGAGGATTTTCATAAAGGTCGACTTGCCGCAACCGTTGGCGCCGATCAGGCCGTAGCGGTTACCCGCGCCGAATTTGACCGAAACGTTTTCGAACAGCGGCTTGGCGCCGAACTGCATCGTGATGTTAGCTGTAGAGATCAAGAGTTATTCCTGCGAAGCATTCTGAGTAGCGAGGGTGCGGCCGGAGCGCTTGGCCCGAGTCAAAGTGCGCTGAGGCGGGAAAGTCCCGGCATCAACCAAGGGGGGCGCGTAAAGTTTGGCGGCAATTGTACTGGTCTGGCGCTCTAAACGATAGGGCGAACACGCCATGACCGCTGATTGGCGCACACCCGGGACAGTTTTTAACACTTATAGGTTCACTATCGGATACAAAGTGTGGCTAAAATGCCATCCATTCACCCAGCGGCCTTCAACGGCGCGGGCTCAGGGACGTGCCATTTGTAATCCGACCACTGCATCAGACGCCGGGCCAGAGGCCTTTAGGCGCGCAGTTTGTTCACTACTGACATGTGACGATTTCCGTGAAACTCATCATTGCTGCTATTTATGTCATTTCCATTGCATACGTTCATCTTCGTGGACGGGTGCGGCACAAATTGGGTCGCCAACTGAGCGATCATTCGTCGTTTCTCGCGCCGATCAACTGCTTCCTCTATCTGTTTTCGAAAAAACCGAACAAGCCATATCTGGATCCGTCGGAGTTTCCCGATCTGAGTCCATTGCAGGAACATTGGCAGGAAATCCGTGAAGAAGGCCAGAATCTGCTGCGTGCCGGCGAGATCAAACGCTCGGATCAGTACAACGATGTCGGCTTCAATTCGTTCTTCAAGACTGGCTGGAAGCGCTTCTACCTGAAGTGGTACGGCGACAGCCATCCGTCGGCGATGAAACTGTGCCCGCGCACCACCGAACTGGTGCAAAGCATCGGCTCGATCAAAGCGGCCATGTTTGCCGAACTGCCACCGGGCTCGAAACTGGTGCGACACCGTGACCCGTACGCCGGTTCGTACCGTTATCATTTGGGTCTCGATACGCCAAATGATGCCGGTTGCTACATCAACGTCGATGGCGAAAACTACCACTGGCGTGACGGTGAAGCGGTGATGTTCGATGAAACGTTCATTCACTACGCGGAAAACACCACTGATAAGAACCGCATCATCCTGTTCTGCGACATCGAGCGTCCGATGAAATATCGCTGGGCGGCGGCGTTTAATGGCTGGTTCAGCCGTAACGTAATGTCCGCGGCGGGTGCGCCGAACGATGCCGGTGACCGGACTGGCGGCATCAACCGTCTGTTTGCCAGGATCTACAAGATTCGTCTGCGTGGTAAAGAGCTGAAAAAACGTAATCGCAAGCTGTACTACATGGAAAAGTGGGCGATCTTCGGTAGTTTGTTGGCGATCTTTATCCTGATCTGATCCTCCTGTAGGAGCTATCGAGTGCAACGAGGCTGCGATCTTTTGATCTTGTTTTTTACACACTTCAAAGTCAAAAGATCGCAGCGTGCCGCAGCTCCTACATGGCGTTTGTCTGGCTGGGTTACATGACTCTCGCAAAAGCAACCTGTCAGTTGGCTGACGCTTTCTTCGTTTTCTTCGCTGGCGCGGCTTTGGCCTTCGGCTTCGCCGCCGCTTTCCCGCCCAGACTGCGTTTCAGCAGCTCCGTCAAATCGATCACATCGGCAGTCTTTCGCTCTTCCTCGCCACCCACCGTTTCGACATCCTCGATCTTGCCTTCATGGGCTTTCTTCTCCACCAGCGCCATGATCTTGTCTTCAAACTCGTCGTTGTAATCTTCAGGCTTCCAGTCCGCGCTCATGTCCTGCACCAGCCGTTTGGCCATGTCCAGTTCACCCTTTGCCAGTTGCGGCTTGGTCACTTCACTCCCAAGCTCTAGTGTATCGAGGCTGCGCACCTCCTGCGGCCAGCGCAGCTTCACCAACACCAGTGCCGACTCAAGTGGCATCAGCGCCGCCAGGTACTGACGAGTATGTAAAACGACGCGGGCAAGGGCGACCTTGTTGGTTTTGCTCAGCGTCTCCCGAAGCAGCGCATACACCTTGCCGCCTCGTTTGTCGGGCGCCAAGTAGTAAGGTGTGTCGATGTTTTGCAGTGGAATCTGCTCGGCATCAACAAAAGAAAAGATATCAATGGTTTGCGTAGAGACCGGGTGTGCCGAACGGATTTCCTCTTCGCTTAGCACTACGTAACGACCCTTTTCATAGGCCACACCTTTGACGATATTTTCTTTGGTGACCTCTTTACCGGTGACCTTGTTGACCCGTTTGTAGCCCACCGGATCCATGCTACGGCTGTCGAGCCAGTCAAAGTCCACGCCTTGGGACGATGTCGCTGAAACCAGCGCGACGGGGATGTGAACCAGTCCAAAACTGATCGCGCCTTTCCAGATTGCCCGAGCCATGGTGATGATCTCCCAAGTGATGATCAGGTGACCTGTGGCCCAGCGTGAAAGTTTCCAGTGATTGCGCGGGCTCTGGGGCCAGCGGTCGTGTCTGGTTACATGTTGTTTAAAGCCTGTGACTTAACAAATGCGAACCCTGGGCGTAGCGTGGACTCGAAGGCTCTAATCCACTTGCATCGAGAGGCTGCCCCATGAACCGAATTCTGCTTGGCATCGCCGTCCTCGGCTTGAGCGTGGGTTGGGCTTATGCGGGCGTCTCGGTGCCAGCCTCGACGCTGTGGCTGGCGCAGAGTCCGACCGGCAACAGTAATAATCCCTACAACAGTCCGATCCGCCGGGCCAACCCCAACAGCATGCAAGGCACTCAGCCGAGCAACCCGCCGATTCGTGGGCCGAGCACTGCGCCGACGCCGCGTACGCCCACCGTGGAAAACCGTGGCATCGGCAACGGCCAGCCGATTCGTTCGGTGCCAAGTACACCGCCGACGTTTATTCCCAATCCACCCTCACGGGGTACCGACAGCAACCGTTGAACGGCAGGACTGAGGTTCTGTCAGCCTTTCAAGCGAACATAAGGAATCGTGCATGTTGCGTAAAACCCTACTGGCCAGCCTGTGTGCCGGCGTTCTGATCAGTGCTCCGGTATTCGCCGCAGCGCCCAAAGAGCTGAAAAGCGAACAGGGCATCCTCGAAGTCACCACGATTACTCAAGGACTAGACCATCCTTGGGCACTGGCTTTTTTGCCGGAACGCCAAGGCATGTTGGTAACCGAGCGGCCGGGCAATCTGCGTGTAGTGGGCACGGACGGCAAGTTGTCCGAGCCAATCAGTGGCGTACCGCAAGTCTGGGCCAAGGGGCAGGGTGGTTTGCTCGATGTAGCGCTGTCGCCGGACTTTAAACAGGATCGCATGGTGTACCTGTCTTACGCCGAAGGTGGTGGCAAGGGCGACAAGGCCGGCACAGCGGTCGGGCGGGGGCGCCTGTCGGATGATTTGAAAACGCTGAAGGATTTCAAAGTGATCTTCCGCCAGGAGCCGAAGCTCTCGGTTGGCAATCACTTCGGCTCACGGCTGGTGTTTGATCGCGACGGCTATCTGTTTATCACTTTGGGTGAAAACAATGATCGATCAACCGCTCAGGATCTCGACAAGCTGCAAGGCAAGGTCGTACGCATTTATCCCGATGGCCGAGTGCCGGACGATAACCCCTTTGTCGGGCAATCCGGTGTGCGTCCAGAAATCTGGTCTTATGGTCAGCGTAACCCGCAGGGTGCGGCGCTCAACCCTTGGAACGGCACGCTCTGGGAAAACGAGCACGGCCCACGCGGTGGCGATGAGGTGAACATCATCGAGCGTGGGAAGAATTACGGCTGGCCGCTGGCGACTCACGGCATCAACTATTCGATGCAGCCGATCCCTGAAGCGCAGGGTAAAACGGCTGAAGGCACGGTTGCGCCGCACCATGTCTGGGAGAAATCACCGGGTGTGTCTGGCATGGCGTTTTACGATGCTGACCGGTTTAAACCATGGCAGCACAACGCGTTTATTGGTGCATTGGTGACGCAGGAGTTGATCCGGTTGCAGTTTGATGGCGATAAGGTGGTGCATGAGGAACGTTTGCTCGGCGAGCTAAAAGAGCGGATTCGGGATGTGCGCCAAGGGCCGGATGGTTATTTGTATGTGCTTACGGATGAGTCGAAGGGTTCGTTGTACAAGCTTGGCTTGAAGTAAGGCGCTGAGAGCGCTCTATACCTGTGGTGAGGGGATTTATCCCCGATGGATTGTGCAGCTTCTCCAGGAAGAGAGGGCTGCTTCGCTGCCCATCGGGGATGAATCCCCTCGCCACAGGGGTTTTGGTGGCTATAGGTTTTGGGGGAATAGCACCACTGCGGCGCGTAGTTTTCCTCGGCCAAATCGGCACATTTTTTCAAACTCGCCATGGCTGACTGGCACGTGCTGGCAGTCCATCGGTTGTCGGTGCTGGCTGTGATCGATATCGGGGTCATGCAGGTAAACGAAGTCCTCATCGCAATCGGTCACTACAACCCAGTGCGGTGATTTTGAGCGGGTCAGACGATAGCTGCTGATCAGCAGCAAAGGCTGGCCACCGGCGTCGAGCAATCGCGGCAAATCCACTGTTGCGCCGATCACACGTTCCACATCGGTTTCTGCCAGTTGCGCAGTGAACTCTTCATGCACCAAACGCATGACGTCTTTTTTATGCATATCGCGTACGCCATCAAGGAACAGCGGCCCCTCCAGGCTCAGCTCCAAACGCACGCGAAAACCTCTGCGCCACGCCGCCAGTGCCAAACCTTGAGGGCTGCAGCCGCCATGGCCGGAGGTCATGAACACGGTCGTCGCCTCGCGCCAGATCTGTAATTCCTCACGACGCTCCAGCAAGCGTCCGGCCTGTAAGGCGCCCATGGCCATCAACAGACAGGCCGGGCCGCAGGTGAAGTCGGTAGTCTGCGCGTAGTAAGGCACCGTGATGCTACGTGAGTCGCGGTGCTGGAGAATGCGTTTCTCCAAGCGCAACGCATCGGCGTGGTCTTCGTAGTAATCGTGGATCAGCGCAAAACTTCGGTAACCGTTGCGCTCATAAAGGGCAATGGCGGTGGGGTTGTCGGTACGCACTTCCAAACGCAGATAAGCGCAATCATGTTCCAGCGCGCAGGCCTCGATTTTCTGCAGCAATTGCTTGCTCAGCCCTGTGCCGCGAGCCTCGGCAGCCAGGGCTATCGAATACAGCCGCGCCAACGAGGTGCCGCGATGAAACAGCACCAGCGCGTAACCGAGCAGATGTTCATCGCGTTCTGCGACCAGCAACTGCGCATGGGCGCGCGTAATCATCCAGTGAAAACTGCGACTGGTGAGCCGATCCGTGGTGAAACATTGCATTTCCAATGCCAGCAACGCCGGCAAGTCTTCAACTACGGCCAGGCGAAAAACAGTACTCATATGACCACCGTAAAAGTTGCGTAACGAAACGAGACTTTCGTAAAACTTCGTGCTTAATAGAAAAGGTCTTGTTCTCCAACGGATCAATCTCTATGTCAGCGGTACAGGGTCATTGGCGCGAAGTATCCGAGCAAAGTTTGCCGACGGCAACTTATTTAAAACCAGCGGTTAGAACCTCCAGTCAAGTGTTGATCATTGTCGAGCGCAAGGAAGATTGGGCTTCTTATTTTCCCAGCGAAGACATCGTCACCGCTCAGGAATACCTCGAGCAAACACGCGAAAGCGAGCCTGGGAAACGGGTTCAAGTGATCAACCTGTGCCGCAGCTACAAGTACTTGGGCCATGGCTATTACTGCTCGCTGCTGGCGGAAGCCCGTGGGCACAAGGTGATTCCGTCGGTGCGTACCATCAGCGAACTGACGAAAAAATCACTTTATGGCCTGGCACTGGATGACCTGGATAAAACCCTGGAAAAAGCCCTTAGTCATCACCTCTACAGCGATACCGAAGGGTTTACCTTGACACTGTATTTCGGCAGGACTCATATCGAGCCGTTGCAGGATCTGGCGCGGCAGTTGTTTGAAGTGTTTCCTTGTCCGATTCTGTTAGTTGAGTTTCGCCGAACTAACGGTTGGCACATCGAGGGCGTGAAGTCCGGTGCGTTGCACAAGTTACGCGATGATCAGGAAGATCAGTTTGCCAATGCGCTGGACGGTTTCAGTCGTAAAGTCTGGCGTGTGCCGCGCTCGCCGCAAGTTGCGCGTTATGACCTGGCTATTCTTCACGACCCACAGGAAGCCTTGCCGCCGTCGAATCCCAAAGCACTGGAAAGTTTCGTCCGGGTCGGCAAAACCATGGGCATCGATGTCGAGTTGATCGAGCGCAAGGATTACGCACGATTGGCCGAGTACGACGGGCTGCTGATTCGCGAAACCACCAGCGTCGACAACCACACCTACCGGTTCGCCAAGAAGGCCGAGAGCGAAGGGCTGGTGGTGATGGACGATCCGACGTCGATCCTGCGCTGCACCAACAAGGTCTATTTGACGGATCTGCTCAACAGCCATCAACTGGGCATGCCCGCCACCGAAATCCTCTACAAAGAGCGACCCGAAGACTTCGAACGGGTCGGCGAACGCCTCGGTTTTCCCTTGGTGCTGAAGATCCCCGACGGCTGTTTTTCACGAGGCGTGATCAAAGTCGAAAGCCAACAAGCGCTGCTCGAAGCCACCGCGGAATTGTTCGAGCACTCGGTGTTGTTGCTGGCCCAGGAATTCTTCTACACCGAATACGACTGGCGCATCGGCGTGCTCAATCGCAAACCGATCTTCGCCTGCCAATACTTCATGTCCAAGGGCCACTGGCAGATCTACAACCACAAAGCCAAAGGCCAGGACGTTAACGGCGAATGCCGAACCATGGCGATCCATGAAGCGCCGCGCGCGGTCGTCGACCTTGCGGTGAAAACTGCCAACCTGATCGGCGATGGCCTCTACGGCGTCGACCTGAAACAGGCCGGCGACAAAGTGGTGGTGATCGAAGTCAACGACAACCCGAACCTCGATGCAGGCATCGAAGACGCGTATTTACAGGACGATTTGTATTCGCTGGTGCTGGAAGAGTTTGTGCGGCGGCTGGAACTCAAACGTCGCGGGCAAGCGTGGTGATCTGCCGATGATCAGCAGTTTCTCACTGAGCCACGGCGCGTTACAGCGGGTTGAACGATTGGACGCCGAGGTGATGCTGTTCAGCAATCCCGACGCCGCCGAGCGCGACTTGCTGCACAGTCATTTCAAGGTCGATGAACACGCGTTGGCCTCGGCGCTCGACCCGGACGAAGTCTCGCGCATCGAGTTTCACCCCGATCATCTGTTCCTGATCTGGAAACGCCCGGAAAACTATTCCGGTGGCGGTAGCCTGGCCTTTGAGGTGTCGTCCTGCGGCTTGCTGTTCGCGCCGGGGCAATTGCTGGTGATCGCCACCGACGACACACCGCTGCATGGCCTCGGCACTCGGCAGCCATTAAACACGCCGCTGGATGTGCTGCTTGATCTGCTGTTCAACAACATCCATCACTACCTCGGTCACCTGAAGGTGATCAAACTGGTCGCCCGCGAGTTGCAGCAAAAATTCAACGCCTCGATGCAGAACCAGCATCTGGTGCAGATGTTCAATCTCAGCGAGAGCCTGATCTATTACATCAACGCCCTGCACAGCAACGGCGCGGTGCTGACACGGCTGCGTAATCACGCCGAGAAACAGCATTTTTCCAGCGAGGCGCTCGGCCTGATCGATGACCTGATCATCGAAAACAACCAGTGCTACAAACAGGCTGAAATCTACTCAACGGTGTTCTCCGGGCTGATCGACGCGCGCGGTAACCTGATGAACAACAGCATGAACAACCTGCTGCGCAAACTGACGTTGATCAACGTGGTGTTTTTGCCGCTGAACCTGATCGCGAGTATTGGCGGGATGTCGGAGTTCAGCATGATGACGGCGGGGACACCGTGGTGGGTGTCTTATCCGGTGTTTTTGCTGGTGATGTTGATGGGGGCGGGGGGGATGTTGTTTGGGCTGAGGCGCTTGGCCAGGTGATTTGTGTTGTCTGGCCCGGCCCCATCGCGAGCAGGCTCACTCCCACAATGGATCTGCGCAATGGCATAGATCCCCTGTGGGAGCGGGCTTGCTCGCGAAAGCTATTTCCCAAACGCCAAAAAATCCGGATCAGCCCGCATTCGCCGAACTGCTGATCTTCCTACGCTCCCGAACACCACGAACCACCAGATACAACAATGGCCCCACCGACACAAACACCGCCGTCAGCAACAAATAAGGCACCACCGACCAAACCGACTGCCCGCGAGTTTTGGCATCCTTGACCATCCAAACCCCGGCCAACGTCGCCAGCAGATACAAATCAATCACCACCTGCGCTGTGTCGGGCCGCGACATCAAGCTGATCCCAAAATCAATCAGCGACTGTTCAGCCTGGAGCATCACCGAAACGGTGTAACCGGAAAAAGCCAGCAAAGCCGTGAGGGGTAGGGCGACAGACATCATGCATTCCTTCCTTGAACTGATGAGCAGAATCGCCAGATTACCCGCGCCACGCAAAATTGGCCATTGACGTGCCAGCAGCGTTCAGGCTAATTTTCAGGCCATGACTACCTACGTATTGCGCTGCCAGCCAAGCATTATTATTACCGCCATTCCTCACTTGGCGGGCTAGCTCACGACTGCAGCACCCAACCCGCCCTAGAGGCGGGTTTTTACTTTCTGTCTCCGGGGTTCGAAATACCGCTCATGTAGGAGCTGCCGCAGGCTGCGATCTTTTGATGTTGATTATTGAAGATCAACAGATCGCAGCCTGCGGCAGCTCCTACATGAGCGAGACCGAATCGCTATCAAGGAGATCAGCATGAGTTACACCAACGACCAGCAAGCCCTGCTTGAGCACTACGTGAAAAGGATTCTCGCCGCTCCCGTGTACGACCTGGCTGTGCGTACGCCATTGCAGGCAGCCCCGGCGTTGTCCGAAGCGCTTGGCAACCGCATCCTGCTCAAGCGCGAAGACCTGCAACCGACGTTCTCTTTCAAGATCCGTGGTGCCTACAACAAACTGGTGCAACTGAGCGATGCGCAGAAGGCACAAGGCGTCATCACCGCATCGGCCGGCAACCACGCGCAAGGCGTGGCATTGGCGGCGCGCGAACTGGGCATCGCCGCGACCATCGTCATGCCGTGCACCACCCCTGAACTGAAAGTGCTGGGCGTACGCAGTCGAGGCGCGGAAGCGCGGCTGCACGGTGAAAGCTTTCCCTTTGCGTTGGCCTATGCCCTGCAATTGGCCGAAGAAACCGGCCGCACCTTCGTGTCCCCCTTCGATGACCCGGACGTGATCGCCGGACAAGGCACCGTGGCCATGGAAATCCTTCAGCAACACCAAGGCGTGCTGGATGCCATTTTCATCCCGGTAGGCGGTGGCGGCTTGATCGCCGGCATCGCCGCGTACATCAAATACCTGCACCCGGAAGTGCGGATCATCGGTGTCGAATCCGAACATTCCGCGTGTCTGAAAGCCGCTCTGCACGCAGGCGAACGTGTCGTGTTGCCCAACGTCGGTACCTTCGCCGACGGTGTGGCCGTGGCGCAGATCGGTGAATACGGTTTTGAAGTGTGTCGTTTCTGCGTGGACGAGGTGATCACCGTCAGCAACGACGACCTCTGTTCCGCGATCAAAAACATCTACGACGACACGCGCTCAATCACCGAACCCTCCGGCGCCCTGGCCGTCGCGGGCATCAAGCAATACGTGGCGCGAAGCGGCGTGCGCGGTCAAACCTTCGTGGCGATCGACTCAGGCGCCAACATCAACTTTGACAGCCTGCGTCACGTCGCCGAGCGCGCCGCTGCGTGCGGCGTCCCGGCGTAACGGTGTTCAGGGCAGCAGCGGGCGCAGGAACGTGCGCTCGTAGCTGACAATGAACTTCTTCTCGACCAAAGAGGCGACCAGCGCGGTGCTCTCTGGGTCGGTCATCGCGATATGCCGATAGCTTTCGTAATCCGCCAACGACGGAAAACTGAACAGGCAATACGCAATGTTGCTCGCACCCTCCGATGGCAAAAAATAGCCATGATGGCTGCCGCCTAAGCGTTCAACGATACCGAGCCAGGCCTTGGCGTAAGCCTCGAACTCGGTCAGTTGGTACGGGTCGATCACGTATCTGACGTGGCAAGTAATCACTGCACGTGCTCCTTGCCCGGTTATTCCTGAATGGCTGTGTTGACCTTGTCCGAGGCCGACCAGATGCGGTAGCGCACTTCGACGTCCGTTGGGGCGTAGACCACGATCGGCAATTTGCTGTTGTAACGCACGGTGAAACCATCACCGACGACCGGCACGAACGCGCGCTTCTTCTTGCTGCCGGGCGGGCAGGCCATCAGCGTGCTCATCGGGCCAATGACTTTCTCGAGGCGATAATACGGATAGCCCCAGCCTTGCAGATTTTTCTCGTCGAGCACGCCGCCGAGCTTCGGACGATTGCAGTCCACCTCAAGGGTCTTGCCGGCAAGAATCTCGACCTGGAAGTTTTCTTCATTCTCTTGCTTCGGCAAATGAATGACCTGACGGGTAAAGCCCGCCTCAGCCTTCGGGTAAGGTGCGACGTCTTCAAGTTTCGCCGCGTGGGCGAGGGTGGACAGGCTGGCGATAATCAGCCCGGTGGTCGCGTAAGCGCGTAAAGAACCCATGGATGCCTCCTTGCGGGTGTAGGGTGGTTTGACAAGCATTCTTACCGTCATGGGTGATGAATGCAAACCCGCAACAGATTGCAAAATGCAACGCGCAAAAGGGCTCAACCGGCATTTTGCACGTAGCAAAATACTGGCCTTTGCGCCAAGTGATTGATTTTTATGTGGGTCAGAATGACCCGATGAAAGGCACGCTTTATGCGTCTTTTCAGTGCGGCGCACCGGGTTTGGGCGCCTACACTCCAATGGGCATTTCGCCGTACCACCGTTTGCCGCACCATGGAAACAGCGGGGACACACCCGTGCAGGCGCAGCAAAGGTCAGCGTGAATACTTGATTGGCAATCTCACAGTAAGGAGAGGGTTCGCCATGTTTCTGTCTGCCTTGGAACTTCGTAACATCGTTGAAAGCAGTTTCCTGCCAAAGCGCTGCCAGTGCACGCTGTCGCCGGACTTGCTGATGACCGTCAAAGTGTTTGGCGATCACCAGACTGATCAGGTCGATCTAATGGTTCGTGACATCGACGCCAGCCACCTCAACGGCTGTCGCGAGATCAATGAACTGATCGCAGGGCTGCGTTCGGATCTGAACAAGCAAAGTACACCGCACCACTACAGTCCGCGATCCAGAGCCGTTTAACCCACTGTTTCAGCCAGTTCGACCGTCACGCGCCGGGCCTGCACAAAACCAAGGCCCAGCGCGAGCTCGACCAGCACCGCCAGCAAAATGCCGGGGCCGGCATGGCCGTTCAGCCATTCGCCAAAGCCCAGCACAGCCAAGCCAAAACAACCGACGATAAAGCCGTCGCTCAGCGCACTGCGCGCCACCGACGGCGGTGCATTGCGCACCAGAAAAAACATCACCCCCAACGCCGCAAACAATACCGCGCTGCGCCGCGCGACAAACCCGACTGCGGTCGAATACTCAATGCTCCAGATCGCCAGCAACACCTCGGGGAAAAAGCCCCAGGCCAACGCCAGCAAAAAACACAACGAAGAGGTAATGCCCGACAACGCGCGAAACGACAACTGCATGGCTAATCCTTGCGGCAGTGAGGAGGGCCCCGAGCATAACCCCCGAAACACCCCACGCCTACCGCAACGCCAAAAATCAGAACGTTCTGTCAGTTTTGGAAACTGCACGCGTCAGACATTTTTCGATAACTGATCTCCTCAGGCTTGCCGGCGTTATCGATGTACTTCATATCAGCCGTAATCACCTTGCATTGCTGAGTGGCCGGCTCAGTCAACGAAATCACCTTCGCCACATGCAGCGGCATGCCGTACTCATAAGGCACCGCTTTCGATGTGGCCGACGTGTCATTGGCCTGCGCCAACCCGGCAAAAGCCGCGCAGGCGAGGGCAGTGGTGAGCAGAAACGGACGAATGTTCATGAAAAGACTCCCGTGCGACGGAAAGAGAGTTCGGTGCAATACAAACCGAACCTGCCGCACTGGGCGTCAGCCAACGGCTGAGGGCGTGCGGTTCAGTACAGTTTTCGACCACGACGTTAAGCGATGGTTAACCCGGCTGAACGCCGGCTGTCAGGGAGTGAGGCGGTTTTCTTCGCGCGGTTTGGCGAATTCCTACAGAAGCTGCTGCTTTGTCTGCTTTCGGGGTCTGGAGCGGGGCGGGTATTGTCGGGTGTCGCTGCAAAATCAGCGGCTCGGGTTTGGTCACCTGAATACTCGTACATGTGCCATCATTCGCGCCGCGGACACTTATGTCTTCGGAGTGCATTGCTGTGGCGGCTGTGTGCAGGATTGCCTTCGGGCGAGCTGATTGGGTATTCAGTTGACCAAGCTTGCATACAGTCCGCCTCCCTCGTTTGGTCACGGTGTCGGCGGGTTACTTACCCAATTGGAGTTATCTCTATGCCGATACTGAATCCGCTGCCAAACCGTTATCACCCTCTAAACAGCAACATCACCGAAAGCCCGACACTGCTCATCGATACCGAAGCCAACCCCAAAGACATCCTTGAAGCAGCTGTCCAGCGCATCCGCGCGTGCAGCGACCTGCTCGAAACATTGCACTGTCTGTGCTTCAAGCAAGCCGACGTGGAAGACATTCCGCACATTACCCATGCGCTGTATCTGCTGGCGCAGGATGGCAATGATTTGCTGCAGGTCGCGCAGCAACAGATGGTGAGCTGGAAGGCGCCGGTTTGATGGGGTAGGTAATTTGGCAGGAGTGAATGGCTGATAAATGTAGGCTGATTCACTGCTGCTGGCTAAAGAGCCTCTTTCACCTAGCGGCTTAGCTTGTCTGGAAAAAAGCTCAAGGGTGGGTGACTAGCTTTCCATTGGGCAGAAAACTCTTTTGCTACATATATTTGCTGCGGAGTCATTTTGGCTTCAATTCTTGGCAGCTTGCTATCAACTATTGACTGTATGCCACCACCACCGTCCAACTCCTTCAGTGAATAAATAAGAGCATAGCCTTTAACGATGTCGTAGGTGAAACCATAGGCGTCCGGTTCGTGGGCAAGATCTGAACCATGACCGTAAACGGCCGTTGCATAACCAGCCAGTGCAGCCTGCTCGTTCCAGTAACGAAATCCTTCAAGGTCACCTTATTCATATCGGATAGCTCCAATTTCCATCATGGCCTGTGGATTCCCACCTTTCGCGGAGGCCTCGAACAGATTTTCTACAACCTCCGAACGTTTCCAAGGTAAGAAAAATCCGCTTCGGCCCAAACGAATCATTGCGTATACGCTTCCGCTCTCTGCTGCCGCTTCATACCAATGCGGGCGTCGGGCGTCATAGAACGATTGCGTTTTCGTAGAGCCTCCCCTAAATAATATTGCGAATCCACAATACCTGCGTAGGCTTCCTCTTTTAATGTGAGGACGGCAGCGTCAAGGTTCAGTTGATTGTATAAAACGATACCAGGAGTCGTGCTCTGCCCGACTAATATTGTACTTCTGCTTTCGGTTTTGGTTTGCCGTTGATTGGTTGAGGTGTTTGTTGCTATCTGGTTGTGCTGATTTTTGTCCGGAAAGGATTCTTTTGTGAGGGGCGACGCAGAGGTGAATATTGTACAAATAAAAGCTATCGCCCCTAAAGAACTTCGGCATACCCATCACTGATGTTAATATCCTAACTTGTCTGGAAAAAATGAAAGCGGCGGATGGGTGGACTTCCAAGTCTTCGCAAGTTCTTTCGCTTCTGATATCTGCTTCTTTGACATGTTCTTTTCAATATCCGGTAATGTGTCGTTTACGTACCTGATCATATTTCCCCCGCCGTCGAGTTCTAGCAGATTTGTAAGTAGGGCGTATGACTTCACTAGATCTAATGGGAATCCATATTTTGACTCTTTCTCTCCAATGTAAGAGGCGTAGCCAAAAACTCCAGCTACGTAGCTAGATGTTGCTGCTTTTTCATTCCAATCCCTAAAAGCAGGTAAGTCGTTTTTTTCGATAGTAACTGCCGCCATCCCCATCATTGCTGGAGGATAACCATTTTCAGCGGATGCTTTCATCCATCGTTCAATAGCATCTTTACGTCTCGACGGAAGTAGAAATGATCCACCACCTTCTTGGTATTTAGTCGCAAGACGAAACTGAGCAACAGGAAAACCATTTTCTGCTGATTTATCTAACCAATCATCGTCCCCTGTTATGTTCCACATTAGATACATTGACTCAGCGTCGCCTTTTGAAGCCTGTTCACTCGCTAATTGTTTGGCTTTACTTAGCCACTCTGTGGGCGACGTTTCTCCCTGATCACAGTTTTTCATGGTTGCACACAAATCTTCATCAGCGCTACCAAGTCGAATCATTGAATAAATATTACCTTTTTTAGCGGACTCTTCGTACGCTTTGTGCGCTTCCGGGGTCATGTACCTATTATTTTTTCTAGTCGCTTCACCCAAATAATAAAGTGCTTCATCATCTTTGCCCTCTGCGGCGATCTTTAAAAAGTCGATAGCAGAAATGGCTTTGTATTGATTGTAAAGCTCAATGCCCTTTTGTTTTGCTATTTCCTGCTGTGCTGTGAGTTCGGCGTTCGAAATACTGCAGAAAAGCAGAGAAAAAATGTAAAATAATACAGAGGTAAAATTTTTAATTTTCAACTTGGATCGCTCGCTTGAGCTAGGTGTTTGACGGAAGATTTTGGCGGGCAACAATTAAAAACTCTTCGCGGTTAGACGTAAGGGGCGTTTAATTGGCGGCGGTCACTGTCATAGTGGCTTCCAGCGCCCGTGCTTTTAGTTAACTTGGTTCTAGTATTCAATAGTCGCATGAGTATCACGGTATTTTCACGGAGAGAGAGTGAAACTCAGCGCCTCGCTCACCCCCCCCCCATAACAATCAAGAAAATGATGGCTAGTCACTCAATTTGTCGGGAAAAAAAGAAATTGGCGGATGGTTAGCCTTCCATTCTTTTGCCACAATTTGTGATTGCTCAATTTGCTCCGGTGCCATCTTTTCAGCTATTAAGTCAAGTTTTTTTCGACGTATCTTTTTATTCCTCCGCCTCCGTCAAGTTCTTTCCGGAGGGAGAACAGCGCATAACCCTTGACTAGGTCTGGGGGGTACCCAACTTTGTCAGGTGTATGTGAAATATATGCGCCGTAATTACTCACTGCGCTTTGGTCTCCGGTTTCAGTTGCTAACTCAAGCCAGTGGCGAATGCTCGTCATGTCACCTTCTATGAGCAGGACTTCCAGAGTAACAGCCATTTTCGAACAGATGCCTCGCGCTTGCCTGGAATGAGAAAAAAACCTTCGCCCTGGCGTTCACTTTAATCCGGCCACTGCGGATTTTTCTAACCATTCGCGATCCAAGGTTATTTCATACATTAAATATAGAGATTCAGGGTCGCCCGAACGCGCTTTCGGTTGCGTCACTTCTTTTGCTCGCTCCAACAATTCTGCTTGTGTTTTTTTACTAGGA
The DNA here is from genome assembly GCF_044750025.1 of Pseudomonas sp. NPDC088885. Taxonomy (NCBI): domain Bacteria; kingdom Pseudomonadati; phylum Pseudomonadota; class Gammaproteobacteria; order Pseudomonadales; family Pseudomonadaceae; genus Pseudomonas; species Pseudomonas sp. NPDC088885. The sequence goes on along the minus strand of NZ_JBIVJB010000001.1, from coordinate 340,428 downwards.
GGGCAGTTGCCAATTTTTTGGAAAAGGTCATTTTTTATTCGCCCAAGCTGAATCATCGCATATACATCACCTTTCTCCGCTGCGGATTCATACCAATGCTGTGCTTCAGGGGACATATAACGATTTTTCTTCCTTATCGCCTCGGCGAGGTAGTGTTATGAGTCGGTCTCGCCGTTTGCTGCCTCGACCGTTAATTGTTGAATGGCGACGTCGAGCTTCAACTGATTGTAAAAAATTATACCGCGAGATTTTATTGCAATCTTTGAGCCAGTAAGCGCCAGTAAATCAGATGAAAAAAACGCTATTAAAAAACCTACCATCAAATGTTTTATATTATCTTGAAGTCGCTGATTCAAAACTAGAGGCCTAGTTTTTCTGGGTAAAAGGACAGGGGAGGATGCGACGCCTTCCACTCAATAGCATATTTTTTAGCTTGTTCGATTTGAGTGGCGGTCATTTTCTCTGCAATTTTTGGAAGCTTGTCGGCTACACTCGTATCCAAGCCCCCTCCACCATTTAGTTCTTTCAGCAAAGAAACTAACGCATATCCCTTCACAACATCATATGGATAACCATAGGTGTCAGGTTCATGGGCAAGATCCGAACCGTAACCATAGACTGTTGTAGCAAAGCTGATTGATGCAGCTTGCTCATTCCAATGTCGAAATCCTTTTACATCACCATTTTCATAGAGGATTGCGGCGTACTCCATCATTCCTTTTGGGTTTCCTCCTTTGGCAGATGCTTGCGCCCATCGCTCTGCTGCTTCTGACCGCTTCCATGGAAGGATAAATGACCCTTTCCCCTCTTTATACCGAGTAGAAAGCAACCATTGGCCTTCAGCGAAACCGGACTCTGCAGACTTTTCCAGCCAGTCCAATTGCCCAGAAGCTAAATACATGATGTAAGCTGCCTCGGCATCACCGTTGTTAGCTTTTTGCGTTGCTTCTTCTTTAACAGTAATCAACCATTCGGCCGGAGTTTTCTGTCCTGGAGGGCAATTGTTCAGACTTTTACAAAGATCATCGTCTGATCGCGCGAGTCTGAGCATTGCGTAAAAATTTCCCGTTGAACTCGCTAATTCCAGCCATTTTTTTGCTTCCGGCGTAAGGTATTGGCTTTTTTGACGGAGTTCTTCTGCCAAGTAAAATTGTGCCTCTCCATCTCCCGCTTCGGCAGCGATACGTAATTCCGATTCTGCAGGTTTGTATTGATTGTAAAGCGTTATTCCCTTTGTTTTTGCTGATAACTGCTCGTCTGTAAGAGCCGCTGCATTTTGCGATATAAAAGCCAAACAAATTAAAATGGTGGTGATGAATGAATTGTTGAGCATGATTGGTCTCATTAATTGAAGATGTTGTCTGGTCCGATATATGTCGCTTTTCCTCCCGGTAGATAATTCCTTCCATGAAATTGCACGCGGGAGCAATATCCGTCTAAACGCTCACCAAGGGTCTTTACATGCGATTTGTAACGGTACCTTACGTCATCACTACTGCGATCCTGAATTCGCATGACGGCTTCTGCCATGAAGTTGTCCATTTGTAGACGATTTTCACAGTATGCTTGGCTGAAGTTTTTTTCTTTAATGCCAAATTTGTTCATGCACATGCATGCTTCCTCGAATTGGCTTTTTGCTCTTGGTAAAGTACAGTCTTTTTCGGCGTTTTTTACGATCCATCCAAGAACGCGCTCAACTGCTTTCTGCTGAAGTAAATAAGCTTGGTCGTGGCTGTATTCGGTCTCTTGACTTGATTCGGATAGCTTTACAGGGATTTTAAATGCGCTCGCTGAGCTTGTAAGTGTCATTAGCATAGGGCCAAGCGCGCCGGGCGTAGCGGATACAAACCACTGCTCAAGTTCAGTTTGGTTGCGAGTTGTCATAATGGTATGAGCAACCGTTCCTCCACGACCACCTTTAGTCAGCGCTTCATACAAAGACATTACCACATCAATGCCCTGCATATACGCCATCGCCACTTCCATACCTGCAGCCCCGAGGAAGTTCAGCTTGTCGATATAGTCAGCGGCATCGTCAGTCACAAACATCAGAGACTTGTCCTGATTTTTATGCATTTCGCGACGCAACAGGTTAATCAGGTCAGTCACCCCGTCATACCCCACTTCAAACTGGAATTCGCCACCAGCGCCTGCTCCGACAATTACGGATGCTTTGAACCGCATGATGAAGCGACCTTCATGCAGTGAAATGCCGATGTCGGCGCTTGTACCGAGGCCGTACGCGGCGGTAAAGCCTGCGGTAAGTCTGGCCAAGCTCGACCATTCGCTGGCTTTTGTACTGTTGACGCTGTTGCCCATCCCCGGTGTTGGCGCAGTGCGTAACGCGGCGATCTCCTTTGGTGGCGCCCAATTCAAGGCGCCTGTCAGCAGAATACCTGCCTGCACTCCCGCAAAGAGGTTGAATTGGGCTTTGGCACCATCTTCTACCCGAACCTTGGCGGCGTTGCCTTCCAGTACCGGTTCGCTTCTTACGGTTGCAGCGGTTGCATTAGTCGTGTCCGGACGTTTTGCATCGGTGATTTCCGGAAGGTTTAGTCCGCCCTGCACGTTTGCGCGACCCAATTGAACGCTGGATGAAAGGAGGAGGGTGGCGCCGGTATAACCCCAGGCGCGTGCGCCCAAATGGATCGAGAATCGACCGAGGTTGAGGTTTTTGCGGTTTTTCTCGTAATCGAGGTAGGGAATAAGGATGTCTTTCGCCTGATCTCTACCCGGCAGATCCATTTTCATCAGTTCAACTTCGCCACGGGCGAGGTCGATACCCAAGCTGACCTCGGCTTTGGCGGAAGCTTTGAAGTTGTCGGTCACGCTGAATGCCGGTCCGGTCACTTTCGTGCCGGTGTGAATCGATGATTGCGACGGTGTCAGTGCACGAACGAGTTGTGCTTGCGGGCTGTTGTCGAACAGGCGCAGCGAGCTTCTGACTTCTTCTTTGAACAGCAACTGACGCAAGCGAAGGCCCCAATCTTTGCGGGCACCGGCATCCTCAAAAGTGTCGACTTTGTAATTTTTCGATTTCAGATAAGCGTGAAAGAGTTCTACGTCAAACCAGCCTTTCTCATCAAACCAGTCACTTTGCTGGTCTTTGATGGCGATGGCGCCTTCGCGCCGTAACCATTCATGGAAAGGGTTGTCGTCTGTGTCCGTCGCGGCCTGACCACTGCTGTTGCCGGGGAGCTTCTGCGCATCTTTGGCCATTGAGGCGCCGATTTCACTGGCGTCTTTTTTCAATACTTTGGTGATGCCCTCGAGATTGAGCATGCTCAGGTGTTTGACGGGGCTGTTGGGGCTGTTGAAAAGCGCGACTTCACGCAGCGGAAATCCTGCTTTGACCAGGCGCTCTTCGGGTTTTGGCTGGAACTGTTCAGGTTCCCAGAGCAGGTGCCGCAGTGGCAGAGCGGCGGCTACGGCGGCCTCCGCATCATCGCGCAGCTTGATGCGGTCTTGTTGAATGCGATGCCATTCGGCTCGCTCGACCTCGACGATACCGGCCGGCGGCGCGACGTTTTGTCCGCTGGCATCAATCCATGCTTTGTATTTTGTGCGGATCTGCTCACTGAGCGTGATCTGCCGTTGCTCCATTTCAAGGTAGGCCTTGAACTTCTCAACCCCGGCGCTGATGTTGCCAGTGTCTGGAATGAGTGCGAATTCCGGGACAGCGAGACCGTAATCGGCGACCTTCAAGATCGAATCGATATAGGCGGCGAAGTCTTTTTCGACTTTTTTGCGCTCACTGGCGACATCCGCCAAATAACCACACATCCGGGCTTTGCCGTCGATGACGCAGTTTGTGGCGTCGAGATAGGCCTTCTTGTTTTTCTGGAAGTCTTCCTCTTTCAGCGTGGTGAGCTTGCCGCTGGCTGTAAGTGCTGCACGCGCCTTCAAGTAAGTCTGTACGCGACTTCTTGCTTCAAGTGCACCGGGGGAAAACAGATTACCGCTTTCGTAGGTGTAACCGGCGATCTTGGCCTGAGCGATGGCGACGGTCTTCAGCTTCTTCCACTCGCTGTAGAGCCGCTGCAGCTTTTGCCCTTCGGAGTTGGCTTCAAGCAAGCTAGCTTGTTGTTGGTTGGCCAATTCCCGATTGCGGGCGTACTCGCTTTGATCCGGCAATTTGTCCAGCGCAGCACTGTTTCGGGCTTCTCTACCAACAGCTTTAAGGCGCATGGCCATTGTCGGTTGAGCGATATCAGGTTCTTGAGCCTCGATTTCGAGCATTCGGCTTTTTTGTTCGCCTTGCAGGAAGTTAGAGAGCTTGGGCTCCAGGAAATACTCCAGCAGTCCTGCGCTGTTCATGCCCTTGAGGCGTTCTTCTGGTGACTTGCTTGCGCTGATGTGTTGCTCAAGCTCGCTCATTGCTTCTTTGATCGAGCTGGCCGCGCGCTCAGGCAACAGATAGAACATCTTTTCTTTGGTGGCGTAGATCACTTCGCCGTAGGACGTCGAGCAAGCTGTTTTGACTTTGTCGAACGCGTTGGAGCAACTGGCAGGCGCTTCAGGTTGGGGATCAAGTTCCAGAGTCGGTTTGGTCTCGACCGGTGCGGCAGGGGTCGATGCGGTGGCAGCTGGGCCGTTGAGTTCTACCTTGGGTGCTTCTGAGAGATCAGTTTCCATTTCGATTCCATTCATTCTTTACGCGGACGGGGGTCATCAAGCGGCGCTACTAGCCAGCTGCTGCAACTGCTGAACCTTGATGAACGACTCTTCCCTGGATTGCAGGATGGCCATTGCCTGGGGCTGCGTTTCGAGCAGCGGACCGTTAGTGATCTGGCCCAGTTTCAGTAAATGGCGACCTTCGTAAATGTTGTGGGCCACCAGCACGTTGAGGTTTGCCACGAGGTTGGGCAGTTCCTCATCGGTCGGCTCGCCGTAGGCGGCGTATTGCGCGTCCGTCCAGTAGATCCAACCCAAATGTTCCTGAACCTTCGGCGCGTCCGATGGCAGGTTGAACGCTGAGACGTCGCCGAGCCATTCGAGTTCCGAGACGGAGCGCCAGCTCAGCCAGTGACCACGGTTACGGCCGAAGTGGACTGGCGCTGGGGTGTAGACGTGTTGCCACGGGCCGAACAGTTGCTGTGAGTTTTCCACGGCGGTGTAAGCCAGCGCGGCCCACAGGCTCGGTTTGTGGTAGCTCAGCAGGCTTTGGCCGCCGGAACCGTCATTGGCGCGCAGCAGCCAGCGGGCGTGGGCTAGTGCTTTGTCCGGGTCGGCGGTGGTGAGCGCGATGCCGGCGTAGTTTTCTTCGCAGAGTTTTGCCGCTTCATGGGCGAGGCGGCTGCCCCATGGTGCGGTCAGCCACAGCGGGCCGTCAGCGGCAATTTCAGCGAAGTCGGTGCTGATGAACAGGCCTTGCGAGTTCATCGGTTCGCCGATGCGGTAGAGGCGGCTCATGGCCTCAGGTTGACGGGCGCGGTCGATGATGAAGCACAGGCTCTGGCCGGAGCTTTCACGTGGCAATTGCTCGAACGAATGGCGCGGGGCTTCGAGGAGGGCGCTCAGCGCTTTTACATGCATGTGCAATCCTTACGGCTGCAAGCGCCGTTGTTTTGTTTGCCGCACAACGGTGTGATACCGGACTCGCTCAAGCGTTTCGGCAGCGGCACGAGGACTTTCCCCGCCTTATCCGCATCCGCCACTTTCATCGGCCCCGGCAACAACGGCGCCGCCGGCGTACCCGCACCCGGCCCACCGCCAGAGTTCACCTTCACCTCGGCACCGCTAATCGTCACACCCCCGGCATCCACCTTCACAAAACTCCCGCCAGCCTTGGCCGTGAGTTCCATGCCGCCTTCCATCACAACTTTCTCGCCAGCGTTGTAGTGAATCTCCGTCCCGGCCTCAACAAACTGCGCCGTGCCAACCTTGACGTGCTGAGTCACCGCAACCGTCAGGTGGTCGTTCGCGCGCATTTCGCTTTTGCGGTCGAGGTGGGTGATGCGGTGTTCTTCGACTTTGAATTCGCTGTAGGTGTTGGCTTCGACGGTGTCGTGGCGTTCGTTGCCGACGCGGATTTTCTGGTCGTGTTCGATGTTTTCGTCCCAGTCGCGCTGGGCGTGCAGGTAGATCTGTTCGGCACCTTTTTTGTCTTCGATGCGGAATTCGTTGTAGCCCTTGCCGCCCGGGGAGCTGAGGGTTTTGAAGGTGCTGCGGGTTTTGTTCGCGGGCAGGTCGTAGGGGACGACGTTTTCCTTGTGGTACAGGCACCCGGTGACCAAGGGCTGGTCGGGGTCGCCTTCAAGGAAGGTGACGAGGACTTCCATGCCGATGCGCGGGATGGCGATGCCGCCATAGGCTGCGCCGGCCCAGCCGCTGGCGACGCGCATCCAGCAGGAGGTGTTGTCGTCGGACTGGCCTTCGCGATCCCAGTGGAATTGCACTTTGATGCGGCCGTATTGGTCGCAGTGGATTTCTTCACCTTTGGGGCCGGTGACGACGGCGGTCTGGCTGCCGAGGACTTTCGGTTTCGGGTGTTCGAGGGCAGGGCGGTAGTGCGCGTCCCACGGGGTCGCAAGGAAGCTGTTGCGGTAGCCCTGGTGGAAATCGCTTTTGTGGTCGGTGACGTCGCTGGTGACGTTTTCGCCGAGCACTTGCGGTTGTTTGCCTTCGTGGAAGACTTCCAGCAGCAGCCACAGGTCGTTCCATTCGGCGCGCGGGTGTTCGGCGAGGGTCAGGAAATGGCCGCTGGTGAGGGTTGGCTCGTCACCTTTGCCGTCGGCGAGTTTGTAGTCGCTGCGATGGCGTTCGAGGGCGCGGGTGGTGAGGAATTTGCCGCGCTCGCGGGTGGTGAAGCGGCCGGGGTAATCGTAGTCTTCGAGATCCGGGCTGAACTCGGTTTTGTTCGCGGCCTCGGGGAGGATCTTCGGTTTCTCGAAGTCGTAATCGCGGCGGCTGACGCGGGTGGTGCGGGTTTCCAGGCGCAGGTTGAAGCGCTTGATCACTGGTTTTTCCGCGGCCATGCCGGAGTCTTGCTGGTAGCTGACGGCTTTCAGTTTGCGGAATACGGTCTGATCGTCGCCAAACACCAGTTTGTGGCCGCTGCTGCTGTGCTGGAAGTGGAAGTGGATGCCTTCTTCTTCGCACAGACGCTGAATAAAGTGCAGGTCGGACTCGTCGTACTGCACGCAGTATTCGCGTTGCGGGTATTCGGCGCCGAGCTGGAAGCTATAAGCGTCGGCAAGAATGCCGCGTGCTTCGAGCACCTGACCGATGATTTTCGGCACGGTCAGGTTCTGAAAGATTTGCTGATCGTGGTTGTGGCGCAGGTAGGCGAGTTGCGGCACCAGGCTGATGCTGTAGCGGGTCAGCGTCTTGCCGGAATCGCCTTGCTCGATGCGATAGACCAGGCCGTGGATGATGCCTTCGCCGGTGGCGCCGAAGGTCAGAACGCCGGGTTTGTGCAGCAGCTCTTCGAGTTTCAGGTCAGGGCGGGCGCTGACCAGTTCGAGGTCAAAACGGAAGGGCTGATTGAGGGCTTCGCGACCGGTGAAGCTGAGTACTTGCAGGTCAGCGGAGGCGCCTTCGAGCGTGAGGGTAATGTGGGTTGCGTTGGCGTCCAACATGCCTTGAATTCCGTCCTTGAATAAGCAGAGCCCGGATGGTGCAGCATTCAACCGCCTCGTTCAAGGCGCAAATGCCGTAGACGTTGGCCCTTGTTGGTATGGGGGAAACCCTTAGTTGGGGGCTTTCGCTCAATAAAACCGGGCGCTTCGCTGCACTGAAAAGCGCGTGCGGCGAGGGCATCTATCCGACCGGACGCACAGGAAATCGTCGCTCAGATTCAGACTAAAGTCGTCTTTGGCCCGTCAAAGCCATCTGCCATCATTGTCGTTCACCCCCGTGTTTCCACTTCTGTCCGGCTCGGTTTTCTGACCCGGATCGGGAGCTATTTCTGGCTTATTGCGCGCTTGCGCAAACGCTGCAGTGTTGGAGTTTTTCATGCGTCCCCCATTTCCCCTCATCACCCCGCGCCAGTCGTTTGGCTTCGGAGCCTTTGTGCTGTGCGCCGGTTTTACCGCGCCGGTTCAGGCCAGCGGTTTTCTCGAAGACAGCACGGCGAAAATCGAATCGCGCACGGTGTACTTCAACCGCGACTTCCGTGATGGGCACACTTCCAACGAGCAGGACGCGTCGAAGCGTGAAGAGTCGGCTCAGGGTTTTATTCTCGATCTGCAATCGGGTTACACCGAGGGTACGGTGGGCTTTGGTATTGATGCGCTGGGCATGCTCGGTTTCAAACTCGATTCCAGTGCTGACAGCAGCAACAGTGGTTTGCTGCCATCGAGCGGTCAGGATCCGCGCGGTTCGAAAGATCAGTACGCGAAGATGGGCCTGACCGCCAAAGTGCGCGTTTCTGATTCGGTGTTGAAGTACGGCGCATTGCGGCCGGATCTGCCGCTGCTCAAGTACAACGACGGGCGACTGCTGCCGACGATGTTCAACGGCGCGATGCTGACTTCGAAAGAGGTGAAGGATCTAACCTTTATGGCGGCGCGTCTGGATCAGTACACCGCCCGCGATTCCACCGATTCGCAAGACATCCGCGTGCACTGCAAGAACAAGCGTTACGCATGTAACACCACGGCCGATCATTTCGACATGTACGGCTTCGATTACAAGATCAATGATCGTCTGACCGGTCAATATCACTACGCGGAACTGGAAGACATCTACCGTCAGCACTTTGTCGGGTTGTTGGCCAATCAGCCGTTGGCGGGTGGTGTATTAAAGGCTGATCTGCGCTTGCTCAAGAGTGCTGACAGCGGCGATGCGAAGGCCGGTTCCATCGATAACCGTGCGTTGAGCGGTTTGCTGTCTTTCGCACACAGCGGTCATACGTTCAGCGCGGGTTGGCAGCGTATGAACGGTGATAACTCGATGCCGTACCTCGATGGCAGTAATCCTTATCTGGTCAACTACGTTCAGGTTAACGATTTTGCCGCGGCGCAAGAGCGCTCGTGGCAGTTGCGTTATGACTATGACTTCAAGGCGATTGGCATTAATGGTTTGAGCTTCCTGACCCGTTACGTTAACGGTGATCACATCAAAGTGCTGGGCAGTGATCAGGAAGGCAAAGAGTGGGAACGTGACAGCGAGTTGAAGTATGTGATTCAGGAAGGGACGTTCAAGGATGTCAGCGTGCGGTTGAGGAATGCGACGTATCGCACGAACTACGAGCAGTTTGCGCGGGATGTGGATGAGACGCGGGTGATTGTGAGTTATAGCTTTTCGGTGTTGTAGGGCTGGGATTTGTAGTGCCTGATCGGGCGCTTTCGCGAGCAAGCCCGCTCCCACATTTGATCTTCAGTGAATTCGGTTTTTCTGTACGACAGAAGTCCAATGTGGGAGCGGGCTTGCTCGCGAAGGCGTCCGTTAGATCACCACTACAACCAATGCCAGAACCGGCTCCAGAACCCGCGATTCAGCTCTTCCTTACACCCGGCATATTGCTGGGCATACATATTCGAGCGGGCCTGCACCTTGCGCGCCGTCGGCAGTAGCCAGGCTTTGCTCGCATAAGTCTTGTTGCGGTAACCACCCCAGCCCTCGTGGTAGTTGAGGTACTGGTTGTAAGCGTCGTACTTGTAGACGCCATTAATAGTGGTGGTCTTGTCCATGTACCAGCCGATGAAGTCGATGGCGTCGTCGAAGTCTTCACGATCGGCCCAGTTGCGGCCGGTGCTTTTCTGGTAGTCCGACCAGACTTCATCTTTCGCCTGCGCATAACCCGAGGCGGTGGTCACGCGGCCCCACGGAATCACCCATAGCAGATATTTGCGCGGGGTTTTGGCGTCGTAACGGTAGCCGGACTCTTGGTACATGATCGCGAAGGGCACCTGAATCGGCACCCCCCAGCGTTTTTGCGTGACTTGCGCCGCGTCGTACCAGTCGCTTTTTTCACGAAAGATATCGCAGAGATTTTCCGGCGAACGCGGCGGTGAAGTGCCGCAACCGGTCAATAACCCTGCGAGTGTCAGTAGTCCAAGCGTCTTTCCGTAATTCAAAAGCCGTTATCCCGTCATGCGCAAAAAAGGCGACAGTCTACGCGTTCAGGACAGTTGATGACGATAAGGCAAGTCTGGGCCGGTTTTGCTGCACGTCAGCGCGGCGGCTTGCACGGCGAATTTCAGCATCGCGTCGATCTGCTCGCGCGTCAGTTGCTGCACGCCTTCTACAGAGTCCAGACCGTGCTCAGTCAGCCAGGTAATCAGCGCGGCCTGGAAAGTGTCGCCAGCGCCAACGGTGTCGGCGATTTTCACCGAACAGGCCGGTACTGACCACGAACCATGCGCGCGACTGAACACCGTTGCGCCTTCACCGCCACGGGTGAGAAAGACGATTTGGCAGCGATGCTCCAGCCAGCTTTCGATCACCCGCTGCGGATCCTGCTCGGGGTACAGCAGGCTCAAATCTTCGTCGCTGACTTTGATCAGATCGGCCAGTCGCACCAGCGTGGCAATGCGCTCGCGCCACAACTCGATGTTCGGTTCCGGGTTGAGACGCACGTTCGGATCGAGGCTGATCAGGCGTTTACCGCTTTCACGCTGGACGAGTGCCAATAGGGTGTCGGCAATCGGCTGCACCACCAAGGAGAACGAGCCGATGTGCAGGCCGCGCACTTCCGGGCCCAGCGTCGGCAGATGCGCGAGGCTCAGTTGCCGATCCGCGCAACCTTCGCCACGGAAGCTGTAATGCGGCGAACCGTTGGTACCGACGGCGACCATCGCCAGGGTGGTCGGCGCGGCGAAATCCACCAGGTAATCCGGGCGCACGCCTTCGTCCTGCAACACTTGCTGCAAACGGCGGCCAAGGTAGTCGGTGGACAGACCGCCGAACAGCGCCGAGTCCACGCCCAAACGGCGCAAACCCACGGCGACGTTGAACGGCGAGCCGCCGGCAATCGCCTTGAAATTCACTTTCGAGACCAGACCGCTGGCATCGTCTTCGCTGAAGAAATCAAACAGGGCTTCGCCACACACCAAATACATAATTGTTTGCTCTTTATAGGGTTGCGACATGCTGTTGATAGCGTTCATAGACCTGCTGAAACGCCGCGACGTTGGCGGCGATCGGCAGGGTTTCACTGCTCGGATCGAGTTTGACGCAACGCTGGCACAGATCGGCCAACGTTTCTTCGTGGCCGTTCGACCAGGATTTGCACCACGCCGCCTGAATCGCTGCGCCAAGGGCAGCGGCTTCGCTGTGTTCGGTGCAGATCACCGGGGTGTTCATGATGTTGGCGACGATCTGTCGCCACACCGCGCTTTTCGAGCCGCCGCCAATCAGGCAAATGCTGCGGCTTTGTAAACCATTCTGCCGTAGCAAATCCAGCCCGTAACGCAAACCGAAGGTCGTGCCTTCGACGGCGGCGCGGCACAGATTGGCCTGGGTCAGGTTGTCCATGGTCAAACCGTGCAGGCTGCCGGTGGCGTGGGGCAGGGCGGGGACGCGTTCGCCGTTGAGGAACGGCAGCATGCTCACCCCGTCGGCGCCGATCGGGGCTTGGGCGACGAGGTCGTTGAAGCGTTCGAGATCAAGGTCGAACAGCTCGCGTATCGCGCCGGTGGCGTTGGTCAGGTTCATGGTGCAGATCAGCGGCAACCAGCCGCCGCTGGAGGAACAGAAGGTGGCGACGGAGGCGTCGGGGCTGACTTTCGGGACGTCGGAATAGGCGTACACCGTGCCGGATGAACCGAGGCTCATGGTGATCGCGCCGGGCTGAATATTGCCGGTGCCGATGGCGCCCATCATGTTGTCGCCGCCGCCGCTTGCGACCAATGCAGCGGGGTTGATGCCCAAGCGCTCAGCAATCGACGGCAGGATGGTGCCGACGACTTGGTGGGCGTCAATCAGTTCGGGCAACGCTGCTTGCAAGCGGCCGCTGGAGTCGATGTCGCGCAGCAACTGCAAATCCCACTGACGGGTGCGCACGTTGAAATAGCCGGTACCGGACGCGTCGCCGTATTCGCTGCACGCGCGGCCGGTGAGCCAGAAGTTGAGGTAATCGTGGGGCAGCAGGATGCGTGCGATACGGGCGAACACGTCGGGATGCTGTTCCTTGGTCCAGAGCAATTTAGACACGGTGTAGCCCGGCGCGATGACCACGCCGAGGCGTTCCAGCGAGCCTTTTTCTCCGCCCAGATGTTTGAGCAGGCGATCGTTTTCGGCGCTGGTTTCGGTGTCACACCAGAGTTTGGCCGGGCGCAGAACCTGGCCTTGGTCGTCGAGCAGCACCAGACCGTGTTGTTGGCCGGAGACGCCGATGCCGAGGATTGATTGGCCATCGACGTTTGCCGCGAGGAGTGCGCGGCGGGTGGCGAGGGCGAAGGCTTCCAGCCATTGATCGGTGTGCTGCTCGCGGCGGCCGTTGGCGCCACTGATCATCGTGTGATTGGCGGCGCCCTGGCCGAGGACTTGACCGCTGGCGGCGTCGAGGATGATGGCTTTGCTGCCTTGGGTGCCGCAGTCGATGCCGAGGAAGAGGTTTTGGGTTGTCATGTGTGAACCACTCGGGGTGTGGTGAAGATCAAGAGCTTACCCCCTCACCCCAGCCCTCTCCCCCAAGGGGGCGAGGGGAAAGGGAGCCGATCGGGGGCTTTTCGGAAGCAAGGTCGACTCCGGATCCATCTTTTAATGGAAAGGGAGCCGATCGGGGGCTGTTCAGATGCAAGGTCGACTCCGGATATCTCACTCAGAGGCTGTTCAAAGCTTGAGTTCGACTCCGGACTTTCAGGTCGACGGAGCTTTTACAAACCACTCGGTCAGTCCCCTCTCCCTCCGGGAGAGGGTTAGGGTGAGGGGCTTTTCAGTCCAGAATCCGCTGCAAAGTCCGCGTCACGCCCACTTCCCGCAAACTCTCACAGCACCACTCAAACGCCGCCACAAACGCCGTCGAACGCGGTATCGCCGTGCCAAAAATCTCCTCCACCGCCAACAACCGCTCAGTCATCAACCCATCATCCGCCACCAACGCCTGACAAAACGTCGCCCGTGGATCAGGAATCGAATACGTATCCCCATTCTCATCGACCCCCTTCAAATACAGCGCCCAGGCCGCCACCACCAGCGCCGCACGTTTGGTCTCGCGACCATCGGCAATCAACCGGTTAATCGTCGGAATGGTGAACTTGGGAAACTTCGACGAGCCATCCGAACACACTCGCTCAAGCTGATCGGCAATCGCCTGATTGGAAAACCGCGCGACCAGCGTGTCCTTGTATTCACTCAGATCAATGCCCGGCACTGGCGCCAGTTGCGGGGTGACGTCCAGATCCATATAAGCGCGCATATAACGCACGAACAGCGGGTCGTTCATGGTCTCGTGGACAAACCGATAACCCTTCAAAAACCCCAGATACGTCAGCGCCAGATGACTGCCGTTGAGCAATTTGATCTTCATCTCTTCGTACGGCGAAACGTCGTCGGTGAACTGCACGCCCACCTTTTCCCACGCGGGCCGACCGTTGACGAATTTGTCCTCCAGCACCCACTGCACAAACGGTTCGCAAACCACCGGCCAGGCATCGTCCACCCCGTGTTTGTCGGCCAGTTGCAGGCGATGCGCGGTGCTGGTCATCGGCGTGATGCGGTCGACCATGGCGTTGGGGAAACTGACGTTCTGATCGATCCACTCACACAGATTCGCGTCGAGTAAACCAGCAAAGGCCAGCAGTGCCTTGCGGGTGACGGCGCCGTTGTGCGGCAGGTTATCGCAAGACATCACGGTAAACGCCGCAGTACCCGCCCCACGGCGTTTGGACAGCGCCGCGCAGAGGAAACCGAACACGGTTTTCGGCGATTGCGGATTCGCCAGATCGTGCTGAATCTGCGGCAGATGTGCCATGAATTCGCCGTTGCTGTCGTCGATGCAGTAACCGCCCTCGGTGATGGTCAACGAGACGATACGAATCGCTGGATCGGCGAGTTTGTTGATCAGCGCCTGAGCACTGTCTTGGGCCAGTAACATGTCGCGGATCGAGCCGATCACCCGCACTTCGGTGTCGTCGCTGTCACCCAGTTCGAACAGGGTGAACAGGTAATCCTGCTCTTTTAGGTCGTCGCGGGCGCGCTGGTCTTCACCGCGCAAGCCGACGCCGCAAATCGCCCAGTCGAGGGCTTCGCCAGTGTTCATCAACGCATCGGTGTAGTACGCCTGATGCGCGCGATGGAAACCGCCGACGCCAATGTGGGCGATGCCCTGGCGGGTGTCGCTGAGGTTGTAGGCCGGCAGTTTTACTTCGGGCGCCAGGCCGTGGAGATTCTGTTGGTTGAGTTTCATTGGGCAAGTCTCTTGAAAATCAGGCTGCAGCGCGCAGGGGACGGGTCAGCGCCACGCCTTCGGCATCGAATAAATGGCAGTGGGCGGCGTCGAGGTGCAGGCTCAGTTGCTCGCCGTAACGGCTGGCCAGATCACCGCGCACGCGCATGGTCAGGGCTTCGCCGGCGCTGGTGGTGACGTGGCAGAAGGTGTCGCTGCCCAAGCGTTCGCTGACGTCGGCGGTGACTGGCAGGGTGCAGTCGCCCGGTTGTGCGAGTTCCAGATGTTCCGGGCGAATGCCGAGGGTCACGGCGCTGCCGACGCTGAGGTTGGCGGCGTTGAACGGCAAGGTGACGCGGGTGCCGGCGTCCAGCGAGACTTCGCAGCTTTGCGCATCGACACGGGCAATCTTGCCTTTGAGGAAACCCATTTTCGGTGTGCCGAGGAAGCCCGCGACGAACAGGTTGGCCGGTTGGTGATAGAGATCCAACGGCGAGCCGACCTGCTCGATCTTGCCGCCATTGAGTACCACGACTTTGTCGGCCATGGTCATCGCTTCCACCTGATCGTGGGTCACGTAAATCATCGTCGCTTGCAGGTCTTTGTGCAGACGCAGCAGTTCCAGACGCATTTGCACACGCAGGGCGGCGTCGAGGTTGGACAGCGGTTCGTCGAAGAGGAAGATTTTCGGATTGCGCACGATGGCGCGGCCAATCGCGACACGTTGACGCTGGCCGCCGGAGAGCTGTTTCGGTTTGCGCTCAAGCATCGGCCCGAGTTCGAGGATGCGCGCGGCTTCGCCGACTTTCTTCTCGACTTCGGCTTTCGGGACGCCGGCCAGATCTAGGGCGAACGACATGTTCTTTTTCACGGTCATGTGCGGGTACAGCGCGTAGGTCTGGAACACCATAGCCAGATCGCGCTTGGCCGGGCTGACTTCGGTGATGTCGCGGCCATCGAGTTCGATGGTGCCGCCGCTGACTTCTTCCAGCCCGGCGATCAGGCGCAGCAGGGTGGATTTGCCGCAACCGGACGGGCCGACGAAGACCACGAATTCCTTGTCGTTCACCTCAAGGTCGATGCCTTTGATGATGGAAAAACCTTCGAAGCCTTTTTGCAGATTCTTGATTTTCAGGTTGGCCATGATGATGGGCCTCCGCCATTTATTATTGGGTTAAACCAGATCGGCTTTTCTGTGGGAGCGAGCCTGCTCGTGAAAGCGGTGTGTCAGTCACCATTAATGCGAACTGATACGGCCTCTTCGCGAGCAGGCTCGCTCCCACAGGGGATCGCATTAGATTGAGGATCTTCATTTCACGGCGCCGAAGGAGAGGCCGCGCACCAGTTGTTTCTGGCTGATCCAGCCGAAGATCAGAATCGGCGCACAGGCCAGCGTCGACACCGCCGACAACTTGGCCCAGAACAAGCCTTCGGGGCTCGAGTACGAGGCGATCAACGCGGTCAGTGGCGCGGCTTTCGACGAGGTCAGGTTCAGCGACCAAAACGCCTCGTTCCAGCACAGAATCAGCGACAGCAACACAGTGGAGGCGAGGCCACCCTTGGCGATCGGCAGCAGCACACGCACCATTTCCTGCCATAACGTGGCGCCGTCGAGACGGGCGGCTTCGAGGATGTCTTTGGGGATGTCCTTGAAGTAGGTGTAAACCATCCAGACCACGATCGGCAGGTTGATCAGCGTGTAGATCACGATCAGTGCGATGCGCGTGTCGAGCAGGCCGAACGTTTTGGCCAACAGGTAAATCGGCATCAGCACGCCCACCGGCGGCAGCATTTTCGTCGAGAGCATCCACAGCAGCGTACCTTTGGTGCGCTGGGTTTCGTAGAACGCCATCGAGTACGCCGCCGGCACCGCGATCAACAGGCACAGCGCGGTGGCGCTGAAGGAAATCACCACTGAGTTCCAGGCGAAACTGAAGTAGTCGCTGCGTTCGTTGATGTGCAGGTAGTTCTCCAGCGTCGGCGTGAAGATGAACTGCGGCGGCGTCGCGAACGCGTCGATTTCGGTTTTGAAACTGGTCATCACCATCCAGAAGATCGGGAAGAAAATCACGATCGCGATGGCCCAGGCCAGGGTGCCGAGCAGCAGGCTTTGCAGCCGGCGGGATTGTTGGAGAGTCATGGCAGGCCTCAGGCTTTGTCAGTCAGGTTTTTGCCGATCATCCGCACCAGAATGATCGCGGCGATGTTGGCGATGACCACGGCAATCAAGCCACCCGCCGAAGCCATGCCGACGTCGAACTGCACCAGCGCCTGGTTGTAAATGAGGTAAGCGAGGTTGGTCGAGGCATAGCCGGGGCCGCCGTTGGTGGTGGTGAAAATCTCGGCGAACACCGACAGCAGGAAGATCGTTTCGATCATCACCACCACGGCAATCGGTCGGGCCAGATGCGGCAGCGTGAGGTGCCAGAAGATTGCGATCGGCCCGGCACCGTCGAGGCGCGCGGCTTCCTTTTGTTCCTGGTCGAGGGACTGCATAGCGGTCATCAGAATCAGGATCGCGAAGGGCAGCCATTGCCACGAGACAATAATGATGATCGACAGCAACGGGTAGTGGGCGAGCCAGTCCACCGGTTGCGCGCCGAACAGTTTCCAGATGTAGGCGAGGATCCCCGAGACCGGGTGGAAAATCAGGTTCTTCCAGATCAGCGCACCGACCGTGGGCATGATGAAGAACGGCGAAATCAGCATGACCCGCACGATGCCGCGACCGAGAAATTCGCTCGCTTCCAATAGCGCACTGATAAGCACGCCGAGCACCACGCTGATCAGCAACACACTGCCGACCAGCAACAAGGTGTTGGTCGCACCGGGCATGAACCCCGAATCCGTCAGGAAGTAAGTGAAATTCTCCAGCCCGACGAATTCGTTTTCACCGGGGTAGAGCAGGTTGTAGCGGATCAGCGAGAAGTAAATGGTCATGCCCAGCGGCACGATCATCCACAGCAGCAACAGGGCCACCGAAGGGCTGACCAGAAACCAGCCGGGATTGCGCACGCGCACTTTGCGCTGGGGCTGGGACAAGTCGATGTGGGCTTTGGCAGTTGATGTATTCATGGCGATCACAACCGAGTCATACAGACCTATGGAGATCCCATGTGGGCGCGGGCTTGCTCGCGAATACGGTGGGTCAGTGTCATGTGTATTGGCTGACACGACGCTTTCGCGAGCAAGCCCGCTCCCACAGGAGGCAGGAGCGAACGGTGCGGGTTACTTTGGATAACCGGCGCGCTTCATCTCGCGTTCAGTGGATTGCTGCGCGGCAGCGAGGGCTTGATCCACCGTGGTCTGGCCGATCAGCGCTGCCGAGAACAGCTTGCCGACCTGGGTGCCCACCGCCTGGAATTCAGGAATGGTCACCAGTTGAATGCCGATGTACGGCACCGGTTTCAGCGTCGGTTTGCTCGGATCGACAGCCTTCAGCGATTCCAGCGTGATCTTGGCGAACGGCGCGGCGCTCATGTACGCATCGCTGTAGGTCGAGGCGCGAGTACCCGGTGGAACGTTGGCGATGCCATCGGTCTTGGCGACCAGTTCGCCGTACTCTTTGGATGTCGCCCAAGCGCTGAATTCTTTCGCGGCGTCTTTCGCCTTGGAACTGGTCGGAATGGCCAGTGCCCACGAATACAGCCACGCCGAGCCTTTGTCGGTGACCTGATGCGGGGCGAAAGTGAAACCGACGTGATCAGCCACTTTGCTTTGAGTCTTGTCGGTCACGAACGAGCCGGCGACGCTGGCATCAACCCAGATCGCACACTTGCCGCTGTTGAACAGGGCGAGGTTTTCGTTGAAACCATTACTTGTAGCGCCCGGCGGGCCGGACTTCTTCATGGTGTCGACGTAGAAGTTCAGCGCGTTTTTCCATTCGGGGCCATTGAATTCCGGCTGCCACTTCTCATCGAACCAGCGCGCGCCGTAAGCGTTGGCGACGGTGCTGATCAGCGCCATGTTCTCGCCCCAACCGGCCTTGCCGCGCAGGCAGATGCCGTACTGCTCTTTATCTTTGTTGGTGAGTTTTTCCGCGAAGCCGGCGATCTCTTCCCAGGTCGGCCGCTCCGGCATGGTCAGCCCGGCGTCCTTGAACAGGTCGGTGCGGTAGTAGGTGATCGAGCTTTCGGCGTAGAACGGCAGGGCGTACAGCGAACCCTTGACCGACAAACCTTCACGCACCGACGGGAACACATCGTCGAGGGCGTAACTGGCCGGCAGATCTTTCATCGGCTCCAGCCAGCCTTTTGCGCCCCAGAGTGCAGCTTCGTACATGCCGATGGTCAGCACGTCGAACTGGCCGCCCTGGGTGGCGATGTCGGTGGTCAGGCGTTGACGCAAGACGTTTTCTTCGAGCACCACCCAATTGAGCTTGATGTCGGGATGCTCGGTCTCGAAGGTTTTCGAGAGCTTCTGCATGCGGATCATGTCGCTGTTGTTGACGGTGGCGATGGTCAGGGTCTGGGCGCCAAGGCTGACGCTGCTGAGGGTCATGCAGGTGAGGGCAAGCAGAGCTTTTGCAGTGGGTTGCATCGTGCACTCCTTTTCTGCGCCCGGCGGGGGCAGAAGGACAGTTATTGTTTTTGTGTCTTCCGACTGCAGGAAGAATGTGCACTGATTACAGCCTTCAATGGCCGGGCTGACAAATCATCCCTAGCACTGGAATCGATACTTTTTTGCACTGGGGTTTGAAGGGGTAAACGCAGGGAAGGGGTTTTCAGCGGTGTGAGGCGATCGGATGTGTACAGGTTTGTATGGATTGTGTGGGAGCGGGCTTGCTCGCGAATGCGGTGGGTCAGTGCCATATAGGTTGGCTGACACGACGCTTTCGCGAGCAAGCCCGCTCCCACAGGGGGAAAGCATGTCAGCCGTGGTTTTGCTCGGTCAGGCGCTGCACCGCCAGGCGGCGATAGTGCGACGGCGTCATGCCTTTGAGTTGCTGAAAACGCCGGTTGAAGTTGGAGATATTGTTGAACCCCGATTCGAAACACACCTCGGTCACCGGCTTATCGCCATCGGCCAGCAACTCGCACGATTTACTGATGCGCAGCCGATTGACGAATTCGATGAAATTACGCCCCGTCGCCTGTTTGAACACCCGGCTGAAGTAGGTCGGCTTCATGTTCAGATGCTCGGCGACTTCTTCCAGTGTTATCTCGCGGGCGTAGTGCGTGAAGATGTAATCGACTGCGCGGTTGGTGCGATCAATGTTGTGTTCGTCAGCCAGTTGCGGGGTCGTCGCGCCGGACAGCAACTGAAAGTCATCACTGGCTGCCAGCAGCTCCATCAGAATGAAAAAATGCCCGAGCCGCGTGATGCCTTTGGTGTCAGCGATTCGTTGCATCAATGTCATGGCTTGACGAATGGTGCGTTTGCAGCGGAATTCGATGCCGTACTGCGCACGCTCCAGCAACGGCGCCAGAGTTTTCAGCTCGGCGAAAATCTGATTGCCGCTTTCGAACAGATCGTCTGTGAAGTTGACCAGCATGTCACGCTTCTCCACGACTTCATCCTCCGCGACCTGGCTGATCCAGTTGTGCGGCAGATTCGGGCCGGTGAGAAACAGCGTTTCCGGGTAAAAGTTACCGATGTAGTCGCCAATGAACACCTTGCCGGAACTGGCAACAATCAGGTGCAGTTCGTATTCCTTGTGAAAATGCCAACGCACCAATGGGCAAGGGAAACCGTGCTGGCGGTAGATGATGGACAACCCGTTGTGGTCATCCATCAACTCGTAAGAGGGGTCGGTCACTCGGGCTGTTCGGGACATGGCTGGGCGCTTTTTTTGTTATCGCACGCCAATCATGCCCCTTTCTGCCCGGGTTCTACTACCCGTGTCATGGATTTGCCTGGATTCTGGAATGCAGTGCCTCGCCGTAGACCGCTTTCATGCTGGTGGCGCTCCAGCACAGGCGGACGATGTCTGACTCCTCGAAAAAATCAGTGCTGATGATGCTGCAACGGGTGACCCAGTCTCGCGTGGTGTCAAACCAGTCGTTGATGTGGTTCTTGATGCGCTGCGGGCCGCCGAGCATCGAATAGCTGGTCGCCGATAGCGACCAGAGTGACAGGGGATAGGGCGCGCCTTCCAGCGACGTGCGGATGTGGGTTTGCAGATCGGTGGTATCGGTGAAGCGTTTGCCGCTCCATTTGTGTTTGATCCGGAACCAGAAGTAGTCCTCGTCCAGTTCACGTTTGGCAGGTGCCGCCATGATGATGCGGCGTTGCGTGCTGTTGCGTTTCAACTGGTCAATGGTTAGCAGGCTGTCCGAGGGCGATATGGCGCGCGAGCCGAGGCGCGCCATAATCACGTCATTGAAGCGCTGGAAATCGAACGGCTTTTCAGCGTCGCCCAATTCATGAAAATCAAGCACGATGAATTCATCGCGATTCCGATCAAGGAACGTGGTGAGCGCCGTCATCAGTTCATCGAGGGTGCGACCGGATGAATAGCCGTTGTGGTGGCAGTAGAACTGCGGCTGTTGCCAGTGAGCGGTGTAGCCGAGGCGAAGGTCAAACGCTCTTGCGCCATTGGCCAATTGCCAGGCAAAGGAATCGTTCTGGCAGGTTGTCCAGTTGCCGAATACGCTGTCGTAATCAGGGGCTTTGCGATCCATGCCGCTGTTATGTGTGCCGGGCCAGACAATATCGGTCAACCTCAGCCGCCCGACATCCAGTACGTTGCCCATCCAGGTGTTTTTGTCGAGTACGCCTGTTGCAATGCTGTTCATGAGCCATCCTTGTCGTTGTTATCACACCATTCCATGGCGCAATACATTCATGATGCGGATGTGACGGTGTTGCACATCCGCTGTTTCCCGGTGGTTACCGGATTTCATGAACCAGCGTAGAACCTGTCAGTACTTTTGCCAGCGTTTGACATATCTGCACAAATATAGCGATTTAATATTACTCGGATAGCGCTCAACGTCCCTTGAGCAGATTGACGACTCGGCAGAAGTTGACGATCTGTGATTCTTCAATGAAGTCGACATTAATGATGTTGCACTTTCGCGCCCAGACACTTGTCTGCGGGTCAAACATTAAATCCAGGTCTTTGTGTATATCAACAGGGCCGCCCGTACCGCTGTAACAGGTGGCGGAAAGTGTCCAGTTATTGTAATTGCCAGGCGGATTGCTCATCACGTCAGTGATGAAATTGCGTAGGTCACTGACATTCGGGGTGGACAGCCCAGACCATTTACTTTGCACTTCGTCATGAAACAGGCTGGCGTCGAGCTCGCTGTATCGAGGGGCGCAGACCAGCACACGTTGCAGCGGGCTGATTCTCTTCAGATCGCCAAGCGTGAGGTGCTTGTTACGGGCAGGAATCATGCGCGGCCCCAGCGCTTGCACGATCAGTCTGTTGAACAAGGCGAAATCAAACGCGCCTTTGCCATTTTTGAAGTTTTTGAAGTCGAGAATAATAAACTCGTCAGGATTGACGGACAGAAAGTCCCGGACTTCTACGACGAGGTTTTCCAGGGTGCGCGACGACAGATATTCGTTATGGTGAAAGCGGAAACGATCAAATCCCTCCTTGGCCCCGGCGTCGTAACACAAGCGCACATCCAGCGCCCGGGAACCGTGATTCAGCTGGCTGGCGAAAGACTGGTGTTGACAGGCAAGCCAGTGTTTTCCCGGTATCAGTGCATAGGATGCTTGCCAGTCACAACCGGCGTTGTGAGTACCGGGTAGCGTCAACTCGCTAAGCGTGAGTCGATCAACTTCTCGTGTTGCAGTCATCCAGTTTTTGTTTGGGTAATTGTCCATGTGTTTGCGTCCCTGCATCGGTGGGTTATTTAAGTCGCACATTAATGCTGGTTGCATTAGTGCGAAAAGTGCAGGGTTTTTATAAGGCTTGGCGCAGGCTGCGCCAAGCGTCGGAGTAATGCGAAGTGTGTGAGTTGCGGTTATTTCGAGTTCTTTGCTTCAATCCACTGCGACATGTATTGAGTGCTCTTGTGCAAGTGGTGGCGCAACATGCTGCCAGTGAAATTGTTGGTTCTAAGTTGCGATAAGTTGTTTGTGCAATGCAGTAACTTGTTGATCAGCGCCGGGCCGTGCACAGCGTGTTGATAACGATCCGCTAATAATAGGTATCCCGCCGATTGCGCCTTCTGCCAGTGCGCCTCATCGCGGTAAAGCCGAACCGCTTCATCCGCCAGTGCTTGCGCCGAAACACTGACCGCCCCTGGCCACGAATGATCGCCGTGCATGGCTTCCGCTCCAATCGGCGTGGTTACGCTTGGCGTACCACAGAGCATTGCATCGACCAGTTTGCCCTTGATCCCGGCACCGAAACGCAGCGGCGCCAGGCATACGCGGGCCTCGGACATCACTTGCAACGCATCCTCTGCCCAGTTCATCACATGAAAGCCTTGCGCAGGATTGTGCAGCGCCGTGGCTTTCGGCGGCGTGTAGGCGCCATAGAGGTGTAGTTGCGCCTTGGGCAATTGCGCGCGGATCAAGGGCCAGACGGTCGACTTCATCCAGAGCACCGCGTCCCAGTTGGGCGCGTGACGGAAGTTGCCAATGCTCAGGAAGTGTTCGCGATCATCGAAAGTCCGAGGTGTGGCAGTCGGCGGATCGATCATCAGCGGACACCAGTGCAGCAAATCTGCCGGCAAGCCGAACTGGTCTTGCAGCAGCTGGATCTCCACTTCGGAGATCATCAGGTTGAGGTCGCAGCGATACAGCGCGGCGATTTCCCGTTTGGCCAGATCGGTGTTGGCCATCAGATCGAATTCTTCGCGCAGCGCCGGCGCGAACAGTTCGCTGAAGTCGTTTTCGTCGCCGCTGGCCTTCAGGCGATCTTTAAGACGCTGATGACGGGCATGCCGCAAGCTCTGCAGATCGGAGGTCTCGAGTACGCGCAAGGCATCAGGGCAGTGCTTTTCAACACGCCAGCCGAACTGTTCTTCCATCATGAACTGGTCAAACAGGACGATATCCGGCGCGAGCTCAGTAATAAAGGTATCGAATGTGCTGCTGTTTAGCTCGATAGGCACTTCGCGAATGCCCAGTTCGGCCAGATCAGCCTTGTGCTCGCCAGGGCCGGCAGGGCTGCTGAAGGTGATCTCCCAACCTTGCTGCAAAAACGTTTCAAGGATTTGCATGACGTGCCCACTGGCAGCCGAAGAGCGTGGTTCCGGCCAGACGTAGCCAATAACCAGGACTTTGGTGGGGTGGGGCTGGTGCATGCGGGTATTTCCTTGAGGCGGGCTGTGGCCAAAAACGGGGTGCAATTAAACCACAGCCAGCCAGGGTCTTAGTTGCCCGGGTTAAGGACAGCCTTGACCTTGTCGCGCAGTTGATCGATGGAGAAGGGTTTGCCGATCACGTGCATGTCCGCAGGGACCTCGATGGTTTCGGCGTAGCCGCTGGCGAACAGGATCGGTAGAGCAGGGCGCAGTTTGCGCGCTTCAGTGGCCAGTTGCTTGCCGTCCATGCCGGGCAAACCAACGTCGGTCATCATCAGATCAATGTGCTGACCGCTATCCGCGAGTTTCTCCAGCGCCTGCTCGCTGCCGTCCGCCTCGAGCACACTGAATTCCAGTTCCTCCAACACATCGACGATGAGCATGCGCACGATGTCGTCGTCTTCTACGACAAGGATGGTGGCGGAGGTGGCGGGCATAATAAAGGCTCTCAAGGGGTGAATTCGGGGGCGCCGGTCGATCAAAAATGCCGGGCTCTTGCATGAGTAAGTGGCGCATAGCCACAAGTTCCCGAACGGATACAAAAAAGAATAGCGGCAAGGATACCGGTTGGTCGCTGTGATAGCGCTGGCAAATGTAGAAAAATGCGCCAAAAACGATGAGAAAAATGGATCCATGCTGGGGTTTTGGGGCAAACTCTCGGGTTTTCAACAGTTCGACAAGGCTGCCCCATGTCCACTCCGTCTTCGGTTGATGAGCAACGGTTTCGCAAACTTCTGAGCCGCAACATCGGTCTGCCGCTGGGCGTCGGTGTGCTCAGTGCCGTGTTTTTCGTGTCGCTGATCACTTATTTGCTGTCGGTCATCCAGTGGGTGGAACACACCGACCGGGTGATCAATAACGCCAACGAAGCGGTGAAACTCACCGTTGACCTGGAAACCGGCATGCGCGGCTTCCTGCTTAGCGGTGACGAGCATTTCCTTGATCCGTACGAGACGGCCAAGCCGCGCATTGCCGTAGCGCTGAAAACCCTGACCGAACTGACCATCGACAACCCGGTGCAAACCGATCGTTTGCGCAGGCTGGAGGCCTTACAGACCGAATGGGCCAATTACGCGCAATCGATGATCGATCTGCAGCGATCCAGCGGCGATTATCGGGGCGCGGTGAAGGCTGGGCGGGGCAAGCGCCTGACCGACGAAATCCGTAAGCAATTCGAAGACGTGATTGAAACCGAGCAAGTCCTGCGCACTACGCGTAATGAGGACGTGCGCCGTACGACGATCTGGAGCATCAGCCTGTACCTGCTGTTTATCGCCGGTATCAGTGGTTTGCTGGCCTACATTGGCCGTCGTGACCTGATGACGTTGTCGGGAAACTACAGCGCCAATCTCGCCGCACAACAGGCCAGCGCCGAACGTCTGGAGCAGCAGGCATGGCTGCGCAACGGTCAGACCGAACTGGCCGAGCAAGTGCTGGGGCAACTGACCCTCAATCTGCTGGGCCGCAACATTCTGCAGTTCTGCGCGCAATACCTCGGTACCGCCGTAGCCGCTCTTTATGTCCGTGAAGAACACGGCGGGCTCAAACGCGTGGCCACTTACGGCTTCTCCCGCGAGCAGGAAGAACAGGATCAATCGATTTACAGCGGCGAAGGCATCGTCGGCCAAGTGGCACAAACGTCGCGTCTGATCCGTCTGGATTCAGTGCCGGTCGACTATTTCAAAGTCAGCTCCGGGCTGGGTGAGGGTTTGCCGCACAGTGTGCTGGTGGTGCCGACCAGCGATGATGATCGGGTCAATGGCGTGATCGAACTCGGTTTCCTGCGCCCGCTCAATGACCGCGACATCGAATTGCTGGAGTTGATCGCCGGCAACATTGGTACCTCCATCGAGGCCGCGCGTTACCGTCAGCGTTTGCAGGAAGTGCTGGCCGAGACCCAGCAGCTCAACGAAGAGTTGCAGGTGCAGCAGGAAGAGCTGAAAACCGCCAACGAAGAGCTGGAAGAACAATCGCGGATTCTCAAGGAATCCCAGGCGCATCTGGAAACCCAGCAAGTCGAGCTGGAGCAGACCAACGAGCAGCTCGCCGAACAGGCGCAGACCCTGGCCGAGCAGCGCGACGCCATGGATGAGAAGAACACCGCCCTCAATCAGGCGCAGGTTCAGCTCGAAGAGCGCGCCGAAGAGTTGCAGCGTTCAAGCAAATACAAATCCGAATTCCTCGCCAACATGTCCCACGAACTGCGCACGCCGCTGAACAGTTCGTTGATCCTGGCCAAGCTGCTGGCGGAAAACCCGCAAGACAATCTCAGCGCCGAACAGGTCAAGTTCGCCGAGTCGATCTATTCGGCCGGCAACGATCTGCTCAACCTGATCAACGACATTCTGGATATTTCCAAGGTCGAGGCCGGCAAGCTTGAAGTGATCCCGGAGAACACCAGTGTTGCGCGTCTGGCCGATGGCCTGCGTGGCGTGTTCGAGCCGATGGCCAAAGACAAACAGCTGACCTTCACCGTCGATTTGCAGCCGGGCACGCCAGGCATGATGTTCACCGACCGGCAGCGTCTGGAACAGGTGATCAAAAACCTGTTGTCCAACGCCGTCAAGTTCACCGAGAAAGGTGCGGTCAGCCTGACCATTGCCGGCCAGCCGAATGACCAGATCGCGTTTGTTGTGCGTGATTCGGGGATCGGCATCGCGGCGGATCAGCAGGAAAGCATTTTCGAAGCGTTCCGTCAGGCCGACGGCACCACTAACCGCAAGTACGGCGGCACCGGGTTGGGCCTGTCGATTTCCCGCGATCTGGCAACGTTGCTCGGCGGTTCGATCAGCGTCAGCAGCACGCCGGGGCAGGGCAGTGTGTTCACCCTGTTGCTGCCGCTGCAGTACAGTGAATCAGGCGAAATCTCGACTGCACCTTTAACGGTTACGCCGCCAGCGCCGACCGCGCCTGTACTTTTGGCGCCGATCGTCTCGCCATTGGCCCCGGTGCATATTCCGCGTTTTGCCGATGACCGCGACAAAGCTCCGTTCGCCACACGCTGCATTCTGGTGGTGGAAGACGAGCCGAATTTCGCCCATATCCTTTATGACCTGGCCCACGAGTTGGGCTATCAGTGCCTGGTTGCTCACGGCGCGGATGAAGGCTATGACTTGGCGAAGGAATTTATTCCCGACGCCATCCTCCTCGACATGCGCCTGCCCGATCACTCGGGTCTCACCGTGTTGCAGCGTCTGAAAGAACGCGCCGAAACCCGCCACATCCCGGTGCACGTGATTTCGGTCGAAGACCGCGTTGAAGCCGCGATGCACATGGGCGCCATCGGTTACGCGGTCAAACCGACCACTCGTGAAGAGCTGAAAGACGTGTTCGCGCGTCTCGAAGCGAAGCTGACGCAAAAGGTCAAACGCGTGCTGTTGGTTGAAGACGACGATTTGCAGCGCGAAAGCATCGCGCGATTGATTGGCGACGAGGACATCGAAATCACCGCCGTCGGTCTGGCGCAAGACGCCCTGGAGCGGCTGCGCGAGACGGTTTACGACTGCATGATCATCGACTTGAAGCTGCCAGACATGCTTGGCAACGATCTGCTCAAACGCATGGCCACTGAGGATATTTGCTCGTTCCCGCCGGTGATCGTTTACACCGGTCGCAACCTGACCCGCGATGAAGAGGCCGATCTGCGCAAGTATTCGCGCTCGATCATCATCAAGGGTGCGCGTTCGCCTGAGCGTTTGCTCGACGAGGTCACACTCTTTTTGCACAAAGTCGAATCGCAGTTGTCCCATGAACGGCAGAAGATGCTCAAGACCGCGCGCAGCCGCGACAAGGTCTTCGAGGGTCGCAAGATCCTGCTGGTGGACGACGATGTACGCAACATTTTCGCCCTGACCAGTGCTCTGGAAACAAAAGGCGCAGTCGTGGTGATCGGCCGTAATGGCCGCGAAGCGATTGAAAAACTGAATGAAGTCGAGGACATCGATCTGGTGTTGATGGACGTGATGATGCCGGAAATGGATGGTTTCGAAGCCACCATTGAAATCCGCAAGGATCCGCGCTGGCGCAAGCTGCCAATCATTGCGGTGACGGCCAAGGCCATGAAGGACGATCAGGAGCGCTGCCTGCAAGCGGGTTCCAACGATTATCTGGCCAAGCCCATTGACCTGGATCGCCTGTTCTCGCTGATTCGTGTGTGGTTACCGAAGATGGAACGTATTTAGTGGAAGGCAGCAGTCCAGCCGAACGAAACAGCGAAATCGAATTACGTTTGCTGATTGAGGCGATCTACCTCAAGTACAGCTACGATTTTCGCGATTACTCTGGCGCTTCGATCAAGCGCCGGGTGCAGCACGCGTTGAGCCAGTTCGAGTGCGCGACCATTTCGGCGTTGCAGGAAAAGGTTCTGCACGACCCAACCGCGTTCATGCAGTTGCTGCAACTGCTGACGATCCCGGTCAGCGAAATGTTTCGCGATCCTTCGCACTTCCTCGCGATTCGCAAGGAAGTGGTGCCGTTGCTGCGCACCTATCCGTCGATCAAAATCTGGATCGCCGGTTGCAGCACGGGTGAGGAGGTCTATTCGATGGCGATACTGCTGCGCGAAGAAGGCCTGCTCGATCGCACGATCATTTACGCCACGGACATCAATCCGCGCTCGCTGGACAAGGCCAAGCAGGGCATTTTCTCGATGGAGAACGTCCGTGCCTATACCGCCAACTACCAGCAGGCCGGCGGTCAGCGTTCATTTGCCGAGTACTACACTGCCGCGTATGGCTACGCGATATTCGACAAAACGCTGTGCGAGAACGTGACGTTTGCCGACCACAGCCTGGCGACCGACAGCGTGTTCTCCGAAACCCAGCTGATTTCTTGCCGCAATGTGCTGATCTATTTCAACAAGAAGTTGCAGGATCGCGCCTTCGGGCTGTTCCATGAATCGCTGTGCCATCGTGGTTTTCTGGTGCTCGGCAGTAAAGAGACGCTGGATTTTTCCAGCTATGCCAATCAGTTCGAGCCGTTGGTCAAACAAGAACGGATTTACCGCAAAACATGAACGAGGCCGTGGCTTTACCTCGCGTCGAGGCGATTGTGGTCGGTGCTTCCGCCGGTGGCGTTGAGGCGTTGCTGAGCGTGCTCGGCCCACTGCGCAGCGGGTTTGTGCTGCCGATTATCGTTGTGCTGCACCTGCCCGAAGAGCGTCGCAGCCAATTGGCCGAAGTCTTCGCGCGGCGTCTGGACATGCCGGTGCACGAGGCGATCGACAAGCAGGACATTGCCGCTGGTACCGTGTATTTCGCCACGTCGGGCTATCACCTGTCGGTGGAGCAGGATCGCAGCCTGTCGTTGAGCCTTGAGGATCGTGTGCATTACTCGCGGCCTTCGATTGATTACCTGTTCGAGTCCGCCGCTGATGCCTACGGCTCGAAGCTGGCCGCTGTATTGCTGACCGGCGCCAATCACGACGGTGCGCGCGGGCTGGCGCAAGTCAAACGTCGCGGAGGCCTGACCATTGTCCAGGATCCGCAAGAGGCGCAAGTCGCCACCATGCCTCAGGCTGCGCTGAACATTCAGCAGCCCGATCATGTCCTAACCCTTAACGGCATCGGCCGTCTGCTTGTCGAGCTGGAACGAATCGCATGCTGAGTAATATTCAAGCCAAATTGCTGATCGTCGACGATCTGCCGGAAAACCTGCTGGCGCTCGAAGCCTTGATCAAACGCGAAGACCGCACCGTCTACAAAGCGTTGTCGGCGGACGAAGCGTTGTCGTTGCTGCTGCAGCACGAATTCGCCATGGCCATCCTCGACGTGCAGATGCCGGGGATGAACGGTTTCGAACTCGCCGAGTTGATGCGCGGCACCGAGAAAACCAAGAACATCCCGATTATCTTCGTCAGCGCCGCCGGTCGTGAATTGAACTACGCGTTCAAGGGTTACGAGAGCGGCGCGGTCGACTTCCTGCACAAGCCGCTGGATATCCATGCGGTGAAAAGCAAGGTCAACGTCTTCGTCGATCTGTACCGCCAGAGCAAGGCGATGAAGCAGCAGGTCGAAGCGCTGGAGCAGGCCCGTCGGGAGCAGGAAGCGCTGTTGCAACAGTTGCAGAGCACTCAGTCGGAGTTGGAGCAGGCGGTGCGGATGCGCGATGACTTCATGTCAATCGTCGCCCACGAAGTGCGTACGCCGCTCAATGGCCTGATACTCGAAACGCAGCTGCGCAAGATGCACCTGGCTCGGGACAACGCGTCGGCGTTCACCCTCGACAAGATGCACGCCATGGTCGATCGCGACGAGCGGCAGATCAAAAGCCTGATCCGCTTGATCGAAGACATGCTCGATGTTTCGCGCATCCGCACCGGCAAGCTGTCGATCCGGCCGAACCGTTTCGATCTGGTGCAGTTAGTGAGCAATCTGTTGCAGAATTTTGCGCAACAGATTGACGCGGCGGAAACCGAAGTATCGTTCACGGCGCCAGAGCCGGTCGAAGGTCACTGGGACGAGTTCCGCATCGAGCAAGTGGTGTCGAACCTGATCACCAATGCCTTGCGTTACGGCGGTCGCAGCCCGGTCAAGGTACGTGTTTACCGCGAAGGCGATGAGGCGCGCATCGAGGTCGAGGACAATGGCATCGGCATCAGCGCCGAGAATCAGAAGCGAATTTTCCAACAGTTCGAACGGGTGTCCGCCAAGACGGTAGTCGCCGGGCTCGGGCTGGGTCTGTTCATTTCCGAGCAGATCGTCGCCGCCCATGGCGGCTCCATCGTCGTCGAGAGTGAAATCAACGAGGGCGCCCTGTTTCGCGTTTGTCTGCCGATCGAGGAAAACGGCAAATCTGACGCAACCTCTGATTGACCGCACGGTCGTATCAGCAGCTATTGACCGAACAAAGGCTTCCCATGAGCGTAGATGCACAAGATGTAGTACTCGTCGTCGAGGACGAACCGGTTATCTTGATGGTCCTGACCGATTACCTGTCGGGCCAGGGTTACCGCGTGTTGCAAGCGGAAAGCGGCGAGCAGGCGTTCGAGATTCTGGCGAGCAAGCCGCATCTGGATGTCCTGATCACTGATTTCCGTCTGCCTGGCGGTATTTCCGGCGTGCAGATCGCCGAGCCTGCCGTCAAATTGCGACCGGATCTTAAGGTGATCTTCATCAGCGGCTATCCGCAGGAGATCCGCGAAACCGGCAGCCCGATCACGCGCAAGGCGCCGATTCTGGAAAAGCCATTCGATCTGGATGTGCTGCAGGAAAAGATTCAGGAGCTTTTGGCCTGAAAACAGGGCACTTGGCGGTGTACCTGTAATTTCTGACAGTTGACGCCATCGGCGTATTAGATCGATATAGACCTCGAAATCCGTTTCGGGGTTGATTTTCATGGATCGTGGTACACCAACGCTGGTTGTGTCGGACCCTTGCGGTTCCGCCGTCCGCGCGATTGCCTATTGTCGGCAGTCGGCGTCGGAGGCGCCTCAGGCACGAATTACCCAAACGATTCATGACCGGCACAGTCGTAGCAGCCATAGCCGCGACCCACGCCTGTTCGCACTTTCTCAAGATGACCCCGCAACCCCTGCCAATCAAACCAGCGTGACCAGCATGTCGGGCGCATTGCTGCTGTCCATCAACAGCGATGCCGGTTGGCGTTTGAATCTCTCGAGCGCCTGCGGTCAGCCGCTGGAAAATTGGGATCAAAAACGCAATCACCGCCGTGTCACTTACGACCAGTGGCTGCGCCCAGCGTTTATGTTTGAGCAGGTGGCGGGCGAGGAGGCTCGACGCAGCGAAGGTTATTCCTATGCCGACGCCAGCGACGCATCAGCATTGCACAACCTTTGTGGCCAGTTGATTCGCCATGACGACACCGGCGGCACACAGTCGCTCGACGAATGCAGCTTGTTCGGTTCGCCCCTCGAGCAATCCCGGCGATTTTTAAAGGAACTGGATCTGCCGGATTGGCCGGAAGATCTCGCCGAGCGCGAAGCCTTGTTAGAAGTTGAACGCGCAACCACGCGTAACGGTTATAACGCGGCGGGTGAGCAGATCCGCCATATTGATGCGTTGGGCAATGAACAATTACTACGTCAAACCCGGGCAGGGGAGTTATTTGAAACCTGTTTGAGGTTGTCTGGAGCTGGCGGGTATACCTCATTGGTGAGCGACATTTGCTACAGCGCCACCGGCCAGATCGAACAGCAAACCGCGGGAAACGGGGTCGTAACGCGCAGTGCTTTTGACGCTCAAAGTGGACAAATCATCAGTTTGATCGCGCAAGTTGCCAGCAAGCCGCCGCTACAGCAGTTGACCTACGCCTATGATGCGGTGGGCAATCTGCTCAGCATCAGCGATGCTGCCCAGCCGATCCGTTATTTCCGCAATCAGCGTGTCGCTCCTCTCAATACCTACCGCTATAACACGCTTTATGAATTGATCGCGGCCACTGGCCGGCAATGCGTCAACGCACCGGGCGGGCCACAGTTACCGGAATTCATATCGACACGGGATTCAACCCGGCTGGAAAACTATCAGCAGACGTTCGATTATGACAGCGGCGGCAATCTGCTGACGCTGCAGCACATTGCTGACAGTGGTCAACGCACAGAGCGCACCGCTATCGCCGCCTATAGCAACCGCAGTTTGCCGTATACCGCGGCCGATGTGCGTCCGGGAGAGGGGGATATCGCTGCAGGATACGACGGCAATGGCAATCTCAATGTCCTGCAAAAAGGTCAGAACCTGTTGTGGAACAGACGGGATCAGTTACGCCAGGTCGATCAAGTGATTCGCGATGCAGAACCCAACGACGCGGAGCGCTATATCTATGATGGCGGTGGTCAACGCGTGCGAAAAATTCGCACGGCTTACAGCTCTCGCCGCACCCATACCCACGAAACCCGCTACTTGCCCGGTGTGGAAATTCGTACAACGCCGGAGGAAACCCTGCACGTCATAAGCGTGGTGGCAGGGCGTTGCAATGTGCAAATTCTGCATTGGGAAAAAGGTCGACCGGTGGGCATTCCCGACGATCAAGCTCGCTACATTCTGACGAATCATCTCTACTCCAACAGTCTGGAGCTTGATGCCGATGCTCGGCTTATCAGCCAGGAAAGTTACTATCCTTACGGCGGTACCGCCTGGTACGCCGGGCGCGACAAAGTCGAAGCGAGTTACCGGACGGTGCGTTATTCCGGGCAGGAGCGGGATGCGACGGGCCTGTATTACTACGGATTTCGTTATTACATGCCGTGGCGACAGCGTTGGCTGAGTGCGGATCCGGCAGGTGTGAGCGATGGGTTGAATCTGTATCGGATGGTGGGGGGTAATCCGATCGGGTTCGTCGACGCTCAAGGACTGGAGGAAACGCCTGTCACCCACCCGGTTACCGGGTCTGAATATGGTAGGGCCGCGTTGACTGCGGGCGCGCGCGGGGCGGTAAAAGGGCTAATAAGGTACGGTGCCGGCAAGGCAGCAGGCGCTGTATTAAGTGGCGCTTCGAAAAGCGTCTTGATGCCTCTCGCAGCGAATTTTAACGGCTTGGCTTGGGCTTACTCGGGAGGTTCACTCGCAAAGCTGGCGTATGATTCTTATTATCCCGATTCTGGTACCAGTCTCGGTCGGGCCGTTGCCTTCGCGTCAGGCGCCTTACCTGGCTTCGCAATTGGTTATTCAACCGCTCTATTTTCCGACCCTTTAGCCGTATTGGTTGGTGTTTCCAAAGATTTTTCCGGCGAGCTCGGCACAAGGTTGTTCAGCCCCATTGGTCCCAAGATTCAATATAACGGAGACGCCACGGTTGTATCGCAACTCGTCGATAGCGGCGGCAGTGTGATCAACAATGTAGTCGAGGGCGTGTTAGAGAATGTTTTGGCCGATAGTTTGCCGGAAGGGGTATTTCCCATGGTCAATGGCGCGATCAAAGGCTTCATCACTACGAGCGTACTCGCTACGTCGATAGTTCCAGCCAGTTATTACGGAAGCAAACATGGAGACCTCGTCGCACACTGGAAGGATCTTCCTAACGGATTGAAAGCAATTGGGCACGACCTCGCCGTGGGCGTCATAACCAATGAGGGTAACGCCCTTATCAACGAAGGATTCATCAAACTCGGAAGTGAAAATTTGCCGGGTGCTTTAAAGGCCGGTCTTTACAATCTTCAAGTCGTTAGTGAGGCCAATGCATTGGGCGGTGAGTATGTCTTGAAGGGTATTGGCTGGACTGGCGTGAGTGCCGTTTCGACTGTCACGACACCCAGCGCGGATTCAGAAAAGAACATGCAGGCTGCTGCTGACAGGCAAACTCGTCAACGAACTTCCGTGCGCCGCAACTCTGCTGAAAGGGCGCCTTTGAGGACTTCCATGGTCTGATCAGGTAGATAAAACGTCACTGCCGGATCATCTCCCTGACCTTCGCCGTCAGAAGGTCAAAGGTAAACGGCTTGGTGATCATCTGCATTCCCGGATCGAGGAATCCGCCGCGCACGGCCGCGTGTTCCGCGTATCCGGTGATAAACAGCACCTTCAACCCCGGACGATATTGCCGGCCGATCTCGGCCAACTGCCGGCCATTCATGCCCGGCAGGCCGACGTCACTGATCAGCAGATCGATGCGCTGCGCCGAATTCAAAATCGGCACAGCGCCATCGGCGTCTCCAGCCTCGACGAAGGCATAACCCAACTCGCTTAAAACCGCGCTGACCAGCACGCGAACGGCTGGGTCATCTTCGACGATCAGCACCGTTTCACCGTTGATTGCATCCGGCGCTTGCTGAATATCGGTATCGGGTTGTTCCAGCTCTTCGCCACGGAAGCGCGGCAGATACAGTCTGACGGTGGTGCCTTGATCGATTTCACTGTCGATCGAAACATGCCCGCGTGACTGTTTGCTGAAGCCGTAAATCATCGACAGGCCGAGCCCGGTGCCTTGGCCGATTGGTTTGGTGGTGAAAAACGGATCGAACGCGCGGTTGATCACGCTCTGCGGCATGCCGCTGCCATTGTCGGTGACGCTGAGCATCACGTAATCGCCGGGCTCAAGGTTGCTGTAGGCCTCGGTGAATTCGCGATGCAGCACCTGATTGCTGGTTTCGACGATCAATTTGCCACCCTCGGGCATGGCATCGCGGGCGTTGATCACCAGGTTGAGCAGGGCGCTTTCCAGTTGATTCGGATCGGCCTCGGCGACCCACAATTTGTCGTTCAGGCGCATGTCCAGCTGGATGCTTTCGTTGAGGCTGCGTTGCAGCAGCTCGCCCATCGACAGCACAAGGGTATTCATCTGTACGGCTTTGGAATCAAGCGACTGCCGACGAGAAAACGCCAACAGCCGATGGGTCAGGCCGGCAGCGCGGTTGGCAGAGGTCACGCCCAGATCGATCAGACTGTCGAGGTCATCCAGACGCCCACGCGCAAGTCGCCGGCGTAGCAACTCCAGGCTGCCGATGATCCCGGTGAGCATGTTGTTGAAGTCGTGGGCGATGCCGCCGGTGAGCTGGCCGACCGCTTCCATCTTCTGCGATTGGCGCAACGCTTCTTCGTTGTGGCGAAGTTGCGCGGTGCGTTCCTCGACCTGTTGCTCGAGGGTTTCCAGCGTCGATTGCAGACGCCGTTCGCTTTCACTCAGATCGATCAAGCGGTCGCGGGCTTCATATTGTCGTCGTCGACCGCGCAGGGCAGCCGAGACCATACTGACCAGCGTCGCCGGGTGAAACGGGCGCTCAAGGAACGATACGTTGCCCAGCAAGTTGCTAAGTTGGGAGGAGGGACCTTGTTCCTGCCCGCCGTGATGGGTGAGCAACACGATCGGCAGATCCGACCACGCCGGCTGATGTTCCAGGTGCTGGAACAACGCTTCCATTTCCGGGCCGCGCAGGGCTTCGGCGGCAATCAACAGCAGGCCGGCACCGGGCTCCAATTGCGCGCACAGGGTTGCCAGATCCGGTGTGATCAGTCCTTCAAAACCGGCCTCGTTGAGAATCATCAGCGCAATCTGGCTGTCGCGACCCACGGGCGCCAGAATCAGCGCCCGTTCGGCCAACGGCGTCGCCACCATCACAAAGTATCTTCCTGCAACAGCGGTTTACTCGCGCCGAGGTAAGTCGGTACGCCACGAAGCACGCCCTGGAAGGCTTCCAGTGGTTCGCCGATGGTCATGCCTTTGTTGGAAATGCGGTATTCACGAATGGTTGATTCGTGGCTGCCGGTGCGTTTCTTGATGATGGAAATCGCCCGGCGGACTTTGCCGAGGGCTTCGAAGTAACGCAACAGAATCACCGTGTCGGCCAGGTAAGTGATGTCGACCGGCGCTTGCATATCGCCGACCAGACCATGTTGGGCGACGGTCATGAACGTCGCCGCGCCTTTGCGGTTAAGGTACAGCAGCAACTCGTGCATGTGCAGCACCAGGGCATTTTCTTCCGGCATCGCGGCTTGATAGCCGTTGATGCTGTCGATCACCACGGTTTTGATTTCGCCTTCATCGACGCAGCGTCGCACGCGGTGGGAGAACTCGCCCGGCGACAGTTCCGCGGCGTCTACCTGTTCGATCAACAGATTGCCGGTCACTTGCAGGGCTTTGAGGTCGATGCCGATGTTTTTCATGCGTTCGAACAGCAGGCCCAACTCTTCGTCGAAGATGAACAGCGCGGCTTTCTCGCCACGCATTACTGCAGCGGCGGCGAAGATCATCGAAATCAGCGATTTACCGGTACCGGCCGGGCCGAGAATCAGTGTGCTGGAACCGGTTTCGATGCCGCCGCCGAGCAAGGCGTCCAGTTCGCCGATGCCGCTGGTGAGCTGCAGGCGTGCATATTCTCCGCGATGTTCGGCTGCTACCAGCCGCGGGAACACATGCACGCCGTCGCCCATGATGGTGAAGTCGTGGAAACCGCCGCGATACTTCTGCCCGCGGTACTTGACCACACGGACGCGACGCCGCTCGGCGCCATAATTGGGTGTCAGCTCTTCCAGACGAATCACGCCGTGGGCCACGCTGTGTACGGTTTTGTCGAGGGACTCGGTGGTCAAGTCGTCGAGCAGCAAAACGGTGGCGTTATAACGCACGAAGTAGTGCTTGATCGCCAGAATCTGCCGGCGATAGCGCAGGGAGCTTTGCGCCAGCAGGCGGATCTCCGACAGACTGTCGAGCACGACTCGTGTGGGTTTGAAGCGTTCGACCGCTTCGAAAATCTGCTTGGTCGCTTCACCCAACTCCAGGTCCGAGGAGTACAGCAGGCTCTGCTGGTGTTCAGCATTAAGCAGGCTTTCCGGTGGGGTCAGCTCGAATATTGCAATGTTGTCGTCCAGTTCCCAGCCGTGGGAGAGCGCACCCTGGCGCAATTCATTCTCGGTTTCCGACAGCGTGATGTACAACGAGCGTTCGCCGGCTTTCGCGCCGGCCATTAGAAAATGCAAAGCGACCGTGGTTTTACCGGTTCCGGGTTCTCCTTCCAGCAGGAAAACATGCCCGCGCGATAAGCCACCGGCCAGGATGTCATCCAGGCCCACAATGCCGGTGGCGGCTTTTGCACTGATCAACTCGTTAGATGTAGACAAAAAATGCCCTCTCATGACTAGGGGAAGCGAGGCAGCTGACTCGATTGAGCTGCCTGATTACTTGACCTTGGGCCGTGATGGCAGTTCCGCTCTTTCTTCTTGAAAGTTTACGGCGAACACAAAAAGCTGAGGCAGGATTTTGTGGCGAGGGGATAAATCCCCGTTGGCGTGCGCAGCAGGCCCTGCTTTTGGTGAAGAGGGGCCGCTGCGCGACCCAACGGGGATAAATCCCCTCGCCACAGGCAGTGGTGAATTCGGTCAGGGTGCTTGAGGTTTAAAGGCCCTGTTGCAAAGCAGGATCATCCGGATTGAGCTGTTCCAGTTGTGCCAGCAAAACCTGCACGTTCTGCAATTGACCGCTTTCTTTCCAGTAATTGATCAGCAACACCCGCGCCTTGCGGTCGGCAGGATGGCGCTGAACGATTTCCTGCAACTGATTCTGCGCGGCTTCCAGTTCTTCGGCGCTGTGCAGGGTGGTCGCGAGGTCGTAGCGATAATCCTTGTTGTCGGGTTCAAGTTCGACGGCTTTGGATAAGCCGAGCAAAGCAAATTCGAGCTGATCATGGTGCAGCAGCCATAGGCCGAGAGCATGTTGCAGATACGCCGAATCGGGCTGGGCTTTGAGCTGCTGCGCAAGCAATTGTCGGGCAGCGTCGCTCTGGCCCTGACGGTCGAGCACATCAATCTGCATGACCAGCGCCGGCAAGTTGCCCTGCTCCAGGCGCAAAGTGTTTTCCAGCGCGTCTTGCGCTTGCTTGAGTTCGGCATTGTGCAAGTGCAGGCGCGCCAGTTGCGCGTAGGTCGCAGCGCTCGGCGGTTGCTCCTTGAGGACTTGCTCCCAGCCGTCGATCGCTTGCTCCAGCGGCGCGAAGTACAACCCCAGCTCATCCGGGGTCAAACCGAGCAGGGCGTTGATTGCGGCAAAGCGTACAGATTGATCTTCGTCATCCAGCAGCGGCCCGAGCAATAGGCTGCGCTGGCCGCCGGGTACCAGGCCCACGACACTTTTGATCGCCGCCAGGCGAACA
The DNA here is from genome assembly GCF_044750025.1 of Pseudomonas sp. NPDC088885. Taxonomy (NCBI): domain Bacteria; kingdom Pseudomonadati; phylum Pseudomonadota; class Gammaproteobacteria; order Pseudomonadales; family Pseudomonadaceae; genus Pseudomonas; species Pseudomonas sp. NPDC088885. The sequence goes on along the minus strand of NZ_JBIVJB010000001.1, from coordinate 302,408 downwards.
TCGGCCGCTTCGCTCTGCAAATCAGCATCGGCCAGTTTCAATGCCTGCGGGCTTGGATAATTGGGCAATTCCGCATGCAGCCACACGCGGCGTTTCACCGACAGATCAGGCCGCCCCAATTGCTGATACAACTGCCGCGCCGCCCCCGGCTGACCGGCACGCGCCGCCGACAAAGCTTCGCTGTAGCCATGCTTGATCGCTTCGGGGACAACCGGAGTGGTGCTGCGCAGTGACAACCAGGCGACGATCACCATTAATACGAGGCCAAGGCTGATGAGCAGGTAGCGGCGGGACTGGGGCATGCAGGTATCCGGAAACGTGCTGACTTGAGCAGAGCGGCAAGCTTCGGTCAGCTCGGCGCGGGAGTCAAACCTTGTCCTTGTGAAACGTCCTACAACACGCGTCGAATGCATTACTCGTCCGGCTTGCGATGCAGTGTCTACGCTTGCAGGAGTTGCTTTTAATGAGTGTGCCCATGCAAGCCCTGTTCAATTATTTCAAAGCGGTGATCCACCCGGGTCAGGCTGTGCTGCTGTTTGGCCTGCGCACCATCGCCGCCGGGTTGCTGACGTTATATCTGGCGTTTTTGTTCGATCTTGACCAGCCGAAGTGGTCGATCATGGCGGTGGTGATTGTCAGTCAGCCGCTGGCGGGGATGGCGCTGGCACGCAGTTTTGGCCAGGTGATCGGCACCACGCTGGGTGCGACGGTGGCGGTGCTGATCATGGCGATCTTCCCTCAGGCACCGCTGCCATTCATTACAACGCTCGCGTTGTGGTTGGCACTGTGTACGGCGGGCGGCACGTTGTTGCGTTACACCAGTTCGCAGGCATTCGTGCTCAGCGGGTATACAGCGGTGGTGGTGGCGTTGTTGGCGATTCCCGAACCGGACGGGACGTTTCTGCTGGCCGTCACCCGCGTCACTGAAACGTTATTGGCGGTAGCCTGCGTCTGTGTGGTCAGCCTGCTGACGGCGAGGCCCGAAGCGGTGGCCAAGGGTTATTTCGCCAAGGTTGATCAAGTGATCAAACTGGTCGCCGGCCATGCCGCTGCCGTGATTCGCACGGAAGAAAGCGAAGACGATTTTCAGCGTCGGCAAATGCAGGTGCTCGCTGAAATCAGTGCGCTGGAAGGCCTGCGCCGGCATTTGTACTTCGATGCACCGCGCCTGCGCAGCGCTAACAATCTGGTGCTGTTATTGGGCAATCAACTGATGTTGCTAACGTCGCGGCTGACCGCACTGCGTCACCAGCGGCAATTGCTCACCGAGCGTTGGGAGGGTGATCTACCGCTGGATATCCAGCGATTACGCGCCGATGAACTGGCGTTTCTCGATCAGTTGGCGCAGCAGGGCCGTGCAATGCCTGAGGAGGCCCGGCACCACTTCGTCACGTTGCAGCAACAGTTCGACGAAATGGCCTACAAGGCCGAGCAATTGACAGAGGACATGAGCGCCACTCTGCGTTCACTGGCGTGGGCGCTGCGCTGGGAGCAAGCGCGGTTGATGCAACAACTGGAGCAAATTCTTGAACTCAGCGATGCGATCCAGGAAGGGCGTGAGGCCAGTTGCATGTTTCGCGGTCAGCAGAGCCCGCTGCATCTGGATTTCACCCTGGCTTCGATGAACGCAATTCGAGCGTTTACCGCTTTGCTGGTGGCCGGGCTGATCTGGATCGAAACGGCGTGGGATGGTGCGCGCGGCGGGATGATTCTGGTCGGCATCCTGTGTTCACTGATGGCGACGTTCCCGCGGCCGCTGATGGCCGCGCAAAGTTATGCGCGTGGCTTGGGCGTGGCGTTGCTGGTCTCGGCGCTTTATCAATTCATGATCGTGCCGGCGATCAGCAACTTCGAGATGCTGGCGTTGGTGCTCGCGCCGTTGCTCTATGTGATCGCGGTGGGGTTATCCAGCCCGGCCACGGCGGGCATCGCGATGGGGTTGGGTTTGTCGAGTTTTCTGATGCTCGGCCCGCAGAACGCTGGTACCGGGCAGAACACCGCAATTCAATGGTTTGAGTTCGCCGGCGCTTACGTCAGCGCGGCGATGCTGGCGCTGATTGTCTACGCGTGGATTTTCCCGTTTCGTCCGGCGTGGCGCCTGCGTCGCCTCTATAACGAAGCGCGCGAGCAGGTCTATCAACTGACCAAACTGCCGGCCACCGATGAACAGCAATTCGCTTTCGAAAGCCGCATGGTCGATCGCCTGACCAGCATGCAAGGGCTGTTGCCGGCGGTGAATGACCGAGCGATGCCGCAACTCTACGAAGTGACGCTGGCGTGTCTGGCGCTGGGGGTGGCGATGCAGCAACTACGGCTGCAAGCACAGAACAACACGCTGGTGACGCCTGCGTTCAGCCAGCATTTGTCTTCAGCGTTGCGCCACACCGGGCGGTTTGTCGCCGCGCGTGATGATGTGCAACTGGCGCCATTGCTGGAACGACTTCACGCATTAGGCGATGAGCTGGACGAATTGCACGTCGCCAGTCACGAACATCTAGGGTCGGTGTTCCGTATGCGTGTGGCGTTGCTGATCGTCGTGTCATTCCTGCAACGTCATGGCGAATATCTGCAAGCAGGAACCGTTGAAGGAGAACCGATCCTTGCCCATTGATTTCGAAGCTGGCGGCGTCTACCTGCCGCCCATTGCCCAGGCGCTGTTACTCGCCGTTCCGATATTCCTGCTGCTGGATTGGGTGCTGCGTCGTCTGGGCGTATTGCGCCTGGTCTGGCATGAAGCCCTGTTCGAAGGCGCCTTGTATGCCTGTGTCTGTGCCACGCTGATTCTGTTGATGGGAGCCTGAACCCTTGAAAATGTTGTTGGCAAGAATGATGACCGTGGCGGTGGTGATATTGGCGATCGTTCTCGGCTGGTTCGCCTGGGAGTATTACACCCGCGCGCCGTGGACACGGGATGCCCGGGTGAGGGCGGATGTGGTGACATTGTCGGCCGATGTGTCCGGGCGCATCGTCAGTCTGGCGGTGCAGGACAACCAGCACGTTGATAAAGGCCAATTGCTGATGGAGATCGATCCGGCGCGCTACAAACTGGCGGTGGAACATGCGCGACGTGAGGTCGAGGTGTCCAAAGCCACGCTGGGCCAATCGAAAGCCTCGATTGTTGCCAGTGAGGCGCTGCTCAAACAGCGTCAAAGCGAAGAACGTCGGCGGCGCACGTTGAAACAGGGTTTTGCCATTTCCGGGGAGGAGTGGGAGAAGTCCAGCACCGACGTCGCGGTGGCGCAGGCCGATCTGTTGCGCAATCAGGCCAATCTCGGGCTGGCCGAGGCCAATGTGCAATTGGCTATTGCTGCACTGAGCCAAGCGGAACTGGATTTGCAGCGCACCCGCGTTGAATCCCCGGTCAGCGGTTTCGTCACCAATTTACTGACCCGGCAGGGTGATTACGCCGTGGCCGGTGGCGCGCTGTTGGCGCTGGTCGACAGTGATTCTTTTTACATCAGCGGTTATTTCGAAGAAACCAAACTGCCGAGGATCGAAGAGGGTGACCGGGTCAAAGTGCAGTTGATGAGCGGCGAAACCTTCGGTGGCACGGTGCAGAGCATCGCCTACGCCATCGCCGACCGCGAAAACGCTCCGGGCAGCCGCCTATTGGCCAACATCAACCCGAGTTACACCTGGGTGAAACTCGCGCAACGGGTACCGGTGCGGATTGAGATTGACGCGGATTACGCTGGCAAGAACCGCTTGCGTGCGGGCACAACCGCCACCGTCACGATCCTGGAATCACCCTAACCCCTGTAGGAGCTGCCGAAGGCTGCGATCTTTTGATCTTGCTACTAAAAATCAAAAGATCGCAGCCTTCGGCAGCTCCTACATGAAGTCGGGTCATTCGGCAGGCACAAAAAAACCCCGCGACCGAATGATACGCGGGGCAAAAAATTTGGTTGGTTGCGGCCAACCAAAGGAGCTCTTTAACAATCGATTACTTGCTGGCAACAGTCTCCGGTTGCCAGCCGCCGCCAAGGGCTTTGTAGATCGCGACAATGCCGCGATACAAATCGACTTCGGCCTGCGCCTGGGTGTCTTCAGCGTTCAGACGTTCACGCTGAGCATCAAGCAGCACGAGGAAGTCGGTAGTGCCTTCGCGATAGCGGATCTCGGCGAGGTCAGCAGCCTTGCGGCTCGACTCACTCTGACGAATCAGCGAGATCAGCCGTTGCTGACGTTTGCCGTAATCGCTGAAGGCGTTTTCCGATTCTTCCAGGGCCAGCAGCACTTGCTGCTCGTAAGTCGCCAGTGCGCCTTCGGCTTCGGCATCGGCGCCGCGCAAACGCGCTCGCACGCTGCCAAGGTCGAACGCAGCCCAGGTGATGCTCGGGCCGAGTGCCCAGGCGTTGGCCGCCGAGGAACCGATTTGCGAACCACGCCCGGCCGTCCAGCCAAGGAAACCGCTGAGGCTGACCCGTGGGAACAGATCGGCTTTCGCCACGCCGATGCGCGCTGTGGCCGAAGCCAGGTTGCGTTCTGCGCTGAGAATGTCCGGGCGACGTTGCAGCAGTTCACCCGGATCGCCAATCGGCAAGGCCTTGGCAATCGCCGGCAAGTCTTTCGGACTGAGGTCGACGGTCAGCTTGTCCGGACGCTCACCCAGCAGGGTGGCGATGCGGTTTTTCTGCCGAACCTGTTCGGCCTGCAATTGCGGCACGCTGGCTTCTACCGAAGCCAGACGCGCATCGGCACGTTCGACGTCGAGCTGATCACCAACGCCGGCGTCACGCAGGCTGATGGTGATCTTGCGCGACTCCTGCTGGTTGTTCAGGTTGGCCACGGCGATCTTTTCCCGCAACTGAGCGCCGCGCAGTTGACCGTAAGCGTCGACCAGTTCGGCAATCATGGTGACTTGCAGTTGGTACAGATCGGCTTTGGCGGCCTCTTGATCGGCGTCGCTGGCTTCCAGATTGCGCTGGATGCGCCCGAACAGATCAAGCTCCCAGGCCATGTCCAGACCGAGATCATAGCGTTCGCTGTTGACCCGGTCGGTGGTCTGGCCGGGGATTTGCCCCTTGGCCAGATCACTGCTGACGCGGCTGGTGATGGTCGGCATTGCATCGTTGCTGGCATCGTCGCGGATTGCCCGAGCGGCTTTCCAGCGGGCGAACGCCACGCGCAGTTCACGGTTGCCTTGCAGCGATTGGGTCACCAACTGGTTGAGGGTCGGATCGTCGAATTGCTGCCACCAGATGCCTTCGAATTTCGAACGGTCGAAGTTCTTTTGCCCGGCGGCGCCGTCGGTGACGGCCGTGATGTTGGCCGCCTCCGTGGCTGGGGTCTTGTAGTCGGGGCCGACGGCGCAGGCGCTGAGGGCCAGCACCAGCAGGCTCGGCAGGAAGACTTTCAGACTCATTGTTGCGCCTCCAGTTTGAGGGCCTTGGCCGCTTTGCGGGCTTCACCGCGTTCGACAAAGTTACGGATCAGTACGTAGAACACTGGCGTCAGCAACAGACCGAAGAAGGTCACCCCAAGCATCCCGGAGAACACCGCCACGCCCATGGCATGACGCATCTCGGCACCGGCACCGCTGGAGAACACCAGTGGCACTACACCCATGATGAACGCGAAGGAGGTCATCAGGATCGGCCGCAGACGCAGACGGCAAGCTTCCAGTACTGCGGCGAGCGGGTTGAGGCCTTCTTCCTGTTTATCCTTGGCGAACTCGACGATCAGAATCGCGTTCTTACACGCCAATCCGACCAGTACGATCAAACCGATCTGGGTGAAGATGTTGTTGTCACCGCCCGAGATGATCACGCCGGTGATGGCCGACAGCAGGGTCATCGGTACGATCAGGATCACCGCCAGCGGCAGGCTCCAGCTTTCGTATTGCGCTGCGAGTACGAGGAATGCCAGCAGTACGCAGAGCGGGAACACGAACAGCGCGGTGTTGCCGGACAGAATCTGCTGGTAGGTCAAGTCGGTCCATTCGTAGGTCATGCCGTTCGGAAGTTCTTCCTTGAGCAGTTTCTCGATGGCTTTTTCGGCCTGGCCGGAGCTGTAGCCTGGGGCTGCGGCACCGTTGATTTCAGCGGTGATGAAGCCGTTGTAGTGCATCACGCGATCCGGGCCCGAGGTGTCGCTGACCTTGATGAAGGTCGCCAGCGGGATCATTTCGCCTTTGTTGTTACGCACTTTCAGCTGGCCGATCTGATCGGATTCGAGGCGGAACTGCTGCTCGGCCTGAACGTTGACCTGATAGGTGCGCCCGAAGCGGTTGAAGTCGTTGGCATACAGCGAACCCAGGTAAATCTGCAGGGTGTCGAAGATGTCGCTGACGGCCACGCCGTGGGTCTTGGCTTTTTCACGGTCGATGGCGGCATCGACCTGCGGCACGTTCACGGTGTAGCTGGTGAACAGGCCTGCCAGTTCCGGCACGTTGTGGCTCTTGTTGATGATGTTCATGGTTTCTTTGTACAGCTCGTCGTAGCCCAGGTTGCCCCGGTCTTCGATTTGCAGACGGAAACCACCAATGGTGCCCAGACCTTGTACCGGCGGTGGCGGGAAGATCGCCATGTACGCCTCTTGAATGTTGGCGAACTGGCCGTTCAAGGCACCGGCGATCGCACCGGCGGACATGCTCGCGTCTTTACGTTCGTCGAACGGCTTCAGGGTCACGAAGACGATGCCGGCGTTCGGACTGTTGGTGAAGCCGTTGATCGACAGGCCCGGGAACGCTACAGCGCTTTCCACGCCTGGCTGTTTCAGCGCGAGGTCGGACATGCGTTTGATCACGTCTTCGGTGCGATCCAGGCTCGAAGCGTCCGGCAGTTGCGCGAAAGCCACCAGGTATTGCTTGTCCTGGCCGGGTACGAAACCGGTCGGGGTGCTGGAGAAACCGAAGAAGGTCAACACCATCAGGCCTGCGTACAGCAGAAGGGCGATGCCGCTGCTGCGGATAACCCGGCCCACCGTGCCGACGTAGCCATGGCTGGCCCGGTCAAAGAAGCGGTTGAACGGACGGAACAGCCAGCCACCGAAGATCTTGTCGAGCACTTTCGAGAAGCGGTCTTTCGGTGCGTCGTGGCTTTTCAGCAACACAGCGGCCAGCGCTGGCGACAGGGTCAGCGAGTTGAACGCCGAGATCACGGTCGAGATGGCAATGGTCAGTGCGAACTGCTTGTAGAACTGCCCGGTGAGGCCGGAAATAAACGCCGCCGGAATGAACACCGCACACAGCACCAGCGCCGTGGCAATGATCGGGCCGGTCACTTCACGCATCGCCCGTTTGGTCGCTTCGACCGGCGTCAGGCCGAGTCCGATGTTTCGTTCAACGTTCTCCACCACCACGATGGCGTCGTCGACCACGATACCGATGGCCAGTACCAGACCGAACAGCGACAGCGCGTTCAGCGAGAAGCCAAACAGATGCATCACCGCAAACGTACCGATCAACGATACCGGCACCGCCACCAACGGAATGATCGAGGCGCGCCAGGTTTGCAGGAACAGAATCACCACCAGCACCACGAGGATCAGTGCTTCGAAGAGGGTGTGAACCACCGCTTCGATCGAGCCGCGCACGAAGATCGTCGGGTCATAGACGATGCTGTAGTCCATGCCTTGCGGGAAGCTTTTCTTCAGCTCGTCCATCTTGCCGCGAACTTCGTTCGAGATGTCGATGGCGTTGGAACCAGGGCGCTGGAAGATCGGGATCGCCACGGCCGGCTGGTTGTTCAGCAACGAGCGCAGGGCGTATTGGCTGGAACCCAGTTCGACGCGAGCGATGTCTTTGAGGCGAGTGATTTCACCATTGTCGCCAGCGCGAATGATGATGTTCTCGAACTCTTCCTCAGTGACCAGACGGCCCTGAGTGTTGACCGACAGCTGGAAGCTCTGGGCATTCGGGGCAGGGGGCGCGCCCAATTGACCGGCAGCCACTTGACGGTTCTGTTCACGAATCGCGGTAACCACATCGGTCGCGGTCAGATTGCGCGAAGCGGTTTTGTTCGGATCGAGCCATACACGTAGCGAGTAGTCGCCCATACCGAACAGTTGCACGTCACCGACGCCGTTCAGACGCGCCAGCTCATCCTTGATATTGAGGATCGCGTAGTTCGAAAGATAAAGCATGTCATAGCGTTTGTCCGGCGAGGTCAAGTGCACAACCATGGTCAGGTCGGGCGAGGCCTTGTCGACGGTGATACCGATGCGCGTCACTTCCTCGGGAAGTTTTGGCTCGGTTCGGGTCACCCGGTTTTGCACCTGCACCTGCGCGTTGTCGAGGTCAGTGCCCAGGGCGAAGGTGATGGTCAGGGTGATCTTGCCGTCGGCGGTCGACTGCGAGGACATGTACAGCATGTTCTCGACGCCGGTGATGGCTTGCTCCAATGGAGCCGCCACGGTTTCACCGATGACTTTGGGGTTGGCGCCCGGGAAGTTCGCACGCACCACCACGGTCGGTGGCACGACTTCCGGGTATTCGCTGATCGGCAGCTGGAACAGCGAGATCGCGCCGGCGATCAGGATCAGCAACGACAGCACCGCTGCGAAGATCGGCCGTGAAATGAAGAATTGGGAAAAATTCATCGGAGTTGTCGTCCCTTAACCGCGTGGGGTCGTGGCGGCCAGCTTCACAACCGCACCGGACGCACCCTTGGCAGGGGCGACTTTGGGCAGGTTGCTGGCTTCCAGCGCTTGACGTTGTTGAGCGAGTGCCGCGATGGTCTGTTCGCTGGCCATCGGCACCACTTCCGGGGTGACCGGCGAGCCAGGGCGAACCCGTTGCAGACCCTTGACGATGATCGTGTCGTCCTTGTTCAGGCCGGTGCGGACGATGCGCAGGCCTTCGATTTTCGGGCCGAGTTCGACGGCGCGGTACACGGTGTTGTTGTCCGCATCCATTACCAGCACGAACTTCTTGCCAAGGTCGGTGCCGACGGCTTCGTCGTTGATCAACATCGCGTTGTAGGTGCCGCTGCCGACCAGTTTCAAGCGAGCGTAAAGGCCCGGGGTGTAGGTGCCGTCGCTGTTGTCGAACACTGCGCGACCACGGATGGTGCCGGTTTTCGGGTTGACCTGGTTGTCGACGAAGTTCATCTGACCGAGGTGCGGGTTGCCGTCTTCATTGGATAGGCCCATGTACACCGGGGTGGTCGCGCCGCGCTGACCGTTGCGGGCGAGTTGGGTGTATTTGAGGAACACACGCTCGTCGGCATCGAAGTAGGCGTAAACGCGATCAGTGGAAACCACGCTGGTCAGCGGCGTGGTGTCGGCGGTCACCAGGTTACCGGCGGTGATCTCGGCACGGCTGACGCGGCCAGTGATCGGCGCGGTCACGCGGGTGAAGCTGAGGTTGAGTTTGGCCAGATCCAGTTGCGCTTGCAGGGCACCGACGGCGGCGCGGGCTTCTTGAGCAGCGCTGGTGCGCGAGTCAGCCAGTTCGGCAGAGATCGCGTTGCTGGCACGCAGACGTTCACCACGGCCAGCTTCGTTTTCACTGCGGGTGGCGTTGGCGCGGGATTGGGCGACAAGGGCTTCGAGGCGGCGAACCTCGGCCTGGAACGGACGCGGATCGATCTGGAACAGCAGGTCGCCTTTCTTGACCAGGGCGCCTTCAGTGAAAGCGACTTCGTCGATCTGGCCGGACACCCGTGGACGGATTTCAACGGTTTCCGGTGCTTCGAGGCGGCCGGTAAATTCGTCCCATTCGTTGACCGGTTGTTCGATCACCTTGGCCACGCTGACTTTGGCAGCAGGCTGGGTGGCGGCAGTCTCCGGAGTCTTGCCGCAGGCGCTCATCACCAGGATGGCCAGCATGGCCAACGGGAAGCGCAAATGTTTGAGTGACTGTTCCATGGATGCATCCGCCAATGTATTGAAGACGGGCGGATGATGCTCGGCAGGCTGTGATGGCACGAATCGAATGAAGCAAAGGTAACTATCATTCGGAATGATATAAGACCGCAGCGAGCCCTCTAGCATGCACCTTTCGTTAGGGTGCTATCAATATCCTTAATGAAAGTTTCATGCGAGAGGGCTGCCGGCGCATGGCGCACCCATAAAGAGGGCGCGCCACTTCAGAGCGGATCAGAAGTTGTACTTGAAGCTCGTCATGATATTGCGCGGTGCGCCGTAAACCCCGTACAGACCGGACTGGCTGTAGTACTCGCGATCAAACACGTTGTTCAGATTCACCGAAGCGCTGAGGTTGTGGCTGATGTCGTACTTGGCCATCAGGTTGGTCACCGCGTAGCTGCCCTGGCTGAACGTATGCAGGTCGGCGCCGACTTTGCTCTGCCAATTCACGCCGCCGCCAATCGTGACTTTGTCCAGCGGGCCGTGCAGGCGATAGCTGGTGAAGGTCTTGAAGCTGTTGCGCGGCAGGTTGGTGTTGATGCGCTCGTCGTCGGCATTAGTGGTCACCGAATATGCGTAGCCGGCGGAGGCCTGCCAGCCTTCGGCCAGTTCACCGTTCAGCTCCATCTCGATGCCTTTGGAGGTGGTGTCCTGCTCGGCGCTGTAGACGTTGTCGTGTTGCCAGATCGCCAGGTTGTCCTGCTCCAGTTTGAACACGGCCAGGCTGGAGTTGAGCTTGCCATCGAGGTGCGTGCCCTTGATGCCGATCTCGTAGCCTTTGCCTTCCATCGGGTCGAGCGGTTTGTTGTCTTCGTCGGTGACCCACGAGGCTTGCGGGTTGAAGATCTTGGTGTAGCTGGCGTACAGCGACCAGGTCTCGTTGAGGTCGTAAACGACGCCGGCGTACGGAATGAACACGCCGTTTTCTTCGCGATTGACTTCGGTTTCTTCGCCGCCATACGGGCGATCCGAGGTGTCGCGTTTCCAGTTGATCACGCGGCTGCCGAGAATCAGGCTCAAGTCATCGCTGACGCTGAAACGCGAGGTCAGGTACGCCGCGTATTGGTCTTCGTCGATCGACGATTTGCCGCTGACGGCGAAGTCCGGTTTGGCCGAGTTGCCGTCCCAGGTGAACAGGTTGTCGATAGCGCCCGCCGGCGAGCCGTTGTAGTCATAACGCCAACCGCCCCAGCTCGGCGTGCTTTCTTTGTACTGTGAGAGGGTCATGCCGGTAATCAACTGGTGTTCGCGCCCGAACAGGCTGAATGGGCCGGTGAGGTACACATCGAGGTTGTCCTGACGCGGCGTGCCCGAGAAACGCACCGGCAGTTGCGACAGACCGCTGCCGTCGGTATTCAGCTCACCCATGGCGAAGTTGAACAGTTCGTCGAACTTGTTTTCGGCGTGGGTCAGTTCGATCTTGCCGCTCCAGCCGTTGCCCAGTTGCTGCTCGATGGAGGTGAAGAAACTGGTCTGTTCGTGATCGTTGTACGACCAGTCCGGCGCGGCATTCAACGATCGTTGCAGGTCAGTGCGCTGGCCGGTGCTGAAACGCGTCGGCAGGCCGGAGCGCAGCGGCGAATCAATGTCGCTGCGCAGATAACTGAAGCCCATGGTCAGCAGGGTGTCTTCAGTCAGGTCGAATTCGGTGATGCCGTAGATCAGTTGCGATTGCTGGTTGTAGCGATCGATCCAGGCTTTCTCGGTTTTGTAATCGGCGACAAAGCGTCCGCGCACATTGCCGGTTTCCGTCAGTGGCCCCGACACATCAAATCCGGTGCCGTAGCGATCCCAGTTGCCGGCCTCACCGGTGATGCTGGCCTGCGCTTCGGCAGTCGGGCGCTTGCGGATCAGGTTGATCGTCGCGGACGGGTTGCCCATGCCACTGATCAAACCGGTGGCACCGCGCACGACTTCGATGCGGTCGTACATCGCCATGCTTTGCGAATAGTTGTCGAGGCGCGTGTTGGTGGGAACGCCGTCGACCTCGTAGTTCTGAATCGCGAAACCGCGCGACCAATAGGAATCGCTTTCCGAACCGAGACCGTCGCGCACCACGGTGATGCCCGGCGTGGCTTCGAGGGCATCGGTCAGGTTGGTCAGGCGCTGGTCATCGAGACGCTGACGGGTCATCACCGTCATCGATTGCGGAGTCTCGCGCGGGGTCAGGTTCAGCCGCGTCGAGCTGCTGGAGGAATACGTGGTGTAGAGCCCGGTGCCTTCAGTGGTCGAACCCGGCGCCTTGCCGGAAATCGACACCGCGCCCAGCTCCAGCGCATCACCGGTGCTGGCCTGCAGCGAATAATTGCCGTTGGCGCCGCGACTGGCTTCAAGCCCGGAGCCGGCCAGCAGAATCGCCAGACCTTGGTCGACGTCGTAACGACCTTTAAGGCCGGGCGTGCTGCGCCCCTCGGTCAGCGATGTGGAGTAGGACAACAGGATGTGCGCAGTCTGGCCAAAACGCGTCAACGCCGGTGCGAGCGGGCCAGCGGGGATATCGAAATCTTCTTGCGTTTGCTCGGCGGCGGCCCAGTTCGGCGCGATCAGCAGTGGTGTGGTCACAGTCATGCAAGCGATGCCTTGAACCACGGCGCCGGCCAGTTTCTGTTTGATCGAGAATTGCCAGCCCTGGCGTTTGCGTGCGGTGAGATTCACGAGTTACTTCCCCATTGAATTGAATGTCTGGGGTTTAAGTCTCGCGAGAATCGAAATCAGACCACCCAAATGCGAATATTTTTCAGTATCAGGCGGTGCGCGGTTTCAACGTCACCCAATAGCGAGTGAATTGCTGCACATCGAGCTGCAAAGTGTCGGCGACGGCGAAGATGATTTTCTCGGTGTTGCCGAGGGGGAAGGTGCCGGAAACCCGCAGGTCGGCCAAACGCGGATCGCAGGCCAGATGGCCCTGGCGATAACGGCTCAGGTCTTCGAGGAAGTCGGCCAGACGCTGGCCCTGCGCGACCAGCATGCCCTGACTCCAGGCCGGCGCGGTAAGTGCAATGGCTTGCCTGCTGAAAATCTCCCCGGCGCTGAAACTGATTTGTTCGCCGGCCTTGAGTGCGATGGGCTGATGCGGCAGACGGGAAGGGTTGATCGCCAACGTGCCCTGATAAACGCTGACCTGAGTGAAACCGGCGCGCTGTCTGACGCTGAAGCGCGCGAGTGCGGATTCCAGTCGACCCTGAGCGGTGTCCACCGACAACAATCGGCCATCGGCGCGGGTGACCAGCAGCTCGCCGCGCAGCAATTTGATGCGCCGCGATTCCCGTTCAAAAACCACATTGATTGCACTGTCGGTGTTGAGCTGGATTTGCGTGTTATCGGCCAGCGTAAAGCTCTTTTGCTCGCCAACCTGGCTGTAGTAATCCGCGCGCCAGTCTTGCACCAACGCCGTGTCTTTCATGGCCCACGCACCGGCACCGGCCGCAAACAAAACGCTCAACTGCTTGAGCGCCGAACGCCGTGACAGCGTGGGTCGCAGGGCGGCGTGGGCGAGGGGACGCTGGTCGGGGCTGCGCAGGTCGCGCATGCGTCGCGCGAACACTTCCGCCCGTTGCCAGGCGTGCTCGTGCACCGGGTGCGCCTGACGCCAGCGCATCCACGCCGCGAGCGTCGCTTCGCTGACCTCGGGCTCCTGCAACTCAAGGTGCCAGTGCATGGCCTGCTCGGCGACGTCGCCGGAAATCGCCAAAGTGTCTTCGCGGTTCATGGCAGGTCGAGGCTATCGTCGAGCATGATGCACATCGCCCCGGCCTTGATGATGTAGCGCTTGACCGTGGTGATCGAAACGTCGAGCCGCGCGGCGATTTCACCGTGACTCAAACCGTCCATTTGCGACAGCAGAAACGCCTCGCGCACCGGGCGCTCAAGACCTTCGAGCGCAGCGTCGAGGGCGATCAGGGTTTCCAGCAGAATGGCCTGAGTTTCCAGGCTCGGCGCGACCTGCTCGGGCATCGCTGCCAGTGCTTCAAGGTAGGCGCGTTCGAGTTTTTGTCGGCGGTAGTGATTGCACAGAACACTCTGCGCCACCTTCGCCAGAAAGGTGCGCGGGGCGTGTAGTTCCGGCACTTGTTCCTTGGCCAGCAGGCGCATGAACGTGTCTTGCGCCAGATCCGCCGCACTCTGCGAGCAATTGAGCCGACGCCGTAGCCAGTTCTGTAACCAACCGTGCTGCTGGCGATAGAGCACAGCGACATCGCAGAAACTGGTTTGTGGAGATGGAAGCATCGTAGGAGGGCGCCGGATAAGGATGGTACAAATGATAATCCTTATCATATATATCGGCTGGGTGTGGCGGCAAGAAGTGTGCGTAGGAATTTTCGCAGGAGGGTTTGCGCAAAGAGGCTAACGTCGCTGAGGTGTCAGCGACGACGTCACCATCGACGGTGGGTTCTAGAGGCTGTCCGGATCACCAAAGAACATCTGAATCCGCGACCTCAACCAACGCTCGCCCGGATCATTATCCTGCGACCCACGCCAAGCCATGTGCAGCTCAAACGTGCGCGTCGGCAACGGCGGATCTTCCGCACGAACCCCGCCAGCCGCCGTCAGCGCTTCCGCCGTGTAATCCGGCACGGTCGCGACGATGTCAGTGCCCGCGAGCAACGTGCTGAGCCCGTTGAACTGCGGCACGGCCAGCACCACATGCCGTTTGCGGCCAAGCTTTTCCAGTTCTTCATCAATAAAGCCACTGAGGTCGCCGGCAAACGACACCAGCGCATGCGGGCGCGCGCAGTAATCATCCAGACTCAACGGCCCCGGCACGGTATCGGCGCGCAGCAATTTAGGCGCGCTGCGACGCAAAACCTTGCGTTTGGCGTTGGCCGGCAGGTCGGTGGTGTAGCTGACGCCAATGGAGATCTCGCCGGAAGCCAACAGGCCTGGCATCAATATGTAGTTGACGCGACGAATCACCAAGACGATGCCGGGTGCTTCAGCGCGCAGGCGTTTAAGCAGCATCGGCAGGAGGGCGAACTCGACGTCATCGGATAAACCGATGCGGAACACCGAGGTGCTGGTCGCCGGATCGAATTCTGCCGCGCGGCTGACGGCCGTGGAAATCGAATCGAGGGCAGGCGAGAGCAGGGCGAAGATTTCCACCGCGCGGGCAGACGGCTCCATGCTGCGCCCGGTGCGTACAAATAACGGGTCATCGAACAGGCTACGCAGGCGCGAGAGCGCCGCACTGATCGCCGGTTGACCGAGAAACAGCTTTTCCGCCGCCCGGGTCACGCTGCGTTCGTGCATCAATGTTTCGAATACGATCAACAGGTTCAGGTCGACACGACGCAGGTCATTACGATTCATCTGGAGTCCTGGCAGAGTCATCAAGCTTGACGAGAGCGGCCATATGAGAACAATGGCCGGCATGAATCTTACGGGGAAAGGCTGGTACTCTGCACCGGAAAATTCAGCTTTACCGAGCCGGTGGCAGTGATTTTTTGCTGGATTGTGCCAATGCCGCCCATACTGCGGAATCAATGACAGGCATGTCGACTATTAATAGCCACTGATAGTCTTGGGTTAAAAGCCCAGATAGAGTTCATGGCATTAGAGGTTACTTTGACGAGGTTTGCGATGTCCCGCACGATCCGTTTTCACAAGTTTGGTCCCGCCGAGGTGCTCAAATGCGAAGAGCATGCGGCCGCTCAGCCAGGTCCTGGCGAAGTGCAGGTACGTGTCGAAGCGATCGGCATCAGCTGGTATGACACGCTCTGGCGTCAGAACCTGGCCTCGTCTCAGGCACGTTTGCCTGCAGGTCTCGGTCACGAGATGGCCGGTGTGGTCACCGCCGTCGGTGACGGTGTCGATGACTTGTCGGTAGGCGACAAAGTTGCCAGTTTTCCGGCCGAGAGCGCCAACGATTACCCGGTTTACGGCGAGCAGATCTTGCTGCCGCGTACCGCGCTGACCCGTTATCCAGACGTCCTCAGCCCGATCGAAGCCAGCGTGCATTACACGCCGCTGCTGATTGCCTATTTTGCCTACGCCGATCTGGCGCGGGTCAAACCGGGGCAATTCGCCTTGGTCACTGACGCCAGCCACTGCGCCGGGCCGTCCTTTGTACAACTGGGCAAAGCTTTGGGTGTACGCGTGATTGCCGCGACCAAAACCGCGGAAGAGCGTGAATACCTGCTGTCGCTGGGTGCCGAGAAAGTCATCGTCACCGAGGAAGAAGATCTGCTGATGCGGATCAACAAGATCACCGACAACCGCGGCGTTGACGTAGTGTTCGATGGCCTGGGTGGCCCGCAGATGTCGTTGCTCGGTGACGTTCTCGCCCCGCGTGGCAGCCTGGTGTTGTACGGTCTGCAAGGTGGCAACCAGACACCATTCCCGGCGTGTGCAGCGTTCCAGAAGAACATTCAGTTCTTTGTGCACTGCATCGGCAACTTCACTGGCAAACCGGAGCTGGGCATCACGCAGGATTCCGTGGCGCTGCAACGTGCCTTGCGTGACATCAACCAGTTGACCGCTGATCGTGTGCTGCTGCCGCTCAAGACCCGGGTGTTCCCGTTCGATGAGTTTGTCGAAGCACACCGCTACATGGATGAATGCCCATGTCGCGAACGGGTCGCCCTGCAGGTCGAACCGGCCTGACACTGCTGAACAGAGTCCGTGGCCCCACGGACTCTTTGTGTTTATCCCCCAAAAAGAGACTGCCTGTACGTAATACGTGCGGGCCGGTTCAGCAACTGAACTGGTTTTTGCTCTCGATCTGTATCTTCTAATCGCTATATAAGCCCTGATAATTGAATGATTACTTTCATCTCAAGGAATGAGCCATGGCTGTGCATTCTATTTGCCCTGTGCAATATCAAACGGCTACTTCTGCCGAACGCGTCAATTTTTGTTTAATTGTTGTAGGGCTATTCCTAAGTTGCGTCCTCTTTTCTTGTACTCAATTGGCGTGGGACGTTGTCGGAAGTTTCCTAGGCGATTTTTCATCGAAAAAATCATCAGCGTTTTCAAGGGTTTGATGGCCTGCGGCGCGACTGTGTAGGCTCTTAACGGCTCAAGTGTTTCAAATAACTACCATTGCGTAAGTGTTAGCATTTGAGCGTCTATTACTTATTGATGAATTGTCGTGCGACCGAGCATTCAGTCTGCGCAGCATGAAACTATTGATACCGGGTAAATACCGATGAGCACGATCCATGATCAGGCAATGAATTATGTCTACCAGCAAGTCCTGCAGCGTTTGCTGAGCTTCTTCTCACGCGCAGAACGTACGGCGTTGCAGCTATTGATGCAGCGACTGCTGGTGGCCGCTGGCGGCATGGAAAACATCGGTCATTTCAAGGTGCTGGTCGTCCAGTCGGGCTCGCGGGACAGCTGTTACACGCTGGCGTTGTTGCGGGCTGCGCAGTTGAGCCTTGCCGGTCGTTCTCCGGCGACGTTCCAGTTGCGCGTGGCCAACCTGCGCTGGAACGGCACCAGTCATTCAGCTTTGCAAAACATGCACCGCAGCTACAGCGCACTGTTTCTGTATGACGATCCCAGGGTTGAGCTGTTGATGGTTGATCATCGCGAGGTGCTGCCGTTCGATTATCAGACGCCCGTGAGTGAGGACAGTCGTGAAGCCAGCCGCGTCAATCTGTTGATGGTCGGCCATCGCCGTACTTGGGATGAGCCCCTGGAGCTGTGGGATGACGCCTATCTGGCCACGGCGGAGTTCTATAGCCAGATCGCCCGCTGGAACAATGGCGTCGACGCGATGATTGGTGCTGAAACGCCACGTCGGCAACAGCAGTTTCTCGAAGGGCTCAATCGTGCCGCGCTCAAGGCGGGGATCGGTGGGTTGCCAGCCGAGCACGGCGGTTTTGAAGCGTTATTCTCGTTGCTCGATGGGTTGGGCTCCGACTATTACCGTCATTTCCATGCGGACGGTGATCACGTGCAGTGGCGCCCGGAAGGCAAATTCGAAGCCTGTCGTCGCACCAGTTTTATCGGTATCAACGACATGGTTGTCGGAAAACTTGAAGAGCGCTGGCCTTTGCTCAGTGATTTTCTCGGGTTCCAGGCCGACGATCTTGCGCTGTATCACAGCGACAACGACTACGTTGAGCCACTGCTTGCCGCGCACCTTCAAGGATTGCAGGCAAGCGTGATCGAGGGGCGGACGTACGAGGCCGGCATCAGCGAATATTTGCAGGAAAGCCTGTTGACGATGCGCCTCAAGCAGGTTCCGGAGCCGCTCTGCGAGCAGTTACTCGCCGCATTCGGCAACTTGCTGGATCTTGATCAGCGGCGCATACAGGCCGCCAATCACTTGCAGGCAACGTTCGCGATCAGTGAAACGCAGCTGACGTGCCTGTTGTTTTCACCCTTCATTGCGCAAGGCGCCGGGCTCGAGCGGTTTTTGCGCAAGTGCCACCCGGGAATGCTGGTGGCATTGCCTGATCTGCACCGTGCCATGCAAGGCTCGAGTGCGCCGGAGCAGGTCATGAAGTGGATGACCGACGTCAGCGGATTGCCGGTCAAGCTGATCACCCGTTTGTACGCGATGGGATCAATTCATATGCCTGAATCGATCGCAGCATCAGGCAAGGGTTCTGATTCCATCCAGGCGGGGGGCATTTCGAACGACCGGTCGGCAGAAGGTTGAGCTTGAGCCTTTTGGCTCGGGTTGTGCCAATGCCTATGGACGAAGGCTCATGAAGGTCTTGCGTGAAAATGACTTCGCTTATCAGGCGGTGTATCGATACCTGACGTCGGTTATCAACGAGTCAGACGCCGCTGGCGCAATGCGTTTGCCGTCATTGCGCCAACTGGCGGATCGCTTGAAGGTGTCGATCTCGACCATCCAATATGCGTATTCCTTGCTGGAGAAGGAAGGGCGGGTGTATTCGATAGCCAAATCCGGCTATTACGCAAAGGCGCCGTCGCTGATAGTGCCGTCCGCGAATGGCGGTGATCTGCTTGAGGCCGTCTATGTAAACGCTCGCCGGCCGGGCGTGTGTGTGTTGAGCACCGATGAGCCGGCTTCGCTGCAACCACTGGACAGTCCGTTGCTGATGCTTGAAAGGGAGTTGCTGCGGCAGTATCCGCGCCAGCCGCAATGGGTGCTGCAACCCTGCGGTGAACCGGAGTTGCGCACCGTTTTGGCGGCTCGCTACACCACATCGCCGACACATTGTTGGCACGCCGATGACGTCTACATCGGCGCCGATCTGCGCGCGGTGCTGGAAATACTCATCGCCGTGCTGGAATTGCGCCAGGCCACGGTGCTGGTCGAGTCGCCTTGCGACTGGGTGATCTTGCGGCTGTTGGAAGCGGCCGAGGTGCGGGTCGTCGAGTTACCGTTGCAGATAGACGGAGCGCTGGATCCGCAATTATTGGCGTCGCTACTCAAGACCGAGCCAGTACGGCTGATTGTGCTGTCTTCGGCACTGAACCTGCCGCACGGCAGCGCAGGGCCATCAGCCAATCGGCAATTGATCGCGCAATTGCTCGCGGAGCAGGGCACTTGGGTGCTGGAGAATGACTGTTGCTGCGAGTTGCTGGATGCGCACGATGGTCAGCATCTGCGCGACTGGCTCGATCCTGATCGCTTACTGGTGTTCTCGGCCTTCGACAAGATCATTGGCAGCGAGGCGCCCTACGGTTTTGTCCTTTCGCGTCAGTGGCGCAGCGAATTGCAGCGGCATTTTCTGCTGCGTTCGTTTCGCTTGTCGGCGACTCGGCAAAAAGCCATTGCTCGGCTGTATGCGAGCGGACGCATCGATCAGCACCTGTTGGTGTTAAGGCGCCTGCTTAAGGAGCGCCGAACGCATTTGATTCAGCTGTTGCGTGAGCGGTTGGGCGATGCGGTGGAGATTGTCGAGCCGCAGGGCGGTGCGACGGTGTGGATCCGTTCGGTGCGTTCGGTGAACATGACTGAGGTTTTTCATCACTTGCTCAGGCAACAGATCGTGATTGCCCCCGGCGAGTTGTTCAGCCTGCATCGTCACCATGCGCAGCACTTGCGATTGAGTTCGGTCAGTCATAGCGATCACGACCTGGCCAGCGTCGTCGGGCTTGTCGGTGACGCCTTGCGCCTTGCGCCCACCGAGTAACGTTAGAAAACTTCTGAGAGCGTCGGATACATCCCATCGCACTGCGGTCAAACTGCCAGTAAACTGCGCTGTATTTCCTGAACCACTCGATCTCAGAGGTTTTGCATGACACTCAGTCCTTTTGCGGGCAAACCGGCACCGGCAGAATTGTTGGTCGATATCCCGCGACTGGTAACGGCCTATTACACCGGCCAGCCTGATGCATCGATTTCGACCCAGCGCGTGGCGTTCGGCACGTCCGGGCACCGGGGCAGTTCCTTTGATTTGAGTTTCAATGAATGGCACGTTCTGGCCATCAGCCAGGCAATCTGCCTGTACCGCGAAGCCCAGGGCATCACCGGCCCGCTGTTTGTCGGCATCGACACTCACGCATTGTCGACCCCGGCCGGGGCGAGCGCGCTGGAAGTACTGGCCGCCAACGGCGTGACCGTCATGATCGCCGAAGGTGATGAATACACACCAACGCCGGCGATCTCCCACGCGATTCTTTGCTACAACCGTGGCCGTACCACTGGCCTGGCGGACGGCGTGGTTATTACGCCATCGCACAACCCGCCACAAAGCGGCGGCTACAAATACAACCCAACCAACGGCGGCCCGGCCGATACCCACATCACCAAGTGGATCGAAGCCAAGGCCAACGAGTTGCTGGCGAACAAACTGGCGGGCGTAAATCGCATCAGCTACGAGCAAGCGCTCAAGGCCAGCACCACGCACCGCCATGATTACCTCAACACCTACGTCGCCGACCTGATCAACGTGATCGACTTCGACGCCATTCGTGACGCCAAACTGCGTCTGGGCGTGGATCCGTTGGGCGGAGCAGGGGTGCGCTACTGGTCGGCGATTGCCGAGCACTATCGTCTGGATCTGGAAGTGGTCAACAAAGAGGTCGATGCGACCTTCCGTTTCATGACCGTCGACTGGGATGGTCAGATTCGCATGGATCCATCGTCCAGCCATGCGATGCAAGGTCTGATCGGTCTGAAAGAGCGTTTCGACGTGGCTTTCGCCTGCGATCCGGATCACGACCGCCACGGCATCGTCACGCCGTCCGGTGGTTTGCTGGCGCCGAACAACTACCTCGCCGTGTCCATCGATTACCTGTTCCAGAACCGTCCGCAATGGCGCGCCGATGCTGGCGTGGGTAAAACCGTGGTCAGCAGTGGCTTGATCGATCGCGTGGCCAAGCGTCTGGGTCGTCGTCTGTACGAAGTGCCGGTCGGCTTCAAATGGTTCGCCGACGGTCTGTTCGACGGCTCGCTGGGTTTTGGCGGTGAGGAGAGCGCCGGTGCATCGTTCCTGCGTAAGGATGGCGGCGTTTGGAGCACTGACAAGGACGGTCTGATCCCGGCCCTGTTGGCAGCGGAAATGACTGCCCGTACCGGTCGCGACCCGAGTCAGGCTTACCGTGCATTGACCGATGAACTGGGCGAACCGTTCTCCGTGCGCGTAGACGCCAAGGCGAATCCGGAACAAAAGGCTTTGCTGAGCAAGTTGTCGCCGACGCAAGTGACGTCGACTGAACTGGCGGGCGAGAAGATTCAGAGCATTCTGAGTCATGCGCCGGGCAATGATCAGGCGATCGGTGGTTTGAAAGTGATGACCGAGAACGGCTGGTTCGCGGCGCGTCCGTCGGGCACTGAGGACATCTACAAGATCTACGCTGAAAGCTTTATTGGCGACGACCACCTCAAGCAACTGGTGGCAGAGGCGCAGACGTTGGTGGATGGGGCGATTTCCACGAAATAGTGGCAATCACCACAACGCCTGTTGTGGTGTTTTAGCTATTTAACTGTGGTGCAGCGACTTAACTGGGTGTAGCGATTTAAATGTGGCGAGGGGATTTATCCCCGTTGGGTTGCGAAGCGACCCTCGCTTTTTAAATTGCTGGGGGCTGCTGCGCAGCCCAACGGGGATAAATCCCCTCGCCACAGATAAATCCCCTCACCACTAAGACACTCAGCCACAGGGCCGTATGTCAGATGCAAAAAAGGGGTGACCAAAATGGTCACCCCTTTTTCATGCCTGCCACTTAAGCCAGATCAACCAGCACAATCTCGCTGTCTTCAATCGCCGTGACCGTCAACACTCGCTCTTGCGCAACCGCCACACCGTCCCGCGCTTCTGCCCGCAAGCCATTGACCTCAATCACGCCAGTCGCGGGTACCAGATATGCCCGGCGGCCTTCATCCAGTCGATACTCCGCCGTTTCCCCAGCCTTTATATTCGCTGCTACCAAACGCGCATCGGCGCGAATCCGCAGGCTCTGATCATCGCCGTCCTTACCGCTCGCCAGCGTCACAAAACCTTCGCGCTGGCCTTTCGGGAACGGCTTCGCACCCCACGACGGCGGTGCGCCAGTCTCGGTCGGCAAAATCCAGATCTGAAAGATCTTGGTGTCACGCGCCTCCAGGTTGTATTCGCTGTGCGCAATACCGGTGCCAGCGCTCATCACCTGCACGTCGCCAGCCTCGGTGCGGCCCTTGTTGCCCAGATTGTCCTGGTGGGTAATCGCACCTTCACGCACATAGGTGATGATTTCCATGTCGCGATGCGGGTGCTGCGGGAAGCCTGTGCCAGCGGCGATCACGTCGTCGTTCCACACCCGCAGGTTGCCCCAATTCATGCGTTGCGGATCGTAGTATTCGGCGAACGAAAAATGGTGATGGGCATCCAACCAGCCGTGATGGGCGCCGCCCAGCGAGCTGAAGGGTCTGAGTTCGAGCATGATCGTCTCCTGAAAACGTGGTTTATGACGGCCATCATCCATCAGCCAAACATCGATAAAAAGCGTAAAAACTGCGGCATTACCATCGAATCAGTCGATAGAAAAAAGCGTAAAAATGATTAAGCGCTACCTTCAATTCATCGCCTAAACCAATGACCTGCAAGCATTTCGCTAGAACTCGACGGCAAATGCAGACACCATAGAGTCAACAGCCTCACACCCTGGAGTCCGTCAGCGTGGCGCAACACACCCCCGATCTACCTCCCGAACTTCGTCCTCTGGCCGAGATGCCTTGGTTCAAGCGTTTGGCCGCGCGTTTCTTCGGCCACGGCCTGACCCGTTTACGCGCTCAACACCGCGCGTCGTGGCTGCATGGCCAGGCCGACGGCTTTCGCAGCGGGCACACCGCTGGCGTCGAATACGGTTTTAACGAAGGCAAGCTTGAAGGGTTGGAGGAAGGCCGTCAGGTTCTGCTGATTCGCGACAGCCGCAACACCGAGCATCGACCGCCGAGCATCGACAACCACTTGTTCGATGATTGGCGTTTGCCACTGACCGCCGATCTGAAGAAACGCATCAAAGCCGATGTCGCCCGTCTGCTGCCGGAAAAGGCGCAACCGAGTGCCGCGCAATGGAAAATGATTTTCAGCGAGACGCCGTCCACTTCAGTGGTTGCCGGCGCCGGGGCAGGCAAGTCGACCACGCTGGTGCTGCGCATTCTGCTGCTCACGCACTATCTGGGTTTTGAGCTGGATTCGATGACCGTGGTGACCTTCACCCGAGAGTCGCGCAAAGACTTCATCAATAAGCTGATGGAAATGTTCGCGCTCTGGGGTCAGACTTTGAGCCCGAAACAGGCGCGCGAACTGGTGCGCACCTTTCACTCGCGCATTTTGCCGATGGTGCGCAGCCTGCCGGGGTTCGAACGCCTGCAAGCCTTCGAAAACCTCAGCAATCGCCCGCAGGGTGGCGATGAGGACGTCGACAGCAACCCTTTCGACCTGCGCATCAACGACGCCCAGCGTCAGCAGCTCAATGCCTGTTATCACCGATTGTTTACTCGCGATGAACGTTTTCGCGAATTGATCCAGCCGCTGTCTCGCGCCGCGATGCAGCTTAAAGAGCTGGAACGCGATCACCCGGACGTGCAGAAACGCGTGGCGGTAACCGAGCTGGCGGCCAAGCGCGACGAAGAACTCTGCGACGCCATCGAGGATCTATGGTTTCGCGCGGGCGCCTGGCCCATCAAAGGCATCGAACCGAACCGCCAGACCTTCGACATCAATGGCGCTAAATTCCATGCCCATGGCTACATTCCAAGCCTCGACGCGTGGGTGGTACTGGGCTTTGATCCGCGTGAAAACGCCCAGATCTGTCGGCCAAACGCCAAACTCTCTATCCGCGCAGAATGGGCGGTTAAGCGCACTCTGTTTCAAGCTTTCTGTCGTAAGCCATTGATATGGATAGATTCCTATGAAACATCGAGGCGCGTATTGGCCACGTTGGCCGGTGATGCCAGCGCGGGTCCGGGCTTTGATTACAAGGTCAAAGGCGAACTCGCTTCCGCGCCGCTACTCGATTGTTTCGTCGCCGCCGCAGGCTTTATCGAGAACCTGGGACTGGACGTGCCGGACGCCGTAGGCCGCATGAGTTTCGCCAAGGAAGACCCGGATCGGTTCTTTTTCGAGGCCTTGAGCCTGTTCTGGCGTGCGCTGGAAGATCATCTGCTGGATCAGAAACCGCCGGTGATGACCTACAACCGCATGTTTGCGCTGTTCAGCGAACACTCACCGGAGAACCTCAAGTTGCTCAGCGATGAGCTGCTGCGACCGATGTCGCACCTGATGATCGACGAGTTTCAGGACGTCTCGCCGCAGATCGTCTCGTGGATTCGCGCGAGCCTCACGGAGATTCGCAGCCGAGGCCCGGCCATGCATGTCGGGCGGGGTGCGCAACGCTCGTCGTTGCTGTGTGTGGGTGATGACTGGCAGTCGATTTACGGCTGGCGAGGCAGTTCGCCGAGTTATTTCATGGAATTCAACAAGGAATTCCCGTCGCCGAGCACCACGCGGGTCATGCTCAGCGACAACTATCGCAGCCACCAGCACATCATCGACGCCGCCGAGCACATCGTTCGCGCAGCGCCGGCGATCCCCGGCAAGAAAGCCAAGTCCAGCGGCGAGCCCAAACCACTGCAACCGGTTAATGTGCTGGAGCGCGATGACCAAGGTCTTGGTCAGCGCCTCGCCGAACACTACCGTCAGGGCCATTCGATCTTGATGCTCTATCGAAAAAGCAGCGATAAGTTATTGATAGAGCAGCACATTCAGTCTGTAGTTAATGTGGATTCGAGCTTGCCATACGAAGCTCGGCGCCTTAAACAACTGACCTATCACAGCGCCAAAGGCTTGCAGGCAGATGCGGTATTTTTGCTCGGCGATTGTCAGCACCTGACCAGCTCGCCGTACAAGAATCAGGTTTACCGCATGGCCGGTCTAGGCAAAAGCGGCGACAGCGAGCCTTACGACAGCGCGCAAAAAGACGAAATCCTGCGCCTGGCTTATGTCGGCATCACCCGTGCCGTCAGCCATTGCTATTGGTACGTCGAACCACAGGAAAGCCAAGCGGTGAATATGCCGCGAGCGTCCGAGCGGGTGGCCAAAGGCAAGGCGTTCTTTGTCGATCACCGCGCAGAAAGCCAGACCGCCTGAAACCTTCGCCCACAAAAAAGCCCGCTTAACGGCGGGCTTTTATTTGTTAATCAGAAACTTATGCGTAACTCCTGAGAGATTCAGGCGGTATGAAAGCTTCCAGCTCATCCTCCACCGCTTCAATCATCCGCTCGACATCCGCCGCATTCATCACCGTTGCACACGGGATGCCGGCGATGGCGATCAGGGTTTCGCCGCTGGCGCGATCAAACAGACGCGCGACCATGCTGCCCGGCGCGTCCATCGTGGCCTCGAAACCCATGGGATGAAAATGCCAGCGCATCAGCTGGCAAGCGTTGGGGAACGTGACTTTGCTTGACCCTTTATTCATGTTGTTGCCCGCCTTCATCATCGAGCGTTTCCTTTTGCTCATGGTAGGTGGGAAGAGCCTTCATTGGCTCAACCAGTGTCAGGACTTAAAAGTAGCATCCGGATGTGAATTTTCTGTGAGATTTTTCAGTTCATTTGGCGATTGCGACCGGTTTTTTGATGTGCGTCACGCCAAATGCACTTATCGCCAAATGGCCACTATCGATTGGCCATTGCTGCCCGAGGCGAAGTTGGGCAAGCTCGGTTTCTTTTCGCCGAGCCTTTTATGCACGCCGACGACGACGGCCCAAAACAGACCGAGGCCACGGCCGCCACGGTCATGCGCTATCACCTGAGCTGGAAACACCGCGATCTGGACGCCGTCATGGCGCTGTATCACCCGGACATCGAATACAACGACTTTTTCCAGAACCGCGTGCTCGGCCTCGACGACCTGCGCGAGTACGTGCGTGTCAGCATGCCGCGAGAATCCGACGAAGCGCTCGAGCATTGCGACCGCATTCGCGTCGACGGCAACACCGCGTTCATTCAATACGAAGTGACATTGCGCGGCGGCGACGGTTTGGTGTCGTTCCGCTCCAGTGAAGCGATCACGGTCAAGGACGGACTGATCTGGCGCGTCAACGAATACGCCTCACTGGTGCGTGCGCAGGCAGGCGGTACTTCGGCGTCGAATCAGCGCCCGGCGGTCAGTCGTCTGGGCTTGTCGCCACGGCAACTGAGCTTTATGGCCGAAGATCTGCAGCAATACTTCGAAAAACAGCAACCGTATCTCGATCCCGCACTCGACCTGCAGCGAGTGGCGAAGGAGTGCGGGTACAGCCGCAATCAGATTTCTTACCTGCTCAATCAGGTGTTGGGGCAAAGCTTCTATCGCTACGTAAACCAAGCGCGGTTGCAGCATTTGTTGCGCTCGCTGGATGGCGCCACGCCCCCCGTGCGCATTGATGAATTAGCATTTGCTGCCGGATTCAACTCGGTCTCGGCGTTTTACAGCTGTTTCCGTCAGCACACCGGCCAGTCACCGAAGGCCTACGTCAAACAAATTTCTTTGCGGACACGCGCGCAAGACAACGCTTAAGCCCACGCACTAGGATCGACGCCATCGAAGGTTTTCAGTGGCGGAGTCTTGCATGCCGGCGTGGCGCACTATCAGTTTGTGGATGGATCAACTCGACGAGCCGCTGACCGCGCGGCCCGAGCTGACGCAGGATCTCGACGTTGACGTGGCGATCATCGGCGCCGGTTACACCGGGCTGTGGACGGCGTACTACCTGAAGAAACTCGCCCCCGGTCTGGACATTGCCATCGTCGAGGCGCAAACCGCCGGGTTTGGCGCGTCGGGTCGCAACGGCGGTTGGCTGATGGGCAATCTGCTCGGTGAAGATCGCTTGCTCGCCGGACTGTCACCGGATCAGCGCCGCGCCTCGTTTGATCTGCTGCACAGCATTCCCGATGAAGTTGAAGTCGTCCTCGAACGCGAAGGCATCGACTGCGATTATCGCAAGGGCGGCGTGTTGTATTGCGCGGCGCGTTATCCGGAGCAGGAAGCCACGCTGCGTGAATACCTGGCGAAACTGCACGCCCAAGGCCTGAACGACAACGACTACCGCTGGCTCAGCCCCGAGCAATTGGCGCAGCAGATTCGCGTGGCCAAACCTTACGGTGGCATCTACGCACCGCACGTGGCGACCATTCACCCGGCGAAACTGGTGCGTGGTCTCGCGCGAACCGTGCAAAGCATGGGTGTGAAGATCTACGAAAACAGTCCGGTCACGCATTGGCAGTCCGGCAGCTTGCGTACCGCCAAGGCCAGCGTGCGCAGTCGCTGGATCGTCCCGGCCGTTGAAGGTTATTCGGTGACCTTGCCGCCGCTCGGCCGTTATCAATTGCCGGTGCAAAGCCTGATTGTCGCCACCGAACCGTTGTCCGCCGCCACTTGGGATGAGATTGGCCTCAATCGCGGCCAGGCCTTCAGCGAATTCAGCCGTCAGGTCACTTACGGTCAGCGCAGTGCCGACAACCGCCTGATCTTCGGTGCCCGTGGCGGTTATCAGTTCGCCGGCAAGCTGCGCCACAACTTCGATCTGACCCGCGATGAGGTCGAACTGCGCCGTTATCTGTTCGGCGAACTGTTCCCGCAACTGAAAAACGTGCAAATCACTCACGCCTGGGGCGGCAACCTCGGCATGTCGCGACACTTCAAGCCGCACATGCTCTGCGATCGTGCCAATGGCATCGCGCTGTCCGGCGGTTATGGCGGGGAGGGCGTCGGCGCCAGCAACCTCGGCGGCCGCACCCTGGCGGACCTGATTCTTGAACGCGACAGCGAACTGGTGCATCAGCCGTGGGTACTGCCGGACGGCGGCATTCATGCGCTGCGCGCCTGGGAACCGGAGCCGTGCCGCTGGCTCGGTTACAACGCGATCATCAAAAGCTTCGTCCATGAAGACCAGACCCTGGCCAATCCGGCGACCGCGCCATGGCGGCGCAAACTCGCCAGCCAAGTGGCCGGTTTCATGGAAGGTTTCATGCACTAAACGTCGATTGATTTTAAGAACGCCCAAAAGACAGGTCAGACCATGAGCATTACCCAGTTCAAAAACACCGCGACATTGCACCTCGACGAATCCAACCCGGTGGCCGTTCCTCTTGGCGAACCAATTGCTATCGCTTCGACCACCAGCGTCGAGCGCGACGACGGCGTCGAAACCGGCGTCTGGGAATGCACCCCGGGCCGCTGGCGCCGGCAGATCACCGCGCAAGAGTTCTGCCATTTCATCTCCGGGCGTTGCACGTTCACCCCGGACGGTGGCGGCGAAACCCTGCACATACAAGGTGGCGACGCACTGATGTTGCCGGCCAACACGCTCGGTATCTGGGACATCGAAGAGACCGTGCGCAAGACCTATGTCCTGATTTTCTGATCGTTTGATCCCTTTGATTGCCTGCCAACAAAAAAACCTACACAGGAATCGACCCATGATCCGCAAGACCCTCGCTCTGGCACCGCTGATGCTGGCCGTTTCCCTCGCTCAGGCGGCGGACACGGTCAAGGTGTACAACTGGTCCGACTACATCGCGCCAGACACCACCAAGAATTTCCAAAAAGAAACCGGCGTTGGCGTTACCTATGACGTCTACGACAGTAACGAAACCCTCGACGGCAAGTTGATGACCGGCAAATCCGGTTACGACGTGGTGTTTCCGTCCAACCACTTCATGGCGCGGCAGATTCAGGGCGGGGCGCTGAAGAAACTCGACAAGAGCCAGTTGCCTAACTGGAAAAACCTCAACCCGGTGCTACTCAAGGCGTTGCAGGTCAACGACCCGAACAACGAACACGGCTTCCCGTATTTGTGGGGCAGCACCGGCATCGGCTACAACATCGCCAAGGTCAAAGCCGTGCTGGGCGACGATGCACCGGTGGATTCCTGGGATCTGATCTTCAAACCCGAGAACATGGAAAAACTGCAGAAGTGCGGCGTGGCCATCCTCGACAACGGCCCGGAATTGCTCCCGGCAGCGCTCAATTATTTGGGCTTGCCGCACCACAGCAAAAATCCCGAAGACTACAAAAAGGCTGAAGCGCTGCTGATGAAAGTGCGGCCGTACGTCAGCTACTTCCATTCCTCGAAATACACCAGCGACCTGGCCAACGGCGATATCTGCGTGGCAGTCGGTTTCTCTGGCGACATTCTGCAAGCGGAAAACCGCGCCAAGGAAGCCAAGAACGGTGTCGACATCGGTTACAACATTCCCAAGGAAGGCGCGGCGATCTGGTTCGACATGGTCGCCATGCCGGTCGATGCACCGGACGAGAAGGCCGGGTACGCGTTCATGAACTACCTGCTGCGCCCGGACGTCATGGCCGGCATCAGCAACTACGTGCACTACGCCAACGGCAACGAACAGGCCGACAGCCTCATCGACCCGGCCATCAAAAACGACACCAAGGTGTATCCGAGTCCGGAAATGATGGGCAAGTTGTTTGCACTGGAGGCGATGCCGCTGAATATCGACCGGATTCGTACGCGGGTTTGGAACAAGATTAGAACGGGTAGTTGAAACAGGTAGCGCCGGGCGGAATGCCCGGCGATTTCTGTATTGTTGCGATAAGAATTTATGTTTTTATACCTGTCAGATTTGACAGGTTACGGTGCGGTCATTTTCCTTTCTAATGTCTTTACCGGAATCGCGTCGATTCCACGCATAAGGAAGGTTGCACATGTCAAAGGAACAGAATTTCAAACGGGTGAAAACTAATTCGGTTAAAGGCACTTTTAAGGGTGAGGTGAAGAACCTCCTGAGCAATAAGAGTTATGAGTTCAATACTGAGGAAGTCTGGAGAAATAATGATGATGGTTTTTTGACTGTTTACGCTGAAATTCCTGATCCGGAAGCGGAAGGAGGGGAGGCTTCTATAGCCCTTCAATTCAAAAATTCTGAGCAACCTTCGGGGGATTTTCCTTACAACGCTCCGGAAATTCGAACACTTCGCTATGGGAGAAGCAACCCAAGCACGCGATACACCGCGAAATCTGGAACTGTGAAGTTTCAGCACCATCCGGATAAGAAGATTAACGGGAAACTTGAGTTCGAGACCGAAACGCTGGCAAATGATCAATACCATGTCACGGTAATTTTCGTGGCAGATGCGCCTTAAATCCCGAACTGATCGTTTACGGCAAACAAAAGAGGATGGATCTAACCATCTATCCTCATTCCCAAGCGTTTAAAAAAATGTCAGGTATGACAGGTTTTTGATCGCTGATCTCTGTCGTTTACTAGTGCCAAGTCAACCCATTGTCCATCAATGGGATGCTCAATTTCATGACCAAATTCTGGGGCTCGCGAAAATACGACGTTGTTCTGCTATCGATGGCACGGACGACGGTCCACTTGGTGGGCGCACGGATTCGATCGAAAATACAAAATCTGTGGGAGCGGGCTTGCTCGCGAATGCAATGTGTCATTCAACATCAATGTTGACTGATCCGACGCTTTCGCGAGCAAGCCCGCTCCCACATTTGTAATTCGGTGATTTGAATAATTGATATCAATACACTGGCACTGCACTGTTGAAGTGCGGAAAGTGAGACGCAGCTAACAAAACACAACTTACCGATATTTAATAATTAAATATAAAATCGTCAGACAATTAGGCGAAAGCCCGCAACTTTAAACATTCTTTAGACCTCGCGCGCTTTGTTTACGGCAGTTTTCAGAAACACTCAGATTTCATTCCAAAAAAATCCTTTACGGCAGATTTCAAATTGTGTCAGTTTTCTTTCGCCCTCAATGGGGCGAGTGATAGGACGATCTCGCCAGGGATCGCCGCTATCGGACAAAAACTGTTCCATTGCTAAACAAGGAAGTGTGTTTATGTCGAAAGTTAAAACCAAAGCTATTGATGCTGCCGAACAGGCTTTCCAGCCGGTCGGTGCCGTTCAGTCACTGGCAGCCGCCAGTTCGGCCTGGAACCAGATCAATAGTTTCAGCCATCAATACGATCGTGGCGGCAACCTCACGGTCAATGGCAAACCCTCCTTCTCCGTCGACCAGGCCGCCACCCAGTTGCTGCGCGACGGTGCTGCCTACCAGGACAAGGACGGCAGCGGCAAGATCGAACTTACCTACACGTTCCTGACTTCTGCGTCGTCGAGCACGATGAACAAACACGGGATCAGCGGGTTCAGCCAGTTCAGCACCCAGCAAAAAGCTCAGGCAGCGCTCGCCATGCAATCCTGGGCCGACGCCGCCAACGTGACCTTCACCGAGAAAGCCTCGGGCGGTGACGGCCACATGACCTTCGGTAACTACAGCGGTGGCCAGGACGGCGCGGCAGCGTTCGCCTATCTGCCAGGCACCGGCGCCGGTTACGACGGCACATCGTGGTACCTGATCAACAGTGGCTACACGCAAAACAAGAACCCGGATCTGAACAACTACGGCCGTCAGACCCTGACCCACGAGATCGGCCACAGCCTCGGTCTGGCCCACCCGGGCGACTACAACGCCGGCAATGGCAACCCGACTTACAACGACGCTTCCTACGGGCAAGACACCCGCGGCTACAGCCTCATGAGTTACTGGAGCGAGAGCAACACCAACCAGAACTTCAGCAAGGGCGGCGTCGAAGCCTATGCGTCTGGCCCGCTGATGGACGATATCGCGGCCATCCAGAAACTCTACGGTGCCAACACCAATATCCGTACCGGCGACACCACTTACGGCTTCAACTCCAACGCCGGTCGCGATTTCCTCAGCGCCTCGTCGTCGAGCGACAAGTTGGTGTTCTCGGTGTGGGATGCGGGCGGCAAGGACACCCTGGACTTCTCTGGTTTTACCCAAAACCAGAAGATCAACCTCAATGATGCCTCGTTCTCTGACGTTGGCGGCATGATCGGTAACGTGTCCATTGCCAAAGGCGCGATCATCGAGAATGCCATTGGCGGTTCGGGCAACGATCTGTTGATTGGCAACAGTGTGTCCAACGAGTTGAAGGGCGGTGCCGGCAACGACATCATCTGGGGCGCCGGTGGTGCCGACAAACTGTGGGGCGGCGCCGGTTCGGACACCTTTGTGTTCGCTGCCAGCTCGGATTCCAAACCGGGTGCGGTGGATCAGATCCTCGATTTTGTCAGCGGTCTCGACAAAATCGACCTGACCGGGATCACCAACGGTGCAGGCCTGCACTTCGTCAGCAACTTCACCGGTGCGGTGGGCGACGCAGTGCTGACCTCGTCGGGCGGCAACAGCTTGCTGTCGGTGGACTTCTCCGGGCACGGCGTGGCTGACTTCATCGTCAGCACGGTTGGCCAGGCAGCGACCAGCGACATCGTGGCGTGATGTAGCCGGGGAAAGCGGCGTGCGAGCGTCGCTTTCTTTACTTGCATCGAATGATTCAGTGGGCAAGGCTACGTGCCGGAGCGAATATTCCCATGGTCAGTAAGGCTTTTACCTACAAGGCAGTGGCGTGGTTTACGGCATCGCTCTTCATGATTTCTGGAGAAACAAGCATGGCAAGCAGCCTCAGACTCGAAGAACCCTCGGCATTCGCCGGCCATTGGCAAGCAACGTTGTCGGCTCGCGAAGATGCAGCGGATGCGCAAAAGCTCCAGGACAAACCGTCAAACACCTGTGGTGTTGAACTGGCAGCGAACAAAACATTGATTTCCGAGTGTCTGGGCGCATGGCTGGAAGAAGTACCAGTGGGCTGGTTTCCCGATCCCGATGGCTTGTCGATCACCGGCAAAGAAGGTTCAAGGATTCAGTTTTTCAGCAGACAACGTAATGGGCAATATCAGACGACTTTAAAGTCGGGCCTGATCATTACGCTCGAACGTGCGGCGCAACAGCCGTAACTATCAAATTTACGACAGCGTTTTTATATAAAGCGCCACGGGCGGGCTATCAGCAACGCCTCGATGAACAACTGCGCCGTAATATTCGTCGGTAGTTGTTATGAAAGTGTAAGCGGTCACTTAAACAGCACACCTCGGTGAAGTGCCAATAATTAATAAAAGTCCTGCCAACGAGTGGCGGGAATATTTCCAGGAAGAATCAATGAAGATGGCGAAGGCCCCAGCCACCGCTCCCTTATTCAAGGCATTGGCTGACTATAAAAGCATTCTGATCAGCGTCGGCTGCTTTACCGCGCTGATTAACGTGCTGATGCTGGTGCCCTCCATCTACATGCTCCAGGTGTATGACCGGGTGCTGTCGTCGCAGAACGAAACCACACTGGCGATGTTGTCGCTGATGGTCGTCGGCTTCTTTGCCTTTATCGGTCTGCTAGAGGTGGTGCGCAGTTTTATCGTGATCCGCATCGGCAGCCAGTTGGAGCGCCGTTTCAACCTGCGTGTCTATCAAGCCGCGTTCGAGCGCAACCTGTTCAAGGGCGAGGGCAACGCCGGGCAATCGCTGGGCGACTTGACGCACATCCGCCAATTCGTCACCGGGCCCGCGCTGTTCGCGTTCTTCGATGCGCCGTGGTTCCCGGTGTATCTGTTGGTGATTTACCTGTTCAACGTCTGGCTCGGCGTACTCGCCACCGCCGGGGCATTGCTGTTGATCGCATTGGCCTGCCTCAACGAATACATGACCAAAACGCCGTTGGGCGAAGCGGCCGGCTTCTCGCAGAAATCCAGCCAACTGGCGACCAGCCATCTGCACAACGCTGAAACAATTCAAGCCATGGGCATGCTCGGTGCGCTGCGCAAGCGCTGGTTTGGCGTGCACTCGCGTTTTCTCGGTTTGCAGAATCAGGCCAGCGACACCGGTGCGGTGATCAGTTCGCTGAGCAAAACCCTACGTCTGTGCCTGCAATCGCTGGTGCTCGGCCTCGGCGCATTGCTGGTGATAAAGGGCGACATGACGGCGGGGATGATGATCGCCGGCTCGATCTTGATGGGCCGCGTGCTGAGCCCGATCGACCAGTTGATCGCCGTGTGGAAGCAGTGGAGCGGGGCGAAGCTGGCGTACCGTCGTCTCGATGCCTTGTTGCAAGCCTTCCCGCCGAGTGACGACGCCATGGCGTTGCCAGCACCGAAAGGCCAGATCACTTTCGAGCAGGTCAGTGCTGGCCCGCCGGGTCAACGCGCGGCGACGCTGCACATGGTCAATTTCAATCTGGCGGCCGGTGAAGTGTTGGGCGTGCTCGGTGCTTCCGGCTCGGGCAAGTCGACATTGGCCCGCGTATTGGTCGGCGTGTGGCCGACCCTCGGCGGCACGGTGCGGCTGGACGGCGCGGATATTCATCGCTGGAATCGCGACCAACTCGGTCCGTACATCGGTTACCTGCCGCAGGACATCGAGCTGTTCAGCGGCAGCATCGCCGAAAACATTGCGCGCTTCAGTGAGGCCGATCCGCAGAAAGTGGTGGCTGCTGCGCAACAGGCGGGCGTGCACGAAATGATCCTGCGCCTGCCACAAGGTTACGACACGCAGTTGGGCGAGGACGGCAGCGGTCTGTCTGGTGGTCAGAAACAACGTGTGGCACTGGCGCGGGCGATGTACGGCAACCCGAGCCTGGTGGTGCTGGATGAACCCAATTCCAACCTCGACACCATCGGCGAAGCCGCGTTGGCCAGCGCCATCGCGCAACTCAAATCCCAAGGCACCACCGTGGTGTTGGTGACGCATCGTTCTTCGGTGCTGGCTCAGGCCGACAAATTGTTGGTGCTCAATGACGGTCGTTTACAGGCCTTCGGCCCAAGTCAGGACGTGCTCAAGGCACTGTCCGGCCAGCAAGAACAACAACGGGAAAAAGCTGCACAGGCACCGGGCGGGCTCAGCATGAGCCGGCAGTATCAGCCCACGACAAGGAATTCGGGTGTATGAGCAGCGCCAGCATGAACACTGAAAACGAAGCGAACATGGAACACGCCTACCTCAACGAGCGTCCGGAACGCGATGCGAAGTTCTTCGCGCGCCTGGGCTGGATTCTGGCGATTGTCGGCGCAGGCAGCTTCTTTACCTGGGCGGCGTTGGCGCCGCTGGATCAAGGCATTCCGGTGCAGGGCACGGTGGTCGTCTCGGGCAAACGCAAAGCCGTGCAATCGATGAGCAGCGGCGTGGTCAGCCGGATTCTGGTGCGCGAAGGCGAGATCGTGAAGCAGGGGCAGCCGC
Organism: Pseudomonas sp. NPDC088885; assembly: GCF_044750025.1. Taxonomy (NCBI): domain Bacteria; kingdom Pseudomonadati; phylum Pseudomonadota; class Gammaproteobacteria; order Pseudomonadales; family Pseudomonadaceae; genus Pseudomonas; species Pseudomonas sp. NPDC088885. The sequence continues at coordinate 267,135 of NZ_JBIVJB010000001.1, read as the reverse complement.
TGTTTCGTCTCGATCAGACGCAAGTGGCGGCTGACGTGCAATCGCTGCAAGCGCAGTACCGCATGGCGTGGGCGAGCCTGGCGCGCTGGCAGGCCGAGCGCGACAACCTCAAACAAGTGACCTTTCCGGCTGAACTGAGCAACGACCCGGATCCGCGTCTGGCGCTGGTGCTTGAGGGCCAACGTCAACTGTTCAGCAGCCGCCGCGAAGCGTTCTATCGCGAGCAGGCCGGACTGCGCGCAAGCATCGAAGGCGCCACCGCGCAACTGGCCGGAATGCGTCGCGCACGCACCGACCTCAATGCGCAAGCCGCGTCGCTGCAACAGCAATTGAGCAACCTGCAGCCACTGGCCGACAACGGCTACATTCCGCGTAACCGTTTGATGGAATATCAGCGCCAACTCTCGCAAGTGCAGCAGCAACTGGCCGAGAACACTGGCGAAAGCGGCCGGGTCGAGCAGGGCATCCTTGAAACGCGCCTGAAACTGCAGCAGCACGGCGAGGAATATCAAAAAGAAGTTCGCACGCAACTGGCCGACGCGCAGCTGAAAAGTGTGACGCTGTCCGAGCAACTCACCTCTGCCGGTTTCGACCTGCAACACAGCGAAATCATCGCCACCGCCGATGGTGTGGCGGTCAATCTCGGCGTGCACACCGAAGGCGCCGTTGTACGCCAAGGCGAAACCTTGCTGGAAATCGTCCCGCAAGGCACCACGCTGGAAGTGGAAGGGCACTTGCCGATCAACCTGATCGACAAAGTCGGCACACACTTGCCGGTGGACATCTTGTTTACCGCGTTCAACCAGAGCAAAACCCCGCGTGTACCGGGCGAAGTCAGCCTGATTTCAGCGGATCAGATGGTCGATGAGAAAACCGGCGCACCGTATTACGTGCTGCGCACCCGTGTCAGCGATCAGGCCATGGAGAAACTCAACGGTCTGGTGATCAAGCCCGGCATGCCCGCAGAAATGTTCGTGCGCACCGGCGAACGTTCGCTGCTCAACTACCTGTTCAAACCGTTGCTCGACCGGGCCAACTCCGCGTTGACCGAAGAATAAGGATGTTCGGCTGTATGAATAAGCTTTCGATGCTGGCGGCAGCGTTCGCGCTGTTGGCCGGCAACAGTGCAGTGGCGGCGATGGGGCCGTTCGAGATCTACGAACAGGCGTTGCGCAATGATCCGGTGTTCCTCGGCGCGATCAAGGAGCGTGACGCCGGCCTGGAAAACCGTGTGATTGGCCGCGCCGGCCTGTTGCCTCGCGTCGGTTACAACTACAACAAGGGCCGCAATTCGTCGAAAGCCACCTCGCTCGATGAACGCGCGCGCAATCGCACCGATGACCGCAATTACAGCAGTTACGGCTCGACCCTGACCGTGCAACAACCGTTGCTCGATTACGAGGCCTACGCCGCGTATCGCAAGGGTGTCGCGCAGTCGTTGTTCGCCGATGAAAACTTCCGCGGCAAGAGCCAGGAACTGTTGGTGCGGGTGCTGGATAACTACACCAAAGCCTTGTTCGCTCAGGATCAGATCGACATCGCGCAGGCGAAGAAAAAAGCCTACGAGCAGCAGTTCCAGCAGAACGAACACATGTTCCGCCAAGGCGAAGGCACGCGCACCGACATTCTTGAAGCCGAGTCGCGCTATGAGCTGGCGACCGCCGAAGAGATCGAAGCGCGTAACGAACAGGATGCTGCACTGCGTGAACTCGGTGCGTTGGTGGGCGTTGCGGCGGTGAACATCGATGAGCTGGCACCGCTGGATCAGAACTTTCAGACCTTCGCGCTGATGCCGGCCAACTACGACACCTGGCACGAAATGGCGATCAGCAATAACCCCAATCTGGCGTCGCAGCGTCAGGCCGTGGAAGTCGCGCGTTATGAAGTGGAACGTAACCGCGCCGGCCATCTACCGAAGGTCAACGCGTACGCCTCGATGCGCCAGAACGAATCGGAAAGCGGCAACACCTACAACCAGCGCTACGAGACCAACACCATTGGTTTTGAGGTGAGCGTGCCGTTGTATGCCGGTGGCGGCGTGTCGGCATCGACGCGCCAGGCCAGTCGCACGATGGAACAGGCTGAGTATGAGCTGGATGGCAAGACCCGCGAGACGTTGATTGAGCTGCGCCGGCAGTTCAGTGCGTGCTTGTCGGGGGTGAGCAAATTGCGTGCGTATTCGAAGGCGTTGTCCTCGGCTGAAGCGCTGGTGGTGTCGACCAAGCAGAGCATTCTCGGCGGAGAACGCACCAACCTCGACGCGCTGAACGCCGAGCAACAACTGTTCACCACCCGCCGCGACCTGGCGCAGGCGCGCTACGACTATCTGATGGCGTGGACGAAATTGCATTACTACGCGGGGACGCTGAACGAACAGGATCTGGCGCGGGTGGATGAGGCATTTGTGGTCGCGCAACAGCCCTCACCCTAACCCTCTCCCAGAGGGAGAGGGGACTGACCGAGTTGTTTGCGGGCGATGCATAGACCTGAATGTTCGAGTCGAACTCGAGATTTGAAAGCACCACAAATCAGCTCCCTCTCCCTCGGGAGAGGGCTGGGGTGAGGGGCAGCAACACCGCAAAACTACGCGGGGACGCTGAACGATCAGGATCTGGCGGCAACAGCCCTCACCCTAACCCTCTCCCGGAGGGAGAGGGGACTGATTGGGGGATGTTCAAGAAATACGGCGTCCTGAGATTGCTTTAGCGAATCCATAGTCGACGGGTTGTTTCAGGTCGGCGAATGAAGCAAGGCCATCTCGGTCGGCTCCCTCTCCCTCGGGAGAGGGCTGGGGTGAGGGGCAGCAACACCGCAAAACTACGCGGGGACGCGGAACGAACAGGATCTGGCGGCAACAGCCCTCACCCTAACCCTCTCCCAAAGGGAGAGGGGACTGACCGGGTTGTTTGCGGGCGATGCATCGACCTGAATGTTCGAGCCGAACGCGGGATTTGAAAGCACCACAAATCGGCTCCCTCTCCCTCGGGAGAGGGCTGGGGTGAGGGGCAGCAACACCGCAATTCTCTGTAGGAGCTGCCGAAGGCTGCGATCTTTTAAGCCACAAGATCAAAAGATCGCAGCCTGCGGCAGCTCCTACATAACAACAAAAAAATGAGGAGTGAACATGGACGTACGCATCAAACCGGCATCAGTCGGCACCCTGTTGCTGGTGATTTCTACCGCCCAAGCCCAGGCCCAATACCTGGAAACCGGCCAACCCGGCGACGCCGCCAGTTGGCGCAGCGCCGAATTCCAGCGCGACTGGGGCCTTGCGCGCATGCAGGCCGATCAAGCCTACGCCGCCGGCATCACCGGCCAAGGCGTAAAAATCGGCGCTCTCGATTCCGGTTTCGATGCGAGCCATCCCGAGTTCGCCACTGACCGCTATCACCCGGTGCAAGCCAACGGCAGTTACCTAAACGGCACCCCATTCAACGTCGACGGCACACTCAACCCGAACAACGATTCCCACGGCACCCATGTCGTCGGCACCATGGGCGCCTCGCGCGATGGCACTGGCATGCACGGCGTCGCGTACAACGCGCAAATCTACGTCGGCAACACCAACGCCAACGACAGTTTCCTCTTCGGCCCGAAACCGGATCCGCGTTATTTCAAAGCTGTTTACGACTCTTTGGCCGACGCCGGCGTGCGTGCGATCAACAACAGCTGGGGCAGTCAGCCGCCAGACGTCAGCTACCGCACGCTCGCCGATCTGCACGCCGCATACGCCCAGCACTGGAATCAGGGCACCTGGCTCGATGCCGCTGCCGACGTCTCTCGGCGCGGAGTGATCAACGTGTTCAGCGCCGGCAACAGCGGCTACCCGAATGCCAGCGTGCGCTCGGCGCTGCCGTACTTTCAGCCGGATCTCGAAGGTCACTGGCTGGCGGTTTCCGGGCTCGATCAAAGCAATCAACAGAAGTACAACCAGTGCGGCCTCGCCAAATACTGGTGCATCACCACGCCGGGGGCGAAGATCGACAGCACTATTCCCGGCGGCGGTTATGCGATCAAGTCCGGCACCTCGATGTCGGCGCCGCACGCGACCGGTGCATTGGCGCTGGTGATGGAACGTTACCCGTACATGAACAACCAGCAAGCGCTGGAAACGCTGCTGACCACCGCCACGCAACTGGATGGCTCCGTCACCGACGCGCCGACCGAGCGAGTCGGCTGGGGCGTGGCCAACCTTGAGCGGGCGATGCGCGGGCCGGGGCAATTGCTCGGTACGTTCGATGCGAATCTGGGGGCAGGGCAGCGCGATGTCTGGAGCCATGACATCTCCGATAAAGCGCTGATCCAGCGTCAGAGTGAAGACCTCGCCGAGCACAACGCCTGGCAGCAAACGTTGCAGGACAAGGGCTGGCAGAACGGCGTAGCGGCGGGCGCCAGTCAGCAGGATCAGACCGATTACGCCGTGGGAATGGCGCGTGATGCAGCAGCGGCGAGCCGCATTTATCAGGGCAGTTTGATCAAATCCGGCGGCGGCCAATTAATCCTCAGCGGCGACAACACCTATCGCGGCGCGACCAAGGTTAATGGCGGCTTGCTGACGGTCAACGGTTCGCTGACTTCGACGGTAACCGTCAACGACAGCGGCACCCTCGGCGGTTCCGGGCGGATCAATGCCTTGACGGCCAACAGCGGCGCCCGCGTCGCACCGGGCAACTCCATCGGTACCTTGAGCGTAGCGGGGGACGTCACGCTCGCGCCAGGTTCGACCTACGCGGTGGAGCTATCGCCCACCAGCAGCGACCGCATCGTCGCCGGCGGTACGGCCACGGTCACCGGCGCCACCGTCAGCCTTGCACTGGAAAACAGTCCGACGCTGCTCAGCGCCACAGAAACCCGCAGCTTGCTCGGTCGCCAATACGACATCCTGCAAGCGGCCGGCGGCGTTCAAGGCCAATTCGCGGCAGTCGTGCCGAACTACCTGTTTATCGGCGGCAATCTCGACTACGCCGCCAACGCGATTCAACTGAATATCGAACGCAACGCGACGACGTTCGCCAGCGTCGGCCAAACACCGAATCAGCGTTCCGTCGCGGCGGCGGTTGAAAGTCTCGGTGCCGGCAGTTCGGTGTATGAAAGCCTGCTGCTGTCGCCATCGGCCGCATCGGCGCAACAAGCGTTCCAACAATTGAGCGGTGAAATCTACCCGGCTCTCGGTTCGTTGTTGATCAACGATAGCCGCCAATTGCGCAACGCGGTCGGCGAACGTCTGCACGATGCGTCGGCCACGCAAAACAACGGCTGGATCAAAGCCCTCGGCGCTTGGGGCACAACCGATTCCAGCCACGACACGGCGGGTTACAGCACCTCGATTGGCGGCTTGCTCGCCGGTGTCGACGGCGCACTGGACGAGCAGACGCGCATCGGTCTGGTCACCGGTTACAGCGACAGTTCGCTGAGCATGGGCTCGGGCACGCACTCGTCGGCCAAGGTCGACAGCTACCATCTCGGCGCCTACGCCGGCCACGAAATCGGCGCCTGGCGCTTGAGCACCGGCGCGGCCTACAGCTGGCATCGCGCTGACGTGAAACGCGATCTGCAATACGGCGACGTCAGCGCTAAACAGAAAGCCAAAGTCGACGCGGCCACCACCCAGGTGTTCGGCGAGGCGGCGTATCGACTGCACCTGCAACCGTTGGCGCTGGAACCGTTCGCCAATCTGGCTTACGTGCATCTGGACACCGAAGGCTTCAAAGAGAAGGGCGATGCGGCGGCGCTGAAAAGCTCTGGCGATCAGCGTGATGCGGTGTTGAGCACGCTCGGTGTGCGCGCGATCAAGACGTTCAACCTGTCGGCGCAGCAGAGCCTCGACGTCAGCGGACATCTTGGCTGGCAGCACAGCCTGAGTGATATCGATGCTGAGCAGCACCTGCGTTTTGCCAGCGGTGGCACGCCATATTCGGTGGAGAGTTCGGCGCTGGTACGTGATGCCGCACTGGTCGGCGTGCAGGCGAGTCTGGCGCTGAGCCGCGATGTGCGGGTGAACCTCGACTACAACGGACAACTGGCCAGTCGCGAGAAAAGCCATGGCGTCGGGTTGAGCCTGAACTGGCAGTTCTAAAAGATCGACGCACACCTGATCGTTCCCACGCTCTGCGTGGGAATGCCTCTAGGGACGCTCCGCGTCCAGTGACGCGGAGCGTCACGGGCTGCATCTCCACGCGGAGCGTGGGAACGATCACAAACGAAAGAGATACGGATTTTTTCGCAACATCACTAAGGAAGGTCGCTGGATGAATAACAACAATACACCCGCGCAATCGGGTGGCCGTTTTGCCTTGAAAACCCTGAATCTCGCGGTGCTCTGCGCACTCACCACCTGGGGCAGCGCACACGCCGCACCCTACGTGGAAAACGCTCGCACGGGCGATCCGTCCAGTTGGCGCAGCGCCGAATTCAAAGCCGATTGGGGCCTGGGCGCGATCGGTGCCGATCACGCTTACGCTGCTGGCTACACCGGCAAAGGCGTGAAACTGGGGATCTTCGACCAGCCGGTGTACGCCGCGCACCCGGAATTTTCCGGCAGCAACAAAGTCGTGACGCTGGTCACCAGCGGCATCCGCGAATACACCGACCCGTACATCCCGGTGAAGGCCGGCGATGCGTTCCGTTATGACGGTTCGCCCTCGGTCGGTTCCGATGGCAAGCTCGGCGCCCACGGTACCCACGTCGGCGGTATCGCGGCGGGCAGTCGTGACGGCGGGCCAATGCACGGCGTCGCGTTCGCCGCGCAAATCATCAGCGCCGACAACGGTGATCCGGGCCCGGAAGATGGCATCGTCCGTGGCAACGACGGCGCGGTGTACAAGGCCGGTTGGGATGCACTGATCGCCAGCGGCGCGCGGATCATCAACAACAGCTGGGGCATCGGCATCACCGACCGTTTCGACCTCGGCGGCCGCGACCCGGCGTACCCGCATTTCACCGTCAACGACGCGCAAGTGCAGTTCAACGAAATCCGCACACTGCTCGGCACCAAGCCCGGTGGCGCCTATGACGGCGCAATCGCCGCCGCGCGCAGTGGCATCGTGACGATCTTCGCTGCCGGCAACGACTACAACCTCAACAACCCCGACGCCATCGCCGGCCTCGGCTATTTCGTGCCTGAGATCGCGCCGAACTGGATCACCGTCGCCGCGCTGCAACAGAACCCGGATCTGGCCAGCGCCAATCCGTACGTCATCAGTACGTTCTCGTCGCGTTGCGGCTACACCGCGAGTTTCTGCGTGTCAGCGCCGGGCACGAAAATCTTCAGCTCGATCATCGAAGGCACCAACGCCGATAACCTCACCACCAGCTACAAAAATTACAACGGCACCTCGATGGCCGCGCCGCACGTGGCCGGTTCCATGGCGGTGCTGATGGAGCGTTTCCCGTACATGACCGGCGATCAGGTCGCGACGGTACTGCGCACCACCGCCACCGACCTCGGCGCACCGGGCATCGACGCCTTGTACGGCTGGGGCATGATCAACCTGCGCAAGGGTATCGACGGCCCGTCGATGTTCGTCACCGAGCAGGACATTCCCGAGGAATTCCGCGTCAACGGCGCCTACGGTTCCGGTCAGTTTGTCGCGGATTTGCCGGGCATCGGCGCGATCATCGACAAGGGCAAACCGACCGAGCGCGTGTGCAACGACATCACCTGCGGTCTCGACACCTGGCGCAACGACATCTCCGGTCACGGTGGCCTGACCAAGCAAGGCATCGGCACCCTGGTGCTGACCGGCAACAACAGCTACAGCGGCCCAACGTTGGTCAATCAGGGCCGACTGGCGATCAACGGTTCGCTGGCTTCTGAAGTGACCGTGAACGACAGCGGCATCCTCGGCGGCAACGGTCGCATCGGCGCCCTGACCGCGAAAAGCGGCGGCACCGTGGCGCCGGGCAATTCCATCGGCACGCTGAACGTGGTGGGTGACGTGACCTTTGAACGCGGTTCGACCTACGCGGTGGAAGTCTCGCCGACCAGCAGCGACCGCATCGTTGCCGGCGGCGCCGCACAGATTGATGGCGCGACCGTCGCACTGTCGCTGGAAAACAGCCCGACATTGCTGAGCACCAGCGAAGTGAAAAGCCTGCTCGGCACGCAATACAACATCCTCCAGGCAGCGGGCGGCGTGTCCGGCCAGTTCGGCCAGGTGTTGCCGAACTATGCATTCCTCGGCGGTACGTTGGGCTATTCGGCAAACGGCGTTCAGCTTGAGGTCGGCCGTAATGGCGCGTCGTTCGCCAGCGTCGGTCTCACGCCGAATCAGCGTTCAGTCGCGGCGGCGGCGGATCGTCTCGGTGCCGGCAATGCGCTGTTCGAAACCCTGCTGCTGTCACCTAACGCGGCGTCGGCGCAACAGGCTTTCCAACAGTTGTCCGGCGAGATTCACCCGGCCATTGGCACCTTGCTGATCAACGACAGCCGTTACCTGCGTGAAGCGGTTGGCGAGCGTCTGCGTGAACGCGATCTGTTCAACGCCGATGCACCGAAAAGCGAGGGCAGCAACGCCTGGGTCAAGGTGTTGGGCTCGTGGGGCACCAGTGATGGCGGCAATAAATACGCGGATTCCACCAGCTCGATCGGTGGCTTGCTCGCCGGTGTCGATGGCTTGATTGCTGAAGATACCCGTCTCGGTTTCGTTACCGGTTATAGCGACAGTTCTTTGAGCATGGGCAGCGGCACGCATTCGTCGGCCTCGGTCGACAGCTACCACTTGGGTGCGTATCTGGGGCATGAAATCGATGCCCTGCGCCTGACCGTTGGCGGCGCTTACAGCTGGCACCGCATCGATGCGAAGCGTGATCTGCAAATCGGCGATGTCAGCGGCAAGCAGAAAACCAAACGCGATGCGACCACCGCGCAATTGTTCACAGAAGCCGCTTACGATCTGGGCTTGCAGCCGATGAACCTGGAACCGTTCGCCAATCTGTCGTACGTGCATCTCAACACTGACAGCTTCACCGAGAAGGGTGACGCGGCGGCGTTGAAGGGCGGTGAAGACAATCGCGACGTGGTGCTGTCGACCCTCGGCGTGCGCGCCAAGCGCAGCTTCGCCCTGTCGGATCAGCATCAACTGGAACTGGGTGCGAGCCTCGGCTGGCAGCACAACCTGAGCAGCGTTGACGCTGACAGCCACTTGGCTTTCGCCAACGGCAACAGTGCGTTCAACGTGCAGAGCGTGTCGATGGATCGTGATGCAGCGGTGGTCGGCGTGCGTGCAGGTCTGGCGCTCAATCGCGATGTGCGGGTGAATCTGGATTACAACGGGCTGATCGGTTCGAACGAGAAAGACCACGGTGTCGGCCTCACACTCGACTGGCAGTTCTAAAGCGTACCGGCAGCCTTGCGAAAGGCTGCCGGTTTAAAGGAAGAGAGAGCACAACATGGGATTGTTCGATTACAAAAAGGCCGATGGCAAAGCGTTGTACAGCGACGCCATCGCCCTGACGTTGTACGCCTACACCCCGACCGGCAAGCCTTTGCCGGCAACCGCTTGGGCGCCGGTCACCGCGACGGCGCTGGGTTATCAGGGCAAGGTCGGGCCGCAAGGCACAATCTTCGGTGAGCAGGATGGCTTCACCAGCGCCGAGGCGGAGGTGCTCGGCAAGTACGACGCGGCCGGCAAATTGATCGGCCTCGGCATTGCCTTTCGTGGCACCGGCGGGCTGGGTTACAGCGACACCTTCGGCGACATGAAAAACAATTTGCTGGCCGCTGTCGGGCCGTCGGATTATGCGAGCAAATACGCGAAAAACGCTTTCGACAATCTGCTCAAGGCTGTCGCCACGTTTGCCATTGCCAACGGCATTGCTGCGAAGGATGTGTTATTCAGCGGCCACAGCCTCGGCGGCCTCGGGGTCAACAGTGTCGCCGAGTTAAGCGCGAACAATTGGGGTGGGTTCTTCAAGGACGCCAACTACATCGCGTTTGCCTCGCCGACCCAGAGCAGCACGGGCAATAACGTGCTGAACATCGGCTACGAGAACGACCCGGTGTTCCGCGTGCTCGACGGCACTACGTTCAGCACGGCCTCGATGGGCAAACACGACAAACCGCAAGATTCGACCACCGACAACATCGTCAACTTCAATGACAACTACGCGTCCACCGCGCAGAACCTGGTGCCGTTCAGCATCATCAATCCGCTCAGTTGGTCGGCGCACGGTTCGCTCGGTTATGCCGATGGCTTGAATCGGCTGATCGACTCGACGTTCTACAACCTGACGCATAAAGACTCGACGATCATCATTTCCAATCTGGAGGCGTCTTCGCGGGGCAAAACCTGGGTTGAGGATCTCGGCCGCAGCGGTGAACCGCACACCGGCAGCACTTTCATCATTGGCACGCAGAGCAATGACTGGCTCAAGGGCGGCGTGGGCAACGACTTCCTTGAAGGCTTGGGCGGTGATGATCGTTTCCGCGATGACGGCGGCTTCAATATTTTGCTCGGCGGCCAAGGCCACAACACGTTCGAGCTGCAGAAACCATTGCAAAACTTCAGCTTCGCCAATGATGGCGACGGCACGCTGTACGTGCGCGACGCCTACGGCGGCATCAGCATGACCCGCGACATCGGCGCGCTGGTAAGTAAAGAGTCGGGCTCGTGGTGGGGCAGCAAGGAAATCACCTGGGGCGTCACGGCCAAGGGTTTGAGTAATGGCAACGAACTGACCCAGTACAACCATTCCCTGAGCGGCGATGGTTACGGCAATGCGCTACACGCCACGGCGGATGGCGATTGGCTGTTTGGCTTGGGCGGTGATGACACGCTGATCAGCGACAAGGGCCACGTGACCTTCGTCGGTGGCGCCGGCAACGACGTGATGAATGCGATAGGTGGCAACAACACCTTCCTGTTCAGCGGTGCGTTTGGTTTTGATGCGATCAGTGGTTATCAGGGCAGCGACAAACTGCTGTTCATGGGCGTCGAGGGCGCGGGGCAGGGTTACGACTACAAACAGCACGCGTCGCAGAGCGGCGGCGATACCGTGCTGAAGATTGGCGACTTTGCCGTGACGTTGGTTGGGGTGGGAGTGGCTAACCTGTCGGACGCTAATTTCCTGTTCGCTTAGATCCCATGTGGGAGCGGGCTTTTGTGGCGAGGGGATTTATCCCCGTTGGGCTGCGCAGCAGCCCCAAATTCTGAGCATACGGTGTGTCAGACACACTTCGGCTGAAGGGTTTGGGGCCGCTTCGCGACCCAACGGGGATAAATCCCCTCGCCACAAGTGATCAATCCAAAGAAGGTTGTTTACACAGAAGTTTTCTTGGTGAAAGAGGCAAAAAGTCCAGTTCCACACAAGTGATGTGCAAGTAGTAATGAAATGCTCCGGGGCGGCCTGCGAGGGGCGCTCTGGCTGTGAGCTATCTCTGAACAATTCCAACAAAAAGAGAGGCAATGGCAATGGGTGTGTATGACTACAAAAACTTTGGCACAGCCGATTCCAAGGCGCTGTTCAGCGACGCCATGGCGATCACGCTGTATTCCTATCACAACCTCGATAACGGGTTTGCTGCCGGTTATCAGCACAATGGCTTCGGCCTCGGCTTGCCAGCCACACTGGTCACAGCGCTGATTGGCGGCACCGATTCACAAGGCGTCATCCCCGGCATTCCGTGGAATCCCGACTCGGAAAAAGCCGCCCTCGACGCGGTCAAACAGGCCGGTTGGACACCGATCAGCGCCTCGCAACTGGGCTACGACGGCAAGACCGATGCGCGTGGCACCTTCTTCGGCGAGAAGGCCGGCTACACCAGCGCTCAGGTAGAAATCCTCGGCAAGTACGACGCCCAAGGCCATCTCACCGAACTGGGCATTGCCTTTCGCGGCACCAGCGGGCCACGGGAAATCCTCATTGGCGATTCGATCGGCGACGCGATCAATGATCTGCTCGCGGCATTCGGCCCCAAGGATTACGCGAAAAATTACGTCGACGAAGCCTTCGGCAATCTGCTCAATAACGTCGTGACATTCGCCAAGGCCAACGGTCTCAGCGGCAACGACGTACTGGTCAGCGGCCACAGCCTCGGCGGCCTCGCGGTCAACAGCATGGCCGATTTGAGCGGTGGCAAATGGGGCGGTTTCTTCGCCGATTCCAACTACATCGCTTACGCCTCGCCGACCCAGAGCAGCACCGACAAAGTGCTCAACGTCGGCTACGAAAACGACCCGGTATTCCGCGCCCTCGACGGCTCGACCTTCACCGGCGCCTCGGTCGGCGTGCATGACGCGCCGCACGCATCGACCACCGACAACATCGTCAGCTTCAACGATCACTACGCCTCGACCGCGTGGAATCTGCTGCCATTCTCGATCCTGAATATTCCGACGTGGATCTCGCACTTGCCGACCGCGTATGGCGATGGCATGAACCGGGTCATCGAGTCGAAGTTCTACGACCTGACCAGCCACGACTCGACGATCATCGTCGCCAACCTGTCCGACCCGGCACGCGCCAATACTTGGGTGCAGGATCTCAATCGCAACGCCGAAACCCACAAGGGCAGCACCTTCATCATCGGCAGTGATGGTAATGACCTGATCCTGGGCGGCAGCGGCAACGACTACCTGGAAGGACGCGCCGGCAACGACACGTTCCGTGACAGCGGTGGTTACAACATTATCCTCGGCGGGCAGGGCAACAATTCACTGGATTTGCAGAACTCAGTGAAGAACTTCGATTTCGCCAACGACGGCGTGGGCAATCTGTACGTTCGCGATGCACAGGGCGGGATCAGCATCACTCGCGACATCAGCACGATTCTGACCAAGGAACCGGGGTTTCTCTGGGGCGTGTTCAAGAATGACGTGGTCAACAGCGTCACGGTCAATGGCCTGACAGCGGGCAACACCGTTACCGCTTACGAGTCGAGCGTGAAAGGCACCAGTGGCGTAGATACGCTCCAGGCACATGCGAGTGGCGACTGGTTATTCGGGCTGGATGGCAACGATCATCTGATTGGCGGTACGGGCAACGATGTATTTGTCGGCGGCGCCGGTAATGACCTGATGGAATCGGGGGGCGGGGCGGATACGTTCCTGTTCAACGGCGCGTTCGGGCAGGATCGGGTGGTGGGTTATTCGTCGAATGACAAACTGGTGTTTCTCGGTGTGCAGGGTGTTTTGCCGGCGGATGACTTCCGTGCGCATGCCTCCAGTGTCGGGCAGGACACGGTGCTGACGTTTGGCACGGATACGGTGACGTTGGTGGGCGTGGCGCTGAGTAGCCTGAATGCCGACGGTATCGTGATCGCCTGATTCGTTAGGGCTATCCCAAAACCTGTGGCGAGGGGATTTATCCCCGATGGGTTGCGCAGCAGCCCCAAATTCTGAGCATGCGCTGTGTCAGACACAGTTCGGCTGAAGGTTTTGGGGTCGCTGTGCTACCCAGCGGGGATAAATCCCCTCGCCACAATGAATGGTGTATGTGACTGATAAGCCTGTTTCTGACTCAAACCCCTGCAAAAACAGGAAGTGCGGCCTAAAGCCAGCACGTGCACACACGTTCTACAGCTAGCTGCCATTGAGTACAGGAGATTCAAACGTGAAAGGTTTCAAGGGGTATATCGGTTTCGTCGGGCTGGCGCTGTGTTCGGCTAACGTCTGCGCCGATCTGCCTCAAAGCTCGATTCTGAGCCGCTACGGCGTCACCACCGACCAACTGCCGAACCCGGTAAAGACTGCCGAGGACAAACCGGTCGAAGAAAAAAGCCGTTTTCAAATCCAGCCCGAACAGCCGTTCGTGACGATCCGTCTGGGTGACGGCAAGCAGCCGCCAACCACCGGCAATTTGAGCATCGACCGCATGGCGCAGCAGGATCTGCAGCGTTGCCAGCGTTTGCAGGGTGAATTGGTCAAACGCGGCGGGTCATATATAAAATGCGACAACAGCATCCCTGGCATGCCAACTCCCGAGTAATGATCGTTCCCACGCTCTGCGTGGGAATGCATCCCGGGACGCTCCGCGTCCCTTCCAGAGCCGAACGCGGAGCGTCCGTTGCGGCATTCCCATGCCGAGCGTGGAAACGAGAGTGTTAGTCCTCCTTGCGCACGGTCGCCACTTCATCGGCGCGCACTTTCACCTTCGCCCCGGAAATATCTTCGAATTCATAAAAGCCGTCTTTGGTTTCGGTCTTCGGCATGTCCTTGGTCAAATACTGGGTGCCGTTCTGCAACGTGACCACGGTCTGGGTTGAGCAACCGCCCAATGCCAACAGGGCGGCAACCGCCAATGGAAGGCCCAGCGTCTTGATGTTCATAGCCACCTCAAACTCCTCATGCGATGTAGTACCGATCATTGTCGGTGTTCTAACGCGGTTGGTGTCATCGCACCGTGAAAAGTTCGATGTTCACCGATAAAAAATGCCATTGATCTTTTTCCGTTTGCACGGGGTAGGGCTGAGCTGGTATCTGTACGCATAACCAGTACTCGCTCGCCATGGTCCTGAATTCCCGTGACTGCCAATTCCCTCGAAGATCCGTTTTATTACCTCAACAACTTCCGGCAAGTCCTTGATTGGCTTGAGCTTCGCTATGCCGATGTGATGAGCGAAACGGAGCACGCGTTTATTCGCGACTTCAATGCGCTGCCGCGAGCGTCGCAGGGTCTGCTGGTGCGGATGGTGATGCGCAAGGGCATTCATTTTCGTGCGGGAAAACTGACTTACGCCGAAATCGGCGACATCGCTGCAGCCGCACAGCCGTTGCTGGCGCGCGGTTGGCTCGACGAGCAGGCACCGTTGGCGATCGCAGAGCTCTTTGATGTGTTGCTCAAGGCTGAAATTTTGCAGGCTTTCGGTGACGTTATTGATCGACCCAAGGGCCGCAAAGATGAATGGCTGCCTTTGCTGGCAGAACAGTTCGATACGCCGCGAACCCTGCGCGACTGGGCGCCGTCTCTGAATGATCGCCTGTTCAGTCTGACCATCATGGATCTGTGCGATCGCCTGCGCCTGATGTTTTTCGGCAACCTTTATCAGGATTGGTCGGAATTTGTCTTGGCCGACCTCGGTATCTTTACTTACGAAAAAGTCGAATTCTGCGCCGATTCCCGAGGCCTGCGCAGCCGCGCGGACGTCGACGCCTGCCTGTTCCTGCACAATTGCCAGTTGCGTTTCGAAGCCGGTGAACCGCTGGAAACCATCTTTGAACAGGTCAGCGCGCTGCACTTTGACAACCCGTGGTTGCAGCGGCGGCGCGGCAAAGTGCTGTTTCAGATTGGTCAGTATTGCGAGCGCATCACCGAGTTTGCCCTGGCCCTGAGTATCTACCGAGACTGCGCCTATCCCGGTGCGCGGCTGCGGATGATCCGCGTGCTGGAGCGCAGCGCCGAATACGCGCTGGCGCTGGAGCTGGCGTTATTGGCCGAACTAGCCCCGGAAAGCGCCGCTGAGCAGCAAGGCCTGCAACGCATCATGCCGAGGTTGCGACGCAAACTCGGCGGCCCGCCGCTCAAGCGCGCAACGGCAAAACCCGTCGAGCGTCTGGATTTGCACCTGCCACGCAGCGATCCGGCGCTGTCGGTGGAGTTTTACGTGCAGGCGCATCTGCATGACGACGAGGGCCCGGTGCATTACGTCGAGAACAGCCTGATCAACTCGTTGTTCGGCTTGCTTTGCTGGCCGGCGATTTTCGCGCCGTTGCCCGGGGCGTTTTTTCACCCGTTCCAGCGCGGCCCGGTCGATCTGCTCAATGAAGATTTCCAGCAGCGTCGCGCCGAGCTGTTTCAGGCCTGCTTCGCCGAACTCGATGATGGCCGTTATGCCGACACGATCCGCCAACGGTTCGTGGATAAATGGGGTGTGCAGTCGCCGTTTGTGTTCTGGGGCGCGCTCAATGAGGACTTGCTGGAGCAGGCGCTGGCCTGCTTGCCCGCGGAGCACCTCAAACACTGGTTCAATCGTTTGCTGCTCGACATCAAGGCCAATCGCGCCGGCATGCCCGACCTGATCCAGTTCTGGCCGCAGCACAAAACCTATCGAATGATCGAAGTCAAAGGCCCCGGCGACCGCTTGCAGGACAACCAGTTGCGCTGGCTGGAGTTCTGCCACCAGCACCAGATGCCGGTTGCCGTGTGTTACGTGCAATGGGCGGAGCAGAGCGCTTGAGCTACAACATTGCCGTGCGGGCACTGTGCGAGTTCACCGCCAAGACCGGCGACCTCGACTTGCGCTTCACGCCGTCACCCACCGCGCTGGAAGGCATCGCCGGCCACCGCACCGTAGCCTCGCGGCGCAGCGACAATTACCAAAGTGAAGTGGCGCTGGAAGGCGAATTCCTGCAGTTGAAGGTCAAGGGCAGGGCGGACGGCTACGACCCGGCGCAGAACTGCCTCGAAGAAGTCAAAACCTACCGTGGCGACCTGAGCAAACAACCGGCCAACCACCGCCAGTTGCACTGGGCGCAGGCGAAAATCTACGGCTGGTTGATGTGCCGCAAACTGGATTTGCAGAAGATCAATCTGGCGCTGGTGTATTTCGACATCGTCAGCGAAAAGGAAACCTGTCTGGTTGAGGCGTTCAGCGTCGACACCTTGCGCGAGTTCTTTGAGCAGCAATGCCGCTTGTTTCTGTACTGGGCTGAGCAGGAAATGGCGCACCGCGAGGCGCGCAATCTGGCGGCGCAGCAGTTGCGCTTTCCCCATGTGGATTTTCGTCCAGGTCAACGGCATCTGGCCGAATCGGTGTTCAAGGCTATCAGCACCGGTCGTTGCCTGATGGCCCAAGCACCCACTGGCATTGGCAAAACCCTCGGTACATTGTTCCCGATGCTCAAGGCGCTGGCGCCGCAGCAACTGGACAAAGTGTTCTTCCTCACCGCTAAAACCCCCGGGCGCAAACTCGCGCTGGACGCCAGTCAGGTGTTGTTCGATCAATCGCCGACGTTGCCGTTGCGTGTGCTGGAAATGGTTGCCCGGGACAAGGCTTGCGAACACCCGGACAAAGCCTGTCACGGCGAATCCTGCCCGTTGGCGCAAGGCTTTTATGATCGTCTGCCCGCCGCCCGTGAGGCCGCCAGCCGCATCAATCTGCTTGATCAAGCCGCCATGCGTGAAGTCGCCGCGCAACATTCGGTATGCCCGTATTACTTGAGCCAGGAAATGGCCCGCTGGGTGGACGTGGTCGTCGCCGACTACAACTATTACTTCGACTTCAGCGCGCTGCTGTTCGGTCTCGCCCAGCTCAATCAATGGAAAGTCGCGGTATTGGCCGATGAGGCGCACAACCTGGTCGAGCGTGGCCGGCAGATGTACAGCGCCAGCCTCGATCAATTCACCTTGGGCAGCGTGCGCAAAACCGCCCCCGAAGCGCTGAAAAAATCGCTGCAAAGGGTCAACCGTGAATGGAACGCGCTGCATGCGCCGCAACTGGCGGCGTATCAGGCCTACGACAAAGCCCCGGAAAAATTGCTGCAAGCGATCTCCCTGTGCTGCTCGGCCATCGGTGATTACCTCAACGATCACCCGCAAGGGCTCGACAGCGCGTTGCAGAACTTCTATTTCGATTTACTGCAGTTTGGCCGGGTTGCTGAGCTATACGACGAGCATTACCTGTTCGACATCAGCAAACGCGACCTCGACCGCAAACGGCCGCTGTCACAGCTGTGTTTGCGCAACGTGGTGCCTGCTGCGTTCATTGGCCCGCGCCTGAAGTCTGCGCGCAGCAGCGTGTTGTTCTCCGCGACCCTCAGCCCACGGCGTTATTACGCCGACCTGCTCGGCACGCCGGCCGATACGGTGTGGATCGACGTTGAATCACCGTTCAGCGCCGAGCAATTGCAGGTGCAGATCATCAGTCGCATCTCGACCCGCTTCAATCACCGGCAGGCGTCGCTGGAACCCATCGTCGAACTGATCGCGCGGCAGTTCAGTGAGCGCCCGGGTAACTATCTGGCGTTTTTCAGCAGCTTCGATTATCTGCAACAGGTGGCAACGTTGCTCGCCGAACGGCACCCGCAGATCACCCTGTGGCAGCAATCGCGGGGCATGGCCGAAGGGCAGCGGCAGGCGTTTCTTGATCAGTTCACCGCTGACAGCCAAGGCGTTGGATTCGCGGTGTTGGGGGGAGCATTTGGCGAGGGCATCGATCTGCCCGGCGCGCGGTTGATCGGCGCGTTCATTGCGACGTTGGGGCTGGCGCAGCTCAACCCAGTGAATGAGCAGTTGAAGCTGCGCATGGCCGCCATTTTCGGCGCCGGTTACGACTACACCTATTTATTTCCGGGGGTGCAGAAGGTGGTGCAGGCGGCAGGCCGGGTGATCCGCACTCGCCAGGATCGCGGTGTGGTGATGTTGATCGATGACCGCTTTGCCGAGAGCCGGATCAAGCAATTACTGCCGAAATGGTGGGCGCTACAGCAGGCGCCCTTCTGATGTTGCTGGAAGAGAATTCCGATGGCCTTGTAGGAAAAATGTCCTTTTAAAGCAGTGACATATCCCGTATTGAACTGCCATTTGTATGTTTCACCAAAGCAGACTTTATTGATAAGACCGCTCCAGCGGTTCTACCCATTATCGATAAGGACATCGACCCATGACCCATACTGCCACTTACCACTACACCCCAGCCCAACTCAGTGCAGCCTTCAATGAGATCAGCGCCACGTTGTTCGCCGGGATCATTCCTGAAACCAGACCCAAACTATTGATCACCGCCGGTGTGCAGAGCTCGGGGAAAACCTGGCTGCTGGAAAAAACCTTGCTGCCCTCCGGCCAGTACAACAACTATGTGCGTCTGTACTTGCCCGAATACCGCAGTAAACACCCGCAGTACCAAGACATGCTCAAGCTTGGCGTGCTTCACGCCTATGAGCAGACCGAAACGTTCATTCGCGAACTGTGCGGCAAAATTTTCGAAAAAGCCTTCGCTGAAAAACTCAACATCATCCTGGAGTGCGCCTTCGATTCGATCGACTTTGCGACCCTGCCCGCGTTTGCTGTCGGCGCCGGTTATCAACTGGAGGTTCACATTGTCGCGTGCAATCAGCCCTACGCGTTTCTGTCCGGCTTCAAACGGGCTTTCAAAAGCCTGGAAAAAAATGAACTGGAACGGTTTGTACGGCCTTCGGAATTGAAGTCCAGCCTGGCAACGGCGCATGCGGTGGTGTTTGCGCTTGAGATCGCGGCAAAGTTGTCTGATGGCTCGCAAATATTTTTGTACGAACGTGGAATGGGGCCACTGCAGGATCGCGTATTGCGCGCGCGCAGTCTTTACAACAAAGGCGAGAAGGGCGAATTGAGCGTGACCTCGCCGAATCTGCCTTACAGCTACGACGCCTACCAGCGCATCAGCAGCAGTTCGATCAGCGGCAATGCCGAGCACCACGAATTCATCAAAGCGTGTCACCGGATGCTGCAGCAGACCAGCCAGTACGCTGAGCTGATCCCCGACTACGTGTACGACGCGCTTTACTCGCGCATTTTCAAATACGCACAGCGCTGAACGTTGGGCGAGTTTTACTCGCCCACGCTTCCCAAAACGCTGGTTTGACGCATACTCCTCCAATACTAAATGTGCTTGAGTCGTACCTGATGATCAAAACCACCAAGACCGCTGCGATCGAAGAGATGCGTTTCAGGCTTCTCATCGATGCAGTGGTCGACTACGCGATCTACATGATCGATCCGGACGGCATCATTACCAGCTGGAACTCCGGCGCCAAACGCTTCAAGGGCTACGAAGAAGCTGAAATTCTTGGCGAGCACTTTTCACGTTTTTACACCGACGACGACCGTGCCGCCGGGTTGCCGCAACGGGCGCTCGACACAGCGATCCGTGAGGGCCGCTTCGAGGGCGAGGGTTGGCGGGTACGCAAGGACGGCACCAATTTCTGGTCGCACGTGGTGATCGATCCGATCATCGACCCCAATGGCCAGTTGCTGGGGTTTGCCAAAATCACCCGCGACCTGACCGACCGCAAGATGGCCGAGGAAACCCTCAGACGCAGCGAACAGCAGTTCCGCATGCTGGTGCAGGGCGTGACCGATTACGCAATCTACATGCTCAGCCCAGAAGGTCGGGTCAGCAACTGGAACCAGGGTGCACAGCGGATCAAAGGCTATCTGCCTGAAGAAATCATCGGTCAGCATTTTTCAGTGTTCTACACGCCGGAAGACCGCGAAGCCGGCGAACCGCAGCGGGCTTTGGGGATCGCCACCCGTGAAGGCCGCTTTGAAAACCGTAGCTGGCGGGTGCGCAAGGACGGCACGCGGTTCCTCGCGCACGTGGTGGTCGATGCCATTCGCGGCGATACCGGCACGTTGCTCGGCTTCGCCAAGATCACCCGTGACGTCACCGAAGCCCATAAGGCCCAACAGGACCTGGAGAAAACCCGCGAGGCGCTGTTCCAGGCGCAGAAGATGCAAGCCATCGGCCAGCTCAGCGGTGGTATCGCTCACGACTTCAATAACCTGCTGACGGTGATTCTCGGCAATCTCGAAATTGTTCAGAAGCGCATCGGCGATGATCCGAAAATCAACCGTTTGCTGGAAAACGCAACCCAAGGTGCACTGCGGGGCGTGTCACTGACGCAACGCATGCTGGCGTTTGCTCGCCGGCAGGAATTGAAGACTGAGCCGGTCGATATCCCGCAATTGGTGCAGGGTATTACCGGGCTGCTGCGCAGTTCCTTGGGGCCGAACATCAAGATCGAAACACGCTTCCCTGTTGAACTTGAGCGCGTGTTGGCCGACACCAATCAACTGGAACTGGCGCTTCTCAATCTGGCCACTAACGCCCGTGACGCCATGCCCGACGGTGGCAGCGTCATTGTCAGTGCGCAACACGAAGTGGTGCTGGAACAAGGCCAGCACACCTTGGCGTCTGGCCATTACGTGTGCCTGAGTCTCATCGACAACGGTGTCGGCATGGATGCCAACACTCTGGCGTCGGCCAAGGATCCGTTCTTCACTACCAAAGGTCTGGGCAAGGGCACCGGGCTGGGCTTGTCGATGGTGCATGGCTTTATTGAGCAACTGGGCGGGCGTTTCGTTCTTAAAAGCGACCCGGGGCAGGGCACCACGGCTGAACTCTGGCTGCCAGTGGCGACCCATGCGGACATTGCCAGTCCGTTGCCGGTCATTGAACCCGTCAGTTCAGTGCCACGCTTGAGCGTATTGGTGGTGGACGACGACAGTCTGGTACTGACCAGCACAGTTTTGCTGCTTGAGGACCTTGGCCATCGCGTGCTGAGCGTCAGCTCTGGTGCTCATGCTTTGACCTTGTTCGATCAAGGTGAAGTGATCGATCTGATGATCACCGACATGGCCATGCCACACATGAGCGGCGCGCAACTGGCCCACGCCGTACGGTTGTTGAAACCGGATCTGCCGATCATCCTCGCCACCGGTTACGCCGAGCGTCTGGAGGGTTTTGCCGCACAATTGCCGCGTTTGCCGAAACCGTTCACGCAACTCAATCTGCTGGAGGTCATTGCCCAATCAATGAAATGACCCGTCGGGAGATCCGCCTGAACTTGTCTGCTGTGGAGATCTTCTAACTGTTTTCCACTCCGGAGCGTGCGTCCTTGTCTCGCATACTGACTCACCCAACTGCTGAAGAAACCCTGACCGAACACGATGCAAAGATGTTTGGCTCACCCAAGGAGCGGCTGGACTTCTACCGCCGGGAAATTCAGTACGAAACCAGCATTCTGGCGAACCGTACGGATGCTTATCTGGCGGCGCAATCGTTTCTGGTGATCGCTTTTGCTTCGTGCATGGCCAATCTCAACCCGGAGTGGGGCAAGTTGTTCACCCTAGTGGTGCCACCGTTTCTGGCATTGCTAGGGCTGCTCAGTTCACTCAACGCCTGGCCGGGGATTCGCGCGGCGTACGACATCATTGATCACTGGCATTTCAAGCAGAGTCACTTGCTGCACAGCGAACCGGTAATGGGGCTGGCGTATGACGAATCGCCGTTGTTCAGCGAGATGGAGTCGACGCACAAGGGGTACCGAAAGTCGCTCCTGTTTTCGGTGCGTACGCCGTGGATTTTTGCGGTGTTCTGGATAGTGTTGGGGAGTTATGCGGTGTTTATTCAGGTGACTAATCCTGGTGGATGAGTGACAGCGAAAAGCCCGGCTGACGAGGCCGGGCTTTTTTGTGGACGCTTGAAATTTGGGGTGTTTTTGAAATCGATCCCCCTCACCCCAGCCCTCTCCCCCAAGGGGTAGAGGGGGAAGGGAGCAGATCTATGTGGTGTTCAGAGACTCAGTACGACTCGATATCTCAGGTCGCCATAGCTCGAGCATCCAACCCGGTCAGTTCCCTCTCCCTCCGGGAGAGGGCTAGGGTGAGGGGCTTTTGACCTACAGCCTCAAGCCACCGTCTCAAGCTCCCGACGCAACCCCGCCGAATTCTGCGAAGACATCGGAATCGGCGGGAAATCCTCGTTCAGCACGCACAGATGATCAATCGCGTCTTCAAACATGAAATCGGCTTTCTTGCGCAAGGCTCGATAGTGCTCAAACTGTTCGAAATCCATATTTTCCACTTCCAGCAACGCATTCGCCGCTCGATTCAGCGCGTGGGCGTTTTCGAACAGTTGACGATTGCGTTCCAGAGCCAGCGCTCTGCAAGCTTTGATTTGTGCAGGAGTCGAGCATTCTTTCATGACCGTAACCTTAATCTTCGGGATTCCTTTTCACAGGCTTAATGCCGCAGGGGAACCGAACCTGCCGGGCCCCGTCGGATGGATCCGGCGGGGGGGTTATGCTTGTGACTGTCGACAATCGGGCAGGGGTCCATTTTTTTTCAGAAGAATATTCGATGGGTTTTCACGGAGAACCTAAATGAAAAAATCAGGTTTTTTGTTTTTTTAGCTGCTCATAACGCGCCAGGATTGGTTGGGTGCTAATACCGTGCAGCAAAATGCTCAACGCCACGACCGACAGCGTCAGGTCGGTACACAACGTCGCCACCGAATCCGTCAGGCCATGGTTCAGCCCATAAAACAAATAGAACAAGCTGCCGATCCCGCGAATGCCAAACCAACCGATCAACAAGCGCTGCCGACCCTCCAGCAACGATCCCCACGGCATCAGCCCGACGCAGAGCGGACGAATCACACAAAACAACACGCCCCCCACCAGCAAGGCTCGCCAGTCCCAATGCGCGATCAGCACCACGCCGAGCAGAGTCACCAGAAACACTTCCATGGCGCGCTCGACCAGACTGCCGAACGACAACATGTCGCCCATCATGATGCCGGCCGCCACTTGGCTGCTTTTCAGCCGTTCGGTATCGCCATGTACCGCGTGCTGGGGTTCGACGTTCTGGTGGCCGACCACCGGCTGCACCAGATGCTCGGCGGGTGGTTGCTCGGCGCCGGTAGATTTCACTTCGACCTGGCGCAAGCCCAGGCCTGCGGCAAACACCGACAAGAAGCCGTAGCCGCCGATGGTTTCCGCCACGACATAGGCCAGCGCAATCAACGCCAATGCGAGGTAGTCATTGGGGCTCAACGTGCTGTCGTCATTGTGAATGCGCAGTGAAAGCGTCACGCGCCCGATACCGCGGCCCATCCAATAACCAGTCAACAACCCTGCAGGCACGGCCCACAGCACGTTGCGCAGCACCCAGCCTTGCCACTCGGCCTCGCCGCCAGCACCGTGGATCAGCAGCAGCCCGAGAATCACGAACGGGAAGGCGATGCCGTCATTCAAGCCGGCCTCACCCGACAGACCGAAGCGCACACTGTCGACATCGCGCGCATCGTTAACCTGCACCAACGCCGCCAGTACCGGGTCGGTCGGCGCCAGAATCGCGCCGATCAACAATGAAGGCCCCCATGGCAACTGCAAGGCGAAGTGCAGCAGCAGACACACGCCGATAATGGTCAACACCATCACCGGCCCGGCGAGTCCGAACGCTATTCGCCAGCGTTTATCGTGCAGCGGCAGACGTAATTTCAGACCGCAGACGAACAGTGAAAAGAGCACCGCGACTTCCGTCAGGTGCTCCATCCACAGCGAGGCGTTTTCCAAAGGCAGTTTCAACAGATCAAGGCCGCTGGGGCCAATCCCGATGCCCAGCAGCAGGCACACCGCCGACGTCGTCACCGGCATCCAGCGCAGGTACGACGAAGTGAGTGCCAGGGTCAGTAACACGGCGCCGAGCACCGCGACCCACACGATAAAACTCATGTTGTGCCGCCTCCGAATGTTTCATATGACGGCAATCGCACCGCATTTATGGATATGTATCTCTATCACTGTAGGAGCTGCCGCAGGCTGCGATCTTTTGATCTTCAAAAACAGAATCAAAAGATCGCAGCCTGCGGCAGCTCCTACACAGGGGTCGGTGTGTCAGAGCATCGGTTTGCCGCCCGTAACGCCGTAGCGCTGGCCAGTGATGTAGCTGGCTTCATCGGAGGCCAGCAGCACATAAATAGGCGCCACTTCGACCGGTTGACCTGGACGGCCAAGCGGGGTTTGCGCACCGAAGTTCTGCACTTCTTCATCAGGCATGGTCGAGACGATCAGCGGCGTCCAGATCGGTCCCGGTGCCACGCAGTTGACGCGGATTTCCTGTGGACCGAGGATTTGCGCCAGACCGCCGGTGAAGTTGGCAATCGCACCTTTGGTGGTCGCGTAAGCGAGCAGAGTGGGTTTAGGCATGTCCGAGTTGATCGAACTGGTGTTGATGATCGACGAACCTGGGCGCATGTGTTTGATCGCCGCCTGGCACAAGCGGAAAATCGCGGTGATGTTGACGTCGAACGTCATCACCCACTCCTCATCGGGGATTTCCTCGAAGGTTTCGTGGGTCATCTGGAACGCGGCGTTGTTCACCAGCACATCTATGTGGCCGAAACGTTCGACCGTCTGGTCGACCAGACTCTGGCAATGGGATTTCTGCGCGAGATCGCCCGGTAGCAACAGGCATTGACGCCCGGCCGACTCGACCCAGCGCGCAGTCTCTTTGGCGTCGTCATGTTCATTCAAGTACGCGACTGCGACGTCTGCGCCTTCACGGGCGAAGGCGATTGCTACCGCGCGACCGATGCCGCTGTCCGCGCCAGTGATCAGGGCGATCTTGCCGGCCAGACGCCCCGAGCCGACGTAACTCTGCTCGCCGCAATCGGGGTAAGGCTGCATTTTGCTCTGCTCACCGGGCACGGCTTGGGCTTGTTTGGCAAAGGGTGGTTTTGGATAGTCGGTCATCACAAATCTCCGAAGTCTCAGGCAGGTATGGGCGGTTGACCCGGACTGTTTGCCGTGAGTTCGATCCGATTTGCCACCTGGCTGTTTCACAACTCATGTAGGAGCTGCCGCAGGCTGCGATCTTTTGATTTTAAAAAAAAGGTCCAAAAATCGCAGCCTGCGGCAGCGCCTTCACTGTTCAGACGAAGACGATTTCGTAAGGCAGACGCATGCGTTCAAGAAGCACCGGTGGCAACATCGGTGTGATACCGATGGCCGGCTCACCTTTGAGTTGGCTGGCATAGGCGTGCGTCGCGTGGCTTTTGCGGGCCACGGTCCAGGTGTCCAGACGTAACTTGCGCGCACGTTCCCAGGGAATCAGTTTTTGCTCGCGCTCCGGCCAATGCCAGGCCCACACCGGCACGTCATGAAACGTCGCCCCGGCCAGCTCTGTCGCCTCGGCCGCAGCGCGACCGACCGCTTCATGGTCGTCGATGCCATCGCCGCGCCAAGTGCTGAACACCACGTCGCCGGGGCGCAGATAACGCGCGATGAACTCGGTCAGTTGACGTTCCTGGTCAAGCAAAGCGTTATGGGTAAAGCCGCCGCGTACCCATTTCAGGCTGTGCATCGGCAAGCCGAGGCGGCGCAGGGCTTCGACGCTTTCCTGCGGGCGAAACACACTCAGGCGTTTTTCCGACCATTGCCGAGAGCCGGGATGGCTGGCGCTGCCGTCGGTGATCGAAAGCAATTGCAGGGGATGCCCAAGGTTGGACAGTAATTGCAGCAGGCCGCCGCAGATCACCACTTCATCGCCGGGATGCGGGGCGATGATCACCGCACGGGCGCCAGGGGGCACCAGGCTGCGGGTATTGATGACAGGAATGTTGTCGAGTTGCGGGGCGTTGTTCCAGATCTGTGCCGTCAGGCTGTTTTCACTAAGGGTTAACGGTTTCATATTGCGACGTCCTTGTTGGTTTCGCCCCCAGTCGCACGCCGACGCTTGAATCCGGCGATACTGACCCTTGAAGGCTGGTTGATTGCTGTACGACGCTCCGAACCCTGGATTGCCGCGCAACAGAGTATTGCTCATGAACTGCGATACGTCTCGAAACCTCGCAAATTGATACGCTTTTTTTTAGGTCATCTGTACTAGGTTGCGCAAATGGTCCGCAAACCCACCCCGCGCTCGGCTGTCGAGGCGCGCACTGGTGTGGACCAACGGCCGATGGCTCCACGCGATATTGGCGCCGGTCAGTTCAAGATTGCGCACCAATTGCACATCCTCATCGCAGGCCAACGGTTCGAAACCGCCGGCCAGACGGTAAGCGTCCGCACTGACGCCCAGATTGGCGCCGTGGATATGCCGATGGTCATCACACGCCTGATAGTGACTGTGATAACGAATCTGCGCCGCCGCATCGATCGAATCGTGCCAGCGCTCGACAGTCACCGTACCGCACACCGCATCAGCACCCAATCCCAGTTGGGCCACCAGCCAATCGTCAGCGACGCGGCTGTCGGCATCGGAACAGGAAATCCAGCGTGCGCCGCGCTCCAGCAACATGCGCGCACCGGTCGCCCGGGCCTGACCGACATTGCGTGCCTGTATATTCAAGCTCAAAACTGGATATTTGCTGACAATCTGTTCTGAACGGTCAGTGCAACTGTCCAGTACCACCAACACGTCGACATGTTCGCCAGCGAGCAATCCGTGCTTGCTGGCGCGCACAGCGGCGCTCAAACATTCATCGAGCAGTTCTTCTTCGTTGTGCGCCGGAATCAGGATGCCAATCATCGCAAGCCCTCCAGCGTTGCCACCGAGCGCGGTTCGCGGCTCCACACTTCCAGAATGAAGTCCGCTTCCTGATGTAAAACCAGGCGTGGCAGGTGCAAATGTTCGTGGAGCAAATCGTGAACCTGCCGTGCATTCAACGGGCAGTCGTCAATCGGCGGGCGCCAGTGACAGGCGAGCACTTGCCCGTCTGCAGCCAAGGACTGGCCCATGCGTTGGGCAACGGCTGTCAGATCATCGCGGTCGAGGTAGTAGCCGATTTCGCTAAATACAATCAGGTCGAATTTTTCCTCCGGCCAGTCCCCCGGCAGGCGACTTTGGCGAACTTCAGCGTGGTCGAACAGACTCAATCGGGTTCGCGCCAGACGCACCGCTGCGTCGGCGGTGTCGCAGCACAACAGTCGGTCACAGCGACTCGCCAGTTCAGCGCTCAATTCACCGTTGGCGCAGCCCGGTTCAAAGATCGCCCGGTAGTGCGGACGCGGCAGGGCGGCGAGAGTGATCGCGCGTTTGCGCTGCTCGTACCAGCGCTCGCGAAAGGCCCAAGGGTCGTCGTTGCCGGCGAACAGGCCGTCGAAATAGCGATCATCGACACTCATAAAAACACCACTTCAAAAGGCTGCAGCAGGCGATCGATCACGTATGGCGCTAACACCGGTGCGAGCCCGGCTTGTGCGTCGCCTTCCAATTGACTGGCAAAAGCGTGCACCGCGTGGCGTTTGCGCGCGACTTGCGCCGGCGTCAGCAGAATCTTGCGCGCACGTTGCCACGGCACAAAGGCGTCTTCGGGGGTTGCCCAGTGCCACGTCCACACCGGCAGCTCGTGGCAGGTCGCGCCGACCTGGCGCGCGGCTTCGGCACTGGCACGGCCGACGGCTTCGTGATCGCAATGGCCGTCTTCGCGCCACGTGGTAAACACCACGTCGTTGGGGCGCAGATGGCTTTCGATGAACGCGCGCAATTGCTGTTCCTGAGCGGCCACTTGAGTATCGGTGAACCCACCGCGAAGCCATTTCAACCGATGCATCGGCAGGCCGAGGCGGCGCAGCGCTTCAGCGGATTCTTGCGGACGGATCACGCTTAAGCGCTCTACCGGCCAGCGTTCGGAACCGGGATGACTGGCGCTGCCGTCGGTGACCGAAATCAGTTGCAAGGGGCGCCCGGCAGCGGCGAGCAGTTGCAGCAAACCGCCGCAACCCAGCACTTCATCGTCCGGGTGCGGTGCAATAATCACCGCGCGCGATCCGGGTGGTACCAGGCTCAGCACGTCGATGCTTTGCAGCTCCGCCAAATGCCGCGAGCCTTGCCATTGATGCAGGGTCGTTCCTTGGCCGACGATTGGATTAGCTCTCATAGCGACCAGACCTCGGCGGGTTGTTGGGCAATCAGTTGGCCGAGGGCGGCGAGGTCGCGCTCGGCATGGCTTTGCCGGAGGAACACCGGCAGGTCAGCGATCAGTCGGGCGAAGTGGCGATCCTTGCAGTAAGGCCCGGCGCCCATTGCCCGGCCGACTTCACGGATCACCTGTTCGGCAGACTGCTCGACCACTGCGCGGGCGCGACGGGCGAGCAGTTCGGCGTTGTCGTCAGGATTTGCATCAATATGCAAAGCGCTGAAGCGCAAAACATCCGCCGCCGCTTGCAAGGCACTGTCAACGGCGCCGAGATGGGCGAGGGCATGTGGTTCTTCACGCTGACCACACTGCTTGCGCAAACGCTCGGCAATCTGCTGCGCCGCGCCGTACCAACAGGCGGCAATACCAATGCCGCCCTGCCAGAAACCCGGCCGTTGCAAGTAGTCGCCGGGATTGCCGATGGCCTGAGCTTCAGCGCCATCGAACAACACTTCGACGCTGCCAGTCGCGCCCATGCCCACGGCGCGCCAACCTTCACCAGTGACCGTCACACCCGGTTGATCGAGCGCCACCGCGACCAATTGCTGTTGATCATCGGCGTCCCAGGCAGTGAGCAATGCGTGACTGAGTACCGCCGCACCGGAACACCAGGCTTTGCGTCCATTCAACGCGACCATATGCCCGGCCGGACTGACCTTCACCCGGGCTTGCGGCGGTTCCGCTGCCCACATGCCCCACGTGCTGCCGGGCGTTGGCGTACCACCGAGTTGTTCGATGATCGCCAGTGCATCGGTGTGCCCCTCATAGAGTTTGCACAAACCCAGATCATGCCCGCCGACAGCGGCTAAATGCTGAAAGCGCTCCAGCGTCAGACCGCTGCCGGGTAACGGCAAGCGGTCTAGCCCGGCCTCGACCATCGCTCGCAGGCACTGGCCGAGGGCGTGGGTGTCGGCATAATCCGGCGGTTTGCGGGCGAGATAACAGTGCAGATCCATATCAATCTTCTTCTTCGTGTTGCAGTTCAAACAGCAGCAGCGAACGGCCGGTCACTGAATATTCATGGCCGAAATCGAAGCGCTCCTGGCCACGAATCGAAGGCTGATTGGTGTCGATCATGCACGTCCAGAAACCGCCGTCCGGCACTTCCGGCAAGGTGAAATTGACGATGTCGTGGTGCGCGTTGACCACCAGCAGCAAGGTCGCATCGGCACCTTTGCGGCGGATCCCGGTTTCCTGTGCGCGGCCATCAAGCAACATGCCGAGGCAACGATTGTGTGCATCGTGCCAGTGCTCGGTGGTCATCTCGGTGGCGTCCGGCGCCAGCCAGGTGACGTCTTTGACGCCGATGTCCTCGTTGTACTCGCCGACCAGGAAACGTCCGCGGCGCAGAATCGGATAAGCCAGACGCAGCTTGATCAGGCGTTTGACGAATTTCAGCAAGCCTTTGCCGTCTTCGCTCAGATCCCAGTTGACCCAACCGATCTCGCTGTCTTGGCAATACGCGTTGTTGTTGCCATCTTGCGTACGCGCGAATTCGTCGCCGGCGACGATCATCGGCGTGCCTTGCGACAACAGCAGCGTGGCGAAGAAATTGCGCATCTGCCGATGGCGCAGTTCATTGATTTCCGGGTCGTCAGTCGGGCCTTCGACGCCGTGGTTCCACGACAGGTTGTTGTTGCTGCCGTCCTGATTGTTCTCGTCGTTGGCTTCGTTGTGCTTGTCGTTGTACGAGACCAGATCGTTGAGGGTGAAGCCGTCGTGCGCGGTAATGAAGTTCACCGACGAATACGGCCGCCGTCCGCGCTGGTTGAACATCTCGCCGGACGCGGTCATGCGACTGGCGAAATCGGCAACCTGGCCGTCATCGCCTTTCCAGAAGGCACGCACGGTGTCGCGGAACTTGTCGTTCCACTCGACCCAGCCCGGCGGGAAGTTGCCGACCTGATAGCCACCGGGGCCGCAGTCCCACGGCTCGGCGATCATTTTCACCTGACGCAGCACCGGATCCTGACGGCAGGCCACGAGGAAGCTGTGACGTTCGTCGAATCCATCGTGATAACGGCCGAGAATCGTCGCCAGGTCGAAGCGGAAACCGTCGACGTGCATTTCCGTGGCCCAGTATCGCAGCGAGTCGGTGACCATTTGCAGCACGCACGGATGGCTCAGATCCAGTGTGTTGCCGGTACCGGAATCGTTGATGTAGTAGCGTTTGTCATCGGGCATCAAGCGGTAGTACGAGGCGTTGTCGATCCCGCGCATCGACAGGGTCGGGCCCTGTTCGTTGCCTTCAGCGGTGTGGTTGTAGACCACGTCGAGAATCACTTCGAGATTGGCCTCGTGCAGGTGCGCGACCATCTCCTTGAATTCGGCGATCTTGCCGCTGGCCAGATAACGCGGATCCGGGGCGAAAAACGCGATGCTGTTATAGCCCCAGTAGTTGGTCATGCCTTTTTGCAGCAGGTGCTGGTCGTTGACGAAGGCGTGGATCGGCAACAGCTCGACCGACGAAACCCCGACGCTGCGAATGTGTTTGAGCACATCGTCATTCATCAGACCGGCGAAGGTGCCTCGCACGTTTTCCGGCACCGAGGGGTGACGCATGCTGATGCCGCGCACATGGGTTTCGTAAATGATGGTTTTGTCCCACGGCACACTGACACGCTGGTCGTTGCCCCAGGTGTGTGCCGGGTCGATGACTTTGCACTTGGGCACGAACGGCGCGCTGTCGCGTTCGTCGAAACTGAGGTCGGCGTCGGGGTGGCCGATGGTGTAGCCGAACAGCGCTTCCGACCATTTCAGCTCCCCGACCAGTTGCTTGGCGTACGGGTCGATGAGCAGTTTGTTGTGGTTGAAGCGGTGACCGTTGGCCGGATCGTAAGGGCCGTACACGCGGTAGCCGTAGATCAGCCCCGGGTGCGCATCGGGCAAGTAGCCGTGGTAAATCTCGTCGGTGTATTCCGGCAGTTCGATGCGTTCGAGTTCGACTTCGCCGGCATCGTCGAAGATGCACAGTTCGACCTTGGTGGCGTTGGCGGAGAACAGCGCAAAGTTCACCCCCAGACCATCCCAGGTCGCACCGAGCGGGAAGGGCAGGCCTTCACGAATTCTCGAAGGCTCAGCGTGCGCGGCGGGCTCGGCTTTTTTTGGACGGGTCATGATTGCTCCTGCAAAAAACGGGGACAGTTCAGTTGAAACCGCTTCCCGGTAGGAGCGAGATTTTGTGGTGAGGGGATTTATCCCCGTTCGGCTGCGCAGCAGTCGCAAAACCATTGCACGCGGTATGTCTGACACTCCGCAAGTGCAGCATTTGGGGCTGCTTCGCAACCCAACGGGGATAAATCCCCTCGCCACAAAAATCCATTCACCACAGAAGCCGGTTTAAACAAGGGATTTTGTGTATTTCTTGAGGACGAACGCGTCCTCGGTGGCGAGCAAGCCCGCCACACGGTCATTCAGTTCAATTCAATCGTCGGTAAAGCGTTAGATCGCCGAAGGCTTGCGCGGCGCTCG
The DNA here is from genome assembly GCF_044750025.1 of Pseudomonas sp. NPDC088885. Lineage (NCBI taxonomy): Bacteria > Pseudomonadati > Pseudomonadota > Gammaproteobacteria > Pseudomonadales > Pseudomonadaceae > Pseudomonas > Pseudomonas sp. NPDC088885. Next base: position 235,328 of record NZ_JBIVJB010000001.1, on the reverse strand, counting down.
TGGCTTTTTCTCGGCGGGTTTTTCGCCGGGTGGAATCACCTTGGCGGCGCTGCTTGGCTTGGCCTTGGCCGCTGCCTTCGGTTTGGCAGCAGGTGCTTTCACTTCAGCGTCCTTGCCAGCGGTTTTGCTGCCCGCCGCTTTCGGGGCTTTCTTCGGTGCCAAGGCTTCAGCTTCAGCCAGTTTGCGCGCCATCTCCCAGTGGCGCTCCTCATGACCTTCAGGTTTCCCTTCCGATTCCCAGATTTGATAGGCGAATTCGCGAATGCGTTTATCGTCGGTACTCATCGCAATGCTCCTGAACTGAACTCATGCTTACGTTAAGTGTTGGATAAAGAGATTGACCGGGACATCCCCCAGCGCGTCGCTGATTTTCAGCTCCCTGTTTTTTGTGACTGCGCTGCTTTGAAAAAGTCCCTTCAGGTTTGTGTCAGAGGCGTCGAACGGTAAAACCACCCGGGTATCGCCCCAGCGCAGCGCATCGACCTGAGGTACAGCACTGTTTTCCAGCAGCGTCGCGCAACGGATCGGCACGATCACGATGGCGTGTTTCCCCTCGTGTTCGCGGGCAAACGCGAGCACGTTGTGCGCCTGCTCGCCCAGCACCTCCAGGGCCTGGTACGAGCCATGCCGAAACAGCTCGGCATGCTCGGCGCGCAAGTTCAGCACCTGCGCAATCAAGGCTTGCTTGATGCGCCCGTCACGCCAGTGCGTCAGCAGTTCCACAGGTGGCAGAGGCTCCTGCAGGGCCTGCTCGCGAGCGGCGTAATCCACCGGCCGGCGATTGTCCGGATCGACCAGGCTGAAGTCCCAGAACTCGTTCCCTTGATAAAGATCCGGCACCCCCGGCACGGTCATGCGCAGCAAGGTTTGCGCCAAACCATTGAGCGCGCCGGCAGCAGCGATACTGCTGACGGTCTTGGCCAGCGCCGCACGCAGCAACTCGCCGTCTTCACCGGTCAGGAGTTTTTCGGTGAAGGCCTGGGTCGCATTTTCATAGGCTTCGTTCGGCGCGCTCCAACTGCTTTGTAGCTTGGCTTCGCGCAAGGCTTTCTGTTGCCACTGCCAGATGCGCTTGGCGTAGTCGGCGAAACCGTCTTGATCGTCGTCGCGCAAATCCAGCGGCCAACTACCGAGCAAGGCTTGATAAAGGATCAGCTCATCACCGGCCGACGGCACTTGGTCGTCAACACGAACCGGGCGGGCGAGGGCGCGCCACAATTCGATTTGCTCGGCGTACCAGTGACTGCGTTCGCTGAGCACGGCCAGACGCGCGCGGGTGTCTTCGCCACGTTTGTGATCGTGGGTCGCGGTGGCGAGCAGGTTGTCGGGGAATTCGGCGAGACGCCGCTGATTGACCTCGTGGAAATCACTGACCGGCGCGCTGAATTGTTCGGTGTTGTAGCCGACGTCATTGCGCGACAGCAGCACCGCCGAGCGATACAGCGCGGTGTCTTCCACGGCTTTCGCCGCTGCCGGCGAAGTCAGTTGTTGAAAGCGTACGCAGGCGTGCTTGAGGATTTTCCGCGAACGGCCAAGCGGTTTGCGCCGCCACGGTGTGCCACCAAGCCATGCCGCCACGCAATCGAGCACCGGCCAGTCGGCTTCGCTGAGCGTTGGACGCGCACCGTCCATGGCTTGCTGGAAAAACACATCGTCCTGCGCCGAGCGGCCCGTCGCGCTGATGTAAGTGCGGTACACCGGGAAATGTATGATCAGCGCCTGCAACACGCGGCGGATGGCACCGAGGGTCAGGTCGCGGGTCATCAGGTCGTCGCGGGCGACTTGCAGCAACGCTTGCGCAACGCTTTCGCAATCGCTGGCCAGCGAACCGTTAAGGATCTGCTGACGCGCCAATTGCGCCTCTTCAATAAACGCGGCGGGGCGTTCCGTGCGGCGTTGCCACAGCTCACCGAGCACATGTTCGCCGTCCGGATCGTGTTGCAGCAGCGACAGTTGATTCATGAATTCGTAGCCGGTGGTGCCGTCCACTGCCCAGTCGCGGTGCAGGGTTTCGCCGGCGCCGAGGATCTTCTCGACGTAGATCGGCAGGTGTCGATCCGGCGCGATCAGGTCAAGACGCCGGCGCAATTTACGGCAGTAACCCCGCGGATCGGCGAGGCCGTCGATGTGGTCGATACGCAAGCCGTCGACCAGACCTTCAGCGACCAACTGGAAGATTTTGCCGTGAGTCGCTTCAAAGACTGCCGGACGCTCGACGCGCAAACCCCCGAGTTCATTGATGTCGAAGAAGCGCCGCCAATTGATGTCATCCGCGGCGGTGCGCCAACTGGCCAGGCGATAGCTCTGCCGCTCGAGCAATTGATGCAGCGCGTCGAAGCCTTCCTCGGTGGTCGAGTCGTAATGCTTGAGGTTGTTTTCAATCGCTTGCAGCACCTGCGGATCGCTCGCCAGTTGCCGCAATTCTTCCTTCAAGGGAATCGCCAACGAATGCGCGTCGGTCTGATAACTCAGCGCACTGAACCGATCAGCGAGCGGCTTCAACGTTTCTTCGTGCTTGAGAATCTCGCCGTAATCATTCGGGCAGATCGGGAAGTGATGGTCGTAGTGTTCGACGAAAAAGCTGCCAGTCTGCGCGTTGAAATGCAGCTTCAACGTGCCGTCCTGCAAGGCCACGCCGTAGTCACTGCCGAGGAACGGCAGCAACAACTGGCCTTCCATCAGCGGATCGGGCGAATGCCATTGGATATCGAAAAACTCGCCGTACGGGCTGAGGCGGCCCCACTCCAGCAAGTCCAGCCACCACGGGTTGTCGTTACCGCCGACGGCCATGTGGTTGGACACGATGTCGAGGATCAGCCCCATGTTGTGTTCGCGCAGGGTGCTGACCAGACGCCGCAATGCCGGTTCGCCACCGAGTTCCGGGTTGACCTGCGTCGGGTCGACCACGTCGTAGCCGTGCATCGAACCGGCGCGGGCGGCGAGCAATGGCGAGGCGTAAATGTGGCTGATGCCCAGTTGAGCGAAGTACGGCACCAGTGGCACCGCTTGTTCGAGGGTAAAACCTTTATGGAATTGCAGGCGCAACGTCGCGCGCAGTGGCTGGATAAGCGTTTGGTTCATTGGTCACGCTCGGCAGCCTGAAGACGCGCGCAAGCCAGCAGTTCCAGACGTCGTGCAGCATCGACGCCGTCGAGCAACGCTTCGCTGGGGCCGGGCAAACGACGCGACCAGTTAGGGTGGGTATCGATGGTGCCGGGCAGGTTCGCCTGTTCGTTGATGCCCAGCGCATCTTCCAGTGGCAGCAATACCAGCGGCGCACGGGTGTGGCCGAGGAAGCGTACGGCGGCATCAACGACTTGATCGGCCTCGTGGGATTCTTCGCGGAAGTTCTGCGGATCCTGGCTCAGTGCGCTGCGCAAGCCTTCGCGTTCACGTTGACGATGCTGGCGCCATTCGATTTCGCCGTTGGCATCGACAAATCCAAGGCGTGCATTCCAGTCGATGTCGCGGCCGTGCCACCAGCCATTCAGGGTGGGCAGATCGTGGGTGCTGGTGGTCGCCAGCGCGTTATCCGGCCAGTCGAGAATCGGTTTGAAATGCGTATTGTCCTGTTCGAACAGCAGCACGCGCATGCCGAGCATCGAGCGGGCGATGAGTTTTTCGCGCAGGCCGTCCGGCACGGTGCCAAGGTCTTCGCCAAGGACGATGGCTTGATGACGATGGGACTCCAGTGTCAGCAAACGCAGCAGGTCATCCACCGGGTAATACAGGTAAGCGCCATCCGCCGGTGCCGAGCCGTTAGGGATCACCCATAAACGTTGCAGGCCCATGACGTGGTCGATGCGCAAACCGCCGGCATGGGCGAAGTTGGCGCGGAGCATGTCGATAAAGGCGCGGAAGCCGTTGCGAATCAGGCCTTCCGGCGAAAACGCAGAAATCCCCCAGCCTTGCCCGGAGCGATTGAGAATGTCCGGCGGTGCCCCAACGGTCAGCGAGGCGAGCAACTCATCCTGAAAACTCCAGGCCTGACTGCCGGCGCCATCGGCACCCACTGCCAGATCAGCGATCAGGCCGATGCCCATGCCGGCGCTGCGAGCGGCGGTTTGCGCACGCTCGAGACAGCGGTGGATCAGCCATTGGCAGAAGGCGAAGTAGCCGATGCGATCGGCATATTCTTCGGCGAACGCTTCGAGCGCAGCGCCGCGTGGGTCGTGCCAGTGTTCCGGCCATTGCCGCCAGTCGAGGTTCTCGCCACGGGCGGCGCGCATTTCCTGAATTGCTTCGAATCGGCAGTGATTTTCCAGCGCTTCGCCTCCGGCGTGACGGAAACTGGCGAAGTCCGGGTGCAACGGGTGATCGCCAGCAACGAAGCCTTCGTACAACGCTTGTAGCAGTTTCTGCTTGGCATCTGCGGCGGCGGGCCAGTCGACCAGTTTCAAGTCTTCCAGTTGCGCGAATTGCTCGGCCAGACCGGTAGCGTCGATGGCATCACGCAGGGCGCGTTCGCCGAGAATCGCACCGGGCGCGGCGTACAGAGGATTGAGGAACAAGCGGCTGGACGGCGAATAAGGGCTGTAGCGGCCGGTGTCGGCGCTGAACATCGCGTGCAACGGGCTGATCGCCAAGGCTTCGGCACCGCGTTCGCCGGCGACTCGCGCCAGTTCTTCCAGCGCTTGAGTATCACCGAAACCGCCATCGCCGGAGCGCCGCAGCGAATATAGCTGCACGCTCAGGCCCCAGGCGCGGGGGATCGGATTGTCCACCGCATCACCGACGCTGAAGCAGCGTTCCGGCGCGACGGCGAGGGTGAAAAATTGATCGGCGATGTGCACCTGCTGATAACCGACCGGCACCAGACCGGGCAGCACTGCCTCGGAGTCCAGTTTCAGGTTCAGTCGCGAGCCGTCTTCAAGAACGATTTCACACGGGGTCTCCGGCGCGAAGTAACGCGCCAAATCGACGCCGACGCCGACATCGCTGGTCAGCAGCGGCGGCAAATGACGGTCTTGTTGCACGGCTTGCAATTCCAGCAGGCTGGCGTCGATTTCCTGCGCGGTGCTGGCCGGGTGGCCGAGGCCGATCAGGACATTGCGCAGTACCGCCGGGGCGACTTTTTGCGGGCGGCCGTTGGCGTCGATCCAGTCGACGGCAAGGCCGGCTCGGCTGGCAAGAATTTCCAGTTGCGCATCGCTCATAGGCGCTCTCCATCCAGAGGTTGCAAAGGGGTTGCGGCCGTGAGGCTGACAAGCGCGCAATACGCGGGCAGTTGGCCCGATTCCGATAGATCGACGGTGGGTGGCTGTTGAAACAACCACACGGCCTCGGTCTGTGGAGGGTTGACCACTGGCGTGTCGCTGAGGTTCAGGTCAATTCGCAGCTCACTGCCATTGCCCAATCGCCAGCGTGCACTGACCGCCGCGTGACCGAGCATGTGCGCGCCGAGTGCCTGGGTGCCGGACAGATGCGGAATGATGTATTGATGGCGAAATTGCAGCAGCTTTTGGTACAGCGCGAGGGTTTCCTGCTGTTTGACGCTGCCATTGCCGATCAGCCTTGGCTGCGAATCGTGGAAGGTTTTTTCGGCATTCGGGTCGGGGATTTGCTCGCGTTTGTGCGGATCGGCGAAGGCGCTGAACGCGGCGAATTCATTGCGTCGGCCTTCGCGCACCAGTTCGGCCAGTTCGCCATGGTGGCTGGTGAAAAACTGGAAGGGCTGTTCGGCGGCAAATTCATCGCCCATGAACATCAGCGGAATCATCGGTGACAGCAGCAACAGCACGGTCGCTGCCTGCACGGCGCGCGGGTCGGCCAGATGATGCAGGCGTTCGCCGAATGCGCGGTTACCGATCTGATCGTGGTTTTGCAGGAACAGCACGAACGCGGTGGACGGCAGGTGTTCGCTGGGTTCGCCGCGCGGCTCGCCATGGCGGGTGATGTGGCCCTGGAAGACAAAACCCTGGCTCAGGCACCGCACCAATTGCTCGGTGGGTTGCGCGGCGTAGTCGGCGTAATAGGCGTCGGTTTCACCGGTGAGCAAAACATGCAGGGCGTTGTGGCCGTCGTCATTCCACTGCGCGTCGTAGTCGTATTCGAGCAGGCTGGATTGGTTGAGTTCGTTTTCAACGGACAGCCAGACATGGCGGGTCGGGTCGATCTGCGCGCGGATGCGCTGGGCCATTTCCGTGAGGAAATCGGGGTCTTCGATGGCATGCACTGCATCGAGGCGTAAACCGTCGAAGCGGTATTCGAGCAACCACATCAGGGCGTTTTCGATAAAGAACTCGCGCACTTCGCTGCGGCGGAAATCGATCGCCGCGCCCCATGGCGTGTGTTTGTCTTCGCGGAAAAAGCCTTTAGCGTAACGGTGCAGGTAATTGCCGTCCGGGCCGAAGTGGTTGTAGACCACGTCGAGAATCACCGCCAGCCCATGACCGTGGGCGCTGTCGATCAAATGTTTAAGTTGTTCCGGGGTGCCATAGGAGGCTTGCGGGGCGTAGGGCAGAACCCCGTCGTAACCCCAATTGCGCTCGCCGGGGAATTGCGCCAGCGGCATCAGTTCGATGGCGGTAACGCCCAAACCTGCGAGGCGCGCCAGATGTTGTTCGACTTCAGCGAAACCACCGAGCGCACCGACGTGCAACTCGTAGATCACTGCTTCACTCCACGGGCGACCGTGCCAGGCACTGTGTCGCCATTGATAGGCCAGCGGATCGACCACCACGCTGTGGCGGTCGAGGCCACCGTCCTGCGCGCGGGAGGCCGGGTCGGGCACCTCCAGTTCGCCGTCGATGTTGTAGCGGTAGCGGGTACCCGCCGCACAGCGTGCCTTGATCACAAACCAGCCGTCTGCCTGAGGCAGCATTGGCAGGGACTGGCCGTCTTCGAGTTCGACACTGACGTAAAACGCATCTGGCGCCCACAGCGCAAATTGCGTGTGCTCGGCATCCAGCATGATCGCGCCGTGGGGCCAGGTTTCAATAGACCGGAACGGCATCGTTTACAACCTCCTTGTTCCTTGTGGATCGGTTACTTGTGGATTGCTTTACCCAAGGCCTTGGCCACCAGTTGTTCGTAGAGTTCGGCGTACGGTTCAACCGCTTTGCACCAGTTGAACGGTGCCGCCATTGCCCGGCAACGCATGGCATTGAGCAAATCAGGATAGGCGAAGACTTTGAACGCACGGCTCAAGGCTTCTTGATAGCTTTCAACAGTGGATTCGTCGAAGAGGAAACCGGTAATCCCATTTTCAATGGTGTCGGCTAGCCCACCGGTGTTGCGCGCAACCGGCAATGAGCCGAAGCGCTGGGCGTACATCTGGCTTAGACCGCAGGGTTCATAACGCGAAGGCATCAACAGAAAATCGCTGCCGGCGAACATGCGACGGGCGTCGGTTTCGTTGAAGCCGATGCGCACACCGATCTGGCCCGGGAAGCGCAAGGCCAGTTCGCGCATGGCTTGCTCTTCTTCCGGCTCGCCACGACCAATGATTGCGATCTGGCCGCCGTTCTGCACGATGTACTCGGACACCGCTTCAGTCAGATCCAGACCTTTTTGATACACCAGGCGCGACACCACGGCGAACAGCGGGCCTTCGGAGTCATTCAGTTCAAACAGCTCGCGAACGTGGGCGGCATTGACGGCTTTGCCTTCCCAGTCACCAATGGCGAACGGCGCGAACAGGTGCGGATCCGTTGCGGCGTCCCAGCTCTCATCGATACCGTTAGGGATACCGCTGAGCAAACCTTGCTGGGTCTTGGCGGCGAGAAAACCGTCGAGGCCGCAGCCGAAATCCGGGGTGGTGATTTCCTGCGCGTAGGTGGCACTGACCGTGGTGATGTGGCTCGAGTAGGCCATGCCAGCCTTGAGAAACGACATCTTGCCGTAAAACTCCATGCCTTCCTGTTGCAGGGCATGGTTGGGAATGCCCAGTTCAGGGCACGAGCCGAGGCTGGTCACGCCTTGATAGGCGAGGTTGTGAATGGTGAACAGGGTCGGCGTGCGCTGCCCGCGCCAGTGCATATAAGCAGGGGCCAGACCGGCCGGCCAGTCGTGGGCGTGCACCAGATCCGGGCACCAGTGAATTTGTGCGAGGTTGGCGGCGATGTCGGCAGCGGCCAGACCGAGACGGGCGAAGCGGATATGGTTGTCCGGCCAGTCGCGACCGTTGTTGGCGCCATACGGCGAGCCTTCGCGCTCGTACAGTTCCGGGCAGATCAACACGTAGATCACCAGACCGTCAGGCATGTCCATGCGCCCGATCTTGCACGGAGGCAGCGCAGCATGACCGCCGAGTTCGCCGATGATGTGGATCGGGTTCTCGCTGTGCATGACTTGCGGGTAACCGGGGATCAACACGCGCACATCGTGCAAATGGGCCATGGCACGGGGCAGGGCGGCAGACACGTCACCCAGACCGCCGGTTTTCACCAGGTCGGCGATTTCCGAGGTCACGAACAACACTTTCTTCTTGTTGGGATTCTGACTTGCTACTGGCGTCAGCGTTTTGGTGCCGGGGACGTTGATCTGTCGGCTGCCGGGAACGCTGATGGTGCTCGATTCACCCATCGATTGGTGAGCACGCTCTCCCTGAATATCCAATGCCGCACTGATCATATGAATCTCCCGTGTTGTTGATCTGATTCTTGTGTTCTCTCTGTAGGAGCTGCCGAAGGCTGCGATCATTGGCTTTTAAAGGATCAAAAGATCGCAGCCTTCGGCAGCTCCTACGTACGGCAAGCGCAAACGCGCCACGCATCGGTGAGCAAACGCTACCCAACACGCGCAAGCAGAATGGGTGTTTGGGCTATTGCAAGGATTGCACCAGCCGCTTCGGCCCTACCTTTGTGATGACCCGCCGCGTCGTGCAAAAGTTTCGACTTTTTTTCCGGAATGTGACCAACCGGTTTCGTGCCCCGAAAACCAGTCTAGGCCAGATCCTAGAGCGGGCGAGGGCAAATGGGTAAATTGTTCGACAATCGGTTTGCTTTAATCGGTAACCGGAGTTTTCAGGGGTAAACGCACCGACGAAGTGCAGGTTTTTTTGAGGCGGGGGGCTAAAACGGTGACTGAGCAGTCACAATTTTGTGCTGGGGAAGGTAGGGGTTGCACTGTTGTGGTGCGGGCAGTTTGTTGGTGTAGGGACAGTTAATGCCCCTTCGCGAGTAAGCCCGCTCCCACAGGTTGATCGCGTTCCATCTGAAGGAACGCGGTCAAAAATGTGGGAGCGGGCTTGCTCGCGAAGGCGATGGCACCTTCACCATCGCAATCAGGATATGACTCAATTCAACAACCGAATCGGCTCCCCCGCAGCCCAGCCCTGAATATCCTCGATCATCTGCGAAAAGAACTGCTCATAATTCTGCCGACTCACGTACCCGACATGCGGCGTCGCCAGCACATTATCCAGCGTGCGAAATGGGTGCATGTTCGGCAACGGCTCCTGCTCATATACATCCAGCGCCGCCCCGGCAATCTGCTGTTTCTGCAACGCCTTGATCAGCGCCGCTTCATCAACAATCGGCCCGCGCGCGGTGTTCACCAGCAGCGCCGTCGGTTTCATCCAGCCCAGCGCCTGCGCATCGACCAAGCCGCGACTGCGCTCGCTGAGCACCAGATGCACCGACAACACATCCGCCTGCTCGAACAGCGCCTGCTTGCTGACGTACGTCACGCCGACCTGTTCAGCTCGCTCAGCCGTGAGATTCTCGCTCCAAGCGATAACGCGCATGCCAAACACCTGACCAAATTGCGCGACACGCTGGCCAATGCTGCCGAGGCCGAGAATGCCCAGCGTCTTGCCATGCAGGTCGCCACCCAGACCCTGCTGCCACTGCCCGGCGCGCAGGGAATTGGCTTCGTTCACCAGATTTCGTGTGGCCGCCATGATCAGCGCCCAGGTCAGTTCCGGTGCTGCGTGTTTGTAGCTATCAGTGCCGCAGACCTTGATCCCGAGTTTGGCTGCCGCTGACATGTCCAGCGCCGCATTGCGCATGCCGCCGGTGACCAGCAGCTTCAGATTGGGCAGACGCTTGAGCAAATCCTCATCGAAACGCGTGCGCTCGCGCATCACGCAAATCACCTGATAGCGGCCCAGACGTTGCGCCAAAGTGGCGTTGTCCGCCGGGTAATCATGTTCAAACGTGACTTCGCCGATGCCGTCCAGCACAGACCAGTCGACCACGTCGCGGGCCACGTCTTGCCAGTCATCGATTACCGCAATCTGCACCGCCATCAGCCTTACCTCATCAATGAACGGGATTGGTTTTGCTCAGCCAGCCCAGCAGCGCTTTGTGGAACTGCTCGGGTTCTTCCATTTGTGGCGCGTGGCCCATGCCGGGGAATTCCACCAGCGTCGACTGCGGGATCAGTTTCGCCACTTGTTTGCCTAGCACGTCGTAGTGACCGATCTTCGCCTTCACTTCGGGTGGCGCAATGTCTTTGCCGATGGCCGTGGTGTCGGAGGTACCGATCAACAACAGCGTCGGCATTTTCAGGTTCTTGAACTCGTAGTACACCGGCTGGGTGAAAATCATGTCGTAGATCAGCGCCGAGTTCCAGGCGACTTGGGTCTTGCCCGGGCCTTTGCTCAGGCCGGCGAGCATATCGACCCAGCGATCAAATTCAGGCTTCCAGCGGCCATCGTAATAAGTCGTTCGTTCGTAGTCGCGAATGCCTTGGGCGGAGACTTTCAGTTCGCGCTCATACCACTGATCCACGCTGCGATAGGGCACGCCAAGGGCTTTCCAGTCCTCCAGACCGATCGGGTTGACCAGCGCCAGTTGATCGACCTGCTCCGGGAACAGCAGCGCATAACGCGTGGCCAGCATGCCGCCGGTGGAGTGGCCGAGCAGCGTAGCTTTCTGAATGCCCAGCGCTTTCAGCAGTTGCTGGGTGTTGGTCGCCAGTTGCTGGAAGCTGTACTGATAGTTGTCGGGTTTGCTGGAGGAGCAGAAACCAATCTGATCCGGCGCGATCACCCGGTAACCGGCCTCGCTCAGGGCTTTGATCGAACTGTCCCAGGTCGCGCCGCAAAAATTCTTGCCGTGCATCAACACCACGGTGCGGCCATTGGCCTTGCCGTGAGCGGCGACGTCCATGTAACCCATTTGCAGGGATTTGCCTTGGGACTGGAAAGCGAAGTGTTTAAGCGTGTAAGGGTATTCGAAGCCCTGCAGTTCCGGGCCATACGCCGGGCCTTCGGCGGGCGCGGTTTCAGTGGCGGCATGGGCAAACAGGGGCAGGGCGGCGCTGAGGAACAGGCCGGGCAACCAGCGGTTTAACGAGTTGGACATAGGGACAAACTCCATGGAAATCGGCCGATGCTGGAGTGGCCGCATTACGGCGACGTTAAACACACAGGCAATGTCGGCGGCTGATGGTTCAACCGAGCCAGCCGAGGGTCAGCAGGGCCAGCACGCCATAGCGCGCACCTTTGGCGAGTGTGACGATCAGCAGAAAGCGTCCGAGGGGTTCGCGCATGACGCCGGCGATCAGGGTCAGTGGGTCACCGATAATCGGCAACCAACTGAGCAGCAACGACCAATGACCGTAACGCTCATAGTGCTTGCGCGCCGTGGCCATGTGTTTGGCGCTGACCGGAAACCAGCGGCGCTCCTGAAAGCGCTCGATCCCGCGCCCCAGCCACCAGTTGACCAGCGAGCCGAGCACATTGCCCAGCGTCGCTACCGCCAACAACCCCCACAGCCAGTAACGTTCGCTGACGATCAACCCGACCAGTAACGCCTCGGACTGCAACGGCAATAACGTTGCCGCACCGAACGCGGCAAAGAACAGCCCGACGTATGCTGCACCCATCAATGAGCCGGGTAGTCCGCCACCACGACGTCAGTGCCGTTCTTCTTCAAACCGATCACTTGATAAGCATCGCTCATGCCATCCATTTCCATCCCCGGCGAGCCCATCGGCATGCCCGGCGCGGCGACACCGAGCAGATCATAGCGCTTGGTCAGGGCCAGCACTTGATCGGCCGGCACATGGCCTTCGACGAATTTGCCATTGATGATCGCGGTGTGGCACGACGCCAGACGCGGTGGCACGCCGTGTTGTTGTTTGAAGCTGCTCATGTCGCTTTCAACATGGTCTTCAACTTTGAAACCGTTGGCTTCGAGGTGGCTGATCCACTTCTTGCAGCAGCCGCAATTGGCGTCGCGGTGAACTTCGATCGGGATCAGATCGGCGGCTTGCGCCAGAGAAGAAATGAACAGAGCGCTCAGGGTGAGCAGACGCAGAGAGGTTCGCATGACAGGTTCTCGAGTCGAGTGGCGGTCGAAAAAGAACGTATTTTGACCGGTTTTTACTGCCTGAAATCAACGGAGTGTTTCCAGTTGCTACAAGACCGGAACGCCTCGCTCCCTGTAGGAGCTGCCGCAGGCTGCGATCTTTTGATCTTGCCCCTTAAACGCCAAATCAAAAGATCGCAGCCTGCGGCAGCTCCTACAGGGGCGTCACTTTGGTGGTTCAGCTGACTTTAAAGCGCCCCATAATCGCACTCACCCGGCTATTAGCCTCCAGCAATTGCTGGGTATTCAACTCGCTGGCCTGTCCGCTGTGTACCAGTTCCTCAACCATGTGGCGGATTTGCACCATGCTGCGGTTGATCTCTTCGGTCACGGCGCTTTGCTGTTCGGCGGCGGTGGCGATTTGTGTGCTGAGGCTGTTGATGTGGCTGACCGAACCGGCCATTTCATCCAGACCGGTGTTGACCCGCGCCGTGGCGTCGGCCGCCGACTGGCAACTGGCCTGGGTGTTTTCCATCGCCGCAACCGATGAGCTCACGCCTTGTGTAAGGCGAGTCAACATTTCGTTGATTTCCGAGGTGCTGGCCTGAGTGCGAGCAGCGAGGGCGCGGACTTCGTCAGCCACCACGGCAAAACCACGACCCTGTTCCCCGGCGCGCGCTGCCTCGATCGCAGCGTTAAGCGCCAACAGGTTGGTCTGGCCGGCAATCGCGCCAATCACCCCAAGAATCTCGGTGATGCGTTGAGCGTCCTGCTGCATGTTTTCAACTTTGTGCGTGGCGCTGGCCACTTCGTCGATCAGCGCTACAACGCTGTTGGTCGCTTCACCGACCACCACCCGCGAGCGGTCGGCGTTTTCATTGGCTTTTTGGGTGAACGCGGCCGTTTCAGCGGCATTTTGCGCGACGCTTTCGGCGGTCGAACTCATTTCGGTGATCGCGGTAACCGTCTGATCGGTTTCCGAGGCATGGCGCAGCAGGATCTGACTGGTGTGCGCCGAGGTGCGTTGCAGGTTGTCGAGGCTCGAGGCCATGGCACCGGTCGCGTGGGTCACTTCGCCGATCATGTTTTGCAGATACGCGATAAACGTGTTGATCGAATGGCCGATCGCGCCGAGTTCATCTTCGGCACGAATGGTGATGCGCTTGGTCAGGTCGGCATCGCCGCTGGAGAGCAAATCAATGTTGGCCTTCAACGCCTTCATGCGCGAGATCAACTGACGAATCGCGTAGACCTGCAGCAGCACCAACAGAATCACTAACGGAATCTGCAACAGGCTCAAGGTGCTGAGCACGTCATCACGCTGGGCGGTGAGCATTTTGGTCGGCAGGGCGGTGGCGAGGAACCACGGCGTGCCTTCGATCGGACGCATAAAGAAGGTGCTGTCCTGACCGTTGTTGTCGAACTCGATGCGTTGCGATTGCTCGCGGTTTTGCAGACCAGCGTTGACCTGCTTGGCGAACGGCAGGTTGCCCGCCAGTTCGCTGATGTTCTTCAGCACGATCGGGCCGCTGATTCGCGAGCTGTTGCTGATGATCTTGCCGTCTGCCTCGACGATGAGCATTTCGGCGTTGAGGTCTTTTTCCTTGCGCGCCACCAGATCATTGAAAAAGCCGAGGGTCACGTCGATGGTCGACACGCCCCACGCTACGCCGTTTTTCTGGATGGCCATGACGCAATTGGTGCGCGGTTCGGCACTGGCGTCGTCTTTATAGGCAGCGGCCCAGGCGCACTGGCCGCGCGGGGTTTGCATGCCGCCCTTGTACCAGCTCTGGTCGTAGTAATTGGGCGCGGCGTCGCTGTTCCAGAAGGTGTTTACCGCCAGTTTTCCCGAGGCGTCGCGGTGCCAGAAAGTGCTGAACTTGTTGCGTCCGGCTTCACGTTGGCCGGGCAGCGGCCAGATACCGCCGCCAAAGACTTTCAATTCGCCGTACTGGTCAACCAGTCCCGGCAACACGGTGTCGATTGCCGCGCTGTCGAGCAGGGGAATGGTCTGGGTGATGCTGCGTTGCTGTGCCTGAACTTTGTTCAATTCGCCCTGAATCTGTTCAGCAACTTCGGCGATGCGGTTGAGCACGACTTGCTCTTCGGTATGGCGCAATTTGGGCGCGACCAATTGGCTGATGCCGACCACGGTCAGCACTGACAACAGCAGAATGAACAGAACCAGAAACAGCGTGTAGCGAGCCTGAATGGTGCGGAATGCGGGCATGGAAACCGGTCCTTGAGCTGCGATTGTTTTTGTGGGGGCAGGGATGGAAAACAGTGCGGGTATCCCTACGTATCGTCGCGGCGAAAGGAAGCTTTAGGTACTTTCGTACAAGAGTCTGCATAACCGACTGAAGGTATGTATCGGCCGTGATACACAGAAACTAACCAGCCTGTTCATTAGAGCAATAAATCTACGTTTCGCAATGTTGAGCGGTACAGACGGCCCAGTGTTTGTAAGGCTTTGCTGGTTTGTATCGAAAATGTACGGAATATGTAAAAAAACCATAAATAAGTTGGTGCCATCAGTTTGCCGGCCGATACTCTCGGGCATACAAGTCGCTCAACAAGGACATTTCATGGTCATTCTTCAAGGAGTTTTCGCATGACTATCGGCATTACCGGGACCTGGCAAAGCAAGGCCGGCATCCTGGTTCGCGACACGGGTGCGAAGAAACAGGTGGCTCAGAGCGTCAAGGTGCAGCAAATGCTCACGCTGGTCGGCAACGATCCCAACGCTTTGAATGTGGCCGAGATGGACAAGCAAGGGTTACGCAAGCAGATCAAAGGTTTTGATCCGGCCAACGTATCGGTAAAGCAATTGGGTAATTTGAGTGAGTTTCTGCGTGGCCGAGGACTGATTTCCGAAGTGACCTCTATTACCTTGCTCAATGCTGGCGATAAGTTCGATCGTTTTGGTGTGCAGAAAGACCCGGACGCACGCTTTAACGCGTTGGAGTATTTCGCCACGCAACTGGATACCATCCAGAGCAATAGCCTCAACGGCAATTTCTACGGCAAAAGCCTGATTCCCGAATTCAAAAAAGCGATTTATGTGCTGCAGAATCTGAAGACGTACGGTGACGGCAACGCGCCGCTGCCACCTTCGGACAAAGGCGTCACAGCCAAAGCATGAATGCGGTATTCCTGTGGTCTGGTGCAGGTTCACAGACCACAGGCGATCGCTTCAGCTAACGATCAATCAGTGCGTTCGGATGTATTTGGGTCATTTCATGCAAGCGCTGCATGCGCGGGCAGTGCAGTTGCAATGGCCGCTGGCACATTCCTCGATGAAACAACGCCAACCATCCCTCATAGTTGCCGTGCCCCGGCGCCAACCCGGTAAATACGAAACCGATGTCGGCGAGCCTGCTCAGATCAAGCGCAAATTGCCTGGACAGCCTGAGTTTTATCGACACCAGCCAGTGTGCCGGCAGCTCGCCCAACTGCCTGAGCAGCCCCGTGCCGATCTTTTTCAGCAACAGGTCATAGCGGTTTGCCTGCTTTTCCAAATGCACTGGCGCGCCGCACCAGCGCGGCATTTGATCGCGCACGCCGAACACGTGGCTCAGATGCGCCATGAACGCCGCACAACTGGCGGGCCAGCGTTGATTCGGCAGCGGTTGTTGGTAGCCCGCAACCACACGGCAACCAATGACAATCGACTCCGGCGTGCTCGCACCGAAGGGTGATGGCACGTAATCGGGCAGCAGCCCAGTGTTATGAAAACCCAAACTGTCGGCCATGCGTTGCGTGTACGGGTGGTGCGTCACTTGCTTGATCGTCACGTTGCGGCAGCCCAGCGCCTGGGCATGAGTCAGCAACTGATCGCCCAGGCGAGTGGCAATCTGTTGGCCACGGGTTTGCGGGTGCACAACGCTCAATGCCAGTTCGGCACTGTGCGAGTCGGATTCACGAAACAGCGTGGCGTGGCCGAGGAGGTGTCCATCCACTTCGGCGACCAGCGAATGCCAGCGTTGATCGGCATGGTTCTGACTGATCATGTGCGGTAGATACACATGAGGTTGCACATAGTGGTCGCCGTAAACCTCTCTGAACAGTTGACTGACCGCGCTCGCATCGGTATCGCGGTAGTTGCGTAAAATCAGTGGCTCCATCACGCAGGCTCCGCGAGGGGATGTTCATACACGCGTTGATCAAGCACACGCAGGCATTTTCCAGAGCGAGGGTGACGGTGCAGGTTTTCGCTGCTGCAGCATTGAATCTGCAGGTCGAGCAATTGGTCTGCTTGTAGCTTTTCGATCAGCGGGTAGCGTTCGATCAGTCGCCTTTTCAGCTGTTGACTGGCGTCATCCGTCTCGGCGCTATTGCCGGACGCTACCCACTTGAGGGTGAGCACATCCTTGAGGGCTGTCTGCCCGATCACCAATTGCCAGTCGTCACTGGCGACGGTGTGGTGAACGAGGTCGCCGAGCTCGCTTGGCATCAGCGACAGTATGCCGACACGCACCCGCTGACTGCTGGCGCTGCGCCCCTTGAGAACGAATTTGCGCATGGCGGTACCGACGGGTTCTCGCCAACTGGCGCGGTCACCTACCGGGTAACGTAGCAAAGGCATCAAGCGGCGATTGAGGTTGGTCAGTACCAACAGTCCCGGGCGATCACAATCACTGATCACTGCACCGGATACCTCATCAATGATCTCGATAACGGCGTGATCATCCGGCGTTCGATGTTCGCCGTCGGCGCAGTCGAGGGTGCTGGCCCCAATGAAACCGGCGTCGACGCTGGCGTAACCGATGGAAGCAATGCGGGCATTTGGAAACACATGCGCGAGTGTTTGTCGTTGTGCAGCGAACAGGCTCTCGCCGCCAAAGAGCACCGTGTCGATATTTTCCAGGACCTGCCCGTTGCGGCTCAGCCAGGCGGCAAATGTCAGCAGGTGCGCTGGAACTCCGGCCAGAACGTTGATCCGGTGCTGCACGATGCCTTCGGCGAGAGCGCTGGATTCGACATTGCCAGCAAAAGGGAACTCGATAATGTCGCTCGGGACATGGGCGAGCGCGTCGTGAATGAACAGAAAACTGGCATACAAATCGCCGGCAAAAAACAGATTGGCTATGCGATCTCCCGGTGAGAACTGCGCGGTCAGGCTGTTACCAAAATCCCTCACCAGTGCATTCCATTCATCCCGGGCATAAACGGAGAGTTTTCCGGCGCTGGTCGATCCGCCGGTTTTGAACACGATCCCCTTAACGGCGGGCCCGGTAAGTACAGGCCACTGATCGAGATCATGACTGTGATTCCAGTACTCGGCAGGGTCTGTCAGAGGCAACTCGGACAAGGAACTGACCTGGCCCTCGACATTGACCAGAAGCTGTTTGTAATAGTCCGAATGTTGGCGCGCGAAGGTCAGCAGCTCATTCAGTTGATGATGTGTTTTCACGTTGATTTCTCTTGTCATTGGATCGGCCATTAACGCCGCGAGTCAATTAGTGCAGGCGTCTTGCCGCTGTGCTGAAGGCGCGTAAAGTGTTCGAGCGCGCAGGTTTCAACCTCAATTACCAACAATCCGCTTTGCACCAATGTGGACAGCGTCGAATAGTTGGCCAGACGCGTCAGTACGTCTGCCGAGGGCAGTTCGCAGCGCAGACGCATGCGTTCAATGCCGTCGGGCGCGTGATCCAGCAGTAGTTGACAAGGGCATTGCAGGCGCTCGGCCAATTCGCTCAGGGAAATGAAGTCGGTGCCGATGCGTATCAGTTTGCCGTGACGTTGCAACAGCTCGAACCGCGGCGATTGCAGCCCGCAGGCACAGGCGCCGTGTACCCAGCGACCGCTGTCGCCGATGTCGTAACGTTGAACGACCTGGCCCTCGCGGGCGGTGGAGGTGAAGATCAGCCGCCCGACGTCGTCGGCGACCACGGCAACGTCTTTATCGAACGCGACAATTTCCAGTTGCTGGACATCGCTCAACAAATGAAACACGCCGTCGGCGCTTGCTTTACAGGCATGCCCCAGCGGACCGGCGTCAACGCTGCCATAGAGCGCTGAGCGGATACTGGTCACGCCGCAACTTTGCAGCAATTGCCGGCTGGGTTCGCTGAGGTGTTCGCCTCCGAGAAAGATTTTTTCGACCTTGCCGTAAGCTTGTAGGCGCTCCTTCTGTTGAAGGAACAAACGGTGCAGGGTGCTTGGCATGCCGATAAGCACATTCACCCGCTGATCAATGATCAATTGCGCGATGTCAGCGTAGTCATCATCGTTCGGGGCGCCCATCGGCAGGTGTGTGGCGTCAAGCAGTTCGAGCACTTTGCTGAAACTGAAGAATCCGCCGTACAAGCCGCCGCTGAAAAACAGGTTCATTACCCGGTCGCGACTCGGGTCGAGACCCGCCGCGAACATACCGTCCGCGGTCGCGCGCATCTGCTGCTCGAAGTCGCGATGGCTGAAGCCTGCCAGAGCGGGGGTGCCGCTGCTGCCACCGGAGCGGAAATACAGTTGCGCGCTCGGGTTGATCGGCTGGGCGAGGAAGGTTTCCTTGCTCATGATCGGCTGATCGTTGCGTCGGATCGCCAAGGGTGGGGGATCGAGAGTGGCATGGGTGGGCAGCGCGGCGGCGGCGAGGCTGACCGACACTCTGCGACTGAGCCGCTGCAACGCATAGACACCATCGTGGGGCTCACCGTCGTAACCGTCGTGAATCGCATTGATCGGGGCCAGCCGGGTGACGCCGGCGCTGATCAACGATTGCGTCAGTTCGCAGATTTGCGCGTCTTCACAGACCAGCGCACAGCTTTGCAAAACGTTGCGCCAGTCCAGCAGGGTTTGACTGAGCAGCGCCCTGGGCACCGGGATCAGCATCAAGCTGCGAAACAGCGGAGAGGGGTTCAATTGCCGCTGATGCGCCCACGTCACTTGCCAGCCCGAACCCTGCCAGACATGGCCGATCTGCCCGGCAAAACTCTGCGCCAACCGCGTCATCTGCGTGTGTGTGGTGATTTGCGAGGCTTCTTGCGGCGTCGGCTGTAACGCTGGCCAATGCCCGGCCCGGCGTTCGAACGCTTCGGCAACGCGCGCGCCGATACCCCGCAGGACGGCAGGGTCGTCGCTGTCCACCAGCAACCATTGCGGACTGGAGCATGCTTGCTGATCAAGACGGCAGACTTCGTCGGCGACCGCATCCAGTGCTTGCGCCGAGGCGGCCTGCGGTGTGAGGTACACGAAGCTGATGCGATGGCCCCAATCGATCCAGCGGCAACCGGCCGGTAGCTGTTGGCGGATGGCGTGTAGCGCGGTTTCGCCACCCCAGGCGGCGACGCCGTTGGCCCGTTTGCACAATTGACCGATTTGCGCGGTGGTTACCGGTATTACCGCGATGTGGCCAGCGAGTTGCCCGCTGGCGTCGCATTGCACCAGTGCGTGGAGCAGGCGTGCGGTCAGTCCTTGATCGTTGCTGCTGGGGCGCAGCCAATTGACGTTGCCAGCCAGCAGTCCTTCGATGACCGCGCAAAACGCCAGTAACGGCGCATTGCCTGGCGTGATGTGTATGACCAGCCCCAACGCGCGCCAGCCTTCGAAACGTGATTGGCGATAATCGATGCGCCGCAGCGATGTCGGCTGATTGCCAAGTTCGCGCGCCAGTTTGTAACGCAACGCATCGGCCTGGCAGAAGTCGAACAGGGCTTGGCGCTGCTCGGCATCCAGCGTGAGTGCTGTGTTGCTGTGCAGTTTTTCCGCGAATTGCAGCGCTGCGTTGATCACCGTGGTCGCGCAGAGCGGAGTGCTCAACTGTTGCGGCAAATCCTGATAGAGGCCGTGCAGTGCCTCATCCAGGCTGGAAGGGTTGCTCAGTTGTCCATTGATCAAATACATATCAGTGGCCTCCCAGTAATTCGGCGGCAGCCATCGCGCAGCTCCGGCCGACAGTGGTGCCGGCGCGGCCATGCAATTCAAACCAGTCACTGTCCAATCCACAGTTGCAGCTGGCGCCGGGGTGCAAGGTGGCCAGATCGCTCATCACCACCGCATGGGCCGGGCTGGACGAGATATACGGCGAGACAAAACCCAGCAAGCCTTGCTGGCCATAGGGCAGAACGGAGAAATCGCCCGGATCGCGCACGTAAACTCGGGAATACACCGGCACATGGAAGTGATGTTCGGCGCATTCGATATAAGGCACGGCGTGTTCGACGGCGCCGTAGCCATCGCGGCACTGCGACGGTTCAATGCCCAACTGTCGGTGGATCTGCGCGTACAACTGCGCTTTCGGAATTTCCTCTGCAGCCTGGGTTTTCCAGCCGCCGCCGAAAAACACCAACGAATGTGCCGGCAACTGCAAGTCCGCCACGCCAGTGGCTTGCATCCTTTGCAGGGCCTGCCAGAGAAAGGCCGGGAAACCGAAAATACGTACTGGCAAACCTTCTTCAGCGAAGGATTGCAGGGCGGCGATCACCCCGAATACATCGAACTGATGACCGGCACCGGTGTTGCGAAGGGCGTACGCGACGCGATTGACCGGCGCGAAGCGACACAGGAACTGGTCGGTGTAAGCGGTTCCCAATGTGATGCGATCTTGCGGCTCGTAGCTCAGCAGCAGGTAATTGCAGGGCGTCTCAGGCGTGTTCCAGCCGTAATGATCGAATATTCGTTCGACCATGAACTGGGCGCCGGCCATGCTGCGCTCGTCATAACGCATGCGGCTTTTTTCACCGCTGGTGCCAGAGGACGTCAGTTCCAGTGCGTCCTCACCGGTACTGCTCAGAAGCAGGTGACGTTTGAAGTAACTGGCGAAGATCGGCGGCAGCCGCGACCAGTCTTCAAGGCTGTCAAGGTCATCGGCGTGCACGCCGTTGCTGTTCAGCCAAGGTTCATAACCTGGCGTGTGTCGGCAATGAAAGCGGCTGATCTCGGCCATCGCTTGATTGAACAGTTCAGCGGGGGCCGAATTTCGACAATAGGGGTGCGGCAACGCACACAGCGCGTCGCTATGGGGTAAGTAAGGCATCAATATTCCTTTATTGAGGTGGGGTGAGCGCGGTGTCCGCGTCTCGTAAAAAACCATGGAGCAGAGGCAGGCACAGCAAGCCGGCGAAGGCTGACCACAGGGCGAAGAGTTCAAGGCGGGTGCCACCACCATTGAGGGCGATTACCGAGCCGCCGAGGCCCATTACGGCGATCGAAATCATGCCGATCATGGCGGATACCAAGCCTTTGCTGTCATCACTGGCGAACAGTGCCAATCGATATAACGCGGCGTTGCTCATGCCCAGCCCGACCGCGTATAGCGAAAGGCTGGCGACCAAGGTGCCGGTATTTGCAGCAAACGCTGCGCAGCCGATAAGCGTCAGAAGCCCCAGGCAAAATGGCCAGAGCGCCAAACGAATCAACTGAGGTATGGAGTGGGTCAGCAACAGGCGATCAAGGATCAGATTGCCCAGAATGACGGCCGAGAAAATCGGTATCTGCCAAAGGCCATATTCGAAGGTGGTCAGGCCTTGCAGTTGCATCAGCAACAAAGGGGCGAGCCCGATCCAGGCAATCAGCGGCAGGCTCATCAGGCCCAGCGCGAGACTCGCGCCGAGAAACCTGCGATTGGTCAGCAGTGCCAGATAACGTCGGCGGGTGTTGTCCCAGGAGAATGCCACGGGCAGCAGCGGTTGACCGTCGCGGCGCACGACGCCAACGGTCTCGGGCATGCAGGTAAAAAGGCCCAGCCACACTAGGGCGGCGACAATGCCGAGACCGAGAAACACTTCGCGCCAGTTCACCCATTCGAGAAGCAGACTGCCCAGCAGTGGCCCGAGCAACGGTGACAGCAGTGCGACATTGCCGAGCAACGCCATCAAACGCACTGCATCCGCCTCGCAGAACACTTCCTGCAGGGCGGGATAGCTGACCGCCACCACAAAGCCGAGGCCCATCCCTTGTACCAGCCGCAACAGGTTGAACATCTCGATGCTGTCGGTCATGAAGGCAACTGCGCAGGACGTACCGAACAGGGCACTACCGAACAGCAGCATCGGCCGTCGTCCCCATTGATCCGACAATGGCCCGATGAGCCATTGCAGGCAGACACCGCCTATCAGATAGAGATTGAAGGCATTCGGCACATGGCGAACGTCAGCGTCGAGTTCCGTGACCACCGCCAGCATGGCGGGCATGATCATGTCGCTGGCCATGTAGGTGAGCAGTTCGAACGCGGTGATGGCCAGACAGAATCCGATCGCTTGTCGGCGCCGCAGCGTTATTAATGTCCTTTGCATAAACATCCTTGTTTGCAACTCGAGAGAGAATTTTCAAAGCCTAGGCGCAGAAAATCCGGTGGCCTAACGGTTTGCTGCGACAACAGATTTCAAATTCTTGCGGCGTGTTAATGCGCAGGGGCGGGCGCAGGGGCGCAAACAAAAATGCCCGCGTGGGCGCGGGCATCGGTTGCAGTGGTTTTAACGATGTGGGTAATAACCAGGACCACTCTGGGAGTAACGATGGTGATCGTCATGCCAGCCGCCGTGGGGGAAGATGATGCAACCACTCAGGGTGAGCAGGGCAAGAACGGGAATCAGCCAGGTGATTCGACGCAACATTTGAAAAGTCCTCATGGTGATGCCGTCATGAAGCCAAAACTCTTCATCGGCTGTAACATGAGACCCCGATTGCAGCGGCGCATCCCCGTGAAACGGTAAGTGCATGGCATGCAAACAGATACAAACCGGATACATTCCAAAGTTTCAGGAACTCGCAATGACTCATAAGCAACGTTTGATTTACTCGATTCTGATCGCCGTTTCGGTACTGGCGATCATGCTCGGCCTGTCCTGGGCGCAAAACGCCGGGATGATCACTGAAAAGATGTTTCAGTACATTGCAATCGCGGTGGCGGTGATCGTGGTGATTATCAACGCCGTGATGCGCCGCAAGGTCAGATCCTGACGGCGATGGTTGTGCGGTTCACTCGTTGAGGACCGCCGCAGCCTGGGGGTGCAGGCTGTAACTTTTGTCTGCGTTGAAGGTGATGACACCTTCGGCGCACAGGCGCTTGAGGACTTCGCGGACGCTGAGAAACGACAGCGGGATGTCCAGATCCAGCAATTGGCTATGGACACCGCGAACGCCCAGACGACGATCGGTTTGTGCCGCGACCAGCAGGGCGTCGATGACCTTCAGGCGGATCAGGCTGGTGCGCAGGCCAAAACTTTTCAGCAGCAGACGGATACGTTCGTTACCGTGACGTTCGACGCGCTGCCCGAAATCGCTCGTGAGGGAACTCATGGAAGCCCCTTGTGGCGCCTGGCTACCGTCCGATGGTAGTTGCGAGTTGTACATGCGATTACTCCTTTTCAGAGCCAGATCGGGAAAGGTTTTTGTGCTCTCTCTAAACAAGACGAATCAGCACGACAAATCATGAAAGAAAATATGTAGAAATTTTGTCGGAAATTCGTCGTTTCTCCGTAATCACGGCTCCAGATCGGTGTTCGGCGGGCTAAATTTTTTTTCCTGGCTTCGTTACTTGAAAAGGCTCATTGCGCGTGGACGCGTGGGTGTTTTCAGAGCGGATCCTTGGCCAACCTTTTCTCGTGGGCAGGCCTGATCCGCTCTTCGGCATTTCGATCAGGAGCGAGCGTGATTATTTCCAGGCAGTTAACCGGACTGACCCTTGCCGGGGTATTTCTCGGGCTGAGTGTTTCGGCTCAGGCATTCAGTCCCGCCACCGGCGCGAGCGCTGACATCCGGCGCACCGCGTTTGGTGTTCCGCATATTCGCGCCGAGAACGAACGCGGCTTGGGTTTCGGCATCGGCTACGCCTACGCGCAGGACAATCTGTGCCTGCTGGCCAATGAGATCGTGACGGTCAATGGCCAGCGCTCACGCTATTTCGGCCCGGATCAGTTCACCATCGAAGAGCGCGAGAATCGTGTCAGCGACGTGTTCTTCAATTGGCTGAACACGCCTGAAGCGGTCAACACGTTCTGGCAGGCGCAGACGTCCCAAGTGCAGGATCTGGTGAAAGGTTACGCCGCCGGCTACAACCAATATCTGGCCGAACGTCGTCAACAAGGTCTGCCGCAGCAGTGCCAGGGCGAATGGGTGCGTGACATTGCTGCTGAAGATCTGGTGAAGCTCACGCGCCGGTTGTTGGTTGAAGGTGGCGTCGGTCAATTCGCCGAAGCGCTGGCCGGGGCCACTCCGCCGCAGGCCAGCGCAGGTATTGCGCCTGATCGCCATGCCTATCAAATGGCTGACGCGCGTCAGCAACGTTTTGCGCTGGATCGTGGCAGCAACGCCGTGGCAGTGGGCAGCGAGCGCTCGTTCAATGGTCGCGGCATGTTGTTGGCCAACCCACATTTCCCTTGGGTCGGCGGCATGCGTTTCTACCAGATGCACCTGACCATTCCCGGAAAACTCGACGTAATGGGTGCGGCTTTGCCCGGCCTGCCGATGATCAACATCGGCTTCAACCAGCATCTGGCCTGGACTCATACTGTCGACTCGTCGAAACATTTCACTTTGTATCGTCTGCAACTCGACCCGAAAGACCCGACGCATTACTTGCTCGACGGCAAATCCTTGCCGATGAGCAAGCAAACGGTGACTGTGCAGGTCAAACAGGCCGATGGCCAAGTGGTGCCCGTCACGCGCGACATCTATAGCTCGCAGTTCGGCCCGGTGGTGCAGTGGCCGGGCAAGCTCGATTGGGACAATCAGTACGCTTACAGCCTGCGTGATGCCAACCTCGACAACGATCGAGTGCTTACGCAGTGGTATGCGATGAATCAAGCGGCCAGCCTCAAGGATTTGCAGGATTCAGTGCACAAAATTCAGGGTATCCCTTGGGTGAACACCCTGGCGGTGGATGACCAAGGGCAGACGCTGTACATGAACCTCTCGGTGGTGCCGAACGTCAGCGCCGACAAACTGGCCAAATGCAGTGATCCGCTTATCGGTCTGCAGATGATTGTTCTCGACGGTTCCAATAGTGATTGTGCCTGGGACATCGATCCGAGCGCGGCGCAAAAAGGCATCTTTGCTTCCAGCCAGTTGCCGCAGTTGTCGCGCAGGGATTTCGTGCAGCACTCCAACGATTCGGCATGGCTGGCGAATCCGGCGCAACCCTTGACCGGGTTCTCGCCGCTGATCAGTCAGGAAGGTCAACCGTTGGGCCTGCGCTCGCGTTTTGCTCTGGATCGCCTCGCCAGCCTGATTACCAAAGGCACGGTGGCGGTTAAGGATTTGCAACAGATGGTGATGGACGATCAGGTGTATGCGGCACGCCAGGTGGTGCCGGATCTGCTGAAGTTCTGCGCAACCGAATTGGCTACCGACGCAGCCGCGCTGAAACCGGTGTGTGTCAGCCTCAAGGCGTGGGACGGTCGGGCCAATCTGGATTCGGGTATGGGTTTGGTGCATTTGCAGAACATCATGCAAACGCTGCAGGCGTCACCGGATATCTGGCGCGTGGTGTTTGATCCAAAGGATGCGCAAAACACCCCGCGGGGATTGGCGATTGAGCAGCCAGCGGTTGCCAGGGAAGTGCGCGCAGCCATGTTGGCTTCCGTGGAGCTGAGCACAAAAATGGGCCTCAAACCTGATACACGTTGGGGCGATGTTCAGGTGGTCAGCAGCGGTGGTCAACAGACGCCGATTCATGGCGGGCCGGGCACCTTGGGCATCTATAACGCGATTCAAAGCGTACCGCGCGATGACGGCAAACTGGAGGTTGTCAGTGGCACCAGCTACCTGCAGGTGGTGACGTTTGACGACAAAGGGCCGCACGCGCAGGGCTTGTTGGCGTTCTCGTTGTCCAGCGATCCTGCGTCGAAGTACTCGCGGGATCAGACGCAGGCATTCTCGAAGAAACAGTGGAGTGTGCTGCCGTTTACCCCACAGCAGATCCAGGCAGATCCGCAGTATCAGGTGCAGACGGTTCGCGAAGGGTTGGACAAGGCCGGGAAGGTTGCCGCGCAGTAAGCGCTGCTATTGACTGCGTCAGACATGAAGGCCGCTTCCCGCAAGGGGGCGGCCTTCAGCTTTTTGGCGGTTGTTGCGGCATCGAGTTGATGACGGGATTGCCTTCATGGTTGCGCGTCAGGTAGACGGGCAGCACTTTGGGCAGCGTGCTTGCCAAGTTGTGCATTTCTTTGATGTTGTAGATGCCGCCAACGCGGATAGAGCCGGTGGCGCTATCGTTGAGCATCAACGGCTTGTCCAGATAACGGTTGATCAGCGGCAACGCATCGTTGAGTGACAGATTGTCGAGCACCAGTTTGCCACTGCGCCACGCCAGCGCGGTGTCGTTGGGGTAGGTCTGGCTGATCTGCGGCATGTAGTCGCCATGCTTGTAGCGTGCCTGCATGGACGGCCCGAGGCGCAAGCCATCGCCCGACAATGCGGTGTTGCTGGTGACCAGTACGGAGCCTTCGATCAGGTTGACCCGCACCTGGTCCTCATACATCCAGACGTTGAAACGGGTACCGGTCACACGGATTTTGCCTTCGCCAGCACGAACGATGAACGGGTGTCGCATGTCGTGGCTGACGGTGAAGAACGCCTCACCCTTTTTCAGGGTGACGCGGCGTTCATCCTTGTAGTTGCTGAAGGTCAGGTCAGTGTTGAGGTTCAGCTCGATTTGACTGCCATCGCCGAGGGTGACTTGGCGCACGCTGTCGGTGGCGGCGAAATGCTCGTAGCTGTTTGGCAGCCAGCCGAGGTTCCAGCCGGCTATTGCGCCCAACGGTAACGCGAGAGCACAGACGCCAGCGGCTATTGCGTAATGCCGCCACGAGCGTGATGGCGGGCGGCTGATCGGTACGCCAACATCGACTTCGGGACGCGGCAAGTGTTCGGCGACGTCCCAGATTTCCAGCATGGCTTCATATTCGAACGCGTGCAGGGGATGGGCATCGTGCCATTGTTCGAACGTGCGCCGCTCTTCGTCCGTGCAATCAGCGGCGTGCAACCGCATGCACCAATGCGCGGCGGCATCGGTGATCGCATCGTATTCGGCTTCTGAGAGAGTGTCTTGGGTCATTGACTCGTCCTGATTTCGCACATTCTAACCTCGACGGTCAGTTGCCGAGAACATCCGTCATGGCAATTACCCATCAAAGTGGAACTTATTTTTCCCACAAGCGCCCAAAAAACAGGACACCCATGAGCACTATCCACAAACGGAGTGAAAAAATGATCAAAAAAACTTTAGCCGCCCTGATTGCCACCTCCAGCTTGCTCAGCGCGGGTGCTGCACTGGCGGATAAACCTGGCGCGGGCTGGGTCACCATTGAAAAAGCCATCGAAATCGTCAAAACCAAGGCCGGTTACGTTGAGGTGTATGAAATCGAAGCGGACAACAACGGTTATTGGAAGGGTGAAGGTCGCAAAGCCGATGGCGTTGTTTACGAATTCCGCATCGACGGTGCGTCGGGCAATGTGTTGCGGGATCAGAAAGACTGATCCGCCCCTCGCAAAAGCGCAGGCTCAGGCCTGCGCTTTTTTTTGCCTGTTTACGGCGAGTCCGCTGGGGCCGGATCAAGCTGCCGGCCCATTTCGCAAATCAGGAAAGCAATCGAATCGGCGTTGCGCAATATCGTTTCGATCCGCGCTTGCGGGGTGTGCTGATCGAGAAACGCATTGCGGGCGGCCTCCAGGGTCGGGCTGACAGTGGCCTCCAGAATCTGTTGGCTGACAACGGCCATGTCCGGAAATTGATCGAAGCTGAGCCACGCCTGCTGCTTTTCACTCCAGCGCGAAAACAGCTCTTGTCGCGGAGTTGCCAGCGACAAGGCCTCACGCTGGAACGTTTGCTGGCTGTTTTTCATCGCAATGCCTTGACCGGTGATGGTCTCGATCAAATCGCTGAACGGTCGCCGCGCTTCCAGCGAAGCAATGTCCACCGCGTTACAAAATTGATGGGCAAATTCGTGGATCAGGATGGATGCCTGAGCATGGCCGTCAACGTTGAACGGTTCCGTCAAAGAGGATTTGTACCAGTCCAGTTGCTGCGCGAAGAAGTTTTCGGTGAAGTGCACTTTGCGTTGTTCGTCGTCGTCCAGTACGAAGGCGATCAGATTCGCGCCGGGGTATTTGTTCGAACCAATGATGAAACGGTCGGTGTTCATCAGGTCTTCCGTGGGGTCTACCAGTGCCGTGCACAGCGGCACGATCGCTTCTTTGAGCTTGGCGAGCATGGCGTCGTTGATCTGGTTCACGTCAAAAAAACCTCTGAGGAAACGGTCCAGCCGGCTACCAGGCAGCGATTTTCTGAGCTGCACCAGATTATGCAGACTGTTGAACGCGTAATAGCGGGCGACATCCACGGCCTGCACCAGTATTCGCGCTTTTTCCGGGTGTTTGCTGCGAATGTCTTCCATGCCGTGGGCTTCGATGTTCAGCACCAGACGTCGCTCGCGGTGGGTCGCGAAGCGGTTGTACATTTTCGACATGGCCTTGCCGTAATGAATGGTGTGTCGATCCGGGTCGAGCACCAGTTGCGTGCCGTCTTTACGCAATGCCGGGCCAAACGTTTCCGCATTGACCATTCGCCATACCGCGCCGGGCTTGTCGACGCGGTAGACCTTGCCGGCAACGGCGGCATACCTGAGCCTGTCGGCGGAGTTGATGTAAGTCCCGCTGTGGGGCTCGTGGCTAAGGTCTTCGAGCGCAACCGACGTGGATTCGAAAGTGCGCAGTTCAGTGCGAGTAGGGGCCGTTGGGGGGATCTGCTCGCGGGACGGGGCAGTGAGTGAGGTTTGTTGTCGCGCGGCCTCAGATTCCGCCACCGATTCCGCGGACGACTCGATCGATACACGGCCCATGCTGATCATTTGCAGCGCACCGGCAATGAACGCGTGCACCGCGCGTTTCCAGTGATGGTCCTGCAAGTCCTCGGCCGAATCTTTGAAGTCTTTGTAGCTTTGCCAGAGGAATGACACGTAAGCGAGCTTGCCCGGCAGCAAGCCAGAGGCCAGTTTCAGACCGCCATCGAAAAGATGTCTGGCCGCGTCCCAGTCAGTCTGCGCCGCGCTTTCCAGCTGACTGGCCAGCAGGTGCGGCAGCAATTTGATGTTGTCGTCATACAGTCGGTGCAAGACATTGCCCGTGAGCGGGTTTCTCGCGAGCGTCATTTCGCTGACTTCACCCACACTCGATTGCAACACTCCCCGCAACGACGCCTGCTGGTTTTCCGGCGAACGTCGGATAAGCAAATCCTGCAAGCTGCCAGGGGTGTTCAGCGCGGCGATAAGGTCTGCGTCGTTTGCAAACTCGCGGAACACTTCGGCGGCGTAGGGCATGTAAAGCACGCAGGGACCCTGCTGGCCATCGTCAGCACTGATCACATACATGCCGAGCGTCTCGACCGGCGCCGCACGCGGCGTCTTGATCAGCGACAGAGGAAAAACAGTGGCGCGGGCACCTTGAACGGTCGCGCGAGCCTTGCCATCCGGCATGTCCAGCACCTGACACAGCAGATCAAATGCTTTCGCCGACAGATGTTGTTGCAGTTTCAAGGCATGGGCATGTTGCAGCAGTTGCCAGGGTATCTGGCGAATAAAGCGCTGTTTACGCAAGTCCGCCTCGGGGCCGGATTGTGTGAGTTCGGTGGTAACCGTTTTCGCGTAATCAGAGGCGATCGCCA
Organism: Pseudomonas sp. NPDC088885; assembly: GCF_044750025.1. NCBI lineage: Bacteria > Pseudomonadati > Pseudomonadota > Gammaproteobacteria > Pseudomonadales > Pseudomonadaceae > Pseudomonas > Pseudomonas sp. NPDC088885. Next base: position 205,529 of record NZ_JBIVJB010000001.1, on the reverse strand, counting down.
GCGACGTGAGCATCTGACGAACCGTTTGCTGATTGAGTCCCGACGGCAATGGCCGGGCGCTTTTCAAGGCGCCGCGAAAGCCCGTGCCTTGGGCGATATTGACGTGGTTCAGAGCGAATTCGGCGAGGTTGCGGGCAGGGCCGGCGAGGGCCAGGTTGGGCGTGATTTCTATTTGCTCAGGATCAAGCGCGGCGCCGGGGAAGCGAGCGTCGAGCATGGCTTTCAGCCGCTCGTGCACATACCGCGATAACGGCGCGATGCCGTGCAGGTAGTCTTTATCGTCGACCACGCTGTGCCGCCATTGCTCCAATAACTCAAGGTGCAGTTGTTGTTCGGCAACGGGCGCCATGCCGAGCCAGGCCGGCAGCGTTTGCTGTTGCCTGATGGCTTGAGCGACATCAGTGGCGCGCTGCAGATTGGTTTCCAGCGGGGTTTGGCTCAGTAAAGTCATGGCCGTGTGCAGTCGGGCCGAATCCTTCAGCCGTGCACGCAATTGTTCGCAGCGGGCCAGACGGTGCTCGATCGCCGCTTGCATGCACGTTTCCAGCACGTTGGCTTCGATAAGGTGCAGAGGGCCCAGCGCGTATTGGCGGTGGAGCAACTGTTGCGGTGCTCGCAGGTTTTCCAACAGTGACAGGCGCTGCACGCTGTCGAGCAGGCGCCGGTTCAGTGTCCTCCGGGCACTGACAAGGTCGTCAAATGCCTCCAGCCCTGAACCGGGCGTCCACAGCATCACCCGGCCGGAATGCTCCTCGTCGAGGCCGCCGCGCTCGGTCAACAACAGGCACTGATCCAGTGGCAGCGGTTCGGCTTCATCTGCGCATTTGACGGTCAGCGCCCACGCATCCGGACGAAAGCCGTTGAGCGCGCGACGGTCATTGCGCGTCGGCTGATCGGCGTTGAATACGCTATCGACGATGGCCCGTTGCGCCTTCTGTAGCGTGCCGAGGATAACCCGCAGCTCTGCTTCGGCGGCCACCCCCACAAACAGCGCCTGTGCCAATTCCGGTTTCATCTGTTGCAGATAGCTGCGCTGGGCGCTCGCGGGCGAGAGCGGCTGGTTGGCGAATTCTGCGTCGAGAGGGGCCCGGACATCAGCGAACGATTTGATCGCCAGTGTCGTTTTATCGGCGAGGACCCACGACGGTTGTGTGCGGCCAATCAGGACCGGACGTGTGCTCCAGCGCCCGCCGGCATCCAGCGTGAGCAACTGCTCGCGCAGCATCGTGCGGATGTCCAGTGCCTTGTCGACCAGCGCATGGACATCCGTGACGCCGTCGCTGTGGTGAAACACTTGCAAGGCATAGTCGACGTTTTGCCGCTGTTTGGTGATGATCAATTCGAACAGCACCTGGAAGATTTCGCCCGAAACAACTTCTCCCGTCACCTGTGGGCGGTCGTAGCCGACGAAGCGATTGCGTTCTTCCAGGTTCAGCAGGCCATACAGCTCGTCTTCGTGCCCGGCGTGCTTGAACTTCCTGAGCAGGGTTTCCTTGAGATCCTGATAGTCCCTGAGCACTTGCAGGCCCTGAGTGGGCGTGTAGAGGTAGGCATTGTCGTGGCTGATCATCAACGAGCCGGCCAGCTCCACGTAATTTTCCTGGTACTCCCACATTCGTACGGTTTCGATGGTCGGCAAGCGCAGGGCGGAGGGCAGCGGCGCGATCATTTGATGCAGCGTGACAAACTGCCCGGCGTCGATGATGTGCGCTTCACGTTTGAGCAGCAGCTCGGCACGGGCCTGATCTGCCAGCGCTTGTGCGAAAAAATCGCGGCGCGTCGATCCGTCCGCGCAAGGGGCTTGCCAGAAGTCTTCAAGCTGCTCGAACAACAGCGCCGCCAGTTTGCTGGACGCGCTGATCACGGCGTTCTCCCAATGAACTTGATCCGCGAGCTGGGGGTTTTTACCCGGATTGGAGAATTCGTGCAGTTGACCCGCGGGCCAGCGTTGATGGCGGTAATACATCAACACGGCATCGCTCAGGCTCATGGACTCCAGCCAGTGGTGGGTCACGCCGTGATCGGGGCTGAGGTAGAAACTGACGCGGGTGTCGCGTTGCTGCATCGCGCCAAACGCAGTTTGCAGCAACTGATCCATGACACGGTCGATCATCGCGCCAAGCGATGGCAACTGCTGCAACTCGACCAGCAGCGCTTCGCCGTTGAGCTGTTGAGCCTGGACGATGAGCGCCTGCTGATCATCGAAAATATCGCCGGTAATCGTTTCCAGGCTGACGCGAATGGCGCCTGCTTCCAGCAATTGTTTGCGTCGGTATATCGGCAGGAATGCCAATAACCGTTCGGCATCTGCCGGGGTATTCAGGCGATGTTCCAGTTGTTCGAGCAGATCAGCTCGGTTGTGGTGCTTTTTGATGCCTTCGTAGGGGGTGTAGAGAATTTCCCCGTGGTCATCGGGTGTGGCGCTGAGCACAAAACTGCCCGCCAACGGCAAGGCGCGCAAACCCGTGGCATTGAGCAGTACACGCTGCGCCAACATCGGCGGCGATTGCCGGCTTCGCAGTTGCTGTGTGGCCAATTGGGTGTGAGCCAGCCAGTCGAAATCCTTGCGTGACAAGCCATGAATGCGGCCCAACTCACCCCAGAGGCCGGGCGACTTCAACGTTTCAGGAAACAACAAGGGGGAATGGGTTGCAGGCATTGACGAGTCTCGACAGAGCGCATGGAGGCGCCGATGGAATGAGGCTCTAGGTTATGGCTCGAAGAGCGGCGGCAGGTGGTACATAGTTACCGCACCGGATGTCTGGAAATGTGCCAGTCTGTGACGCCGTTGCCCTCGGCAAGGGTTGACACGCTGCCTCGGCGGCGTGATTAATCGATTCGCGAGTTCGTACGCTGTTGTTCCCTCCAATAATTAATCTGGAGCTTCAGATGTCTGCGCCATCCGATCATGTGTCCGCTGCTGTCATGTCCACGCTGTCGCTCGAAGAACTGACGCAATTGCTCGAAACGATTTTTTTGCGCCACGGCACATCTGCCGAGGTGGCTCGTTCATTGGCCGCCAACTGCGCCGGCGCCGAGCGCGATGGCGCCCACAGTCATGGCGTGTTCCGCATTCCCGGTTATGTGTCGACCCTGCAAAGTGGCTGGGTCAATGGTCAGGCTGTGCCGCAGGTGGAGGATGTCGCCAGCGGGTTTGTCCGCGTCGATGCCGGCAACGGGTTTGCCCAGCCCGCGTTGGCGGCGGCGCGTCCGTTGTTGGTGGAGAAGGCCCGCAGCGCCGGAATCGCTGCGCTGGCGATCCGCAACTCCCATCATTTCGCTGCGCTGTGGCCGGATGTCGAACCGTTCGCCGAGGAAGGTCTGGTGGCCATCAGTGTGGTCAACAGCATGACCTGCGTGGTGCCCCATGGCGCGGATCGGCCTTTGTTCGGCACCAACCCGATTGCGTTCGCTGCGCCACAGGCCGGGGCCGCGCCGATCGTCTTCGATCTGGCCACCAGTGCCATCGCTCATGGTGACGTGCAAATTGCCGCGCGCAATGGCGAGCGTTTGCCGCCGGGCATGGGTGTCGACAGCCTCGGGCAGCCCACGCAGGACCCGAAAGCCATCCTTGAGGGCGGTGCGTTGTTGCCGTTCGGCGGACACAAGGGCTCGGCGTTGTCGATGATGGTGGAATTACTGGCGGCGGCGTTGACCGGCGGCAATTTCTCCTTCGAGTTCGACTGGGACAATCATCCCGGCGCGAAAACACCGTGGACTGGTCAGTTGCTGATTGTCATCGATCCGGCGAAATCCGCGGGGCAGAGTTTTGCCGAGCGCAGTCATGAATTGGTGCGGCAAATGCACGGCGTGGGGCTCAAGCGCCTACCGGGTGACCGCCGGCATTTGCAGCGCGAGAAGTCGCTCAAGTACGGCATCGCACTGGAGACACCCACTTTGGAACAGCTGCAACGGCTGGCCGGATTCTAGGTTTATCGGTGGACTAAATCGGCTGCCGGATCGACTTCGGCAGCCCATTGGAGCTGTGCTTTACAGATTTTGAAATACTTTGCGGCTGGGGAAAGGCTGGCGTCTGCCTGTACGCTTCAAGGCCTTTTTCCATTCAGGATTTACATGAACACCCTCTCGGAGCCTCCCAGTTATCCGCTTCCCTTGCGCCTCGGCGCGGTCTTGACGCACTCGCAGCATCCGGTTTACCGACACCTGAGTATCGTAGACAACGCAGCTCCAGAGCTTTCGCGTTGCACTTCGCCGTGTCCGGCAGCCTGAATTTACTGAAGAGAGATCGAGATATTTTATGGAATGGTTAGCGGATCCCACGGCCTGGTTAGGCTTGTTGACTTTGATCGTGCTGGAGCTGGTGCTGGGCATCGACAACCTGGTGTTCATCGCGATTCTGGCGGACAAACTGCCGCCGCATCAGCGTGACCGTGCACGAATCATCGGCCTGTCGCTGGCGCTGATCATGCGTCTGGGCCTGTTGGCGAGTATTTCCTGGCTGGTGACCCTGACGCAGCCGCTGTTCGAGGTGTTCGACAAGAGCTTCTCCGGCCGCGACCTGATCATGTTGTTCGGCGGTGTGTTCTTGCTGTTCAAAGCCACCATGGAGCTGCACGAACGGCTGGAAGGGCATGTCGGCGAGCGCACATCCAACACCGCTTATGCGCTGTTCTGGCCGATCGTTGCACAGATCGTCGTGCTCGACGCGGTGTTCTCGCTGGACGCGGTGATTACCGCCGTGGGCATGGTGGATGAGCTGGCGGTCATGATGATCGCCGTGATCATCTCGATCGGCCTGATGATTGTCGCGAGCAAGCCGCTGACGCGTTTCGTCAATGCGCACCCGACAGTGATCATGCTGTGTCTGGGCTTTCTGATGATGATCGGTTTCGCCCTGACTGCCGAAGGTCTGGGCTTCCACATCCCGAAAGGCTATCTGTACGCGGCCATCGGCTTCTCGATTCTGATCGAGGTGTTCAACCAGATTGCCCGTGCGCGTCGCAAGCGCTCGATGCAGGGTTTGCGCCCGATGCGTGAGCGCACGGCCCATGCGGTGCTGCGTTTGTTGGGCGGTCGCAAACTGGCGGTGGAGGAGGTGGGTGAAGAGATTTCCGACCTGCTCGACAACGGTGAAGCGCCGAGCACGGAATTGTTCGACCGTCGCGAGCGCGTGATGATCAGCGGCGTGCTGCAACTGGCCGAGCGTCCGATCCGCGCCTTGATGACCGTGCGTGCCGATGTTGACTGCATTGATCTGGCGGACAATGCCGAGGCGATTCGCACGCGCCTGATGCATTCGTCCTACTCGCGTTTGCCGTTGATCCGTGATGGCGCGGTGGATGAGCCGTTGGGCTTTGTGCACAAAAAGGAGTTGCTCAAGGTGTATCTGGCCGGTGAGGAGCCGAACCTTGAGCACCTGGCGCGTAAAACGATCAACCTGCTCGACAGCTATTCGATTCTCAATGCGCTGGAACAGATGCGCGCCGCATCGACGCATATTGCCTTTGTGGTCAACGAATTCGGTGATTTTGTCGGTGTATTGACCATGACCGACATTCTCGAATCGATTGCCGGTGAGTTACCCGACGCCAGCGAAATCGAAGGCCCGGACGTGGTCGAGGAGCAGGGCGGGTTTATGGTCAGCGGCGCACTGAACCTGACCCGCGTACGTCAGCGCACCGGATTTGGTGCCGAGCCCACCGAGGACTATCAGACCTTGGCGGGTTTGGTGATGAGCCTGCTCGACCGCTTGCCGATGGTCGGCGATCGTCTGGAGCATGAGGGCTGGCAGATGACCGTTGTGGCCGTCGAGGAGCGACGAGTGACGCGGGTGTTGCTGAGGCGTGGTCACGAGTAATGGTTGATTGGCTGGCTTGGCGATAAATCAGATCGCGCTCTGTCCACTCAATCAGATGCTCGGCGCCAGGCTGGGTGGGCGTAACGGCTGGACTGCAGTGATTCTGGTGATTCTCGGGCTGGTGATCCTGATTCGTGCCGTGGCGCAGGGCGTGGTCGGCATCGCGTTTATTCAGATGCTGTTGATCGGTGTGGCGCTGGTGATCATGGGCATCCCGGCGGCAGGCGTGCTGGCCTTGATGGTGCTGTTGTTGGGCATCATGCAATTGCCGGTGCTGCTGATTACGCTGCCGGTGGTGGTTTACGCGTTTGCGCAGGGCGGTGTCAGTGCCAGCACAGTCATTTTTGCGATCTGGATGATCATCGCCGGGCTGTCTGACAACGTCCTCAAACCGATGCTGTTGGGGCGCGGGGTGGCCGTGCCGATGCCGGGGGTGCTGATCGGTGCGTTCGGCGGGATGATCACCAGCGGCATCATCGGCCTGTTTACCGGCCCGGTGATTCTGGCCATCGGCTACGAACTGTTCATCGGTTGGGTGTATCACTCGGCCAATACGACCGTGCCGCTGACGCAAACACTTGAAGATCGCTCCTCCTGACAGTGATTCGGCAAACCGTAGCCGCAAGTTGACCCTGTCCGCAGCGCAAATCTGACAACCGTTCATCGCTCAACTACGCTGCCTTACGTATCCCTCACAAACCTCTGTGGTGTAAGGAAAAAGGCGCATGCGAAGCAGGCTGCTGGCGGTATTGATGGTGGTTTTCGCAACGCTTTGGTGCGGGGTTGGCTGGGCGCTCGATGCTCCCGCACAAACCGATAGTGAAGCGGTCGACCTGAAGGTCGCGAACCGCAGCATCATGACGTTTCGCGCAACAATTCTGGGCGAGCCGCCGGCATCGCGGGTCAAACGGGCGAAAATGGTCATCAGTGAGGCGCTCGATGAAGATGTCGAACTGAACATCAGTATCGATTCGATCCAGAACAGTTACATGGTGCTGCTCGGCAATAAGCGCGCGTTCATCGTTTCACCCAATGATGTCGACACCCTGCAATATTCCTCGGTGCAGCAAGCCGCCGAAGGGGCCGCCGAAAAATTGCGCCAGGTCGTCTCCGAAACGCGCGAGGCCCGCAGCATGGACCTGATCGTCAGGTCGCTGCTGGTGGCCGCCGTGGCGACGCTGATTTATGTCGCGCTGTTGTGGGCCATGGGGTGGATGCGCCGCCGATTGCTGCGAAAACTCCCCGAACTGATGGACCGCCACACCAAGGCATTGAAGGTCGGCCGTGTGCAGGTGATCGACGCCAACTACCTGTATCCGCTGGTCAGTCGCGTGTTGTGGCTGCTGCGCTGGCTGGTGATTTTGCTGCTGACGTACGAGTGGCTGGGTTTTGTCCTGTCGCGTTTTCCCTATACCCGGCCGTGGGGAGAAAGCCTCAATAACTACCTGTTCGAACTCGCTGACTATCTGCTGCAGGGCATTGTTGGTGCCGTTCCGGGGCTCGGCGTGGCGCTGGCGATTTTCTTTATCGCGCGGGGGGCGACTGCGTTTACCCGGCGCATGCTGCGGCGCATGTCGATGCCGGGCACGCTCAGTTGGCTTAATCAGGAAACCTTGCAACCGACCCAGCGGCTGACGTCGCTGGCGATCTGGTTGTTCGCCCTGGCGATGGCTTATCCGTATCTGCCCGGCGCCGGTACCGATGCGTTCAAGGGCTTGTCGGTGTTGATCGGTCTGATGATTTCCCTCGGTGCGACCAGCGTGGTCGGGCAGGCCGCCGCCGGTTTGATCCTCACCTATACACGCACATTGCGACCGGGCGAGTTCGTCAAGATTGGAGAATACGAGGGCACCGTCACCGAGCTGGGCATGTTCACGACGCGCATTCGCACCGGGTTGGGCGAGGTGCTGACGTTGCCCAATTCGCTGATCACCGGCACCGTTACCAAAAACTACTCGCGCACCGTGCAAGGCCCGGGTTACGTAGTCGACACGGTGGTGACGATCGGCTACGACACGCCGTGGCGGCAAGTAGAAGCGATGTTGCTGGAGGCGGCCAAACGCACGCCGGGGATTCTCGAAGACCCGCCGGCGCAGGTGTTTCAGACTGCGTTGTCGGATTTCTATCCAGAGTATCGATTGGTGGCGCAGGCGATCCCGAGTCAGCCACGGCCACGGGCGGTGCTGTTGAGCATGCTCCACGCCAATATTCAGGACGTGTTCAACGAGTACGGCGTGCAGATCATGTCGCCGCATTATCTGGGCGATCCGCAGGGCGAGAAGTGGGTGCCGCGAGAGAAATGGTTCACCTCGCCGGCGCAAGAACCGAAGGATCAGTGACCGTCGCTGCAAGGGAGTCCGCACCATGCTCGATTTTGTCCTCCACGCATTACGCGCTGATCCGGAAATCGCCGTGTTTCTGGCGATCGCGCTGGGCGTATTTGTCGGGCGCATTCACATTGGCAGCTTTCATTTGGGCTCGGTGGCCGGCGCGCTGTTGATGGGTTTGCTGATCGGCCAAATCGGTCTGGAAGTGCCAACGGGTTTGAAGTCTGTGTTCTTTGTGATGTTCATCTACGCCGTCGGCTTCAAGAGCGGGCCGGAGTTTTTCGGCAGCCTCAATCGCGGCACGCTGAAACTGGTGTTGTTGTCGGTGGTGTTGTGCGCGACGGCATTGGTGGCGATTCTGGCGATGTATTGGCTGTTTGATTTCGACGCCGGTTTCACCGCCGGACTCGGTGCCGGTGCGCTCACCGATACGGCGATCATGGGCACCGCGACCAGCGCGATCAATGAGTTGAATCTCGACGCGGCAGCCGTGGCGAAACTCAACAGCCACATGGCGATTGCCTATGCGATCACCTACCTGTTCGGCACCATTGGTTTGATCGTGTTTGTCGGCAGCATTGCGCCGAAGTTGCTTGGTGTGAATCTGCGCGAGTCCGCGCGTGAACTGGAGCTGGAACTGGGCATTGCCAAGGAAGAAGAGGCGATCACCGTGCCGTACACGAGGATCGTTGTGCGTGCGCATCAGGTCGCCAGCAATGGTCAGGCCGATGGGCAACGGATTGTCGACATCGAAAAGCTGCACGAATCGCTGACGGTCGAGCGGGTGGTGCGGGCCGGTCAGGTGATCGAGCGCGATGAAAATTTTGTGTTGATGGCGGGGGATGTGGTCGGTGTGTATGCCTTGCGCGATGCGGTGGGCACGTTGAGCCACTGGGTCGGGCCGGAGATCGATCATCCTGAATCGCTGTCGTTTCCGACCCGCGAGGTGGACATTGTGCTGACCTCGGCGGAGTTCGCCGGCAAGACGATTCATCAGGCGAAAAGCCGTTTAGCCAATGAAAAGCGCCTGGGCTGCTTCGTCAACAACATCACGCGTCAGGGCTATGACTTGCCTCTGTTGCCGAACACGGTGTTGCGCCGGGGGGATGTGATTACGTTGACCGGGCGCACCGCAAGCGTCGAAAGGATCGCCAAACGGCTGGGGCGCATTCGCAAGAACAATTACAAAAGTGACATCGCCATGCACACGCTGGGGATGGTCGTGGGCTCGTTGATCGGGTTGCTGTCGACGCACATCGGCATGATCCCGGTGGAGCTGGGTATTGGCGGCGGGGTGTTGGTCGCGGCATTGGTGATCGGCTGGTACAACTCGCGCCACCCGGAAATCGGCGCCTTGCCGCCGGCGGCACAATGTGCGTTTTCCGAATTCGGTCTGACTGCGTTTGGCGCGGTGGTCGGCTTGCTTGCAGGGCCAGCGGCGTTTGCGGCGATGAAAGAGCAAGGGCTGGCGTTGTTGCTGTCCGGCGCCGTGGTAACGATTGTGCCGCCGCTGGTGGCACTGTACTTCGGTCGCTACGTGCTGCGCTTGCACCCGATGATTCTTTTTGGCGCATTGGCTGGGGCACAGACAGAGGCGGCTTCGATGAACAAGATCATTGAGCAGTCCGGCAGCAATACACCGGTGATTGGCTTCACCGTGTGTTATGCAATTTCCAATGTGCTGCTGGCGGTGTGCGGGCCGATCATCATCTTTGTGGTGGCGGGCTGAATTTCCCCGGAGCTACCTACACACCACCTTGAAGCTCCCCATTCCCTGTGGTGTGTCAGTGGAATTGGATTTGATGGCTGGCTGGGGTCAGCAGAAGTGCAGATTTTCCTGGGTAACCCACTTTCCTTGTGGCGAGGGGATTTATCCCCGTTCGGCTGCGCAGCAGTCGCAAAGCCATTGCATGCGGTGTGTCTGGTGTGCCGGGATTGCAGGTTTTGGGGCTGCTTCGCAGCCCATCGGGGATAAATCCCCTCGCCACAGGGTTTGTGGTGTGTCAGTTGGAATGGGGTTGATGGCTGGCTGGGTTTCGCAGAAGTGCAATTTTCTGAGGTGACCCCCATTCCACTGTGGTGAGGGGATTTATCCCCGACCGGCTGCGTAGCAGTCGCAAATCCATTGCATGCGGTGTGTCTGGTGTACCGGGACTGCAGGTTTTGGGGCCGCTTCGCAGCCCATCGGGGATAAATCCCCTCGCCACAGGGTTTGTAGTGTGTCAGTTGGAATGCGTTTGTGGTGTGTCAGTTGGAATGGGTTTGTGGTGTGTCAGTTGGGATGGGGTTGATGGCTGGTTGGGGTTCGCAGAAGTGCAGTTTTCTGAGGTGACCCCCATTCCCCTGTGGTGAGGGGATTTATCCCCGTTCGGCTGCGTAGCAGTCGTGAATCCAGTGCATGCGGTGTGTCTGATGTACTGGAATTGTAGGTTTTGGGGCTGCTTCGCAGCCCATCGGGGATAAATCCCCTCGCCACAGGGTTGGATGTGTTCTCAAGGGTTGGGGTGTGTCTGGAGGACAGCCTTTGCTTGTGGTGAGGGGGATGGACTGAGAGCTTGGGGGTTAGAAGCCACTTTCGCGCATCAACACCGCCAATACATGCGTTGCACCATCGGCCAGCAAACTGCGCCGTTCGCCTTCGATTTTCAGATGCCCACGGGTTTCGCGAAGGGTGGGCATGGGTTCGTCGAGTTGGATCAGTACCTGAAACAACGCGCTGCTCGGGATCAACGAGTGCTCGGCAGTCGTGGTGGGTACCGGGCCGCCGAAGCGTGACGAAAGCATGCGGTGGGACAACTGGCTCGCGCGGGTGCTGCCGACCTGCAAAACACGGCCGCTACGTGGCGTGGTCTGGCCGTCGGGGTAGAAGCGCACGTGGTCGCCGATGGCCATGCGGTGCACTTGATCCTGCGCGACATACGCATCCACCTGCCAGCTGCGCGGGTCAACCAGCATGCCCAGCGATTCTTGACGACCGACCCATTGCCCCGGTTTCCAGTCCGGGTTGACGTCCAGCCACACCCCGGCAAACGGTGTTTGCAGATTCAGCCTGGCGATTTCCGAACGCGCCGCGCGGGCTTCTTCGAATTGCACGTTGAGGCGTTGACGGGTCACAGCATCCTCAGCCAACCCACCGGGATCGGCGATCAGCCCGGACAGCCGGGCCTCATAGCTACGTGCATTGGCTTCACTGCTGCGTACCCGCGAGGCGATGTCCGGCTCATCCAGCACCACCAGATTGGTGCCAGCCTCGACCGGGCCATCGGCGTGAATCGATTGCAGCCGCGCCGGGTAGGGCGCGTAAACGCGCATCTGATGCTCGGCCCGCGCCACGCCCACCGCATCGATCTGCGTGCGCCAAGGGATCGCCAGCCCCGCCAGAATCGCCAGCAACACCAGATACAGTTGCACCTTGCGCCGGCTCGGCACCGCCGCGCGGTGTTTCCACCAGTGACCGAGTTCGCGCATGACAGGCAGGGCGATAAACCACGACAGTTCGACCATGAACAGGAAAATCCCCAAGACCTTGAAGAAGAACAGATAGACCGCCAGCGCGATCCCCAGAAACAGCACCAGACGATAAACCCAGGTGAAGATCGCAAACGTCACCAACAGTCGCCGCTGACCGGTCGGAAACGTCTCCGGCCAGTCCTCGCGCAAACCGAGCAGATTGCGCCGCAACGTCACCCGCGCCAGTGCCGATGCACGCTCGTGCAGATTGGGAAAATCAAGCAAATCGGAAAGAATGAAATAGCCGTCAAAACGCATGAACGGACTGGCATTCAACGCCAGTGACAGCAACCAACTGGTGGTCGCCAGATACAGCAGGGCATTGCGCAGCGCCCCCGGATCGCACACCGCCCAGCCCAGCGTCGACAGACCGGCCAGCGACAGTTCGGTGATGATCCCCGCCGAGGCAATCGCCAGACGCTGCCGCGAACGGCTGAGTTTCCAGCTCTCGCCGGTGTCGGTATAGAGCATCGGCCACATCACCACAAACGCGATGCCCATGTGCCCGACGCGCAAGCCCAGCCGCGTCGCGACCAAGGCATGGCCGAGTTCATGCAGAGTCTTGGCGACGATCAACGCCAAGGCAAAACTCAACAGGCCTTCGGTGGAAAACGACTCGACCACCGCGCTGGTAAACGTGTCCCACTGCTGCAACACCAGGACGATGCCGAGCAGGCTCAAACCGAGCACGAGCATGCCGGTGAGCGGATGAAACAGCCAGCCCAGCGCCTTCGCCAGATGCTGTAAATGTTGTTGCGGGCGAAGCAGCGGAATGCGGAAAAACAGGTAATGGTGCAGCCACCAGCGCCAGGTCAGCCAGCCGCCTTCTTCGCTTTTTGCTTTGAGCTTTTCCAGCGCCGCCGGGCCAGCACGCAGCAGCTGATGCTGTTCAAGAAACTGGCGGAAATCGAGAATCTGTTCGACGTCGGGTTTGAGCGCCGTGCCTTCAGCTATCTGCTCGCTGATCTGCCGGGGTGATTGGCCCCAGCGCAGCAGGCACTCGAATTCCAGCCAGCCGATGCGGTAGAAACGATTGATCACCGTGTCTTGAATCACCCACGCCGGTTCACCGTTGCTGCCATCGGCAGCCTCGCTCAGGCGCAGGTCTTCACGCAGCGGGGGCAGGGGCAGATCGGCCGGATCGAGCATTACCAGCCACTCCACGCCCGCATTGTCGCCAGTGGTCGACGCAGCAAGTAATAACCGAGCATCACTCGACCGCCGTAGAGTTTCGCGGTGCCGTGCAAGCCCAGTCGCGCGTGTTCCGGTGCGCCGTCGATGCTCGCCAACAAGCGATAGGCGACCACGCCTTCGTCACTCGGCCGCGCCTGATAACTGGTTTCGAGAATTTTGCCCTTGAGCGGCGTCAGTGGGTAAGCGGTCAAAAACAGCGTCACTTCGGCGCCTGGCTCCAGCGCAATCGCGTCGGCTACGGCCAGTTGAATCAGCATCGCCGGTTGCGTCGGATCAGCGACTTGCATGATGCGTTCGCCGGTCACCACCGGTTTGCCCAGCCAATCGTTGGGATCGCTGAACACCGCAACGCCGCCTCGAGGCGACAGGACTTTGGTGCGCTTCAACTGCGCGGTGACCGCCGCCAGTTCTGCGCGACGTTGTTGCGAACGGCCTTCGAGCAGGGTCAATTCGCTTTTGCTTTGCGGGTTGTCGAACGCGCGTTGACTGGCCGCCTGCAACTCGGCATCGGCCACCGCGACTTCCTTGCCGAGCACTTCGGCGCGACTGCGCAACGTGGTTTCGTCGAGGGAAAACAGCAGCGTGCCAGCATCGACCGGTTGATTGGGGCGAACCTCGATCTTCTCGATCACGCCATCGATGGGCGAACTGATGATCTGTGCCTGGCGCGAGACGATTTCGGTCGGCGCCAGCGCGGTTTGCCGCACCGGCAACAGCAGCAGGGCACCGAGCACAATCGCGGTCAGCAGCAATTGCTTGCGACTGGGCCGCCAGCGATTGAAACGCTTGCGCTTGGTCAGCGCCGCCCAGCAATACGCCCAGGTACCGACCAGACCTTTAAGGTGCTGCCACAACACCGCCGGCGGTTCCTGCTCCAGGAGCAACAGCAGCAAACCGAGGCGCTGCTCATCGCGATCCTGAATCGGCACGCACCAGACGCCCGACGGCCACCATTCGCCCCAGCCTTCGGCGATGTCGGCCGGTGCGTCGACCGTTTCCTGTGTCAGCCACACCGGTTCGCCAGCAGGGACTTGCGTGGCGATCCAGCGACTGGCGCGGCGCAGCCACACCAGGTACGGCGAGTCTTCACTGGGCCGGGACAATCCCGAGACGTTCAACAACTCCAGTGATGATTCACGCTGGGCAAACACCAGCGCCTGATGAAATTGCAACAACGGATACAAGTCGTTGGCCATGCTGAATGCCAACGCGTTGAGCGAGTCGGCCGCCATGGCCTTGTCGCGCAGCGCGTCGAGTTCGAGCAGCAGGTGAGGGTGCGGCAGTTGCTCGTTCATGGTCATGGTTGCGCAGCTTGATCAAATTGCGCCGTGCCGCTCATGCCCGCCATCAGGTCGGGATATTTGTTGTCGAGACGCGCTTCGAGTTCGACGGTTTGTGCCACCGCATCGACGCGCGAGTTGATCCCGCTGACATGCGCGGGATAGGTCTTGCCGGTCTCATGAATGCTGACTTGCAGCGGCAGGCCGGTTTTCAGATTTTTCAGCAGATTGGACGGCACGTTCAAACGCACTTTTAGCGCGCCATCGCTGACCAGATCAAACAATGGCGTACCGGCGGTGACGGTCTGGTACGGCTTGACGTACACCTTGGCCACACGCCCGGAAAACGGTGCGAGCACTTGGCAATAACTGCTTTGCGCCGCACCCATGGCCCGCGCGCCGTCGGCTTTTTGCACTTCGGTGTTGGCCATCGACACTTCGATATCGCCAACGGCATTGAGTTGGCGCAGTTGTTTTTTTGCCTCCAGATTCTGTTTGGCCATGGCCAGTTCTGCCGCCGCGACTTTGGCCCGTGCTTCGGCCTCGTTGCAGTTAAAGCGGGCGAGCAGTTCGGACTTGCCGACCTGTTCGCCGAACCCGGCTTTCAGTTCACCGAGGGTGCCGCTCATTTGGCTCGACAGCGTGGTTTCCAGCTCCGAAGCGAGCAACACACGAATGGCGCTCGCGCTTTCCAGGGACGGTGCCGAAGGTGCGTCTTCGGCGTGGGCATTGAGGATCAGACTGGCCAACAACAGAACCCCGAAACGGGGCTCAAGGGCGATTTTGCGCATTCGGCGTTCCTTGCGAAGTGACGAGCAGGCGTTGCTGTTCTTGTTGGTTCAGGGTGCGCTGGATTTCCCGCGACAGGGTTTTGATGTCGTGTTGTTGGATTTCCTTCGGCAGTACATCGAGGCCGACCGAGTTGTACATGCGACCCCACGCCGCTTGGGCACTGGAGAACGCCGCTTCACGCTGATAACGCGAGAGCAGATAACGGCCCTCGGAGCGGATCACTTCCAGCTCCGAGCCAAGTGCGCCGGTCTTTGCGGCTTGCGCATAGTCGAGCAGGCTGCGGTCGACGCGCAGGCTGTCTTCAGCAAACTCCACTTCCTGACGCGCCAGTTGATAGCGCAGGGTGCCAACGCGCACTTGCGTGAGAATCGCCATCGACAGCGCCACGCGGCGGGTGTCATCGGTTTCGCTCTGGGATTTTTCCGCAGCGTTGAGCGATGGCAGTTGCAGCAGGCGCAGCAGGTTGGTCGACACTTGCAGGCCGGTGCTCATCCAGTCGTTGTTGTAGAGGTATTTGTTCGAGTCGTACTTGTAGCCGAAATCGACGCTGACGTTCGGCCACAACTGCGCCTTGGCAATCTCCAGATCCTTCTGGTTGACGCGTTTGCGGTACCACTCTTCCATGATTTCCGGGCGGTTCTCCAGCGACAGCTGTTCAAGCTGCGCCATGCTCTGACGCACTTCCGGCAGCGGTGGATCGGGCACGTCAGCCAGCACCATTTTCGAGCCCGGTGGCAGCGACATCAGCGCCGACAATTCGGCCTGGGCGAACTCCAGATCCTGACGGCGCACGGTCAGCAGGTAGATCGAGTCGAGGAGGGCGCGCTGATAGGCGAGGATCTCCTGACGCGGCAACAGGCCCCGGGTTTCCGCTTCACGCGCGGAGGTCAGCGCGGTGTGGGTGCGCATCAACAGCTTGTCGACTTCCGGCATCAAACGTTGCGCGCCGAGTGCTCGCCAGTACGCGTTGCGCACATCCTGCAGGACGTTTTGCGCGACTTTGCGCCGGCGTTCTTCGGCCATCAGAATCTGGTCGGATTTCTGTTGCGTGCGGTAATAGGCGACGCCGAAGTCCAGCAGGCTCCAGCTCAGACCGAGGCCGTAGACTTCGCGGTAGCGTTCCTCTGACGTCGATGGCCGCAAGCTGACCTGACGATCCTCGATGCCGATCGAGGTGCCGCCGGAGTCGTTGTTTCGTCCGGCATAACCGGCCGAGGCCACCAGTTTTGGCAGCATTTCATGGCTGGACACATCACGCAGGTCTGAGGCCAGCGCGCTCTCCATCAGTTTCAGTCGATAGTCGAGGTTGTATTTCAGCGCTCGGGCTGCTGCGTCGTAAAAGGTGATCGGCGCTGTGACCGGTTCCTGCCCGGAGTACATGCGCGACTGATCGGCAATGATGCGTTGGCGGTTTTCCTCGTCGGTGGAAGGTTTTGGTTCCGTCGACGAACAGGCACTGAGCAGCAGTGCGGAGGCGATGGCGGTACTGAGAAGCCGGGTCGCGTTTTTACGCATGTTCATTCCTTTGCATTCTTGGAATTTATTCGGATCTGCTGCTGTTACCGCTGGGATTGCTGGTATGCAAGCGCTTGGCCGCGTGTCGCAGCTGCGCCGAGAAGCCTTTGCCGTGACGCGTTTCTGCGGGTTTTTCCGCGTGGATCGGGTGTTTCGTCATGTTTGCCGGATCGAGCGCAAACAACGATGGATCACTGAGCAAACCGTCGGCACTCAAATTGGTGCGACCCTGCCGACCTTGCACCCAGAGCTGGTCGAACTCGCTCGCGCGGCGACTTTCGCGCACCGCTTGCGCCACGAATTGCCCCGGCACCAGACCCAAGCCGTTACCCAACGAATCAACCTCGAATTCCCCCACCGAGGCCAGACGCAAATTACTGCCATCGACACCGTAGCTGGTCAGCTCGTTGACCTCGGCGTAACGCTCGACCACCGGGGTGATGAAGATTGCTGGTTGCGGATCGGGGATCAGGAAATCGCTGGAATCCAGATCACTGTCGCGACTGAAACGGTTGCCGCCATCCGGTGCCGGAATGAACGGCGTGGCGATGTCCAGGGTTATCACCAGTTCGGCCTGATCGCTGGCACCGGCGCGGTCATTGATGGTGTAGGTGAACACGTCACGCAGTACCCGGCCGAGTCCGGCTGCGGCGAGCACGTCCGGGTTGCTCTGATCGATGGTGTAGGTGTAGCTGCCGTCGGCGTTGAGTACGAGCGTGCCGTAGAGGCCTTTGATCGGTTGACCGATCACACCGTCCGCGCCTGAACCCGCTTCGGCGCCGGTGCGTACGCCAACCACGACCAAGCTGTCATTGGCATCGATGTCACCATCGTTGGGCAGCACGTTGCCAGTGGTTTGTGGCCCGGCGATCTGATCGCTGGCGAAGCCGCTGTCGTTGCGCGCGATCGGCGCATCGTTGGCACCCTGAATGACCACGGTCAAACGCGCGTCGGCAGTTGCACCGGCGGTGTCGACCATGCGGTAGGTGAAGGTTTCGCTGAGGGTTTCACCGGCCGTGCGCAGGGCTTGAACCAGCGGATTGTTGTTGTCGATGACGTAGGTGTAGCTGCCGTCGGCATTGATCGTCAGTTGCCCATAAAGGCCCATCAATACCTGCCCGGCGCCTGCTGACTGACCGGCCTGATTGCTGACGCTCAAGACGTGTTTGCTTTCGCCATTGGCGACGCTGTCGACATCGCTGTCGTTGTCGAGCACGTTGCCAGTGGCGTTGCTGCCTGGAGTACCGTTGTTGACGCCGCCGGCTTCGACGGCCACGGATCCATCATCGACGGCAGTCGGCGTGTCGTTGCGACCATCCACCGTCACGCGCAATTCGGCGGTGCTGGTTTCACCCCACTTGTCGACGATGGTGTAAGTGAACACCTCCGACAGCGTCTGGCCACTTTGACGCAAGGCTTGCACGGCGGCGAGGCTGTTATTGACGGTATAGGTGTAGCCGCCATCGGCGTTGAGCAACAGTGTGCCGTACTGTCCTTGCAAGGTTGTGCCCACAGTGCCGACCGTGCCGATGTCGCTGGTGGTGCCGGTATGGATGCCGATCACAGTCAGCGGATCGCTTTCAGCATCGGTGTCGTTGTTGAGGACGTTGCCGCTCGGGTTGACCCCGGGTTGGCCGTTATTGACGCCGCCGGCCTCGACCGCCGTCGCTGTGTCGCCATTGGCCACCGGTGCCGAGTTGCGCCCGCGAATGATGATTTGGATTTCCGCCAGATCATTCTGCCCGCCACTGTCGGTGACCTGATAAGTGAAACGCTCGTTGAGAAATTGCAGTGGCCCCAGCGCCAGAACGGTCGGGTTACTGGAGTCGAGGTTGTAGGTGTAGCTGCCGTCAGCGCCGATGATCAACTGACCGTAGAGGCCGTTGATCAACGTGCCGTTGCTGTTGTCGGTCTCGGCATTGACGTCGGTCAGGGTGCCGTTGGCCCCTTCAGCACCGAAGCGGATACCGGTGACGGTTTTGCTGTCACCCTGATCGACATCGGTGTCGTTGGGCAGCACGTTGCCGCTCGGGTTGACCCCGTTGTCATTGCCATTATCGGCCACGGCGACAGCCAGATCGTCTGCCGCGACCGGTGCATCCCATGCGCCGTCGATACGAATGCTAAGTTGTGCGGTATCAGTGGCACCGGCGATGTCGCGCATGCGGTAAGTGAAGGTTTCCACCAGCGAATCGCCAGCCTTCAATGCTTGAACCGCCGCCAGATTGTTATCTAGCACGTAACTGTAAGTGCCGTTGGCGTTGATGGTCAGGGTGCCGTACAAACCGGCGAACGATTGCGTGACGCCAATGGTGGTGAACGTCCCGCCCGCCGCTTCGGTACCACTGCGAATGCCAGTGACCAGCATCGCGTCGTTGGCATCGACATCGTTGTCATTGGTCAGCACATTGCCGGTTGGATTCACCCCCGGCGTGCCATTGAACGTGCCACCGGCCTCGACCGAAACGGTGCTGTCATCGGTTGCCAGCGGGTTGTCGTTGGCACCGCGAATGGTGATGGTCAGCGACGCGGTGCTGGTAGCGCCGGCGAGGTCGCGGATCTGGTAGGTGAACGTTTCGCTGAGGGTGTCGGCGTTACTGCGCAGTGCCTGAACCTGCGGATTGAAGTTGTCGACCAGATAGCTGTAACTGCCGTCGGCATTCAAGGTCAGTCTGCCGAAGGTGCCATTCAAGGCACTGCCGACCAGGCCCACCGAGCTGCCCTGATTGAAGCCGATCACGCTAATGACTTCACCGTTGCCATCCACATCGGTGTCGTTGGTCAATACGTTGCCGGTCGGGTTGACGCCCGGCGTGGCGTTGTTCAATCCTCCGGCTTCGACGGCCGTGGCGGTATCGTTCTGCGCCACCGGCGCGTCGTTGCGCCCCTGAATATTGATATTCAGCGTGGCGCGATCAGTGGCGCCTGTCCTGTCGACGACCTCGTAGCTGAACGAGTCGAGGAGGCTGTTGCCAGCCCGCAAGGCCTGGACTTCAGCCATGTTGTTGTCGAGGCGATAGCTGTAGCTGCCGTCGGCATTCAGGGTCAGCCAGCCATAAGTGCCGCGCAGTTCGGTGCCCAAGGCGCCGGCGGTGCCGGTGTCGAGTTCGCTGCCGGTGCGCACCGAGGCGACCGCTTTGGTTTCGCCATAGTCATGGTTGGGCAGATCGCCAGGCACTTCGCCGCCGTCAACGTCGGTGTCGTTGTCCAGCACGTTGCCGACCGGATCCTGGCCTGGAAGCGAGTTGTTGACGCCACCGGCCTCGATGGCCAGACCGCTTTCATCGTTCGCTACCGGGTTGTCGTTTTGCCCACGGATCAACACGATGATTTCCGCCGAGTCGGTTTCCGGGGTCGCGCCGACGCCATCGCTGATGGTGTAGGTGAAGCGCTCCAGCAGTAGATCGACGCCCCGGCGCAATGCCTGAACGTCAGGGTTGCTGTTGTCCAGTTCGTAAACGTAGCTACCGTCCGGGAAAATCGTCAGCGTGCCGTATTGGCCGAGGATCTCAGTGCCACTAGCATCGACAGCCTGATCAATGCCCGCACTGCCTTCGGGGCCTGCCTTGATCAGCGTGACGGTCAGAGGGTCTCCGTCAGGATCGAAGTCGTTGGCCGTTGCATCTCCATTCGGATTGCCCCCCGGTGTCTGGTTGGCAATACCGCCGGCCTCAGTGGCGATGGCCACGACGTTCTGTGCTACGGGTGGGTCGTTGATGCCGCGCACGGTAATCACCAGTTGCGCGGTATCGGTCAGGCTGGTGGTGTCGGTGATGCGATAGGTGAAAAATTCAGTCAGCGTCTGGCCGGGGCCCAAGGCCTGAACCGCTGCGTTGGTGCTGTCGACATCGTAGAAATACGAGCCGTCCGCGCCGATGGTCAGCGTGCCGTAGAGCCCGACGACCACAGTACCGTTGGCCGACGTGGTGCCGGTGCTCACGGTACTCAGTACGTCGACGGCGGGGTTGTAGCTGGCTTCACTTTTGTTGATGACGCCATTGACAATTAACTGGCTGCTAGGACGATCGTTGTCATCAACGTCCTGGTCGACGCCGTTGCCGCCGGGCTGATTGATGGTGCCGGGACGACTTGGAAAAAGAATGACGTTGCCGCTCGGATTGCTCTCCGCGGAGTTGGGGTTGGTCGATGCCGCTTGCGCTTCGGCAGCATCATCGCTGGCCACCGGGTTGTCATTAGCACCCTGAATCGTGATGCGCAGTTGCGCGACATCATCCAGACCGCCGGTGTCGGTGAGGCGGTAGCTGAAGAATTCGATCAGTTGTTCGCCGGCACTCAGGCGCTGCACGGTGGTGTTGGCGTTGTTGATCACGTAGGTGTAAGTGCCATTGGGGTTGATGGTCAACGTGCCGTACGCGCCGATGATATTGGTCGGCCCGCTGACCGCGGTGAAATCACCCGAGCCCGCTTCGGCCGCCGCACGGATACCCGTCACGGTGCGGGTTTCGCCATTGGCCACGCTGTCGACGTCCTGATCGTTGGTCAACACATTGCCGGCGGCAGGGCTGCCGGGGGTACCGTTGTTGATGCCGCCAGCCTCAACCGCCACGCCGTCGTCATTGATGCCCAGCGGCGTGTCGTTGGCGCCCTGAAGGGTTACGGTCAACACGGCGGTTGACGTCGCCCCGGCAAGGTCGGCAAGCACGTAATTGAAGGTGTCTTGCAGGGTCTGGCCGGACAGCCGCAGCGCCTGCACGGTGGCATTGTTGTTATCGACGACATACTCGTAGGAACCGTTGCTACCGATGAGCAATTGGCCGTACAGACCGTTGACGACTACCACGCCGTTGCTCGGTATCGGGATCCCGGCGCCGGGGCCAACCGACACTACCTGCAGTGAATCGGCGTTGGTGGCGATGTCGACGTCGATGTCGTTGTCCAGCACATTGCCGCGCGGGTCGACGCCGGCCGAGGCGTTATTGGTGCCGCCGGCCTCGACGGCTGTGGCGCTGTCGTTGACACCGACCGGGTTGTCGTTGACCGCAGCGAGGACGATTTGCAGAGTGTCGGTGTCGGTCAGCGCATCCGCTGCTGTACCGGGAATACCGTCGCCATCCGCATCGCCGTAATTGCCACGGTCATTACTGATCACGGTGAGGGTGTCGATGCCGTTGAAGTTGGCGTTGCCCAGATAACGCAAACCGGCCAGCGCGGTGTTGATGTCGGCGAGGTTGCCGGTCAGGGTCAGGTTGGCGGTGTTGGCGCCAGTGACGGTCACGCCCGGCACGGTTGCACCGAGGAACAAGGTGCCTTGGGTGACTTGCAGGGTCACGCTGATCGCACGGTCGTTGACGTTCGGATCGCGGTTGGCGTCGACGTCGGCAACGCTGATGCCGCCGATCGCCAGCACGATATCTTCCTGACCGTTTTGCGTGCCAGGCAGGGTGTTGACCGGCGCGTCGTTCTGTTCGACATAACCGGCATTGGCGCTTTGCGCGGCAGCATCGCCGAGGCTGATGGTGATCTGACCAAGAGTGCCGGCATCACTGTCGACACGCACGCGCAAATCACCGATCGGTTGCGGGTAGCTGACCAGACCGGCCGGCACATCAATGCGGAATACGCCCAGCGGCAGCACGCCGAAACGGTACTGACCGTTGGCATCGGTGAGGGTGGAGAAAATCAGGTTGTCGGCAGTGGTCGCCAGATTGCCGTCGGCACCGGCCCACGTCAGGGTCACGGTTTGTCCGGCGAGGCCTGCGCCGTCCGGTGTGGCGCTGGTGGTCGGGCTGGCGGTGTCGTTCCACAAGGTGCCGCTGATCACGCCGAGCCCGGCGTTGTCGCGCAGGATGTATTGGTTCGGGCCAACCGTGCTGCCGGTGCGTTCGCCAGTGGTGGTGCCGTCAACGCCGACGCTGTTGCCGCCCCAACTGGTGAAATCTTCCGGCAGGCTGCTCCAGGTCAGCGTTGCGTTGCTGCTGGCGACGATGGTCGAGTTGGGCAGGGTGACCTGATAGCGCACTTGAATCTGCGCGCCGACGTCGAGCTGGTCGAAATTCACGCTCAAACCGCCGCTGGTGCTGAAGCTCACACCGGCCGGCAAATTACCCGGGCCGTAGGTCACGCCGTTAATGCTGATACTCACCAGCGTGTAGTTGCTGCCGCCGGCAAAGCTGTCGCTGACTTGCGCGTCGAATGCCGGCAGGCCGCCGTTCTGGGTGAAACTCAGTTGCACCGTGGCGTTGCCGGTGGTGGCGGTCGGATTGGGGTCGAACGCAACGATCTGTTTGTCGAGGCCACTGAAGCTTGGCTCGACGATGCGCTCCAGCACCGTATCGCTGACGGCCCGTCCGCCGCCGTTGACGATTTCCCGCGCGGTCGCCCCTAATTGCACGCCGGCGACGTTGGCGGCAATGTTAGTCACGCGTACGTTGAACTCGATGGAAATACCTTCCAGGTCATCGTCGTCGCCGGCGTTGACCACGTTGCCAAGGTTGAACGTCACCACCTGGCTGCCGTCGGGATTGGTGATCACGGTCACGCGGCTCGGGTCGAACATGCCTTGCGGGGCGGCACCTGAAAGGTTGGCGGTAATCGGCAGGGCTTCCGGGCTGTTTTCGTTGCCATCGATATTCAGCGTGCCCCCGACGATCAGGTTGGCATCACTGCTGAGCCCACCGTTGGAAATAAAGGCGATGCGCAGCGCATTGACCAAGGCGTCCGGGGAGATGAATTGCAAGCCGTTGGCCAGGGTGATCTGTATCTGGTAATTGGGGTTGTCACCCTCGGGCACGACCACCACGACACGGTAGCGGATGACTTCGCCGACCGTCACTTGCTCGACGATTGCCGTGGTCGGCGAAGGTGCGGCGGTGTCCGGCAGACCGCCGACCCGGGAAATCTCGATGGCCTGGGCCACAGGGATAATCAATGTCGAGAGGTTGCGGTAATCGTTGAGTGTGCCGCCATTGAGTGTGCCGTCGACACCGGTGCGCTCGCCGGCATTGGCGCCATCAAGGCTGGTCCACTGCACGCTGGCGACGTTGGCGATATTCGATTGCGCGGCAGCGCTGGCGTTGACGACGCCCGACAGGCGCAAGACGATGCTGCCACCCTTGGCGATGTCGATATTGGCGCCGTTGGCGGTCACCAACTGGCCATTGATGATCTGGAAATCGACGCCGCCGTTGTTGGTGGCGCCGTTCTGATACAACACGCCCACCAGCGTCACGTTACTCAATTGGGTCGGCAGGTTGTCGA
This sequence comes from Pseudomonas sp. NPDC088885, assembly GCF_044750025.1. NCBI lineage: Bacteria > Pseudomonadati > Pseudomonadota > Gammaproteobacteria > Pseudomonadales > Pseudomonadaceae > Pseudomonas > Pseudomonas sp. NPDC088885. The sequence goes on along the minus strand of NZ_JBIVJB010000001.1, from coordinate 181,875 downwards.
GGAAACTGATATCGAACGCGGTGAAATCGTTGCTGCCATTCCCATTGCTGATGGTAATGGTGAATGTCACCGTATCGCCCTGATCGTAACCACCGAGGCCAGAGGTCGAGGTGATCACCTGGTTGATCTGCAGCGTTGGTTCGCGCACGGTCACAGTGGGCTGGCCACCAGTGAGCGCGACGTTACGATCCTGCGCGACCGTGCCATTCGGCGTGCTGCCATCAGGGTCGCTGTAGGTCAGTTGCGCATTGTTTTGCAGGGAGACGTTGGCCTGGTTGGCGATGACGTTATTGGCCACCAGTTGCAGGCGAATCACAAAGGTGTTGTTGCCAGTCACGTTGTCGGCCGAAACGCTCGATACGCTGAACGTCCAGCGCGCATCGACACCGTCAGCGCCCAATGCGCCGCCGACACCGGCGAATCCGCTGATCAACACGCTACCGGCAAAATCGGCTCCAAGTGCGCCGCTGCCGGCGCGGGTGGTGATGATCTGATAACCGAGGCCGCCGTTGAAGCTGGTGTCCAGACGCATGCCCGGTGGAATCAGATCCTGAATGCGCAGGTTCTGCGTAGTGCCTTCGGGCAGGCTGATGACGATGTCGTAACGCATGCTTTCGCCGACCACCAGATCGCTGCCGGTGGTGTGTGTGGCGCTGGAATCGCCGTTGTCGAGGGAACCGTCGGCGAAGCCTTTTTTGATCACTGGCGCGGCGACTTGCTGGTTGGCCAGATCGGTCAGATCGGTCGGGGTGAAATCGGTGCCATTGTTGACGCTCGCGTAGTTGTTCAGGGTCGCACTCGATTGCAGGGTGCGATTGGCTTCGATGGTGCTGCTGACCACCACGTCATAACTGATCACCACGACGTTGGCGCCGCTGGTGTCAGCGGCGGTGCCGGCGCGTCCGGCGAGCAGAGTCGCCTGCCCGCCGGCATCGAGGAAGGTAATCTGGTTGCCGCTGACGCTGTAATCGGTGCCAAGAACCAACAGGGTGCCGTCACCGCGATAAATCTGCAGATTGGCCGCGGCCAGACTGCCGCCAACAAAACTCAGCCCCGTGGGCAGGGTGATGCTGGTGCCGACATCGAACGCGCCGCCGCCACCGGTGTTTTCAATCGCGGTGACCAGGCGCAGGCGATCAGCGCCGTCAATGTTGCTGATGTTGCCATCCACGGCGCTCAGATCGGTGACGCTGCCATTGAACGGTACGCCGGTGCTGCCCGGTGGATTCCAGCTGCCGGTGGTGCCGGTGACGGTGCCGTTGGTGCCTGAAACCACGCCGTGTTTGATGTTCAACACTGGCTCTGCGACGGAGACGATCGCCACCACGTCCGAGGAAATCAACGTGCGGTCGGTGAGGGTGGTTTGCTGGGTCGATTGCGCCAGTACATCCAGCGAACGCTGGTCGGCAAAAGGTTGATCGCCGACGCGCACGGTAAAGCGAATGACGATGCGGCTGCCGGTGGTGGTGTTGGTGGCAAAACTGCCGAAGTCGAACACCACGGAATTGCCATTGGCGCTGGTCACGCTGACGACGCCGCCGGCGTTGGTATTGCCCGGGCCCAGTTGCCACTGGCCGACATCGCTGCCGCTGCCCCAGGTCACGCCGTTTACATTGAACAGCGGCAATGGCAGATACGCGGTGAGTTTGAATTGCTCGTAGTCGCCGGTGACCAGGTCATAGCTCAACTCGAACGTGACTTCATCGCCCGGACGCAGTTCGCCGTTGCCGGGTGGTGTGCCGTTATTGACCTCGACCAGACTGATGTCGACGGTACTGGTCGGAATCACGCTAGTCGTCGAGGAACCGTCGGTTTCGCTTTGACCGGTCAGGTTGAACTGATCCACCAGCAACGTGCCATCGACAGTGGCCGTGTTGCCCAGCTCATCGCCTTCATTGATGTCCGGTTGCGGGTTGCCCGACGGTGGCTTGTAGGTCTGACCGACCACGGCTGAATAGCTCAACACCGCGAGCACGGCGCCTTGCAGCGTGTCGTCGAAGGCCAGATCGCCGTTGAGCCAGCCGCGAATATTATTCGATGAATTACGCAGCGACTGGCCGATGTCGAACACGATCGAGGTGCTGCCGTCAGCGTTGGCCACTGGCGTGGTCACTAGGTTAATGGTTTGCGCAACGCCATTGATGGTCACGGTGACGGTCGGCGTGCCGCTCAGGGTCTGGCCGTCGCTGAGTTGATCGCGCACCACGAGTTGGCCTTCGTTGAAGAAGTCCTTGCCAAAGGCGAAGTAGTCGGAAATCGCCACATTGAGGCTGTATTGCAGCGTGTCGCCGGGGCTGATGCCGACGTGACCGATATCGGTTTGCATCGACACGGTTTTCAGCAGCGTGATCGACTTGGCCACAAACTGTGTGCCCAGGCCGGTGCCGCTGAAATCAATGGTGGTGTTCGGTGCGGTCACGTCACGCGGATCAAGCGGCGTCCATTGCCCGGAAGCGGTGGGAGGGCCCATGGTGATCGTCACAGCATCACCCGTGACCGGGTTGATCACTGGCTGACCGTTGGCATCGACTTCTGGCACGTAAAACGCGACCACGGTGTCGGTCTTGCCGGTGAGGGTGGCGTACTCGACGGTGAACGAATTGATGTACACGTCGTTCGCGGCCAGCAACACGGCAATTTGCGCAGGATTGCTGACCACGGTGCCGTCGTGCAGGGTGATCGACGCGAGACGGCCACCGGCACCGGGGGTAATCGAATTGACCTGAATGTTGTCCGGCAGCGGTTGGGTGATGACCACATTGGTCAGGGTCTGCCCCGGTGCGGGTGTGGCGGACAACGTCAGCGTGCGCGCGTAGTTGGGGCCGCTGACCGTTTCGCCTTCGGGAGCATTGATGATTTCACTGACGGTGATGACCGTCGGATGCACGACAAACGCTGCGGTACCGGCCTGAATCAGGCTTGGGTCGTTGGTCGGATTGTCCAGCGCATCGTTACCGAACTCGAAGCCACCGCTCGCGCGTAAAGTCAGGTCAGGCGTGCCGTTGGAAAACGAGGTGTCAGCCAGATTACTCAGGCTGGCGGTGACCTGCACGCTGATCAGCGGTTGCTGGTTGGTAACACTGGCAAACGGCAGTTCGATCACCACCAGTTTGTCGCCGGCGCGCATGCCGTAGCTGGCGGCATTGATGATCAGAAAGTTGCCGCTGGCGTCTTTTGCCAGCGGGTGGGTCGCGTTGCCATTAGCGTCAAACGTCAACACTTGGGCGGTCAGGTTCTGACCAAGGAACGTGGCGGAAATGAAGTTGACGCCGTCATCGCCATCCTTGCCGGTGGCCGGCATGGCCAGGTTGATGAAGGGCGCGAAACCGGTCTGGCCCGAGGTGTTGCTGAAATTCACGGTAAAGGTAAACCGCTCGCCGATCAGTACATCGGTGCCGGCGGTGGTGACGGTCGCAGTGGGCGCAGCGTCGGCCAGCAAGCCATCGAAGTGGCTCATGGCCAGGCCGCTGATGGCGATGCTCTTGTCGATGTCGCCGACTTTGGTTTCCAGCGTCCAGTCGCCGCCAGCCTTGGCACTGCCGGTGTCATTGCTGGAGGCGCCGACGTCGGCACCGGTCCAGCGCGCCAGTTCGGTGACCAGGGTTTGCCCGGCAGCACCGGCACCAACGTCGCAGCCGTACAGTTGAATGTCCGCGCCCTGGGTCAGGTTGCCGCGCCATTGTTCGAGGGTTTTGCTGAGGGAGTCGACGTTGTCCGAGGTAATGGTGCGATTGCCGAGGGTGAACTGGCCGGATGCGCCGTGGGACATCACTTGTATTGAGTCGACCTTGCCCAGTTGCGCCAAAGCGGCAGAAATGGCGGCGAGACCGTCCTCGCCGACGTTGACCACAATCGCCGTGACATTGCCGGGCAATTGCGCCAGCAGTTGGTCGCGGTTTTCGATTCGACTGTCGATCACCAACAGGCTGCGCGCGGCAGAAGGCGCCTGTTCCGGCGTGGCGCGGGCTTCGGTGGGCGTGGCGTGGGGGACTTGCGCATCAACTGCCGCCGGCGGTGCGGCCGGGTCGCTGTGATGCTGGTCGACAGCCGCAGACGCGGCGGCGCCGTCAAAGAGAATCCGTGGCTCCAATGCAAGTGCCTGACGTTGAGGCCGTAAATGCGCGCCAAACTGCGAACGTGGTGACTCTTGCATCGTTTCCATACCTCTAACTGCGTGGTCAGAAATTAGTTCGTATCAAGTCCATTACGAACAGATTCAGCGTAGGGGCTTTCTTGCGATTTTCCAGTTTGTCGAATTTGGCCCCGGTGCAGAGGCGGATTGGGTTGGCCAAGTCGTTGGCGGGTGTGTAGGGTCAGGCGCGCGCAACAAACGCATTCGGAGAATTTCGGATATCAGCAGCAGGGCTTTACAGGAGTGAACGTTAAGATGGCATGCCGCAGGAAATGGTTTTGATGGGGGCTCGACTTCTCGCTGCCTTGCTTTTTGTAATGCTGGCGGGTTGCAGCGGCGATGAAGATTTCGCGTACAACGAACACGTCATGACGCAATACCTCGCCCACCGGGCCAAGGTGGATGACGTACAGCAAAGTGTCGAAAGCGGAGAGTTCACCTTCGATTACTACTCGCTGAAATATCGCAAGATGCAACGTTTGAGCGATGCAGCGCGGGAAGCCATGGCCGGTATCGACAACATTCCGCGCAGTGCGCACGCCAGAGGGTTTTCCCAGGCGCTGGTGCACTACTACGAGACGGAAGCGGCTTATTATTTATGGGTGAAGCGCTATATCCAGAAGAGGGGCAACTTTGATGGGGTTAAGTTGCTGACCAAAATCAATGCGTCTTACAACGAACTCTCAGAGCTTTCGCATGAGGTTCAGGTGAGTCAGCTTGAATTTCTGAAGTCGGCCGGGATACACACTTCGGGTTGAAACAATGAACGGCGTGCGCTCGATCGGCCCCATCTCCCTCCAAAGAAGGGCTGTGGTGAGGGAAAAGGGGCCAACAAAGTTACAACTGATAGTTCTTCAAATCCCGCGCAATCACCATCCGCTGAATCTCGCTTGACCCTTCATAAATCTGGGTAATCCGCGCGTCGCGGTAGTATTTCTCCACGGGATAATCTTCCAGATAACCATAGCCGCCATGAATCTGAATCGCCGACGAACACACCTTCTCGGCCATTTCCGAAGCAAACAACTTGGCCTGCGAAGCTTCCGATAAACACGGTTTGCCCGCCGAACGCAGCCGCGCAGCGTGCAAGATCAGCAGCCGTGCCGCGTTAATTTGCATGTGCATGTCGGCGAGCATATTGGCGATGCTCTGGTGCTCGATGATCGGCTTGTCAAACTGCACGCGATCCTTCGAATACGCCAGCGCCGCTTCAAACGCCGCTCGGGCAATGCCCAATGCCTGAGCCGCGATGCCGATACGTCCACCTTCGAGATTGGACAGGGCAATCGCCAAACCTTTGCCACGCTCCCCGAGGAGATTGGCCTCGGGAATGCTGCAGTTGTTCAGCGTCACCGCGCAGGTGTCCGACGCACGAATGCCCATCTTGTGTTCAGTGCGATCCACGATAAAACCAGCGGTATCGGTCGGCACCAGAAACGCCGAGATGCCTTTCTTGCCCAGCTCTGGATCCGTCACCGCAAACACAATCGCCAGTTTCGCCCGCTTGCCGTTGCTGACAAATTGCTTGGAACCGTTGATCACCCATTGGCCGTCGCGCAGTTCGGCGCGGGTGCGCAGGTTGTGCGCTTCGGAGCCGGCCTGCGGTTCGGTCAGGCAGAAGCAGCCGATGGTTTTGCCACTGGCCAGATCCGCCAGCCAGGTTTGCTTTTGTGCTTCGCTGCCGTAATTGAGCACCGGGCCGCAGCCGACCGAGTTGTGGATGCTCATGAATGCGCCGGTCGCGCCGTCACCAGCGGAAATCTCTTCCACCGCCAAGGCATAAGCGACGTAGTCGACGTAGGTGCCGCCCCATTCTTCGGGAACGACCATGCCGAGCAAACCGAGCTCGCCCATCTTCGCCACGAGCGCATCGTCGATCCAGCCTGCCTTTTCCCACGCTTGTGCGTGCGGCGCGATTTCGCCACGGGCAAAGTCCCGGGCCATGTCGCGGATCATCACTTGTTCTTCAGTCAGTTCGAGATCGTGCATGGCTCAGCTCCCGCTCTCATCAAAACCGTGGAAGAAACTCGCAACGTGCGCAGCGTCCAGCGCGGCGAAGGTCGGCGGGTTCCAGCGTGGGGACTTGTCTTTGTCGATCAGCAGGGCGCGCACGCCTTCGATCAGGTCGCCGCGAGCGAACCATTGACGATCGAGATGCAGCTCCAGGGCGAAGCAGTTTTCCAGGCTCAGGTGGCGACCGCGACGGAGCATTTCCAGGGTGACGGCCATGGCCAGCGGCGAGCGGGTTTCCAGCAGATCAGCCGTGGTGGCTGCCCACTCGTGGCTGTCGGCAACGGTCACTGCGCGCAATTGCTCGACCATGCTCGGCACGTCCGGCAGGGCGAAGAAATGGTCGATGGCTGGACGCAATTTTTCGAGTGGTGCGTCGGGCAGGGTTTGCACGCCGTGTTTCGCCAGCAGGTTTTGCAGCGATTTGAGCGGCGTGTCCTGCCATTCCATCGCGTCGAGTTTTTCGTCGAGGAGTGCGAGTTTGCTGCTGTCCAGATACCAGTCAGCCAAGCCGCAATACAGCGCATCGGCGGCGCGAATCTGCACGCCGCTGACGCCCAGATAAATCCCCAGTTCACCGGGAATCCGAGGCAGGAAATAGCTGCCGCCGACGTCCGGGAAATAACCTATCGCCACTTCCGGCATCGCCAGACGGCTCTTCTCGGTGACCACGCGCAGATCCGCGCCTTGCACCAGGCCCATGCCGCCGCCGAGGACAAAACCGTCCATCAAGGCCAGCACCGGTTTGCGGTAGTGATGAATCGTCAGGTCGAGGGCGTATTCCTCGACGAAGAAATCTTCGTGCAGCGTGTCGCCGCTTTTGAAACTGTCGTACAGGGAACGAATATCGCCGCCGGCGCAGAAGGCTTTTTCGCCGGCACCGCGCAGGACAACGGCGTGGACGTCGGCATCGGTCGCCCAGGCGTCGAGCTGCTGTTGCAGCAGGCGCACCATGTCGAGGGTGATGGCGTTGAGGCCGGCGGGGCGGTTGAGGGTCAGGTGCCCGATGTGGTTGCGAACCTCGGCCAGCACTTCGTTTTGCGTGGCATCCATGGACTGAGTCCGCGGGGATGAAGCCTGAGCTGTCATCAGTAACTCCCTGCTTTTATTGTCTTTATTCGAGAAGCTCGCGCGCGAGCGTTACCGGATCGTAACAGTGCAAATTTGCCGTGTACAACGGGGATATGTGCAGGGGCTGTCTGCGTTTTTGCCTTAATTCTGCATTTGCAGTGGTAGGGCAGTGCGAAGTTTCGTGTACCGGCGAGAGATCCGTAGGAGCAAAGCTTGCTCGCGAAAGCGGTGGTTCAGTCAATGAAGATGTTGAATGTACAGACGTCTTCGCGAGCAAGCTTTGCTCCTACAGGGGGTCATTTGAAGGTCGCGGTGATGCTGCGGCGCTTGGCGTGCAGTTCGCTGGCGTGGATCAGTTGTTCGAGGTCTTCGGGGGTGATGTCGATGAAGGCTTCCATGTCGGCCAGCGCCAGTTTCAGGTCTGCGGCGGTGATTGCCTGGGTGTCGACGGGGGCAACCAGCGGCGCCGGTTCCGCCGGGCGTTTCGGGTAACGGATCCGTGTCAGATTGTTGTAGGCCAACGCGCTCAGCAGCATGCACGCGGCGCCGAGCATCACCGGCTCCATGGCTTTCCAGTCCAAGGCGATCGTTGCGGGATCGGCCAGCACCAACGTCAACGCCAACGCACCCGCCGGTGGATGCAGGCAACGCAGCCAGCACATCAGAATCAGCGCCATGCCCGCTGCCAGGCACGCACTGCCGAGGGTTCGCCCGAGTACATGAGCCACCAGTAAAGCGACAACGCCGGCAGAGAAATAACCGCCGAGAATCGACCAAGGCTGGGCGAGGGCGCCGGAAGATACGGCAAACAGCAACACCGCCGAAGCACCCAACGGGCCGATCAAGTGATAAGCGACTTCATGACCAAACACCTGCGCGCACAGCCACACACTGAACAGCGTGCCGAGCGCCATGCCGATCGCGGCGCGGCTCCATTCGGTGGGGCGGGTATTGATGGCGGCGGGCAACCAGCGAGCGAGCATGTAAAACCGATCCTTCTACAAATTGCGGGCAAAAAAAAGGACTCGTCCGGCAATCCGGAAAGCCCTCGAAGTGTTCCAACATTGGGGGAGGAACGCGCACAGTGTGCCGTTCTATTTCGATGCTGACAAATTCATATAAATGCAGTTTCAGTGCATTACTTTTGAACTGAAGCGACACGACGTCCGCTGATTACACACAAATAACCACCCAGCGCTGCCAATGCGCTCAACGCGTAGAACATGCTCGGTGCTGGCGTGTGCATCAGCAGAAACCCGCACATCACTGGACTCGCCGCGCCACCGAGTGCCGCCAGATTCTGCGCGCCGTAATAGCTGCCGCGCAGTTCTTCCGGGGCGAGGGTATCGACGAAGAGGAAATCCGCCGGGTAAATAATCATCTCGCCCAAAGTGAAGATAAACATCGCTATGCACCAGCCCACCAGGCTGTCGGCGAGGCTGAAACCGATCAACCCGACGATGAACAGCGCCGTGCCCCCGGCTATCCAGTGACGCAGGTGTTCGCGCTTGAGGAATCGGCCGATCTGGTACTGCAGCAAAATCACTGTGATCGCGTTGCAAGCGAGCAGGGCGGCCATCGTATCGAGCGTCTGCTGTTGGGTGTGCGTCACGAGCAGGTATTGCGACAGGTACAGGGTGAAGCGCCCGTGCACCAATGTGCTGAGCAGGCAGCCAAGGGTGAAGAGGATCATCGTCCGGTCGTTTTTCAGGATCATCAGGGTGTTTAAAAAACTTTGCGGCGGGCTGGCGGAAGTCTCCGTGCTTGCCTCCTTTCTGGCACCCAGCAGCAGAAAAATACTGCCGATGGCAATCGCTCCGGCAACGATAAACGGCGCCGACGGCTGAACGCCGGCAATGACCACGCCCAGCATCGGACCAACCGCGTAGCCGATATTAGTCAGCGTGTAGTTCAGCGAAAACGCCTTGACCCGTTGGCCCACCGGCAGGTTTTCGCTGAGCATCGCCTTGGAGCAAATCAGGAACAGTGCTGACGCGGTTTCGCTGATGATCAGCACCAAGGTGACCAGATAAAGGTTCTGCGCGAAGGTCAAAAGCATCAGACCGATGCCGCTGGAGAGCATGGTCAGGATCAGCAGCTGACGCTTGTCGAGGCGGTCGATGACGTAGCCGCCGTAGAGCGACAGGAGTGTGGCGCTGAATACGGCGATGCCCAGCAGAAGTCCGACGTCCTGGGGGTTGAGGCCGAGTTTGTTGCTGAGGAAGAGCGTGAGTAAAGGGCTGATAAGGGCGCGGCTGATGACGACGGTCAGGGACGCGATCATTAGCCGGCGGATGAGGGGGGAGTAGGTGGGCACGGCGGGGAATTTCCTTGATTTCGGCGGCGCGGGCGGAGTTCATCCTCAATGGGCAATAGCCAGCGGTCAAGTTTGAGATGTCATTGAAGGGTGTCAGTGATACACCGAAGACTGCGACCGTTTGTCGGGACTGTCAGATTTTACAGGTAGGCAGCGGGATTGGATTGGCGCTTGAATAAAAACTTACTCCAAATCATCGCGAAAGGAACACGATATGACCGAAGACGACTTTCCGATTCAGCATCCAAAGTCTTCGAAAAAGACAAAAAAAAACCAAAAAGATAAGGGCGTGTTACTGGAAAAGCATGAATTCAATCCGCCTAGGGAAAACCTCGTTGTACCACGTGGCTCCAGAATCAGAAGGCAACTTGAGGAAAGTGCGAATCAGGTGGAATTCAAGTTTTATAACTCGCAAAGTGAGTATGCGACGCCGGTTCACTCTATGAGTGGTAGCGTTGTCGACGTTCCGATGCCGTCTAATACCCCTCTGGGTCGAAATGCGGCAGTTTGGCGCTATAGACGACCCAATATGAGTAAAAGCGATTGGTATAACTCAGGCTATTACTGGGTCGCCAAAGGGCCTGCGCTCACGTACCCAGCAGGGGATAGCGCCGTCATACGAGTCAATAAAGATTTTTCTGGTACAGGAGATGTTGGATTTAACTCTACAGTGCAACTCCGTCGCGCCTCTGACAATACCAATTTAAGCGACTGGGTAACTGTACAGGATAACGGCACGTGGGTTATGCCATTGAGACTTCCCTTCGGTACCTACGGCGCTTATCTGGCAGGCTCTGGGCAGTATTGGCAAGTAGAAAGTCGTTCGCCTGATATTATGCTGGATGTGAGTTGGCCTCCCACAGTTACATCGCCTGCTAACAATTCCGTGGTGACTTCACCAGGTTTTGTTATCAGTGGCAAAGCTTTGCCAAATGCGCTGGTTCATCTTCATATCCCCGGCGGCGAAGAGGTAAAGCAAAACATTCCGGCCGACGGTAATGGTTTCTGGAATGTGACCATCACCAACCGGACGAACAGAATCCTCCCCTTTGTAACCCAACAAACCTCAAATGGAATTACTTCCAGTCACTCAACCGCAACCCATACGTTGTATTTACTGGGCAAGGTAATTATCACCCGACCGCAGGACGGTATTATTTTCGGAAACACACTCACTATCCGCGGCACCGGTGGCTGCCCCGGAGCAGAAATTCGAATACATGAGAACAATGATGGCAGCACAGTATATGGTAAGGCATTTGTAACCCCCAGTGGTGCCTGGGCTGTTGTGCTTGACAAGCCTTTGCCAAGGAATCCAATTTACTTGACATGCCGACAAGTGATGCAAAATGTCCAGTCGGTCTGGGCGGACAGTAAATTGTTTGCACAACTGTCACCGCCTTCGATAAACCAGCCCGGCGTTGTAGATGTATTGTCTCCTATCAACGGCACACACTCTACAGGGGTGTCGGGCATTCAAGTTGATATCTACAGAGACTTGGACACTACCAAAGTAGGTGGTGGCACTACTGGGCCGAATGGTTGGACCGGGACGATTAACAACGTTCTACAGCCGGGCGCTCATAAAGTGCAGCCCCTTCTAAACTACTACAATAATTTGTCAGTCCGCGGTCCGAGTATTACGCTGCACATTCGCACAGCCCCGCCTGTCATTCAAACAGTTGAATACAGAGGCGCGTACATTGTATTCAACGGCATAGGACATCCGTCTGCCACGGTTCAGATTCACCCAGGTTCAGGTTCTCCCAATGCGACTGGGGTGGTAGGTGCCGACGGCAAATTCCAAACGGGACCCATCATGTTGCTCCCGGGCAGAACCGGTGCAGGTTGGGGGGCTCGCCAGTTCATTTCAGACGGTGCTGGCGGAAAAATTGATTCGTTGTACCACCGCGATGCTCCGTCTTTCAAAATGCCAACCCCCGTTCCTGTCGCTAACTCGCCAATACCGGATGCACAAAGACCTAGCTTCGGCGGTACAGGCCATGTTTGGACAGGTCATGCCGACGCTCAGATTGAGATTCGGCTCGATGGTGCAACTCACAGCGCATTGCCGAGAATCTCAGTGGCCAGCAACGGCACGTGGTTACTAAAAGCCAGTCAGGCGATTGCTCCGGGAAGCTATAAAGTGACCGTTTTGCAATTGATGAACGGTGTTTATTCGTTACCTATCGAATTGAAAGACTCTTTGATCATTAAGCCATTGGCACCGGCAAACGTCCTTGCGGTACCCAATGGTCTGTCCGCAGAAGTTTCCGGGAGTTGCTGGCCAGGTGCTTCACTATTGCTTCTATTAAAACCCGGCGACCTCGAGGTTGCGATTCCGGCATCCAGTACTGCGGAAGGTAAATGGAGATCGACCGTTGCACCGCAGCCGGGTGGCTACAACGTTACGGTTACCCAGACTTTTTCTGAACAAACATCTCCACATGCTGGCCCGGTTCCATTCAACATTGCCACACCAAAACCCAAGATCACCTCTCCAGTCAATCAACAGGAAACAGACTTCCGCCCCGAAATCAAAGGGAACAACGGTTACCCGGGCGCCACCGTCGCAGTGTTCGACAGCAAGGTGACAGGTCCGGCGCTAGGCGAAACTATCGTGCCCGAATCGGGTGATTGGATAGTAGAGCTTGTCAATGAGCTGGCCTTGGGAGAGCAGGATATTTATACCCTGCAGACTTTCAAAACACAGGCCTCCGAGCGCAGTGTTTCTGTACGGTTTAACGTGATGGTCCCGGTGCCGACGCTCACTCCTTCGGGCAAAAATTACTACGCCCGATACAGTGAGTTCGAGGGTAAAGGGCTCGTCGGGGCTGTGGTGAAACTGATTATTAATGGGGCCATTTATGAAACGCCAGAGGATGTTGTGGTTGACGAGAATGGCAATTGGAAAGTCGCGGTCTATCAATCGGAGGTGGGTGTAAAAACGCTTCAAATTAGCCAGACTTACGCGGGGGGCACACGCAAAACTGATGAAACTACTTTTATTACAGGACCCAACGCACCCGACGTTGAAAGCCCTGAGAGCGGCGCTTGGGTCGATCCCCGGAACGCATTCTTCGCCGGGCATGGTCACCCCGACGATACCGTTTTCATTCGTCGCGCGGACACCCATGAGAACCTCGGTTCAACGGTCGTGAATGAAGATCAGCAGTGGTCGATGCATATAAAAACATTAGAAGGCGATACGCAATTTCCGGTTTACGCCTACAGCGGTCGAGGTCCTATTGGAGGAGACCATAGCGCCACGAAAGTCATTAATCTGCAAGATCTGGCGGTGCCCAGGTTTGTGTATCCCTTCGCGGGGCTCGTACACATCTCGACTATGCTGTTCAGTGGCTGGGGCATTCCAGGTGCGACGATTTGGATAACTGATGCGTTCAATCCGCAGAATGCGCTCGCACCCAATGCAATCGTGGATGAAAACGGTAAGTGGTCAACTCTCAGCTATAAAGACTTTACCAAAGGACCACACTGGGTGGTGGCGCAGCAAAGCAAGGACGGCAAAAAGTCACCTTGGGTACGCAGCGGTCGATTCATGGTTGAGTCGCCGCTTAGCGGTTTCATGCGGCCGTATGTCCTACGCCCCTATCCGGGAGCGCAGGTAGGCCGTAAACCCTGGCTGGCGGGGATCGGCGTAGTCGGTGCGGTGGTTTATATATTTTTTGGTGGCAAGGAGTTGTGTCAGGCCCTGGTTGGTGCGAACGGATGCTGGGCTGCGCCTCTTCCCGAGCTTGCGTTGGGACCGACGACGCTGCGAGTGGTTCAGGCCCGTCATGGGTACTGGTCTGAGGACGCAACGCCTCCGACGTTTAAGGTGATTCAAGTCATCGACCAATTTGATGCGCCTACGGTGGTCAGTCCGGCGGCCGGTGAAACGGTGGATACTCGTTTCTGGATCAAGGGGAAGGGGATGCCCGGTGCCGAAGTGGAGGTCCGCAACTTCAATAACGGCAACATTTTGTACGGCACAGTAATCGTCGACCCCTACGGTGATTTTCAGTTATGCATGGCTCAGTCAGTGCCCCTCGGAAACTTCACTTATACGGTAAGGCAAACGCTGGATGGACAGAACTCTAAATTCAGCTCGGGTGTCACGGTGACGGTGGTGGATGCATTGCCTGCGCCGACTCTCGAAAGTCATTTAAATGGCGAACAGATCGCGCCACTGACGACGATGCACGGTCGTGGATTCCCCGAGGCCAAGATTCAAGTGCGCGACGTTACAAATGGTAATTTCGTCCTGTGTGAGGCAGTGGTTAACAAGAAGGGGTATTGGGAGGCAGTGACTCAAAATCTGCCGCTGCGCTTTATCAGGGTGACCGCATGGCAAGTGCTGAGTCCCAAGCCCAACAGTCCGTGGATGACAGAAATAGGTGTTACGGTGGTGAATGCGGGCTAAAACTTCATCGGTCTCGAAATTGTCAAAAGCTTCGCGAGCAAGCCCGCTCCCACAGGGGCTTGTGGTAGTTTCAGGGAATTGGCAGGCGCATGGCACAGCGGCGTTCGCCGGGGAAGCCGATGGCGATTTCGGCTTGCAGTGCCTCAATCAGGTGTTGATCGATTGGGGTAGCGTCCAGCACGTTAAATCCCAGACGCTGATAGAACGGCGCATTCCACGGCAGGTCGCGGAAGGTCGTTAGCGTCACGGCGCGCAAGGTCTGTTGACGTGCGTGTTCTATAGCGACCAGCACCAAAGCACGGCCAAGCCCTTGCCCCTGACAAAGCTGACTGACGGAGAGCTCTTCAATGTGCAGTTGCTGGTCGATTTCCAACGCGCGAAGAAACCCGACCACTTCTTGATCACTGTTTTCAGCGACCCAGACGAATGCATGCTCTATCGCCAGCAGATGCTGAGCAGCCTCCGGCACCTCGGTTTCGGCCAACCAACCCAACGAAGGATCAAGCCGAAACAACTCGGCAGCCGAGCGTTCAATAGCGGGAAGGGCGGCCGCGTCAGCCAATACGGCACGACGCACAGTAAACGTTAGGGACATGTAGGAGCTGCCGCAGGCTGCGATCTTTTGATCTGGATTGTAAAGAAAGCCAAAAGATCGCAGCCTGCGGCAGCTCCTGCAAGGGGTTCATGTATTGCAGGATCTCATCGGGTTGGTGAAAGCTACCGCTGAAAACGGGATCGGCAATTTGCGCGATTCGCCACGGCCCATCGGGAAGTATTGGATGCCGTTGCGCTCCAGACGCTCGGCGTCGTACAGGTTGCGACCATCGAAGATCACCGGATTGTTCAGACGCTGTTTGATCAGGTCGAAATCCGGCGCCTTGAACTGCTGCCATTCGGTGCAGATGATCAGTGCGTCGGCGCCCGGCAATACCGATTCCGGGGTGCCCATCAGCATCAGTTTCGATTCGTCAGGGTAAAGGTTCTGGGTCTCCTGCATGGCTTCCGGGTCGAACGCGCGCACGCTGGCGCCAGCCGCCCACAATTCCTCCAGCAACACACGGCTCGGCGCATCGCGCATGTCGTCGGTGTTCGGTTTGAACGCCAGGCCCCACAGGGCGAACGTCTTGCCGCGCAGTTCGCCTTGATAGAACGCATTGATGCGTTCGAACAACTTGTGTTTCTGCCGCTGATTGATCGCCTCGACCGCTTGCAGCAAATCGCTGGAGCAATGCGCTTCATCGGCGCTGTGGATCAGTGCGCGCATGTCTTTCGGGAAGCACGAACCGCCATAACCGCAACCCGGATAGATGAAGTGATAACCGATGCGCGTGTCGGCACCGATGCCTTGACGCACCGACTCAATGTCGGCGCCTAAGTGTTCGGCGAGTTCAGCGATCTGGTTGATGAAGCTGATCTTGGTCGCCAGCATGCAGTTGGCGGCGTATTTGGTCAGCTCGGCGCTGCGCAGATCCATAAACATGATGCGGTCATGGTTGCGGTTGAACGGCGCGTACAGATCGCGCATCACGTCGCGTACGTCATCACCTTCACAGCCGATGACGATGCGATCCGGGCGGCGGCAGTCAGCAACCGCCGAGCCTTCCTTCAAAAACTCAGGGTTGGAAACGATATCGAACTGCAGCAGCCGACCGACCTTGATCAGCGCCTTCTCGATGTGCGCGCGCAAGGTATCGCCGGTGCCCACCGGTACTGTGGATTTCTCCACCAGAATCAGCGGCTGCTCACGGTGCCGGGCAATCGCATCGCCCACCGAGAGCACGTAACGCAGATCCGCCGAGCCGTCCTCGCGGGACGGCGTTCCCACGGCAATGAACGCCACCCGACCGTGCTGCACCGCGAGTTTCTCATCGGTGGTAAATAGCAGGCGTTTGGAATCGAGGCCTTCGCGCACCAGGCTGGCCAGCCCCGGTTCGAAAATACTCACGTGGCCCTGACGCAACAGATCGACCTTCTTCTGGTCGACGTCCATGCATACGACATCATGGCCAACCTCGGCCAATACCGCCGCTTGCACCAGACCGACGTAACCGCTGCCAAATACTGTGATTTTCATGGAGCACTCCTGAGTGCAGGCGCACGAGCCGGACGCGTGTTGATGGTGATGACCCCGAGCATGACCAACGCCACGCCCAGCGATTTAGTGAAACTGAAGGATTCGTTGAACAGCGGCAGACTGGCCGCCAACAGATACACCAGCGCGTAGCTGATGCTCAGCAGCGAATAGGCGCGGCCCAGCGGCAAGTCGCGCAAGGCGAGCAGCCAGCACAACATCGAGAAGGCGTAGGCAAAGATCGCTGCGACAACTACGGCCAGGGCACGCAGGTCGAGGTTGTCGAATGCCAGCCATTGTTTGGGCACGGGCAGGCGCGTCATGCTCCAGCGCATTGCCAGTTGCGCGGCGCTGACCAGCAAAACGCTGCCGAGGGCGAAGGTGATTCCGCGACGCGCGTTCATGATTGTTGCCCCAACAACACCACCCCGCCGATCACCAACGCCACGCCCAACCAATGCTGGCGGTCGATGGGTTCGCGGAAGACGAAGCGGGCGATCAGGGTGATCAGCACGAAGTTGAAGCTGAGCATCGGGTAAGCGATGCCCACTTCCAGGCGCTGCAACACCAGCAGCCAGACCAACAGGCCCGAGCCGAGGGCGAGCAGGGCCAGCCATAACCACGGCGAGCGCAGTTTGGCGGTCAACGAAGCGTCGACGCCGCGCCAACTCTCCACGGCGTACTTTTGCGCGACCTGTCCCAGACAGGTCAGCAGGCACGCGGCCAACAGCAGCAACAGGCTCATGACGCCTCCTTGGGCAGAATCATGATCACCAGGTTGCCCTGTTCGTAGCGGACGCCGTCCTTTGGCAATCTGTCGATTTCGTCCAGTTCGTCCTGCCCCTTGACGCGCATCACCACGCCGACCGAACCGCTGCGGCGCGCCTCGCGCATCCACTGTTGCACTTGATCGGGATCGACCCGTTGTTGAATGCCGTCAGGATAGGCAAGGCCATATTTCAATTCGCCTATCGTGTTGTACAACGCGACTTGCGGGGTTTTCAGACGCCAGGCCAGCGCCGACGCAGCGCCAAGATCATTGCTCAACAGGTGCGTGGTTTCGGCCAGTTCGCTGACGTGATGACGAATAAATTGATCAGGCATCTTGTTGGCGACCACCGATTTCGGCAGCGCCGCCGGCAGTAGCGCGATCAGCAACAGGCTGCCGAACGCCGGCGCGGCCCAACATTGCAGCGGTAGAAAGGCTTGCAGCAGGTTGGCGATGATCCAGCCGATCAGCCCGATAAACACCAGCACCAGACTGTGCAGTTCGTGGTCGTACAGCGGCCGGTTCAGTTGCAGGTACACCAGCGCGATCAGCGTGACGATGCCTAGCAGCAGATTGAGCAGGCCATTGAGACCCAATGCTCGACCCTGTTCCAGCCGCAAACGGTCGGCCAACGCATTGCCCAACAACAGCGCCATCGGCAGCAGGCACGGCAGAATGTAGGTCGGCAACTTGCCGTTGCTCAGGCTGAAAAACAGCAGCGGCATCAGCAGCCACAGCAACAGAAACACCACGGGGGGCTGGGCGCGCGCGTGCCATGTCTGCTTGAACGCTGTAGGGATCAACCCGGCCCACGGCAGACTGAACGCCAGCAGCAGCGGCAGGTAAAACCACCACGGCGCATCGTGCTGGGCGTCGTCACTGGCAAAACGGCGGATGTGTTCATGCCAGAAGAAGAACCGCCAGAAGTCGGGCTCTTGCGCATGCACCGAGAGCACCCACGGCAAACTGATGAGGATCGCGATGGCAATCGCCACCGGGCCGTATGTCAGCAGTTCCCGCCAGCGCTTTTGCCAGAGGATCCACGGCAGGGCGATCAACACCGGCAACAACCACGCGAGAAAACCCTTGGTCATAAAACCCATGCCGCACGCCAGCCCCAGCACTGCCCAGGCCAGCATGCGTTTACCGCTGGTTTTGCTGTCGACGGCAAACCACAACGCCACCAGACTCAGGTTGACCCAAAAGGTGAACTGCGGGTCGAGGTTGGCGTATCCCGCCTGGCCGGCAACGATGGTGAAACTCATGTAGAGCAGGGCGCAGGCGAAGCTTTTGCGTGGTTCATTCCACAAACGCCGAGCGATCAGATAACAGAGCAACACGCTCAACCCGGTGCTCAGCGCCGAAACGAAACGCACGCCGAACAGGTTCTGTCCGAACACATTCTGTGCGAGCGCGATCATCCAGTAGCCGGCAATCGGCTTCTCGAAATAGCGCAGGCTCATAAAATGCGGCGACACCCAGTTGCCGCTCAGCAACATGTCCTGACTGATTTGCGCATAGCGCGTCTCATCGGGAATCCACAAACCGTGCGAGCCCAATGGCAGCAGATACGCCAGCAAGCAGATTCCCAACAACAGCAGCGGCAATGCCCAGCGTTTAGTCATGCGCCTTGCACTCCCAGCCAGCCTTCACGGCCATCGAGAGTGCCGCGCTGTACGCGACCCACGGGCAAGGTGTTGAAGAACTCGGGCAGCAAGTCGCCCAGCGGTTTGAAGTCGATACCTCGCTGGCGCGCATCGGCCAGCAAGTGACGAAAATCCTCAGCCATCAGAATCCCTTCCACTTCGGCATGAATGGTGTAGACGTTGAGCATTTCCGGGCGAAACCGCTCAAGGATGAACGCGTTGAAATCCTGCGCGGCAACGATGGGGCCGACCACCTCATCGAAGGTCGGCAGATCCACCGGTATCTGCGGCGTGCCGGGCGTGCCATCCGCCAACAACGGACGGAACAGCTGCGAACCCCGGCAATCGCTGTTGTAGCGAAAGCCGAACGCTTGCTTGGCTTCGATCACGCGCTCATCCGCACGCCAACCGGCGGCGGCCGAACAGGTGATTTTCTCGCCAAGAATGTCGCTCAAGGTGTCGACGCCCTGACGAATCTGCTCGGCCAGTTGCGCGTCGCTCCAGCGCCCGGCATTCGCTTGCCAGCCGTGGTGATCCCACGCGTGCAGACCAACTTCATGCCCGGCGTCGCGGGCCTGACGCATCAGGTGCCCGAGTTCGCGGCCAATCGGTTTGCCCGGCCACGCGGTGCCGGCCAGCAGAATGTCCCAGCCATACAGGCCGGCGGCATTGGAACGCAGCATCTTCCAGAGGAACTGCGGGCGGATCAGGCGCCACAGATGCCGGCCCATGTTGTCCGGGCCGACACTGAAGAAAAACGTTGCCTTGATCTGCGCTTCGTCGAGCATTTCCAGCAAGCGCGGCACACCTTCACGGGTGCCGCGAAAGGTGTCGACGTCGATGCGTAGACCGGCCTGCATCAATGCTTGTCCGCGATTTCGAGCATGGCTTCACGCAAGAAGAAATCCAGTGTATTGCCGATGGTCTCGCGCATTTCCACGGTTGGCGTCCAGTCGAGCAGGCGCTTGGCGTTGGCGATGCTTGGCTTGCGGTGCTCGACGTCCTGATAACCGGCGCCGTAGAACGCCTTGCTCTCGACGTCGCGGAAACCGGCGAACGGCGGGAAGTTGGAACGCAGCGGATGCGCTTCAAACTGGCGCAACAACTCTTCACCCAACTGGCGAATACTCGCTTCGTTGTGCGGGTTGCCGATGTTGATGATCTGGCCGTTGCAGACGTCGTTGTCGTTATCGATGATCCGCGCCAGTGCTTCGACGCCGTCAGCGATGTCGGTGAAGCAGCGTTTTTGCTCGCCACCGTCGAACAGACGAATCGGCGTGCCTTCGACCAGGTTGAGGATCAATTGGGTGATGGCGCGGGAGCTGCCGATACGTGCCGAGTCCAGACGATCAAGGCGCGGGCCCATCCAGTTGAAAGGACGGAACAGGGTGAAATTCAAACCCTTGGCGCCGTACGCCCAGATCACGCGGTCGAGCAGTTGCTTGGACACGGAGTAGATCCAGCGCTGCTTGTTGATCGGGCCGACCACCAGGTTCGAGGTGTCTTCGTCGAAATGCTTGTCCTGGCACATGCCATAGACTTCCGAGGTCGACGGGAAGATCACGCGCTTGTTGTACTTGACGCAGTAGCGCACCAGTTTCAGGTTTTCTTCAAAGTCGAGCTCGAACACGCGCAGCGGGTTGCGGGTGTATTCGATCGGCGTGGCGATGGCCACCAGCGGCAAGACCACGTCGCACTTCTTGATGTGGTACTCGATCCACTCGGAGTGAATGCTGATGTCGCCTTCGACGTAGTGGAAATGCGGGTGGCTGCGCAGACGATCGATGGCGTCGGAACCGATGTCCAGACCATAGACTTCGTAGCGATCATCACGCAGCAGACGTTCGGACAAGTGATTGCCGATAAAGCCGTTGACCCCAAGGATCAGCACGCGCG
Organism: Pseudomonas sp. NPDC088885; assembly: GCF_044750025.1. Classification (NCBI taxonomy): domain Bacteria; kingdom Pseudomonadati; phylum Pseudomonadota; class Gammaproteobacteria; order Pseudomonadales; family Pseudomonadaceae; genus Pseudomonas; species Pseudomonas sp. NPDC088885. The sequence goes on along the minus strand of NZ_JBIVJB010000001.1, from coordinate 161,540 downwards.
TGCGACGTGGCGCACGACCGGATTCAGCGCCGCGCAGCAGCGAACCGTCGACCAGACCCAACTCACTGGCCAGCTGCGGGCCGCTGAGGAACAGGCCGTTGTCGTTGCGCTGGCCGGAGAGAATCACCAGCGAGTCTTCACCGCAAGCAATGCGCAGCGGATCGACACTGATCACCCGGCCCGGCGCCTGACCGTCGTTGCCTTTGACGACTTCGGCACTCCAGACGATCAGCTTGTGCTCGCCCACGGCGCAGAACGCGCCTGGGTATGGCTGAGTGACGGCGCGTACCAGGTTGAACAGTTGCTCAGCAGGTTTGGCCCAGACCAGTTTGCCGTCCGCCGCCGTGCGACGACCGAATACCGTGGCTTGCGATTCGTCCTGCGCGGTTTCGCTGGTCTTGCCTTGCAGCATCGCTGGCAGGGTGTCACGCAACAGATCGGTCGCGGCGATACGCAGTTTGCCGTGCAGGCTCAGCGCGGTGTCGCTGCGCTCGATGGCCACGCGTTGTTGCGCGACGATCGCACCGGCATCGGCACGTTTGACCATGCGGTGCAGGGTGACGCCGGTTTCGCTTTCGCCATTGACCAGCACCCAGTTCGCCGGGGCGCGGCCACGGTAGCTTGGCAGCAACGAACCGTGCAGGTTGAACGCACCTTTTTTCGCGGTGGCCAGCAGTTGCTCGCTCAGCAGGTTGCGGTAGTAGAAGGAGAAAATGTACTCAGGGTTGAGCTTGGCAATCCGCTCGATCCACAGTGGGTGGTTAACATCTTCCGGCGCATGCACCGGGATGCCTTTGCTGGCGCACAGTTGCGCGACCGAGGCGTAGAAAGCGTTCTCTTTCGGGTCGTCAGCGTGAGTGAACACGGCGGCAATGTCGTAGCCGCTGTCGAACAGGACTTGAATGCCGGCGCAGCCGATATCGTGATAAGCGAATACAACAGTTTTTGCGCTCATGAGAGAACCTGATCGTTGGAGGAGGAGAGACCGTCGACGGTGATGGCGCGCGGCGGCATGGCCGGTTGGCCGCGCAGGACTTTTTCAATGAAGAAACGCGGGCGGGCGCGCACGTCGCTGTACATGCGCCCCAGGTATTCGCCGAGCAGGCCCATGCCGATGAACTGGCCACCGGTGAACACGAACAGCACCGCGAACAGCACGAACATGCCGTCCCCGGCCCATCCGGCACCGAACACCAGACGCAACACGATCAATGCAGCGGCGAACGCCACGCCGAGACCGGCCATGGCGAAACCGACAATGCTCAACAGGCGCAGCGGGGTGGTGGTCATGCAGGTGATCAAGTCGAACATCAGGTTGATCAAACGCATAGGGCTGTATTTCGAATCACCGTGTTCACGCTCGGCGTGGGCGACGACGATTTCGGTGGTGTGGCGGGCGAAGCTGTTGGCCAGAATCGGGATGAACGTGCTGCGTTCACGGCAGGCGAGCATCGCGTCGATGATCGTGCGGCGGTAAGCGCGGAGCATGCAGCCGTAGTCGCTCATGGCGACGCCGGTGGAGCGCTGCACGGCGAGGTTGATCAGCTTCGAGGGGTAGCGGCGCAATGCCGAATCCTGACGATTACCGCGCACGGTGCCGACCACGTCGTAACCTTTTTCCGCCTCGGCGACCAGACGCGGAATTTCTTCCGGCGGATTCTGCAAGTCGGCGTCGAGGGTGATCACCACATCGCCTTTGCATTGTTCGAAGCCGGCCATGATTGCCGCGTGCTGGCCGTAGTTGCGGTTGAGAATGACCGCCACGAACGGGCTGTCTTCGCGGGTCGCGGCTTCCTCAAGAATGTTGGCGGATTCGTCCCGGCTACCGTCGTCGACGAGAACGATTTCGTAGTCGTGACGCAGCATCCGGCACGCCGCTTCGGTGCGGCGCAGCAGTTCCGGGAGGCTGTCCTGTTCGTTGTAGACCGGGATGACGATCGACACGCAGCGAATCGAATAGGGTTTCACAGGCGTTTATCCATGAGGGTGGCGATGGCCCCGACCACGCGATCAAGGTCTTGATCGCTCATGTCGGGGAACAGCGGAATCGAGCACAGCCGTGCCGAGTTCCATTCGGTGTTGGGCAGGTACAAATCAGGGTCACGCTGGCGATACCAGGTGTGCAGATGGGTGGCGACGAAATGGATGCCGGTGCCGATGCCCTGATCCTGCAAGCCCTTCATAAAGGCTTCGCGATCCATGCTGCAGCGCTCGCTGTCGATGCGCAGGATGAACAGGTGCCAGGCGTGCTGTTGTGCGTAAGTGGGCAGGGCCAGTGGCTGCACCGGCAGGCCTTCGAGTTTTTGCCGGTAAGCCGCAGCGAGTTCAGTGCGTCGTGCATTGATTTCGTCCAGCCGTTGCAGCTGTACCAGCGCAATCGCGGCGTTGATGTCGGCGAGGTTGTATTTGAAACCCGGCTCCATCACTTGTGCCTGCGGCTTGCGGCCACCGGTCAGGCGATCGTAGGCGTCAACGCCCAGACCGTGGAACTTGAGCATGCGCACGCGGCTGGCCAACGCTTCGTCGTCGGTGACGAACATCGCGCCTTCGGCACAGGTCATGTTCTTGATCGCGTGAAAGGAGAAAATCGCTGTGCCGTGCGAGCCGACATGACGACCTTTGTAGCGAGTGCCCGCCGCGTGGGCGGCGTCTTCAATGACCGCGATGCCATGCTTTTCAGCCAGGGCGTACAGCGGATCGAGATCGAATGCGGCGCCGGCGTAATGCACCGGGATGATTGCTTTGGTGCGCGGGGTGATGGCGGCTTCGATGCGCGCGGCGTCGGTCATCAGCGTGTCGCGGTCGACGTCGACAAACACCGGTTTGGCGCCAATCAACGAAATCATGTTGGCGGTCGACACCCAGGTTTGCGAAGGCGTAATCACTTCATCACCCGGGCCGATGCCTAACGCGAGTAAAGCGATGTGCATGCCACCCGTGGCCGAGGAAAGTGCAACGGCGTGACGGCAACCGACATAGTCTGCGAACTGTTCTTCCAAAGCCTGGTTTTCAGGCCCGGTGGTTATCCAGCCCGAACGTAATACTTGTTCGACGGCGGCTATTTCTTCTTCACCGATACTCGGACGCGAAAACGGCAGAAACGCTTGACTCATAAGAACCTCGAGGCGACAGCCATCCTTCAGCCAATTGTCTGAAAAACACGGGATTTCAATGGTTTGGAAGACCGTCCGGGGAATGCCTGATTGACTTTTATGCCCACGGACGGCAGGTTGTAGGCCTTTCGGGGCAACCTGTTGTAATTAAGGTTATGCCGGTTTTTGTGAAAGGAACATCAAAAAGCGGTCGGCAAATCGTCTATCTTTGAGCCGTACAGCCGCCGTTCAGACTTCTTCCATTCATCGGCACTTTTAATAGAAAAGTCCTACGGAAGAGTCGTTCCTTATATAAGTCTCTTTGCACTTTTAAGTTGTTTTGTTGAACCGTTTTCTATTCAAGGCCGTTTCGTTTGATTGACTTGTCGAGTATTGAATCCACCCCGTCCAACACTAATCCGCTGACGTTGTATCTGGCACGGCTGGCGCCTTCCAGCCAGTTGACCATGCGTTATGTTTTGCAAGATGCGGCTGACCGCCTCGGTTTCGAAGAAGTGAACATCGAGGAAATCCCTTGGCATGCACTGCAGCCTGAGGATGTCATCGCGTTGGTGGCAGCATTGCGCGCCGACAACTACGCACCGAATACGTCTTCGCTGTATGTGAATGCCGTGCGCGGTGTGATGAACGAAGCGTGGCGCATGAGCCTGATCACGCAGGATCATCTGTTGAAGATGCGTTCGGTCAAAGGCATCGCTGGCACGCGGTTATCGCAGGGCCGCAATCTCAAACGCACATTGATTCACGAGTTGATGGAAGTCTGCGCTGCGGATCCACGCCCGCAGGGTCTGCGTGATGCTGCCGTGATTGCCTTGTTGTATGGCACCGGCATGCGCAAGTCGGAGTCCGTGGATCTGGATTTAAACCAGGTCGACTTCCGCGAGCGCAGCCTGACCGTTACCGGCAAGGGCAATAAACAACTGATCAAGTACGCGCCGACCTGGGCGTTCGCCAAGCTCAATGCCTGGCTGGAATTCCGTCGCGAGCAGCTCAAGGAAGGCGAGAGCGATGATGCGTTTCTGTTCAATCGCATCCGTCGTGGTAGCCACATCACCCGCGAGCGCATCACCAAACACGCGATCTATTACATCGCCCGTCAGCGCGGCACACAGGTTGGGGTGAAGATCATGCCCCACGACTTCCGTCGCTCGTTCATTACGCGGGTGATCGAGGAGCATGATCTGTCGATCGCGCAGAAACTGGCGCATCACAGCAACATTCAAACCACTGCCAATTACGACGTGCGCGACGACAATGAACGTCGCCGCGCCGTGGATCGCTTCGACCTCTAATCAGGGCGAGTGGGGGTCAGGAGGAGGGTGGGCAGCCGCGTGAGCTGCCGGCAGCCTGGGTGATTTGCGCCGCGAGGCGTTTGACGTTGTTTTGCTGCGCGGCCACCAGTTCGTCGATGCTCGGCCCGGATGGCGTTTGCAGAACTGAACGGCACGTCAGCAAGCCACTGTCGGTTGCCCCCAGCGGACGCAAGCGCCATTTCACGTCGATCAAGCCGTACTGGCCCGGAATCGAATCGAAACGTTGCACTTCAATCCGCACCGATGACCGCTGTTGCCCGGCCGCGCTGCTCAGTTGATCGACCAGCGCACTGCGCAATTCATCGGCGAGGCTAGCGCCCCACCATTCGGTTTCCAGAATTGCCAGACCACTGTTGCCTTCGCGAATGACGATTTGCGCTCGATCGACTTGCGGCGGTACGGTAATGCCTTCGATGGCAATGTCTGCGCCACTGCGGCCGGCACCGGGCTGCACCGGCGTCAGGGTGTGGAAGCTGATCGGGTCGCTGCGGCAGGCGCCGAGCAACAAGCACGCAGCGAGCACGGTGGTCTTCAACGGTAATGCCATGGTTTCAGCTCCTGTGCTCAATTGCGTGGCGGGCCTTTAAGGTCCAGTGGTGCGGCGTTATCGGGGCGACCGCGAATCAGCGATTCCGGATGACGGCCCAGGTAATCCGACAACTCACGCAGCGAGCGTGACATGCGTCCGAGTTCTTCGAGCGTTTCGCCGAGTTTTTCGCGTTGTGGCGAATCTTCGGCCAACGTTGAATTGGCCGACTCCAGCGTTTTGCTGACATCGCCGAGGGTTTTTTGCACGCCCGGCAAAGTCTTCGCATTGAACTGCGTCAGGCCTTTGCGCAACTCGATCAGGTTGCCATCGAGATTGCTGGCGATACGTTCCACCGGTAGCGCGTTGATCTTGTTGAGCATCGCTTCGAGTTTTTCCTGCAACTGTTCGAGGCTGCCCGGAATGGTCGGTATGCTGACCGGTCGTGCACTGACGTCGAACGGTACTTTCGGCGCTTTCGGGTAGAAATCCAGACCGATGTACAACTGGCCGGTGAGCAAGTTGCCGCTGCGTGCCTGCGCGCGCAAACCATTCTCGACGAAGGTGCCGATCAGGCGCACGCCGGCGGCTTCGTCGTCGGGGTTGTGGTTGAAGGCTTTCAGCACTTTGGCGTGAGCCTGGCCAAGACGCTGCGGGTAGATGACGATGCCGACATTGACCGGAAAGGTTTGTTTCTTCGCATCGAAGTCGAGATTGATCGCCACGACTTTCCCGATCTCAATGCCGGAAAACTCCACCGGCGCATCGACCTTAAGGCCGCGCATAGGCTGTTCGAAACGCAGACTCAGGTACTGCGCCTTGCCGTTGGGCGGGGCGAGGGCGGACTGTTGATCGTCGAACAGTTCGAAATTACGGTCATCAGCGGCGACCGTGTCGTTGGGACTGTATTCCGGAGCACGGAAGGCGATACCGCCGACCAACAGGGTCGACAGCGATTCGGTTTTCACCGCAAAACCGTTGGCGCCGACGTTGACGTCAATGCCGCTGGCGTTCCAGAAACGGGTGTTTTCGGTCACGTAAGCATCGTTGGGGGCATGGATGAACACTTCGATGTTCACGCCTTTGCCATCCTTGTCCAGCTCATAGGCCACAACTTGGCCCACCGGGATCTTGCGGTAGTAAACCGGTGAACCGATGTCCAGCGAACCGAGGTCTTGAGTGTGCAGGCTGAAGCGCTTGCCCGGCTCGCCATAGGTGATTGGCGGCGGGTTCTCCAGGCCTTTGAAATTCTTTGCACGGGTGTTCGACTGGCCGATGTCGGCACCGATGTAATCGCCCGACAACAGGGTATCGATGCCCGACACGCCGCCAGCGCCGATACGCGGACGCACGACCCAGAATTGCGAGTCTTCGCGGGTGAAGGTCTCGGCCTGTTTGGCCAGTTTGATGGTGGCGTTGACGTTCTTCTGATCGTCACTCAACTCCACGTCCGATACATGGCCGATGACCACATTGCGGTAGCGAACTTCAGTCTTGTTGGCGGTGAGACCGTCACCGGTTTTGAAGGTGACCGTAATGGTCGGACCTTCCTGCATGATGTTGTGCACGACCAGCGAAATACCCACCAATACAGCAACAATCGGCACAATCCAGACCAATGACACGCCAAAACGGCGGGTCTTGATCGGTGCCTGGCCTGGTGTTCGCGGCTCGTCGACGGCTGACGACTTCATCCATGTCCTCCTCGGTTTATTGGGCACTGAGCGTCAGTAACGCAAAAGCACCTCATTAATATAGAGGTGCTTCGCGATAGAGCAAATGTGAACAACCCATATGTCATTGAAAATGTAGGAGCTGCCGAAGGCTGCGATCTTTTGATCTTAAAAACAGAATCAAAAGATCGCAGCCTTCGGCAGCTCCTACAGGGGAGGGATGTTAGCCGATGAGTTCGCGCAGGCGATACCAGAACATGCCCAGAGCCAATAACGGCGAGCGCAGCGCCGGGCCGCCGGGGAAGGTCATGTGCGGCACACCGCTGAACACGTCCATGCCTTGGCTGTGGCCGGCGTGAATCGCTTCGCCGAGCAGTTTTGCGCACCAATGCGTGACGTTCAGGCCATGGCCGGAATAACCCTGCGCATAGAACACATTCGGATGCTGTTTGAGGCGCCCGACCTGCGGGAAACGGTTGGCCGTGATGCCGATCTTGCCACCCCACTGGTAATCGATTTTCACATCGGCCAGTTGCGGGAAGACCTTGAGCATTTTCGGCCGCATATAAGCGGCGATGTCGGCCGGATCGCGTCCGGAGTAGTGACAGGCCCCGCCAAACAGCAAACGCCGATCCGCCGAGAGCCGGTAATAATCGAGGCCGACTTTCTGGTCGCACACCGCCAGATTCTGCGGAATCAATTGCGCGGCGCGTTCCTCGGACAACGGTTCGGTGGCGATGATGTAACTGCCGGCCGGCAGCACTTTGCCACTGAGTTGCTGTTCGAGTTCATCCAGATGCGCGTTGCAACCCAACACCAGACTGCCTGCACGCACACTGCCATTGGCGCAACGCACTTGAACGGTGGCGCCGTGGATGATCTCCAGTACCTGGCTTTGCTCGAAAATCCGCACGCCGAGCGAAGCCGCCAACCGTGCTTCGCCTTGCACCAGATCCAACGGATGCAGGTGGCCTGAGCCCATGTCCACCAGTCCGCCGGCATAGATGTCGGAGTTAACCACTTGCTGGCGAATCTGCTCCGGGCCGATGAGACGGGTTTCGTGGGCATAGCCCAGTTCGGCGAGGTCGAGCAGTTCGTCCTTGAAGGCATCGAACTGCGCGGTCGTGTTGGCCAGATCACAGAAACCCCAGCGCAGGTCGCACTCGATGCCGTTGTCGCCGATGCGATTGCGCACCAGCTCCACCGAATCGATGCCGGCGCGCTGCAAATAACGCACGCCTTCCTGACCGACGTATTTGGCGAACCCGTCGACGTCATGGCCGATGCCACGGATCAACTGGCCGCCATTGCGCCCGCTGGCGCCCCAGCCGATTCGCCGGCCCTCGATCAGAATCACCGAGAGCCCGCGCTGCGCCAGTTCAATGGCGGTGTTCACCCCGGTGAACCCGCCGCCGATCACACAGACATCGGCGCTCAGATCACCTTCCAATTGCGGATAAGGTGCAGTCGCCCGAGCCGAAGCGGCGTAATAGGATCGGGCGTGTTCTTGGGTGTACTGATTCATTTGTTCGACTTCACTTTGCTCCAGGAGCGGGTCATCAGACGCATGATCGCCTGGGGCGGGGTGGTAGAAATGTAGAGCTTGTCGAGCACTTCCTGTGGCGGATACACCTCAGGATTGTTGACCAGCTCCGGATCCATGAACTGCTTGGCGGCCGGGTTCGGGTTGGCGTAACCGACCGAAGCGCTGACCTTGGCGATCACTTGCGGATCGAGCAGGTAATTGATGAAGGCGTGGGCTTCTTTGGTGTTGCTCGCATCGGCCGGAATCGCCAGCAGGTCGAACCAGAGGTTGGCGCCTTCTTTCGGGATGGCGTAAGCGATGTTCACACCGTTTTTCGCTTCCTTGGCGCGGTTGGCGGCCTGGAACACGTCGCCGGAATAACCGAAGGCTACGCAGATGTCGCCGTTGGCCAGATCCGACACGTATTTCGAGGAATGGAAGTAGGTGATGTACGGACGGATGCTCAGCAGTTTGGCTTCTGCTTTCTTATAGTCTTCCGGGTTTTCGCTGCGCGGGTCCATGCCCATGTAGTTGAGCACCGCGGGGAAGACTTCGTCGGCGGAGTCCATCATCGACACGCCGCACTGGGTGAGTTTTTTCAGGTTTTCAGGCTCGAACAGGACGGCCCAGGAATCGATGTGATCAATGCCCAGCACTTGCTTGACCTTGTCGACGTTGTAACCGATGCCGTTGGTGCCCCACAGGTACGGCACCGAGTGCTCGTTGCCCGGGTCGTTTTTCTGCAGCAGTTCAAGCAGTTTCGGGTCGAGGTTCTTGAAGTTCGGCAGTTGCTCGCGGTCCAGTTTTAGGAACGCGCCGGCCTTTACCTGACGGGCGAGGAAGTGGTTCGACGGCACGACCACGTCATAGCCGGTACGGCCGGCGAGGAGTTTGCCTTCAAGTGTTTCGTTGGAGTCGAAAACGTCGTAGATCACCTTGATCCCGGTTTTGGCCTGGAAGTCGGCGAGGGTGGTTTCGCCGATGTAGTCGGTCCAGTTGTAGACGCTGACGGTGGGCTGGGCGTGGGCTACGGCACTGAACAGAACGCTCAGGGCCACCGGGATTACGGATTTCAACAGACGCATATCGACACCTCTTAAATTTATTGGATTTTTCAGGCGTTTCGCTATTTCCCTTGTGGGAGGGGGGCTTGCTCCCGAAAGCGGTGTATCAGTCGACATCCATAGTGATTGTGCCGACGCTTTCGGGAGCAAGCCCCCTCCCACAGGGATTTGTGCAGGTTTGGGGTTAAACGCTCAGCAGCAGGAACTCGCGCTCCCACGAGCTGATCACGCGCTTGAAGTTTTCATGCTCGGCGCGTTTCACCGCGACGTAGCCACGCACGAATTTGTCGCCGAGGTATTGCGCAACGGTTTCGCACTCTTCCATTTGCGTCAGCGCTTCTTCGATGGTGATCGGCAGGCGCAGGTTGCGGCGTTCATAAGCGCGACCTTCCACGGCAGCGCTCGGCTGCACCTTGTCGACCATGCCGATGTAACCGCAGAGCAAACTCGCGGCGATGGCCAGATACGGGTTGGCATCGGCGCCCGGCAAACGGTTTTCCACACGCATCGCTTCAGGGCTGGAGGTCGGCACACGCAGGCCGACGGTGCGGTTTTCTTCGCCCCATTCGACGTTGACCGGTGCCGAGGTATCCGGCAGGAAACGGCGGAACGAGTTGACGTTGGGCGCGAACATCGGCAGCACTTTCGGGATGTACTTCTGTAAACCGCCGATGTAATTGAGGAATAGCTCGCTCATCTGCCCGTCTTCATTGGCGAAGATCGGTTTGCCGGTGGCGATTTCAACCACGCTCTGGTGAATGTGCATGGCGCTGCCGGGCTCATCACCAATCGGCTTGGCCATGAACGTCGCGGCGACGTTGTGCTTGAGCGCAGCCTCACGCATGGTGCGTTTGAACACGGTGATCTGGTCAGCCAGATCCAGTGCATCGCCGTGACGGAAGTTGATTTCCATCTGCGCCGGGCCGTCCTCATGGATCAGCGTGTCGAGATCCAGACCTTGCAGTTCGCACCAGTCGTAGACGTCTTCGAACAGCGGATCGAATTCGTTGGCGGCATCGATGGAGAACGACTGACGACCGCTCTCCGCACGGCCCGAACGGCCCAGCGGTGCCTTGAGCGGCAAGTCCGGGTCTTCGCAGCGTTGAGTCAGGTAGAACTCCATTTCCGGCGCAACGATCGGCTTCCAGCCTTTGTCGGTGTAGAGCTGCAAGACTTTCTTGAGAACGTTGCGCGGCGACAGTTCGATCGGGTTGCCGAACTTGTCGAAGGTGTCGTGGATGACGATGGCGGTCGGTTCGATCGCCCATGGAATCACGTAGACCGCGTCAGCCACTGGCTTGCAGACCATGTCGATATCGGCAGGATCGAGCAGGTCGTAGTAGATGTCGTCGTCGACAAAATCCCCGGTTACCGTTTGCAGCAGCACACTTTCCGGCAGGCGCATGCCTCGCTCATGCAGGAACTTGTTGGTCGGTGCGATCTTGCCGCGGGCAATGCCGGTCAGGTCACTGACCACACATTCAACTTCGGTAATCTTGTGATCTTTCAGCCACGTGAACAGCTGATCGAAAGGGGCATTCATAAAGACCTCGTTATTGGTTTTATAGACGCCGGGGAGGGCGGGTTTCATCTTCCGCCCCTTCCCCTGTGGCGCGTTGACGACTATCTTGGGCGAGCCTTGCAGTTCCATCTATCCACTTTAAGCAGCACCAAAGCGCACCAAAAGAGTGCGCAAGGTCATCCCATGACAACGTGCAATCCGCTCCAGGTTCAAGCGTTCAACACCGCCGACGTGGCCGAGCAAGTCCGCGCCACGCCGGGCTGGGTACAGCATTACCAACAGATGTCGCCGGGCCATTTCGCCGGGCAGATTCGCTATCTGGATCTGCAGGGTGTCGAGGTTTACGAAGAGCAGATGAACACCCGCGTCGAGCAGAATTTCAGCGCACCGTCGGGTGCTTTGGCGTTTTGTTTTGATCGCAGTGATAACGCGCTGTACCTGCTCAACGAAGACAGCCGCAACATTTGGATCACCCCGGAGAATTACCAGGAAATCGCCGTGGTGTTCGGCCCTGAGTTTGTCCGTCAGCACGGTCTGGACGTGGCGAAACTCGAAGGTTTGTTCATGACCCAGCTCAACTGCGGACAGAACGCCCTGTTCAGTCGCTGGTTAAGCTCAACTCTCACGAAGTTGACGCAACCGCTTGATATAGATGAAAAAGACGTACTGACAAAACAGCTGCTTGAGGACTGCTTGTTCATCCTCGACAACGCACGCGTGTGTCTCGACGGCGGCGGATTGCAGCGCCGCGCCGAAGAGCGAAGCATCATGAAACGGGTAGGGGAGTGGGCCGCAGATTCACCGGAAGACACCGTCAATCTGCTCGAGCTTTCTAATGTTGCCGGCGTGTCGTTGCGACAATTGCAGCAAGCATTCAAGGCTTACACCGGCATGACGCCCAGCCACTGGTTGCGTTTGCGCCGGTTGAACAGTGCCCACCGCGAATTGCTCAAGCGCAGACCCACGGAAACCACGGTGGCCGAGGTGGCCATGCAGTGGTCGTTCTGGCATTTGGGGCGGTTTTCCAGCAGTTATCGGGCGTTGTTTAACGAGTTGCCGAGCGAGACGCTCAAGCGTTAATGAATGCTGTAGCGGCGAAAAAGACCTTTGTCTCCTGAGTGAAGTTAATTAGAATCAGTCTCATTTGAATTCTTACTTCGCGCAGGGCCTCTCGAGATGACTGAAGCAGCGACGCCATCGCAGCAGCACCTGCACGAGCTGTACCGCGACCATCGTGGCTTCCTCGAAACCTGGTTGCGGCGGCGCATGGGCAATGCCTGGGATGCGGCGGATCTCAGTCAGGACACCTTCATGCGCGTGCTGTGCAGCGCGCAACCCATCGTCGACATGCGTGAGCCGCGGGCCTATTTGCTTACGGTCGGCAAACGTCTGCTGAGCAATTTCTACACTCGCCGCAGTCTCGAAAAAGCCTACCTCGAAGCCCTCGCGCAATTGCCCGAAGAGTGCGTGCCGTCGCCTGAGCAGCGTTGGCTGCTGCTGGAAACACTGCAAGCGCTGGACGAATTACTCGACGGCTTGCCGCGAGCGGTGCGTAAGGCGTTTTTATGGAGTCAGCTCGAAGGCCTGGGTTATCGCGAGATTGCCGAGCGCTTGCAAGTCTCTGAGCGAACCATAAAACGTTATATGGCAACGGCTTACGAGCATTGTTTGATGCTAGATCTATGATGAGAATAGCGCCCGGTAATGAAGCGCGGGAAGTGGCGCGGGCTGCCGCGCAATGGCTGGCGTTGCTCGAGTCCGGTGAGGCCAGCGAAGCCGATCACTCACGGCTTAAGACCTGGCGTGAAAGCGACAGCCGCCACGAAAACGCCTGGCAGAAGATTCAGTTATTACGCCAGCGATTTTCCAATCTGCCCACAGAGTTGGCCATGGCCACCCTCGATCGACCGGATCTGGCGCGGCGTGCGGCACTGAAACGGGCGCTGGCTCTGGCCGCATTGGTGCCGACGGCGTGGCTGATCAGTCGCCAATTACCGTTGGACGTCTGGCGCGCCGATTTGCACACCAGCACCGGCGAACACAAACAGACGCTGCTGGCCGATGGCAGCACCTTGCAGCTGAACACGGCGAGTGCGGTGAATGTCGATCTCACCAGCCGTGAACTGACCTTGGTACGCGGCGAAATGGCGCTCAACGTCCGTGGCGGCGCGGCGTTGACGATCAATGCGCCTTACGGCCGGATCATCGTCAGCCGCAGCGAAGTCTGCGTGCGTCTTAACGAGCGTGATTGCAACGTATCGGTGCTCAGCGGTTCGGTGCAATTGCAGCCGTTGCGCGGGCCTTTGCTGCAACTGAATGCCGGGCAACAGATTAACCTGCAAGCCTCAGGCGCCGGTTTGGTCACGCCTTACGACACGAAAATGCCCGGTTGGCGCGACGGTGTGTTGATGGCGCAAAACCAGCCACTAGGCGACTTCCTGCGTGAGTTGAGCCGCTATCGCCCGGGTTTGCTGCGCTGGGATCCTGCACTGGAAAACCTGCGCATCACCGGCAGTTTCCGCCTCGACAATACCGATAAAGTGCTCGCATTGCTTGCCGCGAGCCTGCCGCTGGAGGTGCATTCGCGCACGCGTTTCTGGGTCACGTTGATGCCGCGAAAAAATATCGTCTGAAGCCTGTCCCTTTTATTCGCCTCACCGGTCATTGCAGGTAAGTGAACAAAATCGAGAGCTTCTTCCAATGCCCGCAGTATTCCCAAGTCGTTTGCGTCCGTTGTTGCAGTTGAGCCTCCTGCTGAGCCTGAGTGCCAGCCCTGTGTTGATTCAATCCAGTTGGGCCGATGACGCGGCCCGCCGCAGTTATTCGGTGCCCGCCGGCAGTTTGAGTGCTGCGCTGACTCGCTTTGCCGGGTTGGCCGGGGTCAATCTGTCGGTGGATCCGGCGCTGGTCAGTGGCCGCAACAGCAACGGTTTGTCCGGCGAATTTGGCGTGGAGGAGGGCTTCAACCGTTTGTTGCTGGGCTCTGGTCTGCAACTGCAACCGGTGGGCGATCACGCTTATACGCTGATTCCGGCGGCCGATGGCAGCAGCCTGCAACTGGCGCCGACCTCGATTCTCGGCGCCACCGGATCGAGCGATGCCGATGTGTTTGCTGGCGGCCAGGTTGCTCGGCGTGGCTCGCAGGGCTTGCTGGGGTCGAAAGACTTTATGGAAACGCCGTTCAGCATGACCACGTACACCAGCGAGGCGGTGAAGAATCAGCAAGCGCGCACCTTGGGCGATCTGATTTCCAGCGACCCCTCGGTGCGCGCGACCAACCCTGCCGGTGGCCGCTATGAGCAATTCACCATCCGTGGTTTCAGCTTGTTCAACAGCGACGTTTCGTACAACGGGCTCTACGGTGTGTTGCCGACGTACACCATCGACATGGAAATGGCCGATCGCGTCGACATCCTCAAAGGCCCGAGCCAACTGATCAACGGGATCTCGCCACGCGGCAGTGTCGGCGGCGGGATCAACATCGTGCCCAAGCATGCTACCGACCAACCGGTCACTTCGCTGACCGCCAATTACGCTTCGAACAATCAGCTTGGCGGCGCGGTGGATGTCGGCCGGCGTTTCGGTGAGGACAATAAATTCGGTCTGCGCTTCAACGGCGTCAAACAGTCCGGCGACACTGAATGGGATCATCAGAGTGTCGACCGCGACATGTCGGTACTGGGGCTGGATTTTCGCGGTGAGCGCTTGCGGCTTTCCACCGATGTCGGCCACACCGAACGCGATACCGATGCGCCGCAGGAACGCGTGCAAGTCGCCGCCAATGCGAAGGTGCCGAGCGCCAACGACGTGCATCGCAACTACGCGCAACCGTGGAGCCAGGCGAAAACCGAGGACACGTTTGGTACGGTCAACGCCGAATTCGACGTCAATGATTCGGCGATGCTGTACGGCGGCGTCGGCGCGCGCAAAAGTAATCATGACTTCCTGCGTCACGCCGTTTCCGTGACCAACGATGCCGGTGATTTCAGCGTTCTGCCGCGCGACTTCACCCGCGACGAAAACGTGCGCACGGCGACGGCGGGCGTGCGCAACTGGTTCCACACCGGGCCGGTGAGCCACGAGGTCAACCTCGCGGCCAGCTACTTCTACATGGATTTCGAGAACGGCGGCGCGCGTTATGCGGCAGGGCGCAGCAACCTCTATAACCCGGTGGAAACGGCGAAACCCGGAACGCCGACGCGCTACGACGCCAAGGTTTATACCGAAAACCGTTTCAGCGGCGTGGCGCTCTCGGACACCTTGGGTTTCTTCGATGATCGTTTACTGCTGACCCTCGGTGCGCGCTGGCAGCGGGTCAAAGTCGATGACTGGAGCGATGACGTGAAGGGCGACACCGCGTATGACGAGGAAAAAGTTTCGCCATCCGGCGGCATTCTGTTCAAGGCGACCGACAAACTGTCGCTGTACGCCAACTATATGGAAGGCCTGAGCCAAGGCAAGATCGCGCCGTCGACGTCGGTGAACGAGGATGAGATTTTCCCGCCGTTCATTAGCCGTCAGGTCGAAGTCGGCGCCAAGTACGATGCCGGCGCCTACGCGCTGACCGCTGCGGTTTTCCGCATCAAGCAACCGGCTTATGAGACCAACGCCACCACGCGCGTGTTCGGGCCCAATGGCAAACGCGAGAACAATGGTGTTGAGCTCAGCGTGTTTGGCGAACCGCTGAAAGGCTTCCGCTTGCTCGGCGGTGTGATGTACATCGACAGCGAGTTGACTGAAACCACCAACGGCACGTTTGACGGCAATCGTGCGCCGGCGACGCCGAAGTACAACGTCAATCTGGGGGCAGAGTGGGATGTGCCAACTGTGCAGGGGCTGACGCTGACTGGACGCGGGATCTATTCGAGCTCGCAGTATCTGGATCAGTCAAACCAGAAGGAGATCGACTCCTGGGAGCGCTTCGATGTCGGCACGCGATACACGTTCAAGCTGGATGAAAAGACCATCACCTTGCGCGGCAATATCGAGAACGTGCTGGATAAGCGTTATTGGAGTTCGGCAGGAGCGTCAGATGACAGTGAACCGGGGTTGACGCTGTCGACGCCACGGACTTATTTGCTCTCGGCCACTGTGGATTTCTGATATGAAAACGCCCGGTATAACCGGGCGCATGATTGTTCTGATCAGAATAGATTCAAAGTCCGCTGTGCTCTTCAACCGGGGCCAGCGGGTTCTGGCAGGCGACGTTGCCTTTTGAGTTTCTCAACACCGTCAGCAGGCTGTGCTTGAGCAACACCACCGAGCCGGCCAGCAACACCGCATCCTTGATCAGAAAACTGGTCGCACCGCCCATCGCCGGAAAGCCGCCAGCCGACGCTTCCCAGGCGCCCGGTGTGGTGAAAATCAGGGTGAGGGTGGTCAGGTAAGTGATCACCGAACCGGCGGATGCCAGCACCGAAATTCGTGGGAACCAGATACCCAGAATCAGACCCAGGCCGATGATCCATTCCGCCACACCCAAGGCGTAGCTGGCACCTTGTATCCCGAACGCACTGTGCATCCAGCCGAGGATTGCGCTGTTACTGAGCAAAGGCACCAAACCCTCAGCTTCATAGGGAAACCATTTGGCATAGCCAAATATCGCGAAGATCAGTATTAAAGCCCAGCGCATCAACTTGATTTCAAAGTCGTTCGAGAGCAGGCGAAGGAGGGCGGGAGAATTCATGGTAAATCCTTGTCTTTAAGGTAGATGGCAACCCATAGAGAAGGATCAACGCCGAAAATTACACATCACCTCAGTGAGGGTGAAGGGTTGAGAAATACAAACCGTTACGGAAATAGCCTACAGATTCGGGCACTGCGTACGCTTAGCGTGTGCAGCCAGTCTATTGGACGTTGACTTGTGGCTCTTCTCATTCTTCGCCTCCCTTTTGTGAGGTTTTTTTTGCCTGAATTCAGTTGGAGAGAGCGTCTGGGGATGGCGAGATACTTAACTACACTAAATAGATGTTTAGTTGAGTTGGCAAATGACTTTACCATTGAGGTTGTTAGGAAGGCATCACGACTGGTAGTACATAGTCTAGCTTCAAGAGCAAAAATCACCCATCAGGCAACTTGCGCTATGTGCTCTGATGTGGCATCAACCTAATCTTGCGGAGTAGCAAAACTGGAAAAATCCGTAGTGATTGATACGTTTCTCCTTGATATTTTAATGGTCGATGAAGAGGGACAACACCTACCGAAACCGATGATTACGGTCATCATCGACAGTGCATCAAAAGCAATAATAGATCTAACCATCTCAACGCGAACCCCAAAAGTTCGAGCAGCGATACAGAGCATTGAAACCCCAGCGGCGCTAGGCAAATCAACGCTTGTACGCAGGCTCAGAACCATTCTGTTAACTCGTTTTTTGACTTGTTAACTACGGTAGTTAACAAGTCAAAATTGTGGTTTACAGCGGTACGGGACTATCAATTTGCTGAGCTTTTGAATCTGCCGAATTCTGGCGAGCTTCCAGGATATTTGGTGGCAGGAAAGCTGCACAACCCTCAAGCGCAAGGTGAACACCGCAAAACCCTCCGTATCTGCATGTAATTCGGCCGACGTTTGCCTTTTCCCCATACCGGTAGTGGCTGCCCTTGAAACCAGCGCACCAACTCCATGCTGAACGCTACAGATTTCACACAGCGACGTGATTGCAGGTGGGGATGTGTCGTAAGCATTGCAGCCCCTAGGCTGCCAGGTAATCGCACTAGCTCTATGACCTTAACTGAATGGAATGTCTCAGCCGTTGATCCTTACCACGAGAGACAACCGGTGAAATCCGAGCATCAACTCTGCGCTGCAGGCTTCAGATTTCACGCAGCGTCGTTTTGGGAAATAGACCCGCGCGGGCCCAGCAAGTAAAACCTTTAAACGGAGACCGCGAGTATTAATGGAGACAAAAATGAACACGGTATGGAGAACCAGTGCAGATCATCGGGCGATCGTACTGACCCTAAACTCATCAGATAGAATGCTAAATGCGCGGGCTAGACCACGAGGAAGTAATTTTTTTTAATGGAGACGAAACCATCGTTTCAAACATTTACTTCCCAAAATTTCAAACTTTTACTTCAGAGCGCTAGAGATTCAGATGGCTATGCTGGAGATTAAAATGCTGTGCGCAACCAACCACCCCAACTTCGTAATACTTTGTTACGTGTAATGTATATTATGTTAAATCATGTATTACGGAATGGTGCTCACTAGCTCTCTGCATCACGGCTTCGATAAATTCGTTTCAGATGATCACGCTCTTTCAACGGGCCTTGTTGTTCAAAGTCATGGCGGCTGGTGATAGCATGCGCACCCCCCGGATTGGGGGCTTTATCACTTCCCGTAAGGAACACGCCCTGTGAAAGACTTCGTCATCAGCGTCAACAACCTCGTCCTCTACGTTTCCCTGGCCGTTATCTGGCTGGTCGCTATCGTGTCCCTGTTCACCGCCGGTTTCTTGCCTGCGCTGGGGATTTTCGTGGCCGGCACGTTGGTTTGGTGCATCGTTTCCGGTTTCTGGTTCGTCCAGTCGGCGACTTACGAAGAGCTGCGCAAGCTCAACGCTAATAAAGTCTGAAGTGCCTGTGCGGAGCCTTAGTGCTCCGCCTCTCTGGGCAACTAGCGCCTCTAAACCTGGATTCCCCACCCAGTAAATTGCAGTAGAACCCCTCCGAACCGCAACGGTCTGTTCCTTATTACTCTCAGGAATTGATCCGATGTCCGCGCACCGTAGCCTTGTAATACTCGCTCGAGGTGGATACGCCGCTCGAGGCGTGCTCTATTTGATCATCGGTATCTTCGCGTTACTCGCCGCCCATGATTCAACCAAACCCAAAGACAGTCACAAAAGTCTCGAAGCTTTGTTGGCCCAGCCATTTGGCTATTTTTTAGTAGGACTTGTGGTGGCAGGTCTGCTCGCGTTCGCAGCCTGGCGTGTACTGCAAGCCGCGCGTGATGTTGATCACCACGGCACCCAACTCAAAGGTTTGGTAATTCGCGCGGGTCTTTTGGCGGGCGGTTTGGTCAATGGCGCGCTCGCGCTATTTGCCTTGAGCCTGCTTGTGAGCGGGATCAAAAGTTCGGGCAGTTCCGGAGGGCAAACCAAAGACTGGCTGGCGCACCTGTTGTCGTGGGAATACTCGAATTTATTGGTTTACCTGATCGCGCTTATTCCGTTGGGTGTTGGTATTGCTCACATCATCAAGGGCTGGAAGGCCTCGTTTGAAAAGTATTTCGAGGCCGACGAAGACGTCATGCGCTATGTCCGCCCGGTGTCCCGATTTGGTCTGATTGCCCGTGGCGTGGTGTTTATAGAGATCGCATTGCTGCTGGTCGTCAGCGGTTCCGCTTATCAGGCGATGGATCCTCCCGGAATGAAAGAGGCCTTGGACGCGCTGCAAAATCTGCCCGCAGGATGGCTGATTTTGATGGTGATGGCCTTGGGGCTGATTGCCTTTTCGGTCTACAGTTTTTCTGAAGCGTGCTGGCGCAAGATCAACATGGACGTGCCGGGCGTTTCCAGCCAGTAGATCTTCAGGAATTAACTACGAACCGCCCTCCTGTTCCCGATACTTCGACAATCGTCCATCGAGCATTCTTTGGACGATCGGAGATGAGCAATGCACCCAGTGACGCCTGACGGTCGCTACTTTGTTGTCAAAGGGCAGCTATGGCGATGCACCAATCCCTCGCTGCAAGAAGATCTGCGACAGCAACTTGTAAACGAACTCATGGCCGCCCGACGGGACGTAAAAGTTGCAAAAGCCGCCAGTGATCCGCAGCAATTGAAAGCAGTAAGAGCACGCGTCCATGCTGCAAAAGTTGCACTCGGAGAACGAGGCCCGGTGTGGTGGGACGATGGCAGTCCTGATCTAAACAGGCATCAAGTTTCCAATACGCCTTACGCGCAATGGTATGAAACGCTCTGCAAAGGAACTGACTAGCCCCCGCCAATACGGTCACCCGTCGAATTGCCTTGTCCTGAGATTGACCAAAAGCCAAGCAAATCGTTAACTGTATGCATGTACAGTTAATCTGATAAGGCTTGCATCATGAGCATCACCCTCCTCGGCCCACTCGCGACCGGCGGCCAGAAGCTGCCCCTCTACTCATCCCGGGTGCCAGCGGGCTTCCCTTCCCCGGCGGCTGATCACATCGAAAAGCACATTTCCCTCGATGAGCTGTTCGACATCCGCGCGCCGCACGTGTACCTGGTGAGGATTGACGGCGACAGCATGCAGGGCGCCGGCATCTATTCAGGGGATCTGGTGGTCGTTGATCGAAGTATTGATGCGGTCAGCGGCGATATCGTCATCGCCGCGTTGAACTCCGAACCCTTCTGCAAGCGTCTGCTGCTGCGCGAGAACGCCGTGATGCTTTTGTCGGAGAACCCGAAATACCCGGCAAGACATGTCATGGAGGGCGACGAGTTGGTGATCTGGGGTGTGGTGAAATACAGCGTGCGCGATCATGACAACACCTGAACCGGTCTTCGCCCTGATTGATTGCAACTCGTTTTATGCGAGTTGCGAGCGGGTTTTCCGGCCCGACCTGGCGAAGACGCCCATCGTGGTGCTGTCCAACAACGATGGCTGCGTGATTGCGCGCAGCTACGACGCCAAACCGTTTGTGAAAATGGGCCAGCCGTACTTCCAGATCAAGGATCATCTGCGCCGTAACGGCATCGTCGCGTTCAGCAGTAATTACGCGTTATATGGCGACATGAGCGAGCGCGTCATGACCATCATCGAATCGCTGGTGCCTGCGCTTGAGGTCTACAGCATTGACGAGGCGTTTGCCGATCTGACGGGCATTGCCGGTGACTTGTCCGCGTTTGGTCGGCAGATGCGTTCTGCACTGCTCAAACGTACGGGCATTCCTGTCGGTGTGGGCATTGCCCGCACCAAAACCTTGGCCAAGCTCGCCAACCATACCGCCAAAAGGCTGCTGGACATCACCGGCGGCGTGGTCGATCTCTGCGATCCGTTCAAACGTGACTGGACGCTGCGCAATACCGATGTCGGCGAGGTCTGGGGCATCGGCAGGCGTATGAAAGCTCACCTGGAAGTCATGGGCATCAACACTGCCATGGACTTGGCGAAGGCCGACCCGTGGATGCTTCGGCAGAAATTCAGCGTGGTGATCGAGAAGACCGCACGCGAGCTCGCCGGCACGTCATGCCTCGAACTGGGAGAAGCTGACCCGCCGAAGCAGGAAATCTGCTGCAGCCGAATGTTCGGCACCCGACTCACGCAGATCGAGCCGATCAAGGAAGCCGTCGCGACCTACACCCAGCGTGCGGCCGAAAAACTCCGCGCGCAAAACTCGCTGTGCAAGAAGATCCGCGTGAGCATTCGCACCGGCATGTTCAATCCTGAAGAGGCGAAATATGCCAATGGCGCGCTGGTGGAATTGCCCTACCCAACCAACGATGTGCGCCTGATGACGAAGGCGGCCACGGAAGCGGTCAATCGGCTGTTTCGCCCGGGTTTCAGATACAGCAAGGCCGAAGTGCTGCTGATGGATTTGCGGCAGCCGGGTGAATTCACGGATGACCTGTTCGCCCATTCGCAACCGGTGATGGCTGACAAGGTCATGAGCGTTCTCGATGAGATCAATGGCCGCTGGGGCAAGGGAGTCCTTCGGGTGGCCAGTGTGCCCGCCGCGCCTGACTGGGGGATGCGTCGAGACCTGATGAGCCAAAGCTACACGACCAAGGTCAATCAGCTGTGGACGGTCAAGGCCCGATAGCCGGCGGGTGTTGCCGAACACCCGACAACACCCGCTAGCGGCAAAGTCCTAGATCATCGGCGAACTACTAACGACCCGCAGCGCCAAGCCTTCATAGGCATCGAGAACAATGGTGAATTCACCCTCGGGCGTAAGGTCACCTTCGACCCGCTCGTTGATGATGTCGACCACCGGCCCCGGGGCAATGTTGGGCAAGTGCAGGGTTTCAGTAATCGGTGTCGCGCCGAAGTTCAGGGCGGTGATCTGCGTGCCTTTGCCCGCAGGCAGTTCGTGAACCATGATCAGCAACCCCGGGTGTTCAACGTCCGGAACCAGAATCTGCCGACTGGCGGCAATATCGTAGGCCCGGCGCGCCGAGAGAATTCGCTGCAGTTGCGAGGCAAACGAATCCGGATCCTGCATTTGCGCAGGCAGGCTGCCGTACAAGGATTTCGAACGCGGCATGAGCCCCGCTGACAGCGACGCCTCCGGGTTCAGATCCACCAGATCGTAGGCACCACGATGAATCCAGCGGGTATCGCCATCGCCCATCAGATGCTCGACCTGCTCTGCCGGCAAAGGTAGTGCACCGACAAGATCCCACCCCGACAACGCGAACACCCCGGGTTGCATCGCGTTGTACATCACCAGCAGCAAATGGATTTGTTTGATCTGCTGAATATCCGCAGCGGTGATTGCATCGAGGTCGCGAATGCCAAGGGCGGCGGTGATGATACTGGCGGTGGTGCAGGACACGCCGTTGGTCACGAACTTGTGATTGTAGGGGGCGTGTTCGCCGGTCAGGCGTTCGTACATCTGTTCACGGATGTGTTCGCGCAAGATGTTGCCGGGGAATGTCTGGCCCTGGAACAGATAGGTGTCGTGGGCATGCAACGTCCAGAAATGCACCAGTTCCAGCGTCAGTTCGTCATGGTTCTGCAAGGCATGGATCAGCGAGCCCGGGTCGATGCCGAGTGTGTGCATCTGGCGCAGCATCAGGCGCAGGAATTCGGTATCGCCCATCAGCAACGCGTGCTGGTAGGCCGGCCGGGTGATGAAATCGTAGGAGAGATCGGCGCCGCCGTGAGACATGGCAGCGATGTCGTCAACCGTCAAATTCAATTCCTGAAAGCTGAAGCCGCCGGCCTTGCGAATCGCCCCGCCCAGCAATTGGTTGCCGGTGATCGACAGCGGATGGCTTTCCGACCACGCAGTGCCGTCGAGCTTGCGCTCCACACCGAGAAAACCGTTGGCATCGAGACGGAGGATTTTCGCGCCCATCACGTCGATGGCGTGCAGCGCATCGCCGATGATCATCTGCTGCGCGGCAAAGGTCGGATCCAGCCAGTTCAACGACGGCTGGCCTTCCTTGAAATAATGCAAGTACACCCAGCGGCGCGGCTTGCCATCGACACCCATGACGATCGACGTCGCGCTCCAGTCGGTTTCCTTGACTCCCGGTTCGAAGAAGATCACCCGTTGCAACTGGCCGACGATGTAATGCTTGTCGCGCAGCGCATCAACCTGCTGCGGGCTGAGGTTTTGCGCGTCACGCCCCTCTGCCACATCAGGCAGCAGCGGCCAGTCCTCCTCACGGATTTCGACCATGTGATAGAGGCCCGGATAATCTTCATAGGCCATCTCAGCCAGACGAAAATCCGCGCCCTTGCCGGTATGCGACGGGATCACATCATCGATGACTACGGCGTTGTGCGCAGCGGCCATGCGGGTCAGCGCCTGCAGCTGCGCCTCGGTGCCCAGTTGCGGGTCGATGTCGAAACTGATGCGGTCGAAATTGCCGTCGATGGTCGGCGTGTGCTCAGTGCCCCGCAGGCCCCCGGACTTTTTCAGCGGCCCGTTATGGATGCCCTGAATGCCGATTTTCGAGAGCAGGTGCCACAAAACTTCATCGCCCAAGGCCTCCAGCACGGTGCCGTTTTCACGGGTGACGATGGAGGCCGGATACGCGGTAAACCAGACCGAAGCCAAAGCCGAAGCGTCCCGAGGCCGGGTATGGGCGTAGGGCTGCTGCCACAAGCGGCCCTGTCCCGAATAGAGTTTGGCCCGCTGCCTTGCGGCATGAAGCATGGATTGTTCGACCAACCACGCCACTTGGTTCTGTTCAGCCGTCGTCATGAAAACCATTGCCTCTCATTGGAGTGAGCCTGCGATCGGGCCTTGCATCCAGCACAGCGACACCGCCCGATTCATTTATGTATGAGGCCCGGAGGTGGATTTCGTTGCATTGGTCTTGGCGAAGGCGCCTCGATCCCCCAGACAGGTCGGAAAAATCAAATAGCCAAATGGCCCGGCGCCTCGCCATGGTGCAATTCGCCTTCATTTGGAGCGCAATCACTCCGTGAGCACCCCGTAAACATTGTAGTTTCCAAGGAAAATCCGAGTGGCACCCTCCTTGCTAGCAATAAATCCGTAACTGCTAGCAATCAGGAGAATCACCCATGGCAACTCGGTTTCAAAACCTGCAACGTCTGCTGTTTCCCGTGGCTGCGGCAGTCACGCTCAATATGGCAATGTTCGGTGGCGCGCAAGCGGCCGAGCCGCCGATCAAGGTCGGTTTGGTCGCCGCCCTTTCCGGGCAGTCGGCCAAATCCGGTGAAGCCCTGACCCGGGGTTTGACCATGGCGATCAATGAGGTCAATGCCAGCGGCGGCGTGCTCGGCCGTCCGCTGGAATTGGTGCGTCGCGACGATGAAAGCAATCCGTCGAAGGGCATCCTCGCCGCGCGCGAACTGGTGCAGCGCGAGAAAGTCGCCGTACTGTTTGGTGGTCTCGATACGCCGGTTTCGCTGGCGATAGTGCCGCTGGTTAATCAGATGAAAGTGCCGTTCATGGGCATCTGGGCAGCGGGTACGAAAATCACTGAGAACGGCGCGGCCGATAACTATGTGTTCCGGGTTTCCGCTGTCGATGAACTGGTGGATGAGGCGCTGGTGAAATATGGCGTCGACCACGGCATGAAGAAGCCGGGGATGATCCTCATCAACAATCCGTGGGGCGAGTCCAACGAGGCGGGCTTCAAGCTTGCGCTGGAAAAACGCGGCATGGCCAACGCCGGTGTCGAGCGGATTCAGGACAGCGATCTCGACGTCGTTCCGCAACTCACTCGCTTGAAAAACGCCGGTGCCGACACCCTCCTCCTCGTCGGTAATGTCAGCCCTTCCGCGCAAGTCGTGAAGTCTCTGGATCGCATGGGCTGGGACGTGCCGGTCGTTTCGCAC
Organism: Pseudomonas sp. NPDC088885; assembly: GCF_044750025.1. Lineage (NCBI taxonomy): Bacteria > Pseudomonadati > Pseudomonadota > Gammaproteobacteria > Pseudomonadales > Pseudomonadaceae > Pseudomonas > Pseudomonas sp. NPDC088885. The sequence goes on along the minus strand of NZ_JBIVJB010000001.1, from coordinate 136,834 downwards.
TGGGGCCCGGCCGGTGGCCGCTTCGGCGAACTCGCGGGGCCGAACGCCGGGCGCGTGCATTTCATCCAGACCTACGTGTTCACCGAGCACAACAGCGCCAAGGGCGATGCCTTGTTGGCCGCATTGAAAACCGCCTACCCGCAGATCAAAACCCTGGCTGACGTCACCCCGGCGGTGGGCATCGCCAATGCTTATGACGGGCTGCACCTCGCCGTTGAAGCGATCAAAAAAGCCGATAGCACCGACGGCAAAGCGATCCGCGACGGCTTTTACGCCATCAGCGAATACGACGGTTTGATCAAGGACTACAAGCAACCGTTTACCCCGACCAAGCATGACGCGTTAGGGCCGGACGATTACCTGTTCACGCATTTCGTCAACGATCAAATCGTCCCGCTCGCGCCTAAGGAGTAAGCCATGTACACCGCCGCCATCATCTCCGGGCTGGGCCTCGGCAGCATGTACGCGTTGCTGGCGTTAGGGTTTCACCTGACCTACGTCGTCTCGCGCACCGTCAACTTTGCTCAGGGCAGCGCCATGATGGTCGGCGCGGTGTTGGGCTACACCTTTTGCATCAACTGGGGCTGGTCGCTGTGGTTTGCGCTGCCGCTGACGTTGATGCTCTGTGCGCTGTATGGCTTGGCCATCGAGCGCTGGCTGGTGCGGCCGTTTCACAGTCGCGGCTCACAGGCGTGGCTGATGGCGACGGTGGCCGGCGGGATTCTGGTCGATAACCTGGCGTTGTTCACCTTCGGCAAGGAACCTCGGCAGTTTGAAAGCAGCCTCGCCAATCTGAATGTCGAGTTGTTTGGCAGCAACGTCGGTGCCCTGCAATTGCTGATTCCGCTGGCGGGCGCGGCGATTGCGCTGGCGTTGTATCTGGTGCGGCGTTACACCCGGCTGGGCAAAGTGCTGGAAGCCTGCGTGCAGAATCCTCGTGCAGCGATGCTGATGGGCATCAACGTCAATCGTGTGGTCGCCATCGCTTTTGCGATCTCGACAGTGTTTGCCGCCGTCGCCGGTTTGTTGATTGCGCCGCTGTTCAGCGTCAACGCGGAAATGGGCATGTTGTTTGGTCTGAAAGCCTTTGCGGTGGCGATTCTTGGCGGCATCACCAGCGCTGGCGGCGTGTTCACGGCGGGGTTGCTGTTTGGTCTGACGGAAGCGCTGATCACCATGTATTTCGGCTCGGCTTTTACCCAGATATTCACGTTTGCGCTGGTGATTGTCGCACTGGCGATTCGTCCCAACGGTCTGTTCGGCAGCCGGGCATTGGTGAAAGTATGAAGAACCTTTCCTCCTTGCTGATCGCCGTCCTCGCGGTCGTTTCTGGGGTCATGGCGTTCACGCTGGACAGCTATTCCCTGCTGGTTTTCACCCTGTGCGCGCTGGCGACAGTGGTTGGCGTGAGCCTGAATATTCTGATCGGCCTGAGCGGGCAGATTTCCTTTGGCCACATTGCCTTCTACGCGTTCGGTGCCTATGTGTCGGCACTGCTGACCTTGGCGGGTTGGCCGTTATGGCTGGCCCTGCCGCTCGCCGGTGTCGCGGCTGGGGTGATTGGCGCGCTGTTGGCGATTCCTGCCCTTCGGGTTAGCGGCCCATATTTGGCGATGATCACCATCGCCTTTGCGTTTGTCGTGCATCACAGTTTGATCGAATGGCGTGACGTCACGGGCGGCTCAAACGGTTTGATGGGCATTCCGATGCCGGAATTCGCCGGGCTTGATCCGTCAGTTTTGCTTGCCCTGTTGGCTGCCGCGTTGATGATTGGCGCCCTGCTCTTCTATCAGCGCCTCAGCCAAAGCCGCTGGGGCAAAGCCATGCGCGCGGTGAAAGCTTCAGAAATCGCTGCGCGCTCGCTGGGCTTCAATCCGGTCATCAGCAAAACCCTCGCCTTTGCTTTGTCGGCGGCGTTGACCGGGTTGGCGGGTGGTTTGCTCGCGCCGTTGCTGATGTTCATCAACCCGGAATCCTTTCCGTTTTCGCAGTCGATTTTGTTTGTGCTGGCAGTGATCGTCGGCGGCAGCGGCATGCTCTTCGGGCCGCTGATTGGCGCGTTGTTGATTGTGCTGGTGCCGGAACTGCTCTCGGATTTCGCCGAATATCGGTTGCTGATTTTTTCCACGTTGCTGCTGTTGGTGCTGTGGATCGCACCGAATGGCCTGCTGGGCGCCCTCGCCCGGCGCTGGATCATACCCACGCGTTTGCTGCCGCCCACGCAGTTCAATGAGCAACGTATCGCCGCGCATCTGCGCAGCCGTGGCGTGAACTCAGGCTTGCGGGTAACTGACATCGGTATTCGTTTCGGCGGCGTACAGGCCGCGCAACACGTCAGTTTGTATGCCCCCGCCGGCAGCATCACCAGCATCATCGGCCCTAACGGCGCGGGCAAAACCACTGTGCTCAATATGATCAGCGGCTTCTATGTGCCGGACTCTGGACAGATTGAACTGCAACAGCCGCTCGCCGGGCTGCCTGCCTGGAAAAGCGCCCGGGCCGGAATTGCCCGCACGTATCAGACCACTCTGCTGTTCGGCGAAATGTCGGTGTTGGACAACCTTCTGGTGGCGATGCAGCAGGGTCGCATGGGCCTGCCGTTCAGCCTTTCCACAGTCGAGCAGCGCAGTCTGGCGCTGGATCTGTTGGCACTGGTCGGCTATCGCGGTGAAGTGAATATTTCCGCCGAAGATCTGCCGCATGTGGATCGGCGTCTGGTGGAAATTGCCCGGGCGCTGGCGACGGCGCCTGCGGTGTTATTGCTGGATGAACCGGCCGCGGGCCTCAGTCGTCGTGATACGGATGATCTGGCGGTACTGCTGCGCAAACTGGCGGACTTTGGCCTGACAGTGATTCTGGTCGAGCACGACATGGCGCTGGTCATGTCGGTGTCCGAACATCTGCTGGTGCTCGACGCCGGCAAGCCTATCGCCTCGGGGCCGCCGGCTGAAATTCGACAAAACCCGCAAGTCATCGCTGCTTATCTGGGCGGTACCGAGTATCAAGCCACGCCTCGCGAGCAGGTGTGGAATGGCAGCCGCGATGCGCGTTTGTACGTCAAGGATCTGCTCATCGATTACGGCGCGTCAGCCGTGGTCGACAAGGTCAATTTGCTGGTTAATCCGGGCGAACTGGTGGCAATTCTTGGCGCGAACGGCGCGGGCAAATCGAGCATCCTGCAATGTCTGGCCGGACTGCATCGCGCCAGCGGCGGCAGTATTTTGCTGGACAACGAAAACATCGAACTGGCCAACGCCAGCACCATCGCCGCGAAAGGTCTGGCACTGGTGCCGGAGGGCCGTCAGGTTTTCCCGTATCTGAGTGTGCGCGACAACCTGTTGCTCGGCGGCTATTCGCGCCGCGACAGCTTCGATGCCGAGGCTGAAATCGAGGCCATCCTCAAGCGCTTCCCGCGCCTGCGAGATCGCATCGACAACCCTGCCGGGCTGCTTTCCGGCGGCGAACAACAAATGGTCGCTGTGGGCCGTGGCCTGATGGCCAAGCCAAAAATCCTGCTGCTCGATGAGCCGTCACTGGGTCTTTCGCCCGCGATGATCGGCGAGTTGTACGACGCACTGGCGGCGCTGCGCGACGAAGGCGTGACCATCCTGCTCGTGGATCAAATGGCCAACCTCGCGCTGCAAGTGGCGGATCGTGCTTACGTTCTCGAAACCGGCATCATCGTCAAAGCCGCCGGCTCCGCAGAACTGCGCGCCGACAAAGCGCTGGCTGCGGCTTATCTGGGTGAAGGGGCCAGCGCATGAGCGCCCTGAAAATCATCAATGCACGGCTCGGAAGCGATCACCGCGTGAGCGAGTTCTACGTTGAGAACGGTTACTTTGTCGACGGCTTCAGTCCGAATGCGAGCCACTGGGAAATCCTTGATCTGCACGGTCAAATGATGATGCCGGGGCTGATCGAAACCCATATCCATCTGGACAAGGCCTGCATCATGCAGCGCTGTCATTTGCAGGAAGGCACCCTGGCTGAAGCCGTCACGCAAACCCGCGCGGCGAAAGCCGAATTCACTGAAGACGATGTTTATCAGCGTGGTGCGCAGGTGCTGGACAAAGCAATCGTGCAAGGCACGACGCACATGCGCACCCACGTCGAGCTGGATCCGCAGATCGGTCTGACCGGGTTCAACGCGATTCGCCGTTTGCAGGCTGATTACGCCTGGGCCATCAGTCTGGAAATCTGCGTGTTTCCCCAGGAGGGTCTGCTGAACAATCCGGGGACTGAGGCGCTGTTGTGTCAGGCACTGGAAAGCGGCGCAACCGTGCTTGGCGGCTGCCCGTACATGGACAGCGACCCTCATGGGCAGATCCAGCGTCTGTTTGAGCTGGCGGTGCGTTACGACTGCGACCTCGATCTGCACCTGGATTTCGACCTGAACACCGAAGGCATGACCGTCATGGAAGTCGCACGCTGCACGCAGCTGCACGGCTGGGGCGGACGCGTCACCGTCGGGCACGCGACCAAGTTGTCGACGCTGCCCCGTGAGCCACTGACGGTGCTGGCTCTGCATCTGGCCAAAGCAGGCGTGCAGGTGACTTGCCTGCCGAGCACCGATCTGTTTTTGCTCGGCCGCGAGGCGTTCCACAACAAACCCAGAGGCTTGGCGCCACTCGCGCATTTGCATGCGTGCGGCGTGACCTGCTCGGTCTCGACCAACAACATCGGTAACCCGTTTACGCCGTATGGCGATGCGTCGTTGATTCGTCAGGCCAACCTGTTCGCCAACGTCAGTCAGATGGGCACGGTGGCGGAACTGCTGCAATGCCTGGCGTGGGTCTCCAGCGAGTCGGCGGTGATGCTGCGATTGCAGGATTACGGCTTGCGGCCAGGTTGCCGCGCCGATTTCATCGTGTTCGACGCGCCCTCGCCAGCGGCGGTGATCGCTGAAATAAGCGCGCCGTTGATGGGCTTCAAGGGCGGGCGCCAGACGTTCAGTCGCCCAGTAGCAACGTTGATCAAACCGCGTTAATCAATCAGCGCCTGCTTGAGGTTGAACTCGGCGGGCGCAGTTTCTTCCAGCGCCAGCTGCGCTTCCAGTTCATCCAGATGCTCGATCATCACCGCCACGGCTTTGGCGTTATCGCCATTTTCCAGCGCGGTGATGATCTCCTGGTGCTCATCGGACGCACACGACGGCACGTCATTGCGCTGATACAGCGCGACGATCAATGAGCTGCGCACCATCAGATTGGCGAGGATGTCGCTGAGCACCGTGTTGCCACTGATCTCGCCGAGCAGCAGGTGAAACTCGCTCAGCTCGCGGACGATGGCGCGGCGATCGGTGTCGTTGGTGGCTTTGCGTTCGTTGTTCATGTGTTGGGCGATACGCTGACGCTGCGTGCGCATGGTTTGCGGCGTGATCGCCTCGACAATTGCGCGCTCGATGGCGCGCCGGGCGCTGAAAATATCCCGCGCTTCGCGTGCCGTCGGCTGGGCAACCATGGCGCCGCGATTGGCTTCGATGGTCACCACTTTTTGCATCGCCAGACGCTGCAACGCCACCTGCACATGATTGCGGTTGGCTTGCAGGGTTTCGACGATATGCGCTTCGATCAATCGCGTGCCGGGCGGCAGGCGATGCTGGGCGATAGCCTTGAACAGCGCATCGACGATCCGTTGCACCTCAAGCTGTTTGGCGGTGACAGTGCTCAAGCCCATCCTTTCCTCTGTTTTTCAGAACGCCGCAGGCCAATCCACAACAATGTGTCTGGCGGGCAATCGGCGGCATTATCCGCCAGCCGCCCGAGCCCGGCAAATGTGCGCTGCAAGGATCAGTCCGGTTGACCGAGCCCGGTGCCCTCCCCCCGTGGATCGTGCATGGCGCTGCGCCGACCCTCGGCGTCAATCGCAATAATCCCGGCGTGGCCGGTCATGGGGCTGCGCACTGGAATGATTTCCACCTCATGGCCCAGCATGCCGAGGCCTTCAATCGTGGTCGCAGCCATATCGCCTTCGAGTTTGAGGTTATCCGTGCTGTCGAAAAAGCTGCGGCCCAACAGAAAGCGCGGCGCGTGCAACGCCTGATCAATCGGTTGCTGATAGTCGATCAGTTGCGTCGCCAGCACCATCTGCGTTTGCGGTTGACCATCGCCACCCTGCGTGCCGAAGAACCAGCGGCGGCCATCGTCAGCCAGATAGCAGGACGGGTTGAGCGTGTGCGCCGGACGCTTGCCCGGTGCCCAGCCGTTGACGTGTTGGGGATTGGCGTTAAATCCGGCCGCGCGGTTTTGCCACAGCACGCCGGTGTCACCGAGGATGCAGCCCGACCCGAAGTCATGGAACAGACTCTGAATCAGGCAAGCCGTACGGCCCTGCGCATCGGTCGCGGCCATCCAGATGGTATCGGCCGGGCGTCCCGGCTCGTTCCACGGCGCCGCGCGCTGATCGTCGATGGCATCGGCATAAGCTTTAATCTGCGCATCTTCAAGACTGGCGGCGAAATCCCACGCTTGGCTCAGCGGATCGCACAACTGCGCATTGCGTCGCAGCAGGCCCTGTTTGATCGCTTCGACCAGATAGTGATAGTAAAGCGCGCTGCCATTACCGACGTCCGCCAGTGGTTTGTGTTGCAGCGCGGCCATGGCTTGCAGCGTGTACAACCCCTGGCTTGGTGGTGCGACGTTGTAGAGCCGACCATCGCGATAACGTACCGAAATCGGTGCGACTTCGGGTGCGCGAGTTGCCGCCAGATCGGCCGTCGTCAAACCGCAGCCCAAGCGATCAAACGCAGCCCCGAACGCCTCGGCCAGTTCGCCGTGGTAGAAATCCTCGACGCCGTGTTTCGCCAGATGCCGCAGGGTGTTGGCCAACTCGGGCTGGCGCAACGTATCGCCCTCGCGTAACCAGTGTCCTTCGTGTTTGCACAGGCGATGCAGATCCGGCAATTGCTCGATCAGGGGTTGGCGCAGGGTTTGCCAGAACAGCTGCGAGCGCGACACCTGCACACCGGCATCGGCTACGCTCGCGGCGTCACTTAACAGATCAGCCCAGCCGAGCCGCGAGCCCCATTCATGCCGACTGATGTTCGCCGCCGTCTGCCAACTGGCCATCGCGCCCGCCGTGCTGGCGACCGACGCCGGGCCGCGCACGGTGATGATTCCGCCCTCGGGCAAACGTTGCCCGGCCTGGCCAATCCCCACGATGGTGCGCACCTGACTGTCGTGGATCATCCATAGGGCATCGCCACCCAGACCGGTCATGTGCGGAAAAACCGCAGCAAGCATCGCACTGGCGGCGAGCATGGCATCAATGGCCGTGCCGCCCGCGTCGAGAATCCGCAGGCCGGCGGCGCTGGCATCGGCATGAGGCGTACAGATCACCGCACGGCTGGAGGTTGCGATCATGGTGGCGGGCTCTCTCTTTGCTAGTGATCGTTATGTTGATTGCTAGCAAAGCAAGATGTATGCCTTCAGGAGTCGCTATTCCTGCTCGTGGGTAATGTCCACCAGCGGGATCGGCTCGATTGCCCAGGCGCGGATTTGACGACGCTCGGGGCTCGGTACCGCACAAGCCTTGCGCCCGGTAAATATTCGCGCGAGACGTTCTTCATCAATGCGCCAGCCGCGCTGCTCCAGTGCCTGCACGTCTTTACGAAAGGCGATTTGCAGCGCGTCGGATTTCAACGAGACCTCTTGCTGAAAGGAGTCCGGCACGCGCTCGGGCCGTACGTTTTTCAGCACCGCATGATCTTGTTCGAAGATTCGAATATTGCTGGCAATAAACCGGCGATCCAGCAGCCTCGAGCGCAGGAATGTTCTGCCCATCATCCACCAGGTTCGCGTGCGGTTGGCATCAGTCGGCACGTGCGCCGAGACGATGTAGATCCGCCAGCCATTGGGCAATTCGAGCTCCAGCGTTGTGCACGGCCCGGACAAATGAAAACCCGGAACAGTGACCACACTGACAAACTCGGTGGAAGATTTGCGCCTCAACAGCCCCTTGCGCGCGGGCCTGCGCATGAGCATTTGTGCGCTGCCGCTCCACGCGTTGCTGTCGACATCGAACGATTCAATCTCGGGATGATCGGGATCACCGAAGGTCGAGCCATGCACAAAGGGAGCGTGGGCGAAGTCAAGGCCGTTTTCGATAATTCGATCCCAACTGGCCTGCCAATCGAAATGACCACTGACCACCCGAATGGCCGGATCGTCGATCCAGTCGAGCGTTGGTAGAGGCGGACGTTCCGCTTCTGGAAGATCACCTAAAAACGCCCAGATCCAGCCATAGCGTTCCAGCGTTGGATAGGCGTCGACGCGAGCCTTCGCCGGAATCCGCAGGTCTGGCTGCGCGGGTATGTGCGTGCAGATCCCGTCCGCGCCAAACCGCCAGCCGTGATACGGACACTGCACGCTGTTGCCAACCTTACTGCCGGCCGACAGCGAACCGCCGCGATGCACGCACACATCTGAAAGCAGATGCGCGACGCCCGCCTCATCACGGAACGCCACAAACGGTTGCCCGAGCAATTGCACCGGGATCAATCCTCCAGTCAATTGCGACGAGGGCAGAACGACATACCAGAGGTTCGTGAGCATGGGGCGCGGGTGATTCCGTCAATTCGGTTAGCTGAGATCATAAAACGAAAGCGGCTCCGAAGAGCCGCTATGTCTGCCTTACGTGATTCAACGACGCAGAAAGCGGTTGACCAACAGCAGCACTGCCGCACCGATGGCGAGTGCAGCCACTGGTTTTTCTTTAACAAACGTCGAGACGTTGTCCAACGTGTCGCCGTAGGTTTTAGTCAGTTGGCCCGAGGCCTGACGTGCAGCGCCTTCAGCGTCCAGCCTTGAATCACCGATCAATTTCCCGACTGCGCTCTGCGCCTTGCCAGCAAGTTTTTCTGCAACGCCTTCAACTTGTTCACTTTTCATAATTCATCAAACCTTCGTCTGTAAGTGGAGAGTTCAGAATCGACCTGAGCGTGTGCCGAGAGGCTATCTGCAGAGCATTAGGGGAACGGGCGTGGTGATTGGTTCCATCGAGATGAGCTTCAGCAGCCGAAAACCACTGTTTGCTGACCTCGTGCTGGACTCGCAAATACCTATACAGAAGACTACCCTTGTATAACTTATTGCCGGCCTGGCGATGACCTCGAACTTAACGGACTCCGATTGATGAATGCGACGCGGCGCTTGTGCCTGGTCTTGGGCGACCAATTGTCTTTCGACCTCGCCTCCCTGCAAGGCCTCGATCAGGATCACGATGCAGTGCTGCTGGTCGAGGTGATGGAGGAAGCCAGCCATGTCCCCCACCATCCGCAAAAAATCGTGCTGATCTTCAGTGCCATGCGGCATTTCGCCGAGGCTTTGCGTCAGCGTGGCGTTCGCGTGCACTACGTCACGCTGACGGATCCGGACAACAGCGGATCGGTGCCGAACGAATTACAGCGCTGGCACGCACTGCTTAATCCCAGTGAGATTCACCTGACAGAGTGCGGTGACTGGCGCCTCGAGCAATCGATCAAGGATTGCGGCTTGCCCATCCAGTGGCACAGCGATGCTCGCTTTCTTTGCACACGGAGCGAATTTTCCGACTGGGCGCAGGGCAAAAAGCAGCTGCGCATGGAGTTCTTTTACCGTGAGATGCGCCGCAAAAGCAGGCTGTTACTCAACGGTGACGGCAGCCCGGTCGGAGGCGCCTGGAACTACGACGCCGACAATCGCAAAGCCTTGCCCAAGGGCGTTCGGCCCCCTCCTCCCGTGCGCTTCAAACCCGACGCCGTTACCCAAGAGGTGCTTGCGTTGGTGGCCGAACACTTCGCCAGCCACTACGGCGCGCTCGAGACGTTCGATTACCCGGTGACGCACGCCGACGCACAGGCATTGTGGGAGTACTTTCTCGATTGGGGTCTGGCCGCGTTCGGCGATTATCAAGACGCCATGGCCAGCAACGAACCCTTTCTGTTCCACGCGCGGATCAGCGCCGCGCTCAATATTGGTCTGCTGGATCTTCGGCAGATTTGCAGCGATGTCGAATCAGCCTATTGGTCGGGCGGCATTCCGCTCAACGCGGCTGAAGGTTTTATTCGGCAACTGATCGGCTGGCGCGAGTACGTCCATGGCGTCTACTGGCTGAAGATGCCCGACTACGCGCAAGGCAATGTCTTCGGCAACACCCGCGTGCTTCCAGAGTTTTACTGGACCGGCAAAACGCAGATGAACTGCATGCGCCAGGCCATCGGACAGAGCCTGGAACATGCCTACGCGCACCACATCCAAAGGCTGATGGTCACCGGCAATTTCGCCCTGCTCGCGGGTATCGCGCCCAGCCAGATATGCGACTGGTATCTGGCGATCTACATGGATGCCTTCGACTGGGTGGAACTGCCCAATACACTGGGCATGGTCATGCACGCCGATGGTGGTTATCTGGGTTCAAAACCCTATTGTGCGAGCGGCCAGTACATCAAGCGCATGTCTGACTATTGTCGTGGTTGCGCCTACAAAGTGAGCGAAAGCATTACCGACGACGCCTGCCCTTTCAATTCTTTGTATTGGCACTTCCTCATGCGCCACGGCGACCTTCTGCGCGGCAATCAGCGCATGGGCATGCTCTATAAAAACCTCGACCGCATGCCTGACGCCAAGCAGCAGGCGCTGTGGCAACGCGGCGAGTTCTTGCTCGCCAAACTCGATCAAGGTGAGTCGTTGTGAAAAAGAGCGAGATGCCGGTCAAAACCTGCGTGACCTGCGGCCTTCCGTTCACTTGGAGAAAGAAATGGGCGCGCTGCTGGGAGCAAGTGCGCTACTGCTCGGAGCGCTGCCGAAGAACCCGATAGATCTCGCCAACCACCTGCGCCACGGCCTCTTCAATCGTCCCTTCATTGCGGCACAACACCCAACCCTGATCCGCCACCGCTCGCGCGAACGCCTCGGTACACGCCACGTGTTCTTCGCGCTTGTGGATCACCGTGCTGCCCAGCCCCCGGGAGCGTGCCGCCGCCCTTGCCCAGGAAATATCAGGATCGGTCACGACGCCGACATGCAGATCCGGTACGCGCACGTCTCGCGTCATGTTCAGTTGGAGAATCTCCGCGAACGGGACGGTTCGGCGAAACGCCGCGTCTGACGGGTACCAACGGTCAATCAGGACGATGCTGTCCAGCGGTTGCTTGGGCAGCACCTGCTGTGAAATCCAGCTGCGGCTATCCGCCAGACGCTGACAAATAGCCCACTCCAGATCCGTGGAGGGGTCTCTCGCGAGTTGATTGACGAGGGCCATGGTGCCAGCCCTGTCTGGATCGTTTTTTCTCTCGCACAGGCGAATGACTTTCTTGTTGTCGGCCCTCAGGGCTGCCGTCACGGCTTCCAACAATGTGGTTTTGCCGGTGCCTTTGGGGCCATCGAGAGAAATAAACAGCGCGGGATTCATCGTTCACACGTTGGTGGAGACATTGGTGAGCACTTTAACCGTATTGATGTGTGCATACACTTCCTTGCCAAATGGGATGAATTGGCCAGACGCTTATCGAGCTACGGCCCAACCTCCGTATCGGCTACTTTTGAAACAGGCGTTCTGCCTGAATCCGTGCGTGTATGGTTGGCGGCTTGCCTTTTATGCCAAACTTCAGCCGATTCTAATTTTACAAGGATGTTTAAGATGTCAGGCAAACCAGCCGCTCGCATTACCGATCCTGCGTCCTGCATTACCTGCAAAAGTGAGAAAACACATGCGCTCACTTGACCGCGTAAACAGTTTTTTTAGAAACGCCCCTAATGAGCAAGTTCTAGGCTATTCACCTTCAGAGCTAAACACTATGTTCGGAGGCGCTGAGCTTCCTCCAATCAAACAACAATTGGACTACCCTCCTGTTTCAATATTGGAACCTGCTGGCATTCAGGCTTATTACTCGTGCTTCATTATGGACAAGGCCGATGTTGTTTTTCTGCAACGGATGATTGATGAACGTTTGCTAATGCTAGATGAAAGGCTTTTCAATGAGCTAACCGTCACTCACTTTCAACATCGAAATAAAAATGAACACCTTCTATTTTGTGTTTCTGACAAGGAATTTAACTGCGCAACGATTCGGCTAGTCACCAATAGCTCGGAAATCTTAAGTCTGTTGAGTGAAACAAAATTTGCAGTTCCTCCTCCATGGGTTGTCTTCGAAGGGTACGAGGCGTCTTGGTGGGGTGGTGACATGCAGGGGGCTCAAGGTTTCTACAATGACAATTACTTCTTTCCATTCTTTTCAACACTTAACCCGGCGGAAAGAAGCCATTATTACGCGAAGTACTCAGCCTCTGAGGTATGGATTCACAGCCTAGAGCTGATTTTGGATAACGAATGACATTTGTGAAAGCTCTGCCTCGTTAAAGTCCCTCGCCGCCCATAGGTAATGCCAGCCAATCGACCGAAGTCGCGATTCTAGCCAAGGCAATCTTGTCATTTACCAACACTTGAGGCACGGTCGAATCCACTGACATCTCTGCCAAAGGAATTACGCCATGTCGAAGCTCTATCCCAGTATCGATCCCGAGGGGTTGGTCGAGTACTCCGTGGTCTACACCGACCGCTCGCTGAACCACATGTCGCAGTCCTTTCAAGCGGTGATGAAGAACATTTCCCAGACCCTCAAGCAGGTCTACAACGCCCAAGGCGTTGCCGTGGTGCCGGGCAGCGGCACCTTTGGTATGGAAGCGGTGGCGCGGCAGTTTGCGACTGGCCAGCAATGCCTGGTGATACGCAATGGCTGGTTCAGTTATCGCTGGAGCCAGATCCTTGAAATGGGCAACATCCCGGCGGCCACCACGGTGCTCAAAGCTCGCCCCGTCGATGCCGGTCACCAGGCTGCGTACGCCCCGCCGCCGCTGGACGAAGTGCTGGCAGCGATCGCCGCGCAGAAGCCGAAGATAGTCTTCGCTCCCCACGTTGAAACGTCCTCCGGGATTATCCTGCCCGACGAGTACCTGCGGGCCGTCGGCGACGCCGTGCATGCGGTGGGTGGTCTGTTCGTGCTGGACTGCATCGCCTCGGGCACGCTTTGGGTTGATATGCACAAATGCGCCGTCGACCTGCTGATCAGCGCCCCGCAGAAAGGCTGGAGCGCCTCCCCTTGCTGCGCACTGGTGATGTTCAGCCCTTTGGCCCTTGAGCGCATCGAGCACACGCAAAGCAGCAGCTTCGCCTGCGATCTGAAAAAGTGGCTGCAAATCATGCAAGCCTACGAACAGGGCGGCCACGCCTACCACGCGACCATGCCCAGCGATTCCCTCGCGCGGTTTAACGACGTGATGAAAGAAACCAAGGCCTACGGTTTCGACAAGATTCGCGACGAGCAACAGGCGCTGGGCGATCGGGTACGCGCGATGTTGACCGGCAAAGGCTTCAAAAGCGTGGCCGCTGAAGGCTTTCAGGCCCCGGGCGTGGTGGTGAGTTACACCGACGATTCCGACATCAAAAACGGCAAGAAATTTGCCAACCACGGTCTGCAGATCGCCGCCGGCGTGCCGTTGCAATGCGACGAGCCGGCCGACTTTCAAACCTTCCGCATCGGGTTGTTCGGGCTGGAGAAGCTGCACAATATCGAGCGTACGGTGAGCACGCTTGAGCAGGCGCTGGATGAGGTGATGGTTGATTGAGACTTCATCGGTCTCGCAGCACGTATCCATTGCAGAATAAAGCGGTCGCTCAGAGCGGCCGTTTCCGGCCAAAAGTGGATCAATAAGAGTGCCTACTAAATTCGGGTGGGTTCACGCCTTGGGTGAGCTGCTTTGAGTCCATCCAGTCAGTTTTCTATGGGTGGCGCGACTGAAGTTTTCCCAAGAGGGGCTGGCAGCAGTTCACCGAAAGATTTGCTTGGCATGCCCTGTGTTTACTGATGATCAGCGATCCGGCCACGACCATGTTTGGTCAACTACAGGACGGGCGTCTTATCATCTGCTCCAGCTCAATAGCCAAAGCGTCCGCGGTAAAGTGAGTTGTGTTCAGTGAGATGTCTGCATGCGCCATTAGCTCGTCCATTACGCACCCGCGAAAGACGGGATCAAACGTTTCCTTATCCTCTGCTGTTGGGCCACGAGCAAGAAGGCGTTGTTGGCGGTCAGGCTCGTCAAGCAGAAGCAATATAGTTATGTCCGGCTTGATCAGGCTTTGGCCCAAAAGCGCCAGCTCGGCCGATACACCGCGAGCTTTTGCATAAGCCAGTGTCGAGGCCCAATAGCGATCCATAAATACCCACTCGCCACGTTCAACCAGGCTGCGTGCATGCCTTCCTTGGCTGGAAACGCTTGCCGTATAGAACAGCGCCTTGGCAAGCTCATCATGGGCAAAGGCCTCTAATATGGCTGGGCGGCTGCTACTCAGTGCTGTCCCAGGGGTACTCAGTGCGTGGCCGGAGAAGCGTTCGGCCAGCTTGTTCAGCACCGTGGATTTTCCTACGCCGTCGAGGCCCTCAATAGCAACAAATCCCGCCATTTCAGTTCTCCTCCAGCAACGTAGCGATGCGAGCCATTTCGGCATACTCCGTTTTAGAAAAACTATTGCTGGAGACCACAATAGGAATAGCCTGATCGTCGCTTTCCTTGAAGCCATAGAGCTGTTTCTGCTCGTATAGAGGCGTCCCCCTCAGGAGCATCAGTGGCCAGGCTCTTAGGCGAGGCACTCGCCGCTGCACACACCATTCAACGCTGCTACGGAAGCTGTCCAGTGTTTGATTGGGCAGGCCGTAAATCAGTGAAACCTCAAAGTCTATTTGCCGTTCATGTAACTGACGAATGCGGCTGCAAATGATATCCAGATGGTTGGGTCTTTTGATTGCCAGGTATTCAGCCTCTACTGTGGTCTGCAGTCCGAACTCCAGCGTGACATTGAGCCCCTCAAGCTCATCCAGAAAGTCCGGGCTACAGGTCTCGAAGCGGCATTGCAAAGAAAGATGCGCCGTTACACCCGCCGCTTTAATGCTATTCAGGATTTGAATGGCGCGCTCTGCATCAGTATGGAAAATCGGATCCAGCACAGATATGCGTTTCACCTTCGCTGCGGCAAACATGTCCAGTTCTTTTTCCAGACGACGACCATCAAACCACTGATGTTTGAGGCGCTTCCCTGGCTCACGGTGCTGACAAAAGGAACACTTGAAAGGGCATCCGCGTTGAGTTTCCCAGCGGATGTTGCTCTGCAATTCAGCTGTTTCATACAGGTAAGGTGAGGGCAAGGTCAGCAGATCGTGATCAGCTTTGCTGCCATTATCGGGAGTGCCGGCGACATGGATGCCGCAGTCATCGGATGTGGTACCGCAGGCCAGTGCAACCATGGCCATCTCGCCCTGGCCACGAACGAAATACTTCGCTTGCGGGTAAGTGTTTTCGAGTTGACCCTTGGCCATATAAGAGATTTGCGGCCCGCCAAGAACAACCACTGCACCGGTGCCCTGAATCAAGTGAATCAGAATGCGAACCTCAGAGTCATTCCATACAAAAGTACCGAAGCCAACCAGACAGCCAGGGCCAGCCTGCTTGATCGCCTGCAGCAAACTAGCGAGCACGTGTTCTAGTAAGAAACCCGGGCTATTAACTTGTGCGTCGATAATCTGAAATGGCACATCTGCTGCGCGCAAAGCCGCAGCTATAGATGCGATACCTAATCCAGTTTTACCGTCTTGTGGTCGACGCCAATCCAGTGAAATCAAGATTACCGGCCTCATGGCATCAGCTCCTGGCGAGCGTCCCGATATCGCTCAGCAAAGCCGCGTAGGCGCTGTCCCATATCGCGGCGGAAATTCTGAAAAGCATGTCGATCCCCAAGCGTGCCGGTCACGATAAACATGCCGCGGCTATCGTGTGGAAAGACCTTGTACTGCCGGCCTTTAGCGTAGCTCCAGCCAAACTGAATCAGTTCTTGCACGAGTTGGTTGATCTCTTTGTTTTTCCTGAAGTACATGGTTGCTCCTCTATTGCGTGGCTTTGTGGGCACGATGCGACAGAGGTGGCTGTCGAAGCCCGACACCCAGCCGAAAGAAAAATCTAAAAATGGCACGCTCTGCTAACCCAACTCATATTTACTGAAGCAGCTTCAAGGCGCGATCAAAGTCGAACAATTCCACCTGCGCCGCGGCGAGTGTCAGACGTTCTGCCAAGGCGCGATCAAGTGGCATATTGCGCAGTGCCGCCAGTACGTCCAAAGCCGTCGTATCCCCCTCCTCCAATAGTCTGATCAGCCTATTCAGTTGCTCGCCGATTGCCGAGTCGTCCGGCAGGTAACCCTCAGTGGAGGCCACTGTGTCCGCCTTAAGGTCGGCCAGAGCCGCCAAGGTCGGGAGCAAGCAATGCTCGACCTGCATCGCCAGCGTCTTCAGCACCGTAGCGGGCTCGCCGTCCTGGCAGGCCTGCTCGAGTAAAGCGCTGGCATGCGCCACGTCCTTGGCGCCGATGTTGCCGGCGGTGCCGCGCAAACTGTGCGCCAGTCGTACGGCGGCGGCAGGATCCGGATCGGTTTGTGCGGCCTGGAATTGCTCGGCAAAGTCTGTCTGCGTGTCGCGAAACTTGCAGAGCAGACGTAAGTAGAGATCCCGCCGCCCCATGCAGGTGGCGAGCCCCGCAGCCAAGTCAATGCCCTCAAGACGGTCTGGCAATCCATCGACGGAACCTGCGTTCAACGATGGTTTAGCCGCTCTAGGTTTGATCCACTTTGCCATTGTGGCGAACATGCTTTCGACATTGAGCGGCTTGGAGATATGGTCGTTCATCCCGCATTCGAGCGCGCGCTCGCGGTCGCCGTCCATTGCGTTGGCGGTCATGGCGATCACTGGCAGCGTACTGAAGCGCGGTTGCTGGCGAATTTTCCGCGTGGCCGTGTAGCCATCCATCACCGGCATCTGGCAATCCATCAGCACGCCATCAAAGTCGCCATCCTCGGCGAGGATATCCAGGGCCTCCTGGCCGTGCGTGGCGAGTCGCAAGCGGATGCCGACACTTTCCAGCAGCTCGCTGGCCAGTTCCTGATTCAGCTCATTGTCTTCGACCAAAAGCAGCCGGGCGCCGTTGAGACTGGCAACGGTACTGGCATTCTGTTGTGAGCGTTCGCCAGCCCGCGTATCGCTGTGGGTGTCTCTGCCCAGAACGACACCGATGGCTTCGAGTAATGAAGACGGCGTGACCGGTTTGGTCAGTACCACCGGTAACTGGATGCCCTGGCGTTCGGCTTCTTCGCGGGCTTCTTCGCGGCCGAAAGCGGTAATCATGATCACCGATGGTGTGCGCATCAGACTCGCAGAATGCATTCTGCTCACGGCTTCCATGCCATCCATGCCCGGCATCCGCCAGTCCATCAAAACCAGATCGTAAGGCAGCGCCTTATGCTCGGCGTCGGCCAGCATGCGCAGCGCCGTGCTACCGCTCTGCGCGACATCCACTTCCAGGCCAAAGCTGCGCGCCATGCCCGAGAGAATTTCACGGGCACTTGCGTTGTCATCCACGACCAGAACCCGCATGCCGAGCAGTTCGCCGGCCTTGAACATACGACGCGGTTGCAGGCCTTGCTGCACGCCGAGTTGCACCTGGAAATGGAACGTGGAGCCGACTCCCGGTTGGCTTTCAACCCAGATTCGGCCGGCCATCAGTTCCACCAGCTTCTTCGAGATAGACAATCCCAGCCCGGTGCCTCCGTACTTGCGCGTGATCGAACTGTCAGCCTGACTAAACGACTGGAACAAACGTGAACACTGCTCGACGGTCATGCCGATGCCCGTGTCGCGCACCCAGAAGTGCAGCTGCACGTGTTCGTTGTCAGAAGCCATTTCTTCAACGCCGACCACGATGTCACCGTGTTCGGTGAACTTGGCCGCGTTGTTGCCCAGATTGATCAGCACTTGCCCCAGTCTCAGGGGATCGCCAAGCAGTGCTGTGGGCAGGTCAGGCGGGATCTGAAACAACAATTCCAGACCCTTGTCCTCGGTCTTCAGGCCGATCATGGCAGCGAAGCTGTCGAGTACATCTTCCAGACGGAACGGGATCTGTTCGAGACTCATCCTGGCGGCTTCGATCTTTGAGAAGTCGAGAATGTCGTTGATGATGCCCAGCAGGTTCTCCGCCGAGCGATGGACTTTTTCAATGTAATTGCGCTGGCGATTGTCCAGCGAAGTACGCAGCGCCAGATGGCTCATCCCGATGATGGCGTTCATCGGCGTGCGGATCTCATGACTCATGTTGGCAAGGAACTCACTCTTCGCTTGAGTGGCCTCTTCGGCCGCTGCTCGAGCCTCCGCCAGAGCCGTCACGTCGATGTTGATCCCGGTTGCGCGCAATGGCTTGCCGTCCGGCGTGCGTGAAAAACGGTTGAGCGAGCGGAACGTGCGCACCCGACCATCATTTTTGCGCACGATGCGAAAGTCGAATTCGGCCCGATCATCGCCACTCTGGACGGCACTTTCGAAGGTGCTGCTGACCCGTGCGACATCGTCGGGATGCACCAGCGCCTGCCAGTGCGCCAGCGTGCCACCGAAGCCACCAGGCTCCAGACCAAACAGGGTTTCGAGTTGGGGAGTCCAATAGTTTGTGCCGCTGACCAGATCGACGTCGAACAGACCGATGTCACCCGACTCCTGTGCCAGGTTCAGGCGATCGCTGGCAGTACGCAACTTGGCTTCCATCGCCCTGCGCTCACTGACATCGCGCACCGAGGCGCACACGCAGACGCCACGCCCCTCCAGACGGGGCAAGTGGGAAAGGCCGATTTCCACGGAGAACAGGCTGCCGTCCTTGCGCACGCCGCTCAGATCGTCCAGATCGCCGCCCATCTGCCGGGTTCCGCCGCTGGCAATGAAGCCGTCGCGTAACTTGACATGCCGCTCGCGGGCAGCCTGCGGTACCAGACGCTCAATGCTGGCGCCAATCAGCTCGCCGGGGGCGTAGCCAAACAAGGTGTCCATTTGCGGGTTGGTCATCAGGATGCGGCCATCGGCGCCCAGCACCAGCATGCCGTCCGGTGCGGCCTCGATGATGCCGCGATACCAGGCCTCGGTGGCGCGCAGTGCGGCCTGCTGGGCCTCCAGCTCGCTGGCCTGATGTTCCAGTTGCAAGGCTTGCGCGCCCATTTCGTCTGCCTGACGGCGAGTTTCCATGAGCAGCGCCTGGGCTGCCTCACTGCGCTCCATAATGGCCATGGCACCGGCCAGTCTGGGCAGGACTTCTTGCAGCAGCAGCGCTTCGTTCTCTTCCAGTTGACGAAAACCGGCCATTTCCATAACCCCGAGCAGGCGTTCGCCACGCAACACGGGCTGAACCAACAGGACGCTGGCGGGCGCTGCGCCCAACGGCGTGCGCACATGCCAAAACGGTTCGGGTAGACCCTCAAGCTGACGAGGTTGGCGATCCAGCGCGCACTGGCCGAGCAACCCTTCCCCGAGATCGAGTTCTGTGGGTAGCGGGTGAGCACTGTCCACCGCATAACCGCCCACCAGGCGCAGGCGTGCCGCGCCTTCATAGAGAACGTAAAGCGCTCCCTGGCACATGCCCAACTGCGGCGCGATGTGGCTGAAAAAAGCCTGGGCCAACTGCTGCGGCGTCTCCGCCTGTTGCAGGCCCACTTGCAGAAGTGAGGTGTGGTTTTTCACCCAACGCTGGCGCTCAAGCTGACAAGCTTCCAGCTGCAGCGTGGCGATAGCACGCGCCAGGTCTCCGGTTTCGTTGCGAAGATCGGTGTGCGGGATCTGGCCGTCCAGCTTGCCGGACGCCAATTCGTCCACCGCCACGCGGACGCGATTCAACGGCACGCGAATCGAATAACTGACCAGCCAGGTCAACAGCAAGGCCAGCGCCGAACCACCCAGCAGCAAAATGTACGTGATCGCAGTACTGCGCTCTGCGTATTCCGCCAGGTTCTTCGCCGTATCGTGGATGTCGGTTTCCTTGTTTTTCTCGATCTGCGAGAGCAGCCCGTCGCCGCCCTGCTCCAGCGCAAGAAAATCCTTACTGTTGAGCAACATCAAGGCCTGTCCCAAGGAGCCCTTGCCGGCCAGTTCCAGTGCCTCATCGCCATTTTTTTGCAGACGCTGTAATAACACTTCGAATTCCACCAGGCTGCTGATGCTGCTCTGTCGGCGCAGTGTCGGACGAACCTGCTCGAGCGCTTCATGCAGTCGCTGTTGGGCGATATCCATCTGGGCTCTGGCGCTGATACGGATGTCCGCGTTGTTGGTAGCGATTGCACGTTGCATGGCGAGCAACAGATGCGGCAACTGCACCCGAACTTCCTGCACATGCTGAATACCCACCAGATCCTGCTGGTACAACTGCTGCATTTCATTTTTGAGCGAATACTGAGTGCGCAGGCTTTGCACACCCAATATCAGGATCAATATCAGCAGCGCAGCGAAGCCGATGATCAATTTACTGCGCAGAGACAGGCGCTCGAGCATCTCGAACAGTCTGTTCATAAACGGCCTCTTTCAACGGAATGTGCAAACGGATGCGTGGGGCTCAGGGACGGTCGGCGATCTGCTCAAGCAGGGCTAACTGCCTGGCCATGTCCTGGTCGCTGTCGGCAAATTGTTCGGCAATGGTGCGGAACTGCTCGGCATTGGCGAGAAACGCGTCGCAGATGTCCGGATCAAAGTGCGAGCCCCGGCCTTCGCGGATGATTGCCACCGCTTGCTCATGGGACATGCCGGGCTTGTACACGCGGCGGCTGATCAGTGCATCGTAGACATCTGCCACCGCCATCAACCTGGCGCTGATCGGGATGTCGTCGGTGGCCACGCCTTGCGGATAGCCACTGCCGTCCCACTTTTCCTGATGGCCGTAGGCAATTTCCTTGGCCAAATGAAGGAAGTCGACGTTGATACCTAATTGATCCTCAGCATGCTGGATGGCGTCGCGCCCTAACGTGGTGTGGGTCTTCATGACCTCGAATTCTTCCGGGGTCAGGCGTCCCGGTTTGAGCAGAATGCGATCGGGAATACCAATCTTGCCGATATCGTGCAGCGGCGCCGATTTGAACAGCAGTTTGATGGTCTCGTCGTCAAGGAAGTGCCGGAAGCGCGGGTGATTGCGCAACAGTTCAGCCAGCCGTTTCACATAGTGCTGGGTTCGACGAATGTGGTTGCCGGTTTCGTTGTCACGGGTTTCCGCCAGCGAGGCCATGGCGTGGATCGTGACATCCTGGATGGCGATCACCTCCCGGGTGCGGCGCTGCACTTCCTGCTCGAGAAATTCGTTCTGATTGCGCAGGAAATCGGCAACGGACTTGAGCTTGATCTGCGTCTCGACCCTGGCCATGAGCACGGGGGGAATGATCGGTTTGGTAATGTAATCCGCAGCCCCTAGGCTCAGGCCGCGAATCTCGTCCTCCGTGGCGGCCATAGAGGTAAGGAAAATGATCGGTATGTGGCGAATGCGCGCATCACGTTTGAGCTGCTCGGCAACGTCATAACCGGACAGGCCCGGCATCATGATGTCCAGCAGGATCAGGTCGGGCAGTGGATCCGCCTGCAGAAGACGCAAGGCCTTCTCGCCGCTATTGGCGGCCTTGACCCGATATTTGTCCTTCAGCAACTCGGCGATCAACATCAGGTTGTCGGGGGTATCGTCGACCACCAGCACGGTCGCTGATGGATAAACGCCCTGAGTGCTATCCATGGTTGTTGGCTCCCTTGCCAGACAATTATTGAACGGGCGGATTTACGCCATTCTTGCCGGTAAGCGTAACCAGAAAAACTGTAATTGCCAGTTAGTGATTTGAAGGTCGGTTTGATGAAGTAAAGGAACCCATTCGCCGAAAGCACCTACTTATTCGCGGCTGTTTTCGGCCAGAAGCAGAGCCGCGCAGGTCTGTCATGCCCATTTACGCGAGAAGCAAAAAGCTTGACCCGTTTTTTTTGCAGGCCCGACACTTCGTTGCGTTTTATGGCCTATCTTGAAGCGTAACTTCACTCGCAGGACTGCATGCATGGGCTCTTTCTTGTACGACCTTATCGCCTTCGTCATTTTCGTTCTGGATATCTGGGCAATCATCAATGTGGTGAAAAGCTCGGCAGAAACACCGAAGAAAGTTTTATGGGTGGCGCTGGTCGCGCTTCTGCCAGTGATCGGCCTGATCATCTGGGCAATAAAAGGCCCTCGTAGCGAAACACGGGTATGAGCCTCCAAAACGTTCAGTAGCGGGATCACCCCGCTATGAGGGGGCATAAGGTCTGCGGTATTCCTTTAAAAAAACACTCAAGCGATCCCCCCGGCGGTTTTCAAATCTGCGGTCATGGGGATGGTTTTCTGATCGCCCAACCTTCGAAAAATCAGCGTCTATACTGCTTCCACGCGACGAACAGCAAGGGATTAGGCAATGTTAAACACAAACATTTCTGCAAGGGCGCTATCCGGTGGTTTGCTCGATGTGTTGATTCGCGCCGGACTGATCACGGTACTGGTGCTGTTCTGCTTTCAGATCTTTGAACCCTTCCTCAACCTGATGCTTTGGGCAGTGATCCTGGCGATCACCCTGTACCCGCTGCACACCCTGCTTAAGCGCAAATTGGGCAGTAAAGATGGCCGCGCCGCCACGCTGATCGTCGTGGTCGCCCTGGCCTTGCTGATGGTACCGATTTATCTGCTGGGCACCTCAATCACTGAATCGGTCGAAGGCGCCCTGGCAATTCTCAAGTCCGACACCGTGACCATTCCGCTGCCCAACGAAAAAATTGCCACCCTGCCGCTCATTGGCGAACGGCTCTATGCCTTCTGGTTGCAGTCGGCGACCGACATGAGCAGCGTGGTGATGAAGTTGATGCCGTACATTAAAACAATCGGCTTGACCTTGCTGGGCAAGATGGCTGGGGTTGGCGTGGGCTTTCTGTTGTTTATCGGTGCCCTGATCATCGCCGGTGTGCTGATGGCCTACGGCGACAACGGCGAACGCAGCGCCATCGCCATCGCCACCCGCCTTTCCGGCCCGGAACGCGGCCGACGCATTGCGACACTGTGCACCGCGACCATCCGCGCGGTAGCTCAGGGCGTGGTGGGTATCGCCTTTATCCAGATGCTGCTGGTGGGCGTCGGCTTCGTGCTTATGGGGGTGCCCGGTGCCGGACTGCTCGCCATGGTTGCGCTGTTGATGGGGATCATGCAGTTGCCGGTAATCCTCGTGACGGTGCCGGTAATCGCCTATGTCTTCGCCACTGACGGCACCACACTCGGTACCGTCGTGTTTTGCATTTACAGCCTGATCGCCGGCATGTCCGACAACGTCCTCAAGCCATTGATGCTCGGTCGCGGCGTCGACGTGCCGATGCCGGTGATTCTGATCGGTGCGCTGGGCGGTATGGTCAGCGGCGGGTTTATCGGTCTGTTCATTGGGCCGGTGATGCTGGCGGTCGCCTATCAACTGTTCTGGCAGTGGATCGACGACCAGCCGCACATCGAGGTCCTGGATGAACTATTGAGCGTTGAGCCACCGCAACGTGGGTCAGCGAACGAGCTCCCGCCGGTCTGAGGCGCATGCGCTTGAAGGCATATCCTGCCCGGTTACTGCTGTGTGCCGCCGTGGGCCTGAGTGGCTGTGTGCGCTTGGGCCCGGACTTCCAGTCACCGACCCAGCCTTGGGTCGAGCACTGGAATACGCCGGCCTTGGCGGTTGCCAGCCAGCAACAGACGCAACCTGATAGCCGGCAGTGGTGGCACGTGTTTAGCGACCCGGTGCTCGACCACTTGATCGCCGAGGCGGACGCCCACAACGCCGACCTCGAAATCGCCGGCCTGCGGGTGATGGAGGCGCGCGCGCAGTTGGGCATCGCGCTAAGTGGTCGCTACCCGCAAGTGCAACAGGTCAGCGCCGACAGCGCTTATGTCAAGCGTCGCCAATGGGGCGGCGACAATCCGCAGGACAGCCATCTGTGGCAACACAGTGCGGGGTTCGACGTCGGCTGGGAACTGGATTTCTGGGGCCGGTTCAGCCGCGCCATCGAGTCGGCTGATGCGGCCTGGTTCGCCGCGCAGAGCAATTATGAAAACGCGCTGGTGCTGCTGCACGCGCAATTGGCGCAGACCTATTACGCACTGCGTACCGCCGAGGCGCGCCTGCTGATCGCCAAGAACAACGCCACACTGCAGAAGCGCAGCTATGAGATTACCGAGCGCCTGTTTCTCAGCGGCAACAATGCCGAACTTGATCTGCAACAGGCCAAAACCCAGTACCTCGCGACCCTCAGCACCATTCCCGATTTCGAAGCGCAAGTCGCCAGCACACGCAATGCCTTGGCCACCCTGATCGGTCGCCCACCGGGCGCAATGGCTGAACTGCAGTCCAACACTGGCGTGGTGCCTTTGGTTGATCGTGCTGTGCTGCAAGACGTGCCGGTTGACCTGTTATTGCGTCGTCCGGATGTCCGTAGCGCAGAAGCCCAGGTCGCGGCCCAGTCGGCGCTGATCGGTGTCGCCGAGGCCGACCTTTATCCTTCTATCAGCCTGTTCGGCAGCATCGTCTGGTCCGCGAATTCCCTGGACAGCACGTCCAATACACTGGATCTGATCGGCGGCCCGAGCCTGCGCTGGAACGTGTTTGACCATGGCCAGATCACCAACAACGTGCGCGTTCAGGATGCCCGTCTGCAGCAGTTGATCGTCGTCTATCAGGACAGCGTTCGCCAGGCGGCGCGCGAGGCCGACGATGCGGCGACCGGCCTGATCAAGGCGCTGGAGCGCGACCGGATCCTCAGCGAAGCGTCGATTGCAGCCAGGCGTTCGGTGTCTCTGGCCAATACCCAGTACCGCGAAGGCTATTCGGATTTCCAGCGGGTACTCGATGCCCAGGCCGCCCTCTTCGCCCAACAGGATAACTACCTGGTCAATCGCAACACGGCCATCAACAGCCTGATCGCGCTGTACAAGGCCGTCGGCGGCGGTTGGTACAGCGACCGTCCGCTGATCGATCCCGCCACCCGCCAACAGATGGAACAACGCACCGACTGGGGCAACTTGCTTGATGAAGGGAAGGAAGGTGTCAATTGAGTGACCGCCAAAACGAGATAGTACAAGCCGTGCCCGCGCCCGCGGCGGATCCGGCAAAAAAAGCTGTCAGCGCTGTTGCCGCGCTCATTCTCCTGAGCCTGGTCTGGTACCTGATGGCCGACCGCTACACACCTTATACGCAGCAGGCACGGGTACAGACGTTTGTGGTTCCGGTGGCGGCGGAAGTCGCAGGCCGGGTCACCAAGGTCAACGTGCGCAACAACCAGGAGGTCAAGGCTGGCGACGTGTTGTTCGAGGTGAACCCGCAGCAATACCAGATCGCTGTCGACCGGGCGCGTGCTGACTTACAGACCACCCGCAGGCAGATCGGCGCCAACACTGCTGGCATCGACTCCAAGACGGCGTCGCTGAAAGCGGCCCAGGCTAACGAAGTCATGT
This sequence comes from Pseudomonas sp. NPDC088885, assembly GCF_044750025.1. Taxonomy (NCBI): domain Bacteria; kingdom Pseudomonadati; phylum Pseudomonadota; class Gammaproteobacteria; order Pseudomonadales; family Pseudomonadaceae; genus Pseudomonas; species Pseudomonas sp. NPDC088885. Next base: position 111,482 of record NZ_JBIVJB010000001.1, on the reverse strand, counting down.
CCCGCCAGGATCTGCAACGCCTTGAGCGTTTATACAAGGAAGACGCCGGAACCATCTCTCTGCGTCGATTGGAGGTTTCCCGTTCCACTCTGGATGCGGCCGTCGCCCATGTCGCGGCGGCGCGGGCAGAGGTCGAACGCGCCCGCGAAACCCAAGGGGGCGGCGACGAAAAAAATGCGCTGTTGCTCAGCGCAATCGCCACGGTGGACAAGGCCGAACTGGATCTGGCCAACAGCGTCGTGCGGGCCCGCTCCAACGGTCTGGTCACCGACCTGCGCACCGATGTCGGCCAGTTCGCCACCGCTGGAGCGCCCTTGATGACTTTGATCGCCATCCACGACGCGTGGGTCTCGGCGGATATGACGGAGAACAACCTCGGGCAGGTAAGGCCCGGCACCCCGGTGCGCATCGTGCTGGACGCACTGCCCGGCAGCGTATTCGAAGGCCATGTGCGCAGCGTCGGTTATGGCGTCAGTACGGGTCAGAGCACGCCAGCCGGCACCTTGCCCACGGTGCAGAACAGCCGTGACTGGCTGCGCCCGGCCCAGCGCTTTCCGGTGATCATTGAGCTTGAGCCAGGCCAGTTGAGCGATATCAGTGGCATCCGTGTCGGTGGCCAGGCCGAGGTGATGGCGTTTCCCAACGAGGGCAATCCGCTGAACGTTCTCGGTCGCCTGTTTCTGCGTGTGATGAGCTGGATGTCGTATGCCTACTGAGCAACAGATCCGCGCCCGGCGTGCCCTGCGCCTGGCCACGGGTTCGGCGCTTTGCCTGGCCGCAAGCTTCGGTCTGGCACTCCCTATCCCTTTTATCGCACCGATGCTGGCGCTGACGATCCTGGCGGCGATGAACCGACCGCTGCCGTTCAAGGCCAGCCTGGGCCTGGCCCTGGTGCTGATGATCACCACCGGCAGCGGCTTGCTGCTGATACCGTTGTTGCAGTATTACGCGGCGGTCGGCGTGATGCTGGTTTGCCTGGGCCTGTTTCTGGTGTTCCGCTATGGCATGCGAGGCGGCAGCGCGCTGGTCGCCACCTTCATGGTGGTTGGCTTGACGATGATCAGCGCGGCCGGCGCCACCGACTTCGACCTGGCCCTGCAGGTGGTGGTCTCGTTGGTCAAAGGCATGCTGCTGGCGCTCACGGCGGTGTCGATCAGCCACTGGCTGTTCCCGGATCCCATCGATACACGACCACCCGCCCCCGCACCGACCCTGTCGGCAGATGAGGTCAACTGGCTGGCGTTGCGCGCCGCGCTGGTGGTGATGCCTGCCTTCCTGTTGGCGCTGATCGATCCGGCCAGCTACATGCCGATCATCATGAAGTCGGTCAACCTCGGCCAACAGAGCACCGTTACCAGCGCGCGATCTGCCGGGCGGGAACTGCTCGGCTCAACCCTGCTCGGCGGCCTGCTGGCGATTGTCTTCTGGTTCGCCCTGGGCCTGTTCGTCAATCTGTGGATGTTCTTCCTGTGGATGCTGCTGTTCGGGCTGCTACTGGCCCGAAAACTCTATGGGCTGAGCCCTGGCCGCTACACGCCGGGTTTCTGGCTCAACAGCCTGATGACCATGATCATTCTGCTCGGCCAGTCGGTGCAGGACAGCGCCGCCGGCAAGGATGTCTATACCGCCTTCGCGATCCGCATGGGGCTGTTCATTCTGGTCACGCTGTATGCCTGTGCGATGGTTTATCTGCTTGATAATCGCCGGCAACGTCGCAACGCCTCTAACCCAACCTCTACAGAGGATCGCACATGCTGATCAATTTCCTCGTGGGCCTGCCGGTGATCGTGCTCTGCGTGGTTTTGCAGGCGGTGTTCCTGGCCCTGTGTGCGCGGCGTTATGCGTCGCAGCGGCGCAAGATGAAGCTGTGCCACTCCAAGACAGATGACGTGCGTTTGTTGTCGATGGTCATGGTGGTGATGCTCATCGGCAACTATGTGCAAATAGCCCTGTGGGCCTTGCTGTTCCTGCTGCTAGGCGAGTTCAAAGACTTCACCAGCGCGCTGTATTTTTCTGGCGTGACCTTCTCCACGTTGGGCTATGGCGATGTGGTTCTGAGCCCGCAATGGCGCTTGCTCAGCCCGCTGGAGGCGGCTAATGGCATTCTTATGTTCGGTGTTTCCACGGCAATCATGACCGCTGCCGTCATGGACATCATCAAACATAACGCGACTGGCGAACAGGAGCGTTCGCCTTGAAACATCGCGCCTGCCTCGAGGAACAGTCGCTGCATTAAGCGTACGACCGCTAATGAACAGCATCACCGCCAAGACTCAAACCTTATAAAACTGGCGATACCACCTGACAAACTCCCCCACGCCCGCCTCGACTTCCACCTGCGGAGAAAAGCCGATCCACTCGGCCAGTGCCGAAACATCAGCCCAGGTCTTGACGACATCGCCCGCCTGCATCGGCAAAAAGTTGCGCTGAGCTTTTCTGCCCAAGGCCCTCTCCAGGCAATCGACGAAGTCCAGCAACGCGACCGGGCTGCCGCGCCCAATATTGAAAATACGGTTGACGCCTGCGGCGTCCTTGGCTGGCAACGGCGGCTTTGGACACAGTCGGGCGATGCTTTCGACAATGTCATCGACGTAGGTGAAGTCCCGCGCCATCTGGCCATGGTTGTAAATATCAATCCGCAGGCCGCCGAGGATCGCTTCGGTGAACTTGAACAGCGCCATGTCCGGACGTCCCCAAGGCGGGTAAACGGTAAAAAAACGTAGCCCGCTGATCCTGCCTTCCACTCTCCATGATGCCCCCCGCCGCCCTCATCGAACCTTGCAGCGAAAACACCGTCCGAGCTAAGGCATCAATGCTTCCCGCTCGCCACGAGGTTTCCGTTTGAAAGCTGCCATCGTCAAAAAATACCGTTTGATCATCAAGACCCTGGGCTATGTCGGCTGGGCCTTGTTCTGGCTGTTGTTGTGGGACATCGCCGTCACGGTCGACTTCATGCTGTTTCTCAACGCCAAGCTGAATTTGCCGCTGATGCCCCTGACGTTATTGGGTTCGGCATTGATCGTGTTGATCAGTTTCCGTAACAGCAGCGCTTACAACCGCTGGTGGGAAGCGCGGACGCTGTGGGGTTCGATGATCAACAGTTCGCGCAGTTTTGCCCGGCAGGTGCTGACGTTGCTGGATGATCCCGGCACCGAGGTGAATCCGGTCAAGTCGACGTTGCTGCGTCGTCACGTTGCTTACGTGAATTGCTTGGCGGCGCATCTGCAAGGTTTGCCTTGCCCTGAGGAAGTCCGGGCATTTATTCCTGCTGACGAATTCGCCCGCAGCGGCACGACCAATAACTTCGCCAACGACATTCTCACCGGCTCCGCTGCGCTGTTGGCGCGGGAATACAAGGCCGGGCGTCTGGACAGCATTCGTCTGGCGCGGCTGGAGTCGACGCTGGTGGATCTATCGAACAGTCAGGGCGGTATGGAGCGGATCGCGAATACGCCGCTGCCCTACCCTTATGTGTATTTTCCGCGGCTGTTTATCTCGTTGTTCTGCCTGATCGTGCCGGTGGGCCTGGTGGAGTCGCTGGGCTGGTTCACGCCGCTGGCTTCGACCGTGGTCGGGTTTATGTTGCTGGCCATCGAGCGGATTGGCACCGATCTGCAAAGTCCGTTTCGCCACAGCGAGCATCAGATTCAGATGGAAGCGTTGTGCGAAACCATCGAGAAAAACCTGCAGTCGATGCAACGCGATTCGTTGGGCGACGTGCGCCGGCACGGTGAAATTGCTTGAAGCCTTCTTAAACCGGCTGCGTTTTGCTAGCCGCGCAAGGGCCTGAACTGGCGCGGCCGGTGAACTCGAACGGCAGCACGACGTGGCGCTTGGGCAGAGGTTTCTTATCGATCAGCATGATCAGCATTTGCACGGCTTTCTCACCGAACGCCTCAGCGGGTTGCGAGATGGTCGTCAGGGGTGGATCGCAGTAGGCGGCCATCGAAATATCGTCGAAGCCCACCAGCGAAATGTCCTCAGGCACGCGCAAACCCGCTTGCTTGATGCGTTTCAAGGCACCGATGGCCATCTCGTCGTTTTCACAGAAAAGCGCAGTTGGCTTCGTGGCCATCGTGAGCATTTTCGAGGCGCCGACGAACCCGGCATTCAGAGTGAAATCGCCATGGCAGACCAATTCCTCGTCGAAACCGATTCCGGCTTCGCGCAAAGCGGCCTGATACCCGGCCAGTCGGTCGCGTGTCAGAGGACTGCTTCTTGAGCCTTTGATCAGCCCGATCCGCTGATGTCCCAGCGCGATAAGGTGTTGCGTCATTGCCTTGGCGGCCGCGAAATTATCCAGGCTGATGGTGGCGTGACGCCCGTCACTGATGACTTCGCAGGCATTGACGATCGGCGGCAGATCCGCGCTCGAAGCCGCGGTATCAAAGGGATCAAACGCGCGCAGTTGAATCACGCCATCCGCCTGGTGGGCATACACCAGTTCGGCGAATTGCCGCTCGACGGCTTCTTGCCCTTGAGTATCGCAAAGCAGCAGCCGATACCCGGCCGCCTGCGCCGCCTTCTGCGCCCCACTGATCACCCGTGCGAAAAATGTATTGGCGATTGCCGGAACGAGGATCACCAGGTTGCCGGTTTTTCGCGAGCGAAACTGCACGGCCATCAGGTTCGGCCGGTAGTTGGCTTGTTCGACGGCAGCGTTGACCTTGTCGCGGGTTTCGGGGAGCACCCTCTCCGGTGATTTCAGTGTTCTGGACACCGTCGCCACGGATACACCTGCCAGTCGAGCCACCTCACGGATATTTGACACAAACGCCTCGCGTGTTCGGAAGATCGAGTGCGGCAGCTTACCGCACGTCGCGACAGGCGGAAATGTCCACTCCACATCGTCGCAGGATTTGACACTGCCGGAATTGAAGCCTAAATTTCCGGGCAGATGTAACCGGTTACATCACCACTCAAGCATAGTGAACAATTACCCCACCGAGACGAGTGACATGAGTTCAGCAGGTCGAAAAATAAGAATGGGTTTTGTCGGCGGCGGTGAAGGCGCCTTCATTGCTCAGGCGCATCGGCAGGCGGCACGCCTGGATGGCCAGTTCGAGCTGGTCTGTGGTGCCTTCAGTCGCACGCCTGAAAATAACCAGCGCACCGCTGCAGCACTGGGTGTGCCTGCCCAACGCTGTTACGACACCTGGCAGACGATGCTCGACGCCGAAAGTGTGCTTGCGCCTGAGCAGCGCATGGAATTGCTGGTGATCGTCACGCCAAACCATCTGCATGCACCGATTGCCAGTAAAGCGCTGCGCGCCGGTTTCCATGTATTCAGTGAAAAACCTGCTGCGCTGGATCTTGCTGAACTGCAGTCGCTCCGACACGACGTCATCCACAGCGATCGAATCTACGGGCTGGCTCACACCTACCTCGGCTATGCGATGGTCTGGCAGGCCCGCGAAATGGTTCGCAGCGGTGTGATCGGCCGCCTGCGCAAGGTGCTGGTCGAATATCCTCAAGGCTGGCTCAGCGAAGATGTCTCCGGACGCGGCAATAAACAGGCGGACTGGCGAGATGATCCCGCGCAGTCCGGCATCGGTGGCTGCATCGGTGATATCGGCACTCACGCCTTCTCTCTCGCGGAGTTTGTCGCCGACCAGAAAATTCAGTACGTCAGCGCAATGCTCAGCGCTCACTTCGATAACCGTCAGTTGGATGACGACGCCTCGATGCTGTTCAAAATGGCCGATGGCGCCAGCGGCGTGTTGATCGCCAGCCAGGTCTGCGCGGGAGAGGAAAACCCGCTGAAGATCCGCCTCTACGGTGACAAAGGCGGGCTGGAGTGGCGTCAGGAAGACCCGGCCAGCCTGATCCATCGCTCGATTGACCAGCCGATCCGCCTGTTGCGCTCAGGCGTCGGGCAACCCTGGTTGTGCGCCGACGCCTTAACGCGGATGCGCCTGCCCGCCGGGCATCCGGAGGGTTATCTCGAAGCCATGGCCAATCTTTATCGCGCACTGGCGCAATCGATTTTGCACAAAGTGCCTGGCCACGATGCGCCGGGCGTTCCCGGAATCAACGTTGGTTTACGCGGCATGGCGTTCATCGAGACGGCCATCGCCAACCATCGGGGTGACGCCAAGTGGAGCGAAATCCCCGACACCTACACCGCAGGAGAGTCCTCAGATGAACGCTGAGTTGCGACAGACCAAAGGCATGCGCGGGCCGGGTATTTTTCTCGCCCAGTTCATGTCCAGCGAGAGCCCGTTCCATACGTTATCCGAGATCGCGCAATGGGCCGCTTCCCAAGGCTACAAGGCGATCCAGATACCGACCCTCGGCACGCAATTCATCGACCTTGAGCGAGCAGCCGAGAGTCAGGATTACTGCGACGAACTCATCGCCACCTGTGCGCGAGCCGGCGTGGTGATCAGCGAACTGTCGACGCACCTGCAAGGCCAGTTGGTCGCCGTGCATCCCGCGTTCGACGCCGTCTTCGACGACTTCGCCCCTGAACATTTACGCGGCCAGCCCAAGGCTCGCACAGAGTGGGCAATTTCCCAGCTCAAACTCGCCGCCCGCGCCAGTCAACGCTTAGGCTTGACGGCTCACGCGACATTCTCCGGCGCCTTGCTCTGGCCGTTTCTGTACCCGTGGCCACAACGCCCGGCCGGGCTTGTCGATGAGGGGTTTGCCGAGTTGGCGCGGCGCTGGTTACCGATCCTCGATTGCTTTGAAGCAGCGGGCGTTGATCTCTGCTACGAGATCCATCCTGGGGAAGATCTGCACGATGGGGCCTCGTTCGAACGCTTTCTCGAAGCGGTGAATCATCACCCGCGCGCGGCGATTCTCTACGATCCAAGCCATCTGCTTTTACAACAAATGGACTACTTGGGTTTCATCGATCGCTATCACGAGCGCATCCGCATGTTCCACGTCAAGGATGCCGAGTTCCGTCCCGACGCCCGCTCTGGCGTGTACGGCGGGTATCAGGGCTGGATGGATCGGCCCGGCAGATTCAGATCGCTGGGCGATGGCCAGATCGATTTCAAGTCGATCTTCAGCAAATTGACCCAATACGATTTCTGCGGCTGGGCCGTGCTGGAATGGGAATGCTGCCTGAAGGACGCCGCCCAGGGCGCCGCAGAAGGCGCGGCGTTCATTGAGCAACACATGATCAAGAAGACCGACAAGGCTTTCGACGATTTCGCCCGTGTGACGGCCGATCAGCAATCCAACCGACGACTGCTCGGCCTGGGCGCTGACTGACGCCACAGCGGCTGGCCACTAACGTCTATCCAATAACGTCTATCCAATAAGAATAATAGGGTGACTGACATGCCTGGAATTAACGCGCGACTGAGCGCGATGATGTTTCTGCAATTTTTTATCTGGGGTGGCTGGTTCGTCACCCTCGGGACGTTCCTCACCACGACGCTGGCTGCCAGCGGCGGTCAGGTGGGCATGGCCTTCTCCACGCAATCGTGGGGAGCGATTTTCGCCCCGTTCGTGATTGGCCTGATTGCTGATCGCTTTTTCAACGCGGAACGCATTCTGGCGGTGCTGCATCTACTGGGCGCCGCCCTGCTCTATCAGCTCTATCTCGCTGATGATTTCAGCGCGTTTTACCCTTACGTCCTCGCCTACATGATGGTCTATATGCCGACCCTGGCATTGGTCAATGCCGTCGCGTTCAGGCAAATGAAAGATCCCGCGCTGGAGTTTTCGCGGATTCGCGTTTGGGGAACGATCGGCTGGATTATCGCCGGGCTGGTGATCAGCTTCGGCTTTGCCTGGGACTCTCAACAGGCAATCGCGCAGGGAGCGCTGCGCAACACGTTTCTGATGTCCGCCGTCGCCTCGTTGATCCTTGGTCTCTACAGCTTCACTTTGCCCGCGACCGCGCCGCTCGAGCACGGTGAAAATACCGGTGGGCTCAAACAGCTGCTGGGGGTGGAGGCTCTAGGTTTGCTGAAGGATCGAGGCTACCTGATCTTCTTCATCGCCTCGATTCTGATCTGTATTCCTCTGGCGTTTTACTACCAGAACGCCAATCCGTTTCTGTCCGAAATCGGTGTCGAAAACCCCACCGCAAAAATGGCTATCGGGCAGGTGTCCGAAGTGCTTTTCATGTTGCTGCTGCCGCTGTTCATCCATCGTTTCGGCATCAAAATCGCACTGTTGATCGGGATGTCGGCGTGGGCATTGCGGTATTTGCTGTTCGCCTATGGCAGTAACGGTGATCAAGCCATGATGCTGCTGGCCGGCATCGCCTTGCACGGCGTCTGCTATGACTTCTTTTTCGTCTCAGGGCAAATCTACACCGACGCCAAAGCCTCCGAACGCTTTCGCAGTTCCGCGCAGGGACTCATTACACTGGCCACCTACGGCTTTGGCATGCTGATCGGATTCTGGGTAGCGGGTCAGGTGACCGACCACTTTTCGACAGCGGGCGTTCACGACTGGCGAAGCATCTGGCTGTTTCCGGCAGCCTTCGCCATCGCGGTGTTTATTTTGTTCTGGCTGACGTTCACCGGGCGGAACGAGCGCGATATGAAACCTGCGATATAAGTGCGACCCGCCGATCGCTGCGTGTGCCAGCGGTGGTCAGACTTGATCGTCACTCGGGTCATAACTGTTCACATTGGGCACCTGCAGATGCAGGCGCCCAAGCAGGTCAACCAGCGTGTCGACCTCGCCCGGGGTCAATCCGCTGAGCAGACGCGACTCGCGCTCCAGTGCCACTTTAAGCACACGGTCATGCAGCTCCTTGCCGCTGGCCGTCAATCGCACGGTGTAACGCCGCGCGTCCTTGGGATCCAGCTGACTGGTGATCCGCCCCGCCGCTTCCAGCGTTTGCAATGAACGACTGACAGCGCTCTTGTCGAGCCCGATCGCCTGGCAGATTCGGTTGGCGGTGATGTCGGATTCAACCGCGAGCATTGACAGCATCCGCCATTCAACCACGCCGATGCCGAAGTGTTTGCGGTAGCACTGGGAGGCTCCGGTGGCGAGTTTGTTCGCCAGGAATGTCACCAGGCCAGGTACATAACGCGACAGGTTCAGTTGTGTATCGGTAGCCATCGAGAAAACACCGTAGATCGAAGATCTGGCAATTTGGTTGACACCGCAACCAATTTATCTGAGGATTCACTCAGCCAACCATTGCGGACAATGCGCCGCATGATACGCCGTAGCACAACCTCAAAAAAATAATTATCAGGTCTTGCTTATGAACCTCCGCCAGTCGTGCCCGTCCCTGGTACCCGTGCTTACCGATCCACTCTATTTCCTCGCGCCCGGCTGATTCGTCACTCGCTCGCAGCCTTTTTTCCGTTCGTTTTTCAGCAGCCACTTCAATGTGGAGGGAGAAGTCATGCTTGAAGTCAACGTCACCCGCAAAGTCGTTGAGGCCGAGGGTATTTGCAGTTTCGAGTTGTGCGCAGCAGACGGTAGCCCGTTACCACCGTTCAACGCCGGTGCTCACATCGACATCCACATTGGCGGCGGCCTCACCCGGCAATACTCGCTGTGCAATGACTCCAAAGAGCGTCATCGCTACGTGATCAGTGTGCTGAAGGATCCTGCCTCCCGCGGCGGTTCTACCGCGATGCACGACACCGTCAGCGAGGGCCAGAAACTCAGCATCAGCGAGCCGCGCAACCTCTTCCCACTCGCTGATTCAGCCAAGCGCCACCTGCTGTTTGGCGGCGGCATCGGCATTACGCCGATGCTGGCAATGGCCCACGAACTTCATCACCAAGGCGCGGATTTCGAGCTGCATTACAGCTTTCGATCCAGCGAACGCGCCGCATTTATCCAATACCTGCGGCAAGCACCCTTCGCCAGCCACGTGCATTTGCATGACGACAGCGGATCGCCCGCACAGAAGCTCGATGCGCCCGCCCTCCTCGCCGCCGCGCCAGACAACGTGACTCACCTCTACGTCTGTGGCCCGGCCGGTTTCATGAATTTCATCCTCGACACCGCGCAGATCGCTGGCTGGCCTGAAGATCGCGTGCACAGAGAGTTCTTCGCCGCCGCAGCTGTCGATGCAAGCGCTGATTCGCCTTTCGAAGTTCAGCTGGCGAGCACGGGACGGATTTATTACATCCCCGCCGATCGCACTGTTTTCGAAGTGCTCGATGAGGCCGGGATTGCCATCGAATCATCCTGCGAGCAAGGCGTCTGCGGCACCTGTGTCACGGGCTTGCTCGAAGGCATTGGCGATCACCGCGACCAGTTCATGACCGCCGCCGAACACGCGGCCAATGACCGTTTCACGCCCTGCTGCTCACGTGCCAAATCGCCCCGCCTGGTATTGGACCTTTGACCTGAACCGAGCCTTGACCGCTCGCCGGAGAACATCATGACGACCGCTGCCCAACCCCTCGCACACGAAATTGCCCCGGCCAATGTGCCAAGTTTCCCACTCGATCAATGGTACGTCGCGGCCTTGAGCCGGGAACTGAAAGACCAGCCCCTTGGCCGCACGTTGCTGAATAAACCGGTGGTGCTTTTTCGCACGGCGGATAACCAGGTCGCCGCGCTGGAAGACCGCTGCTGCCATCGCGCACTGCCGCTGTCCGGTGGCACGGTGGAGGAACGCGGCTTGCGCTGCGGTTACCACGGCCTGCTATTTAATGAGGGCGGTAAATGCATCGAAATTCCGGGCCAGGACAAGATCCCGAGCAAAGCCAAAGTCCCTGCTTACCCTGTCCGGGAGCAGGATCAGATCATCTGGATCTGGTTCGGCAGCGCAGAGCATCCAGAGCCGACATTCGCGCCACCGGTCTACGACGTGCACAGCAGCGGTAAGTACCTGTTCGACGGTGATGTCTACCACTACGACGCGCCCTATCAACTCATCCACGACAACCTGATGGATCTCAGTCATCTGGGTTACGTCCATCTGCACACCATTGGCGGCAACGCCAGCATTCACATGAACGCGCAGATGAGCGTGGACGGCGATGACTCGATGGTTCGCGTGGTTCGACACATGCCCGATTCCGTCCCGCCGCCGACCTACACCGCCGCCTACCCGTTCAAAGGCAACATCGACCGCTGGCAGGAGATCGAATTTCACTTCAATCACCTGCGTATCTGGACCGGCGCGATAGACGCAGGCACGGACGATCTGCATAACCCGGATCGAGGTGGTTTCCACATGCGCGGCTTTCACGGTGTGACGCCGGAAACAGACACCACAAGCCACTATTTCTGGACCATGGCGACCAACCCTGAGCATGATCCCGAGGCCGTCACAGCCAAAGTTCTGCATCAGACGCGATTGACGTTCGACGAAGACAAAGTGGTGATCGAAGCGCAGTACCAGAACATATGCCGGTTCGGTACGCGCCCGATGATTGATATTCATGTCGACGTCGGTGCCAATCGTGCCCGCAGAATCATCGAGCGACTGCGCAATCCGACAAGTTGATGGGCGCAACACAGTGGCGGCGGCAAACGCCGTCCACTGGGTTCAAAGCCTCTGCTGTGCTAGCGCGGCGGAAAAGCGACGCCGACCCGCTCGGCATATTTGAGCCACGCGGCTTTAAGCCGTTGAACCGTCTGCGGTTGAGCCGCCGCCAGGTCATGGGTTTCACCACGATCCTGGGCAACATCAAACAACTGCCATTGCGGCGGCTGCGTGTTATCGGCGAAACCTGCTGGCGGGCGCATGCCCAACAATTTGAGATTGCCCTCACGATAATAAGCATTGCCGAACAACTCTCCGGCCAGACTTTCAGCGTCATGAGGGCTGCCCTTGCCTACAAGCATTGGCAGGATGGATCGGCCGGTAATCGGGTGTTTGTCCGCTTCGCTCGGCAAAGCGATACCCGCCAAATCAAGGAATGTCGGCGCCAGATCATCCACCCGCGCGACGCCTCTTTCCACACCCTGACGCCGCAGTGTATTGGGCAGTTGGATGATCGCCGGCACACTGATTCCGCCTTCAGCCGTGGTGCCCTTGAACAAATGAAAAGGCGCGGCACTGACTTCCGCCCAGCGCAAACCATAGTCGATCTGCGAGCCGGGCTGGCCCAGATTGGCCAGGCTGTTATCCGTGTTCGCGCCGGGTGGATAGAACTGCGCGTGGTTTTCCGCCGCCGCGCCGTTGTCGGACATGAACACGATCACCGTGTTGTCGTACTGGCCGCTTTGGCGCAGGTAGTCGATGACCCGGCCAATGTTGTGATCGAGGTTGTCGACCATTGCCGCGTAGATCTCCATTTTGCGCGCTTCGACTTTCTGCTGCTCGGCCGTGAGTTGCTGCCAACCGGGCAGCCGTGGGTTCACAGGCAACGGTTGCGCTGGCTGAAAGTCCTTGTCCACCAGCCCAAGTTTTTTCAGCCGGTCAATGCGCGACGAGCGCACGGTGTCGTAGCCCTGATCGAAGCGGCCGCGGTATTTGTCGAGGTATTCCTTGGGCGCTTGCAACGGCCAGTGCGGTGACGTGTAGGCGGCATAGGCAAAAAACGGTTTGCCCTCACGTTGGGTGTTTTGCAGATAGCCAATCAGCTTGTCGGTGTAAAAGTCTGTCGAGTAGAACGTCTCGGGAACCTCTACCGACTGGCCGTTTTCACGGTAATGCACTTGCTCCAACGGCGTCGGTGCAACGCTGGCGGGTTTGAAGTGCGTCGCCCCGCCTTCCAGCAACGTGAACGACTGCTCGAAACCACGCCGATCCGGGCCCTGATCGGCCTCCAGACCCAAGTGCCATTTGCCCACCATCAGTGTGTTGTATCCGCCCGCTTTGAGCAGTTCGGCAACCGAGTAGGCGCGCCCGTTCAGATACCCTTCATACCCCGGTTTACCCCGTTGAAACGGTTGCAATGCTTCGGCCATGGTGCCCAGCCCGACAAGGTGATTGTCAGTGCCGGACAGCAACATCGAGCGGGTGATGGAACAGGTCGGCGCCGCGTACATGCTGGTAAATTGCACGCCCTGTTGCGCCAGTTCATCCAGTCTGGGCGTGTGAATCTCGCCGCCATAGCTGCCCAGATCCGAGTAGCCGAGATCGTCCGCCACGATCAGCAGAATATTCGGTTGGCTGGCCGCCAGGGTCACGCCGCTGGCCAGAGTCAGGGCGCAGAAAAGTGCCGTCAGCGGTAATCGCGATAGAGCCATCGGTTTTCTCTTATTGTCGTTGAAGGAATGCCTCGAACAGCCCGATCACTCGTCGAAAATAGCCACCGCGCGCACAAAACCTGCAGACGCATGCCGGATCTTGTAGGGAAAGCACGAGACGGTGAAGCCGCTCGCTGGCAGGGATTCGAGGTTGGCCAGTTTTTCCATTTGCCCATAGCCGATATCGCGCCCGGCCTTATGCCCTTCCCAGATGATCGAGGCGTCGCCGCTGGCGGCAAAACGCTCACGGGTGTATTTGAACGGTGCATCCCAGCTCCAGGCATCCGTGCCGACCACGCGCACGCCACGCTCCAGCAGATACATCGTCGCTTCGCGGCCCATGCCGATGCCGGCATCGAGATACCCCGGCTGGCCAAACAACGCCCCGGCGCGTGTGTTGACCAGCACGATATCCAGCGGCTGCAACGCGTATTCAATACGCGCCAGTTCCGCTTCAACCTCTTCTGCCGTCACCACGTGACCGTCGGGCAAATGGCGAAAATCCAGTTTGACCCCCGGCTGCAAGCACCAGTCCAGTGGCAACTCATCGATGCCAAATGCCGGCTCGCCGCCATCGGTGGTCGAGGCGTAATGCCACGGCGCATCCATGTGCGTGCCGCTGTGGGTGGTGATCTGCAAGCGCTCGGCAGCCCAGGATTCATTGCCGGGCATCTGCTCAAGCTGCAAACCCGGAAACATCGCCGCCATCTCGGGCCAGCCTTGCTGGTGATCCATGTAATCGATTTTCGGCAACAGCGGCGGCGGGTCTGTATACGGGTTGTTATCGAGGGTCACCGAAAGGTCGACCAGACGACGTTTACGCTGGATGGGCTGTGACATGAGGCGTGTCTCCGTTCAACGGCAGATGCCGATAAGGGGCTGGGTTGAGAGCGTTGCGAATAAGCGTGGCGACGTTGCCGTCATGGCAGAAACCGGCAGCGCGGGCCTGCGGGGTTTTCAAGGGCGGCATGCGCCCGAACAGGGTTTCGAGGTCAAGGTCAGCGGCGAAACTGATCAGCCCACGGCGTTGCTCGCCGTAAGTTGCCGCCAGCGCATCGATGACCTGGGCGATGGACAAATGCAGCACCGGCAGTTGCCAGACCCGCTGTTGCGCGGCGGCGTCGTCCAGTTCGGCGGCGTGGATCAGGTTGTTCACGCAACAGCGTGCCGACATCCACCACGCTGTTGCTTGCGGCGACACCGGGCAGCAATAGTCAGCGCCCTCGGCAAAAGCACGCATCAAGTCGCTCATGAAGGCCGAGCGCAAACCGTTGGGTTCACGCGGGCGCGCGACAATGCCCGGCAGGCGCACCGCGCGGCTGTCGACTTCAGCGCGCCGACCCAGATCGATCAACGCGCGCTCGACCATCAACTTGTGTGTGCCGTACGACAGTTGCGGATGCAATTCAGCCTGCTCGTTCATCTTCGCCGGCAGATTCGCGCCGTACACCGCTACGCTGCTGGCATACACCAACACCGGTGGTCGCGCCTTGTTGCGCAGTTGATCGAGCAGTTCAAGGCTGGCCAGCAGGTTGACCTGATAACCCGATTCGTAATGCGCCTCCGCCGCCCCACCGGGGATGCTGACCAAGTGAAACACCACATCGATGCCATCAGCCAAGACCCGGCGCATCAACGCCGCATCCGTCACGCTGCCACTGTGCCGACGCAGGCGCGGATCGTCTGGCAGGCCTTGGACATCAGTGTCCAGCACCAGCAACGAACGAATGACTTGCCCGCGCAAACTGCCGCGCGCAAGCAGACAACGCAGCAGTTCGCGGCCGACAAAGCCATTGGCTCCGGTAATCAGTACACGCATGGGCGTTCCTCAGCCGTGGGCCTTGACGACGCGCTGGTCGATCGCGCCGAACAGCGACTGACCATCGCTACCGGTAACGTCCATGCGCACGCGATCACCGAAACGCATAAAACCCGTCACCGGAGCGCCCTGCTCGATCATCTCAATGGCCCGACGTTCGGCGATGCACGCCGAGCCGACGTTGCGCTCGGCGTTCGACACCGTGCCGGAACCGATCAGGGTGCCGGCGCGCAAGCGTCGGGTTAACGCTGCGTGGGCAATCAGTTGGCCAAAGTGAAAGTTCATCTGCTCGCCCTGCGGCTGGCCAAACCACTCGCCGTTCCACTGCACTTGCAGGGGCAAATTCACGCGGCCATCGCGCCAGGCTTCGCCGAGTTCGTCCGGGGTAATCGCCAGCGGGGCAAAACTGGAGGACGGTTTGGCTTGCAGGAAACCGAACCCGGTGCGCATTTCCCGCGGTGCCAGCGCACGCAGGCTGACATCGTTGATCTGCAGGATCAGTTTGATGTGCTGCAACGCGTTTTCGGCCGAACAGCCCATCGGCACATCATCGACCAGCACGACAAATTCGCCTTCGAAATCGATGCCCTGGCTTTCGCTCGGCAGTTCGATGTCATCGTGTGCGCCGATGAAGTCATCACCGGCGCCCTGATACATCAACGGCGTACGGTCAGCGCCTTCGATCGGGTCGAGGTTGAACGCCTTCTGCATCAGCGCGCCGTGACTGAGAAACGCCGAGCCATCGCACCATTGATAAGCACGCGGCAACGGTGCCATCGCCTGCGCGGGGTCGAAGGCAAAGGCTTCGCGGCAATCGTGGTTTTCAAGCTCACGCGCCAGGGCCTGCAACCGCGGCTCGGCTTCAGCCCAGTTTTCGATGGCTTGCTGCAAGGTCGGCGCCACCAAACGGGCGTCGATAGCCCGGGCCATGTCACGTGAAACCACCACCAGTTGGCCGTCACGGCTGCCGTTTTTCAGGGTTGCGAGCTTCATGCTTTTTCTCCCGGGCAGTCCTGCAGTTCAGCGGCGAAACGCCCGTCCAGCAGAATAAACACCATGCGCGCCATGGCCTCGGTACGGTTGCTCCACGCGTGATTGGTGCCACGCTGAACCACTACATCGCCGCGTTTGAGGTGGACTTCTGTATCGTCGAGCACCAGCCAGACTTCGCCTTCGGTGACGATGCCGTAATCGAGGGTTTCGGTGCGGTGCATCAGTTTGTGCCGCGAGTTCGCCTGACCGGTACCGGCATGCGCCTGACCAATTTCGGCAAATGCGGCCGCTGCATCGGCAGCGCTGACCTGGTTCTGCACGCTGTCCGGCGGAATGTCGACGACACGAATCACACTGCCTAGCGGGCCGGGGCTCAGTTGTAAGGGTTTGCTGGTTGGATCATCGGCATTGTCGAGCAGGGCCGGACTGCCGCTGCTGTTCCATATCTCATGAAACACCGTGCCAGGCACCGCTTGCAGTGCGAAGACGTTAGCGGTTGCTCCGAGACTGGCGACGACCGCACGGCCTTGGGCATCATGCCCGGTGACCACGCGTTTGAATGGGGGAAGCGCTTGCATGGAATATCCTCGTTCAATGGCCGTTGCCGATGGAGTCGTGACCGCCGACATGGGTGCGGGTCAACAGTCCACCGAGCCTCGGCACGGACAGACAAAACAGCGCCACAACCAGTTGCAGCCAACCGATCATGGCCAGTGCTTGAGGCAACGCCGTGGAAGCCCCGGAAGTGATGGCGAGTACCACCAGCGGGCTGATGAACTCGCCGGCGAAAATCGCCGCGGTGAAACACCCCGCCGCTCGCCCACGCTGAGCAAAACCGACTTGCGCCATGATCCAGGTGATCAACGTCGGCAACATCAGGCCGATGCCCAGCCCGTTGACCAAGACCGCGACCACCACTTGCGCGTGGCTGCCGGCAGCGGCCATCAACAGGCCGCCGATACCCGCGAGGCCATAGGCAATCAGCAGCACATGCTGGCTGCGCAGACCGCTCAACAGACGAAAACTCAAGGCCCCGGCGAGCACACCGAGTTGATTGGCGCCCATGGTCATGCCGATCTGCTGCGGCGCATCCACGTGTAACAAGTTGAGCAAGTAGCCGGCCTGCACCGGCACGATGAACAGGCTCAGGCCCGCGAGCAGCGACAACGCATACAGGGGCGTCAGTGCGCGCCACGGAAAAGCACGCAGGGCTGGCACCGGCAATGTTGCTGTCGGTTGCACGCGCGGTTGCGGCTCCCAGAGTTTCCACGCCATCAGCGGCAGGAAAATCAGCCCGACCGCGTACAGCGCAAACGGTGTGCGCCAGTCGTCCTGGCCGAGAAAACCACCCAGCGCGATAAACACCGCAGCAGAGAGCGACGTCGCGACCATCTGCAAGGCGAACAAGCGCTCGCGTCGGGCGCCGCTGTAGTAGTCGCCCATCAGCGTTGTGCAGCAGGTCATGATCCCCGCCTCCGCCAGACCGATACCGGCGCGGCTGGCGACAATCGCCGGCAGCGAATCCAGCCACAGCGGCAACACACCGCAGAGCGTGTACAGGGCCATGCTCGCCAACAACAGCGGTTTGCGCCCGAGCCGGTCGGCGATGACCCCGGCAAACGGCGCCAGTAGTGCAATCATCAATGCCGGCAGGGTTAGCACGATCGGCACCAGCACGGTGCTGCCGGCGACCTCGGCAAAATGTGCCTGCATGCGCGGTAATACCGGTGCGAGCAATACCGCGCCGAGCACTGGCAGACAGCTGCCGAGCAGCAATAGCAACGATTGCGTCAAACCGGCGCGACGGCCGCTGTTTTCAAGTGAAGACTCAACGGCCATGACAGGTCTCCCGGTGGCGCGCTTGGTGAATATCTACCGCCACGGCTCGCGACGGCACGGCCACATCGACTGCCTCCGCCGGCATTTCTGCGTCGGTGTTCGTGCGCCGTGCAGGCAGCAGGAAGTACGCCAGCGCTGGCAACAACACCAGTGCGCCGACCATGTTCCAGACGAACATGAACGCCAGCAGCACGCCCATGTCAGCCTGGAATTTGATCGGCGAGAAGATCCACGTGGCCACGCCAATGGCGAGCGTGATGCCGGTGAGCATCACCACTTTGCCGGTGGACACCAGCGCGCGGTAATAGGCTTCTGACAGGCTCGCGCCCTGGCGCAGATGACCTAGCAGGATGCTCATCACGTACAACGCATAGTCGACGCCAATGCCGACACCTAACGCGATGACCGGCAACGTCGCGACCTTCACGCCGATGTTCAGCCAGACCATCAATGCTTCGCAGAGGATCGAGGTGACCATCAGCGGAATCACCGCGCACAGCGTGGCACGCCACGAACGGAAGGTGATCAGGCACAGGACGATCACCGCCCCGTAGACCCAGAACAGCATCTCGCGATTGGCCTGCTTAACCACGATATTGGTCGCTGCTTCGATGCCGGCATTACCCGCTGCCAGCAGAAACTGCACATCATCGTTGTTATTGGCAGCGGCGAATTGCTCGACGTGCTCGACCAGCCGCGTCAGCGTTTCAGCCTTGTGGTCGGTGAGGTAGGCGTACAGCGTCAGCAGGCTGCAATCCTCGTTGTACAAACCGCGTGGCGCACTGGCGGTGATCATATTGAGCATCGCCTGATTGTTCTGCAGCTCGTACCACTTGGCGCTGCCTTCGCTGAGGCCAACCAGCATGCGCCGGTTGAGCAAGGCCAGCGAGTTGGTCGAATCCACCCCCGGCAGCGCACGCAGTTGCCAGTCCAGCGCATCAACCTTGGCAAGGATGTCGTAACGCGCACATTGCCCGGCCGGGGTTTTGACCATCACCGCGAACAAATCGCTGCTGGCGCCGTAATGCCGGGTCAGAAACGCATCGTCCTGGTTGTAGCGTGAGTCGGCCCGCAGCTCCGGCGCGCCGGCATCCAGATCACCGATCTTCAATTGCAGGCTGACCACAAAGCCCAATGCCGCCAGCGCCAGGCTGATGACAATGCACAGGCTGGCCCAGCGACGTTGGGTAAACAGATCAAGAAAACGCCAGAAGCCATGACGCCGCGCGCCGGCCTGATCGTTCTGCTCGCTCTTCAGACTCAATTGCGCCGCACGCGGCGTTACCCCGACATAGGACAGCAACACCGGCAGCAGAATCAGGTTGGTGAAAATCAGCACCGCCACACCGATACTGGCGATCACGGCCAGATCCTGAATCACCTGGATCTTGATCAGCATCAGCACGGCAAAACCCACTGCGTCGCACAGCAAAGCCGTCAGCCCGGCCAGAAACAGCCGTCGAAAGGTGAAGCGCGCGGCCACCACCCGGTGCATGCCGCGACCGATGTCCTGCATGATGCCGTTCATTTTCTGCGCGCCGTGGCTCATGCCGATGGCGAACACCAGAAACGGCACCAGCACCGAGTACGGATCCAGTTGATAGTCGAGCAACGGCAACAGACCCAGCTGCCAGACCACCGCCACCAGCGAACAGTACACCACGAGCAACGTGCTGCGCAGGCAGCGCGTGTACCAGAACAGCACGGCGGTGGTGATCAGGATTGCCACGGCAAAAAACAGCAAGATCTGCTTGAGCCCGGCGATCAGGTCGCCGACCTTTTTCGCGAAACCGGTGATGTGAATGTCGATCTTGTCGTTCTGATACTGGCTGCGCAACGCCTCCAGTTGCTCGGACAGCACTGAGTAATTCAGCGCCTGACCGTCGGCAGTCGTGGCCAGCAGCGGCACGTAAATGATGCTCGAGGTTTGATCGAACGCTACCAGTTGGCCGAGCTCGTTGGAGCGCTGCACGTTGCGGCGCAAGGCCTCGAGACTCGCCGGTGTGCCGGCATAATCGTCCGGAATCACCGGGCCGCCATCCAGTCCGTCTTCAGTCACTGCGACCCAACGGGTTGCGGGCGTCCACAGCGACTTCATGTAGGCGCGATCGACGCCGGGCAGCAGGTAAAGCTTGTCGCTCAAGGCCTGCAAGGTTTTCAGATACTCAGCGTCGTAGATATCACCCTGGCGATTGGCGACGACGATGCGCAGAGAGTTGCCCAGACCGCTGAGTTGCTTTTGATGTTGCAGATAATTGGCGATGTAAGGTTGTTGCGTGGGGATCATCTTTTCGAAACTGGCGTTCAGCTCGACGCGCGTGGCCTGATAGCCCAAAAAGAGCGTGGTCACCAGGCACACCAGCAACACCCACAACCGGTGGTTGAACAAAGTGCGTTCCACGACCGAGCCGGAGCGCGGGTCGAAACTCGCCAGGCTGGCCGTGGCGTTGTCGAATGGTTTCATAACCTCACTCCGAAGCTGTAGCGGTGGGCGACGCCAGGCGCGTCAACCCGGTAAAACCGGCCAGCACCAGGCTGCCATCGGCGGCCTGCACGACGCTGGCAATCGGTTTGCCCAGCGGTTTGCCGAAAGGCTGCAGGGTTGTTGCGTCGCCCGTGGTGCGAAACATCGCGCCCGCCTGATTGACCACCAACAGCTGGCCGTCAGCGGTGCGAATCGCTTCACTGAAGGACACTGGCATCGGTACGGGCGCAGGCACGAAGCTGTTGCCGTCGTCGGTAGAAATGAACGCGTTGCCTTTCAATCCTGCCGCCAGCAGCGCGCCGTCATCGCGCAGTTGCAGGGCGAAGAAACTGCCGCTGTACGGGCTATCGAGCGCGACGAAAGATTGTCCACCGTCCTCGGAACGGGCCACATAGCCTTGCTCGCCAGCGATGAACCAACGCTCGCCGTGTTGCGCGATGGCATACAGGTGCGCGCCCATCGGATTGTCGATCTGGCCCATCAGCGACTGCCAGCTCACGCCGCCGTCCTCGGTGGTGAACGCGAGGCCGTAGGCGCCGACGATCAGGCCGTGACGCGCATCGGTGAACTTGAGACTGAGAAACGGTTTGTCCGCGCCTTCGCTGACCATCCGTTCGGCGGTTTGCACGCGTGCCGCCGCTGCGTCGGGGTCAGTGGCAGTCGGCAGTTGCTCTTGTGCGGCGTGCAATTCCAGTTGCGCCGCGCGATTGCCGTCCAGTTGCAACGCCCAGTTTTCACCGCCGTCGTGGGAGACCAGCACCGCACCGGCATGGCCGACCGCCCAGCCCGTGTTCGCATCGACAAACTGCACCGCGGTAAGGCTGACGGACACCGGCACCTGCGCCTGCCGCCAACCGATACCGTTGTCATCGGAGAGCAAGACGATGCCGCGTTCGCCGACTGCCACCAACCGCGCACCTGCCCGCGCCAGATCAAGCAAGACCGCTTGCCGGGCCTGCGGCGCGCGCATCGCCGGGGTGTTCAATACATCACCGACGGCAGCGGCCTGAGCCTGGCTCACGGGTAATACGCAAGGCAGCGCCAGCAGCGCTAACAACCGCCCGAGCACCTGACAGATTCTGTTCATACCGACCTCGAAACCACCTGTGAAACCGGATCGCCACACCGTGTCGCGATCCGGCCCGATTCAACGAACCCCGGCACCCGCCATCGCCGCCGGCGAGAATTCCGACGCCTTGTAGCGATCGACCACGCCGTATTGCTCAGGCAGGCCGGTGTAGACGTTCTGGATAAACCAGGCGCCGGAGGTCAGGTCGTAGAAACCCGAAGACAGCTGCGCCTGCGCTGGCAGATCCGGCAGCACGGCTGGCAGCGACCACAAGGTTTTGGCGAGTTGGCCGTTGGCGTCCCAGCGATCGCCGAGCATGGCCTGCCAGGTGTCTTCGTCGAGGTAGTAACGGCCCTTCGGCAATTGGTGACGCTTGCCCGGCGCGAGTTCGGCGTCCACCACCCACACGCGATGCAATTCCCAGCGCACGTAATCAGGATTCATGTGGTGAGCCAGAAACAGGTCTTCCGGTTTGCCGGCCGTCAGGACTTTGTTGGTGTTGTAAGGGATGTACATTTCCTGCTTGCCGACCAGTTTCCAGTCGAAGCGATCGATGCGTCCCTGGAACACGCTCAATTCATCGAACGACATCACCCCGGCGGTGGCCGGCGTCGGCGTGTCGCAGCAGGCATTCGGCAACTTGCGCACGCGGCGCTGGCCGGTCAGATAGACGTGGGCCTGGGACTTGTCGCCGTTGATATTGGTGCGCCCCATGATTTGCTCACCGGCACGCAACGGCGGGCCGACGTTCAGCAGGCGGAACAGCCAGTAATCACCGGCGAAGCTTTCCGGCGTGCCGTCCTGGTAGTAATACGGCATGTCCTGAATCGCCTGGCCGTCGGTGGTCATCACCTGTTTGCCGTCTGCGGTCATCAGGTAATGGCGAAAATGCATGGCCAGTGACGTGCCGCGCCAGTTCAGGATGTGGTTCCACATGGCTTCGGCGCCGTTATGCGGAATCGGGAATGGAATACCGCCAAACGCACCTTCGGGCACCGGTCCGGCGCTGCTGTCGACCAGCTTGGCGCGGGTCGCGTTTTTCAGAGTGTTGTCGTACACCCACTGCGGTGCGGCGGCCGTGCGACGGGTCGGATAGACGTCGATGCGATAGGTGTCAGGAAAACGCTTGAACATTTCCTTGGTGCCATCGCTGAGCTTGGCGGCGTATTGCGCCAGATTTTTCGAGGTGATGCTGAACAGCGGCTTGTCGGCCGCAAACGGATCGCTACGTTTGCCGCCCTCCTTGAAGGCCGGATCGACCTTGGTGTAGCCGCCGTCCCAGGCTGGAATCGAGCCGTCGGCATTGCCGGCGCGCTCGGCACCGAACGGCGTCAGCGACTTGTTCAATTTCGCCGCTTCGTCAGCCGTGGCTGCTGCGACACCCTGACTCAATATCGCCAGGCTTGCGAGCAACGCGAAGCACAAGGCTTTGGGTGTGAACGCGGCATTTTTGTTGTTATAGGTCATGCGCAAGTCCTCTTAAAACGTGGTCTTGACGGAGAAGGCGAGGTAATCCCGATCCTTCAGCGATTGCTGGAAATTGAATTGGCTGGTCGCGTTGAGGTTGGTGTTCTCGGGGCCGTAGTAATGCGTGTATGTCAGGCCGGCGGTCACACGGTCGAGGTAGGTCGCGGTAATACCGATATTCATGTCACCGCCGTTATCCGCGCCGAACGAACTGACAACCGCCGACTTGCCCAGCGGGAAATAGCTCAGGCCAACCGGAATGCTGATATCCACGCCGGGGAAAAACTGCCGATAAGTCGGGGTGTAAACCATCTTGAAGCCGAGACCATCATCGGTGGCGTTGGGGTCTAGTGCGGCACGGTTTTTTGTGACGCTGAGCAGACGGTTCCAGGCGACCTCACCGACGAATCCGGACTCCTTGGCAATGAAGTTCGGTCCGAACGAAGCGATCACGTTGAGGTTGATGTGCGCGGTGCGCCCGACGGCATAAAGCGCATCGTCGTCGTTGTCGGCAGCAACCCCCGGTAGCACCGTGACGCCGTTGGACACCAGTGGCATGTTCCAGCGCATCGAGGCTTCACCGGCAAAGCTGTAGGCATCGACGGTGGTGGAGAAACTGGCACCCAGCGCGCGGATGTCTTCCGGATAAACCCAGTAGTAATCGCCGATTTGGCCCGTGCTGAAGTTGGGTGCGCCAGTGGAAGGCCTGAGGTACAGCTTGGGGGTCTTGTCGTGGTACTGAATGGCATAGAGACCGTACTCCACGGTCTCTGCGCTGTATTTCAGTTGCAGGCCACCCTGCCCCGAATCTTTGGCATCTTTGTCTTTGCCATGGAAAAACGCCGCCGGACTGCTGGCGTTGCCACCCAGAAACGCCGGAAACGGCGCGCCGACAATCAGACGTTCATTGCCTTCACCGATGGTGTCGCTGGTGGAGAAGTAACTGCCTGCGCCAGGCAAGCGTGTTTCTTCCCATTCCAGTTGGTAAAACGCACCGAGGGATACGTCATCGGTCACTTGGAAGGTGCCCGACAATTGATTGACCGGACGGGTGATTTCCTTGAACTGCGTGTTCGGCACCGACTGCGCCTTGACCACGTCCACCGGGGCCATGCCACCGGCAATGCCGTTGGCGCCGAAGAACAGGCTTTCACCCCAGATCAGGCCATGACGGCCGGCGCGCACCGATGTTGCGCGGTCGGCCAGTTCACCGTTCCAGTAGACGAACGCGTCGAGAATTTCGCCGTCACCACCGTGCAAATGACGGGTGTCATCGGTGAACTCGTCGTAGCCCACCGAACGTGCGTTGGCGCGGGATGGATCGTTATTGTCGTTGTTGCCCTGGTACTCGCTGTCGTACCACGCTGCACCGCTCAAGCGTGCGCCGAAATCCTGAAACGACAGATCCAGCTCCGAGAGGATGTCGGTGCGATTGGAGATCAGGCCTTTTTTGAACGCACGATCGCCGTCGTCCTGATTGAGCGCGACCTGACCCTCGGTCAACTTGCTGCTCGGATTCTGCGTGCGCCAGGCAGCGCTGTACTTGATCGTATTGTCCCAGCGCAGCTTGAAATCCGGGTTGCCGGTATCGATGTCGAAAGCGAAAGCGGCCTGGCTGCACAGCACCAGCAGCGCAGCGACGCTCAAACCAAAGGGTGCAGACGAGCAGACCGGGCGACGCGCGAGCGCCGCAGTCGTAGAACTAACCATCGCGTTAACCTCTTGTTTTTATAGTGGTAACTGCTGTGGATGAGTCGCCGGTGGGGCTTAGATTGGCTCGGCAGTGCGCGCGAGCATTTGCTTGACCAGGCCAATGCGATCGAAGCCGCGGTCGTGTTGCATCTCCTTGTCGCCGGCCAGCACCGAGCTTTCGCTGATGTACTTGCAACGTTCGAAGCGCCGCGCCATGAAGCGCTGCAACTGCTGCTCGACGCTGGTGGTCGCGGACTGCTCGTGAGTCAGTTCTTCGCTGAGCACAATCGCGTCTTCAATGGCCATGCCGGCGCCTTGACCGAGGTGCGGCGTGGTGGCGTGGGCCGCATCGCCGATCAGCAGGACGCGTCCGCGATGCCAAGGCTCATCGACGAACACCACTTCCATCGGCTTGTAGACGACCTGGCTGTTGTCAGTGATTTGCTCGCGCAGTTCGCCGATCAGCCCGGTAAAGCCTTGCAGGCGCTGGCGCATCTGCGCGGCCAGATCGGCAGGATCCATCCACGGATTGGAGGGCTCGTGGGACGTCAGAAACAGGTACATCAAGTCGCCGGCCAGCGGCACCAGCCCGGCGTTGCCGTCAGCGCTTTGATAGTTGGCCAGATGGTCAATCTGTGGCGCTCGGGGAAAGTTGTAGCGCCACACCGACTGGCCAGTGAAACGCGGGGTGTAGACATCGCCAAAGACCAGGCTGCGCACTTTCGAGAACAGTCCGTCGGCACCAACCACCAAGTCGTAGCGGCCGCGACTGCCGTCGGTAAACAACACGTCGACCTCTGCGCCGTTGTCGTCCAGCGTTTCCACGCTCAGGCCCAAACGCACGTTGGCACCGAGTTGCAGCGCGGTTTCGCTGAGGACTTTGTGCAGCGCCAGGCGAGAAATGCCGACGTTGGCGGGGTACTGCGGGCCGGCCAGTCGCTGGCCCGGAATGCGCGCCAGTTGCTGCCCGCCGGGGCCGTAGATGGCGACGTCTTCGAAGGCATAAGCGGCGTCCAGATAACCGTCGAGAACGCCGAGCTTGGCCATTTCACGGACGACGTTGCTCTGCTGAATAATCCCGACGCCATAGACTGTCCATTCGGACTTGAGCTCGATCAGGTCGACCTCGATACCTTTACGCCGCAAGGCGATGGCCGCACACAAGCCGCCGATACCACCGCCCACGATCAGAACGTTGTTCACTGCACTCATGGTGTTCTCTCTTTTTATTCTTGTGATCGATGCTGCGTCGGGCAGGGCATCGTTGGATGAAGCTTCCCGGCAAAGCAGGGATTTGACTAATCGCGAGTAAGGATGCGATGTATCGCCGTACGCGATACCTCGATTTATCCCGGCAGCGGCACCCCTTCAGGCATTTGCACCAGCAGCCAGCCGTCCTTTTCGCAGAACGGCAGCGCCTCCAGCGTGTGGCCCAGGCACGGGCCGTAGATGCACTCGCCGGTCGCCGGCAGAAATTGCGCACCGTGGGCGTAGCAGACGATCAACTGGCCATCGGCGGACAGGAACTTGTCCTTGCGATACTCAAGGCGCACGTCCAGATGCGGACAACGGTTGCGATAGACCCGCACCTGATGGTCATGACGCAGGGCAAACACGCTGTCGCGGCCCTGCGCCAACGGATCGAACCCGCGCGCCCGGCCCTCCTCCAGTTCGTCCAGCCGACACAGTGGCTGCGCAATAGCGCTCATGATCAGCGCCGGCCTCAACCGAGTTTCGGTGGCGGCCCACCGGGGGCCCATTTTTCTTTGGCGCTGAACAGGAACAGCTGCGAGTTATCCGCCGACAGTGGCGCGCGACGGGCCTCCCAGGCGTCATCGTGCTTGTCCATGTCAGCGTCATATTCGATGTGGCAGCCCAACGGACTGTTGAAGTACCAGAACCAGTTGGAGCCAAACAGGTGACGGCCCGGCCCCCAGAAACTGGTCCAGCCTTTTTGCTCGAAACGCGTCCCGGCCAGCAGCACTTCGGTGCCACTGCCCATGTGGAAGGTGAAGTGTTCGCAGCCTTTCATGTGCGGCGGGGTCTGGATCATGAACAGGCAATGGTGATCGTCAGAGCCGGCCGGGCGCATGAACGGCCCGGCGCCAATGAAGGTGTCGGTGGTGCGAAAACCCAGACGCTCGGCGTAAAAGGCTTCCGCTTTCGCCGCATCGGGTACGAAATACACCACGTGCGACAAAGTGCGCGGGACGGCGCCCATATCGAGGGTAATGCCAGGCTGGTTAAGTGGCCGCTGTGGCGCATGGCCGGCGGCGTTGGTCAGGTCATCCGGCGCGCTGTATGGCTTGCGCACGCTGACCTGAAAAGCGATGGCGAAACCCATGTCGTCAACGCTGTGCAACACGCCGTGCTGATCGCGGCGGACGGAGCGGTCACTGGCCAGCTCATCTTCGATGGCATCCAGATCGCTGATCGCAGCGACCCCGTAGACCGTCTCGCGAATCGACGGCGCCGGGCCGATCGCCGCCGGCAAATCAGGGTCGTCGGCTCGACGGATAATCACGGCGGTGCCGTCCAGCGCTTCGAAACGCCCGCCGTTGCTGTCAACGCCGACCGGCGCAAGGCCGTAGTCGCGCAGGCAATCGGTGCAGGCTTGAATGTCATCGACGCCAAAAATCAGGGCATCAAGGCCAATGATGTTCATGGCTTACCACTCCATTGAAATTATGATCCGGTGACTGTCGCCATGGACGCCTTACAGCGCGCCGGGCCTGACTGGAAACCGGTGGTGGTGTCGGCTGCAGGGCCGACTGCGGCGAAGATTGGCGCAAGGGCTGACACCTGACTAATCGCGAGTCGGGATGCGACCTATCGGCAAACGCGATACCTGCGACGAAGGTTGACGTGCCGATGGATTCGTTCGAATGTATTGCGAAAATAAATACAAGAACGGACCTGCCCATGCGTTTCAACCATCTGGATCTGAACCTGCTGGTCGCGCTCGATGTATTGCTCGAAGAGCAGAACATCACCCGCGCGGCTGAACGCCTGCACATGACCCAATCCGCCACCAGCGGCGTGCTCGCGCGATTGCGCACCTACTTTGAGGATGAGCTGCTGGTCCAGGTCGGACGCAAGATGCAGCCCACGCCCTATGCCACAGAACTGGCAAAACCGGTGCGTGAAGTCCTGCTGACGATCCAGTCCTCAATCACCGCCAAACCAGTGTTCGACCCGACCACCAGCAAGCGACATTTTCGTTTGGTGACCTCGGACTATCTGATCAGCGTGCTGTTCGCCCAGGTGATCCAGAACATTCACCAGGAAGCACCCAATATCACCTTCGAAATGCTTGGCCCCAGCGACAATTCCGGCGAACTGCTGGTGCGTGGCGAAGTCGACCTGATGATTGTTCCCGAGCGCTACATCATTGACGGCCACCCTTCGCGCCTGCTCTTTGAGGAGGAACATGTGTGCGTAGTGTGGCAAGGCAATACGCAAGTCGGCGACACCCTGACCCTTGAGCAGTACATGCAGATGGGCCATGTCTCGGTGGGCTTTGGCCGTACCCGGCACATGAGCATCGAAGAATGGTTCATGAATCAATACGGTTTCAATCGGCGCATTGAAGTGATCACCAGCGACTTCAATACCCTGCCGCAACTGATTGTCGGCACGCAGCGCATCGCCACGATGCACCAGCGTCTGGCGAACCTCTACGCGCACTATCTGCCGCTGCGCATCCTGCCGCCGCCGGTGAAAATTCCGGTCATGCGCGAGTACATGTTGTGGCACCGCAGCGTTGACGGCGACCCGATGCACCGCTGGCTGCGCGAACGCATCAGCGAATCCATCCAGCATCTGCAACACGTGCCCATCGTATCTCGCGATACCTCGTATCCGCCGTCACGATTGGCCAATTAGTCGGGTGATCCTTAACGTGCCTTGGGAATGCCAAGGCAACCATAAGGACAACAATAATCATGTTTCGCTATTTCCCGACCAACTACGTTTGGAATCTCTCTGTCGACCTGGCCATTGAAATGGGCGCCCGCATGGGTGAAATCGAAGAGATGTGCGCCCCGCTGCAAGAGGCTGCGAAACAGCCAGACGCGGCCGGCACCCGTGCCTTTCGCGAAACCTGGGCGAAAATGGCCGACAAGCTCTGCGGTCTGGCCGAAGAAGACGAAGGCAACGGCCGGATGCTCTCGGCTGGCGAAAAATACAACCGCGCCGCCACCTATTATTTGACCTGCGAGCGCCTGCAAGCCCACGGCGCTCCGGGGCGTACCGAGCTCTATCAACGCTTCCTGCAAACCTTCAAGCGCGGCATCGAACTGTCGCGGGAAAACTGCGAACGGGTGGAAATCCCTTACGAGGGCAAACATCTTTCCGGCTTGCTCGTGCGCGCCGAAGGCGTCGAGGGGCCTGCGCCGATTCTGGTGCAGGTCAACGGTCTGGACTCGACCAAAGAAATGAAATACCGCGTGGGCCTGCCAGCATGGCTGGCGAAACGCGGCATCTCTTCGCTGATCATCGACCAGCCCGGCACCGGCGAAGCGCTGCGCCTGCATGGCCTGACCGCACGATTCGACAGTGAGCACTGGGCCAGTCGCGTGGTTGACTGGCTGGAAACCCGAAGCGACGTTGATGCCAAACGTATCGGTCTGGAAGGTGTCTCGTTGGGCGGTTATTACTGCCCGCGTGCCGTTGCATTCGAACCGCGCTTCGCGTGCGGCGTCGTGTGGGGCGCCAACCATGACTGGCGTGATGTGCAAAAACGTCGACTGGAAAAGGAAGGCAGCTTCCCGGTGCCGCATTATTGGGCGCATGTCTGCTGGGTGTGGGGCGCCAAGGACGTCGAAGAGTTCATGACCATCGCCGAAAACGTGCACCTCGATGGCGTGCTCGACCGGATCAAGGTGCCCTTCCTCGTGACCCATGGTGAGCAGGATTCACAGATCCCATTGAAGTGGGCGCATCGCACCTACGAACAACTGGTCAACAGCCCAAAATGCGAACTGAAAATCTTCACCGAACGTGAAGGTGGCGTGCAGCATTCGAGCTTCGACAACAGCATCAATGCCGGGCAATACATTGCTGACTGGGTTGCTGAAACCCTCAGTGGTCGCACGGCCTGACACGTTTTCAAAGCTCACCCGAAACGCCGGACAGCCTTGCGCTGCTCCGGCGTTTTTGCGTCCCGCCCAACGCCATTCCCCGTTAAATCATCGACGCCATCAATACCCGGCCATCGATGCAATCTGTTGGTCTGCCGACCTCCCCCGCCCTAGCCTCGTCGGTACAAACACAACAAAGTGAAATCACCATGAGCAGCCTGCACCTCAAATGTCAGACCTTGTTCGACGGCACTGGCCGCGACACGCGCCAGCAGCAGACGCTGATTGTCGAGAACGGCTTGTTCAGCTACGTCGGCCCTAGCGTTTCAGCGCCGCAGCCTCGCGCCGGCGACAACGTGGTGGATGCCGCAGACGCTTTTGTCATGCCCGGGCTGGTGGATGTGCACACCCATCTGGCCTTCGGCAATGCGCAAAGCGAAGAGGACATCGACATCTGGACCAGCGACGAATTTCGCGCGCTGCGGGGCATGTTCTTCGCCCAGCATGTCCTTGCGGCGGGCGTCACCAGCATGGTCTGCCCCGGCGACAGCGGCCAACTGAGCATCGCCGTGCGCAATGCGATCGGCGCCGGTTTGTTTGAAGGGCCACGGATTGCCGCCAGTAGCCGGGTCATCACCAATCGGCAGAGCCTCAACGACTGGTTTCCGAGTCGCATGGGCGCACCGGAGTTTTTCACCGCCCGCCTCGTCACCAGTCGCAGTGAAGCGCTGGCGGAAATCCGCAAGCAGGCCAAGGACGGCGTCGACCTGATCAAGATTGCCATGGACGGCACGCATCGCCGGCCCGATGGTGAAATCATCGCTGCATTCACCGCCGATGAAACCCGCGAAATGGTCGACGAGGCGCATCGACTCGGCTGCAAAGTCGCCACCCATGCCTACGGTCGCGAAGCGGTGATGTACGCCGCGCTGGCCAAGGTTGATCTGGTCTTTCACGGCTTTTACATGGATGACGCCTGCATCGAAGCGTTGCTCGAAGCTGGCAGCATTCTGGCGCCGACAATGACCTTTCCACAGAACACCGTGGACTTTTGCCAGCCCCACGACCCGGCGATTACCACCGGTTACGCGGGTTATTGCGCACGCACGCTGGAGGTCGGTTCGGCGGTACTCAAGCGCGCCAAAGCTGCAGGAGTACCGTTCGCCTGCGGCAGTGACAGCGGTTTTGCGGTGACACCTTATGGTGAATGGCACGCTCGCGAACTGGAGCTGTTGGTGACCCGTCTCGGCTTTACCCCGGCCGAAGCACTGCATGCGGCCACGGCCGTCGGCGCGCGCTGCATGCCGCGTGGCGAAACCCTCGGCACATTGGAGGTGGGCAAACAGGCGGATTTTCTGTTGCTCGATGGCTCACCGCTGCAGGACATCCGCATCCTCCAGGATCGCTCGCGTCTCAAAGCCGTGTACAAGGCAGGTCAGCCGATGCGCATGGAACGAAGTCCCTACAACCCCAAGCAAGTGTCAGATTTCAACTCGTTGAAATGGACCGACCTGTATACCCGAGACCGCGTTTCCCAACTGGGCAAATGGACCCTGTGAGGACGATCGACATGCAAGCAATCGACCTGACCACCGCCACGCTTATCGCCAGCCACGCCATCGAGATCGCCCGGCAAGCCGGATTCAAACCCATGGCGGCCGCTGTCCTCGACGTGGCAGGACATCCGCTGGCAGTGCTGCGTGATCAGCACGCCAGTTTTCTGCGCCCACAGATCGCCACAGGCAAGGCCCGTGGTTGTCTGGGCATGGGGTTTGGCGGTCGTGAGCTGGCACGGCGGGCGCAAGCGATGCCAGCGTTTTTTGCTGCAATCAACAGCCTCACCGACGGTGAAGTGATTCCTGTGGCCGGCGGCGTGCTGATTCGCAATGCCGACGGCGAGCTCCTCGGCGCCCTCGGCATCAGTGGCGACACCTCGGACAATGATGAGCACTGCGCCGTGCAAGCGATCGTTCAGGCAGGACTTGAAGCCGACACCGGGGATTGTGTGACAGGCTGATCGAGTAACGCGGCCTGTTCCAATATCAGGCTGCGAAACCACCTCATTGCCGGATCAAGATCCTGATAAGGATGCCACTGCAGCACCTGTACTGCTTCGGGAAATACCAGCGGTGCGGCGAGGATGCGCAAGTGATAGCGCTGAGCGAAACGCTGCGCCTGACGCCGAAACACGGTAGCGACCCGCGCCGTGCCGACGATGAATTCGGGGATCAGCGCAAAGCTTTCAACCGATACCGCGATGTGCCGCTCAATGCCCTGTTCCTGCAAGTGAGCTGAGTCCATCGACAGGTTTCGGCCGTCGGCGAAGGCTCGCACCACATGTTCGGCCGAGCGGTAGTCGTCGAGGTTCAGGCTTTCGACAAACCGCGAATGCTGCGCACAGACAATGCAGCACAACCGGTCGCTAAGGATGGCTTCGTGCGGATAAGCCGGGTTTCGGCGCCGCTCGGGCACGATCACCCAATCGCTACGCCGATAATCGAGCGCCTCGCTGACAACGTCGTCATCGCGCGGTGCTGGCAAATCACGCAGATTCAACCGTACGCCGGGCGCGATGCGCGCAAGTTCGCGACTGACCGCCGGCATCAGCACGCCGATCACGTAATCAGAAGCCACCAGCGTGAATTGCCGCGTACAGGTCGCGGGGTCGAATTCCACCGGGGCATCGACAATCTCACGCGTCAGCGCCAATGCTTCGCGAACTTTGGGCAACAATTGCAAGCCGAGCGCAGTAGGCTCCAAACGCCGCCCCACCTGCACCAACAATGGGTCATTGAAATGCTCGCGCAAGCGCCCGAGTGCCGAGCTGGTCGCCGACTGCCCGAGATGTAATCGCTCAGCCGCGCGGCTGACGCTGCACTCACTTAACAAAGCGTCCAGCGCCACTAAAAGATTCAGATCGAGTCGTCGATAGCGCATGAAACGGTTCCTGGAAAAGTAGCAGGATCAAACCCGACTGATGGATGCTGCGATCGGAGTGCGCAGTGTCGGACGAAAGTGAGCATACTGGATCGTTCATGCTGTGAAACGAACGCTCGGCGACTTTTCATAAGCCCTCACCAGGATTCCCGACATGCGCCTCCCCGATTTCATCATTGAACATATCGAGCCTATTCTTCAGGCGTGGGAGGATTTCGCCAGAACCATCGAGACGCCCGGCGCGGCGCTGGATCGTGAAGCCTTGCGCGATCATGCCGGCCAGATGCTCGAAGCCATCGTTATAGATCTACGCACCCAACAGACACGCTCGGAACAAATCGCAAAATCTCTGGGGCATGGACCCAGCAGCGCTGAAGAGACGCCCGCCGAAACCCACGCCGTCACACGGTTGATGGCGGGGTTTACCATCGATCAGATGGTGTCGGAATACCGGGCGTTGAGAACCAGCGTGCTCAATCAGTGGATGGTCAAAGTGAAGTCCGGCACGCCCTTCGATGCGGACGACATGAACCGCTTCCACGAAGCCATCGATCAGGCGCTCGCCGAATCCATTGCCAGTTATTCAAGAGCCGTGGACGCGTCGCGCAATATCTTTCTGGGCATCCTCGGCCATGATTTGCGCACACCGTTAGGCGCCATTCTGCTGGGTGCGGACAGCCTGCGCCGGTCTGCCGATGTCGGAGAACGCGGTACCCGACTGGCGAACCAGATTTTCACCAGCGTGAGACGCGCGAATCAGATTGTGGACGACTTGCTGGACTTGACCCGTTGCCAGATGGGGCCAGGCATTCCTGTTAAAAAAACGGCGTTGGATCTAGCGCCGCTGTGTGGACGCATCGTCGATGAAATACGAGCGTTTCACCCTGACGCCAACGTTGTTTTCACGGCGGAATCACCGGTTGCAGGCAAATTTGATGGGCCGCGTATGGAGCAGGTGTTCTCCAACATCATCGGCAACGCTGTCCAGCATGGCGATGTTCAGACGCCCATTGAAGTGCATCTGGCGGTCTCTGATCGCTCGGCAATCTTTACCGTGCACAACCGCGGAGAGCCTATTGCCGAGGATGTACTGCCGTTTATTTTCAATCCCATGGGGCGTTTTTCCCAACGCTCGGTCGTTGATCACCCGCCTTCAGAGGGGCTGGGTCTGGGGCTGTTCATAGCTTCCGAGATCGTCGCATCACATCAAGGAACAATCGAGGTTGTCTCCAACACCGAGCACGGCACCACTTTTTTGGTGAAGGTGCCGCTGGCCTGACGGCGAGTTCTACGTTTGACTCCTCTAGCGCATGTGCAAAATGATCGGGCTGCTGCTGGCTGGATCAGTGTGTTCACGCAGCTTGCCAACGGCTTGTGCATCAACAGCGCTGGCCTGATTGCCCCATGTGCTGCGCATGAATGTCAGCACTTCGGCGATCTGCTGATCCGACAACTGCTCACGGAATGCCGGCATGCGGTAGGCGTCCGGTACACCGGCAGCGACGATGCGCTGCGAGCCGTTCAAGGTGATGTTGATTGCCGAGGCGCTCTCTTTGGCCAGTGCAGAAGTGGCGCCTGCCAGCGGCGGCATCCATTGCGCTTGACCCTTGCCGTCGAGGCCGTGGCACGAGGCACAGCGCGTGACGTAGGTGTGCCCGCCCGGAGAATCCAGACGCGTCGCTGCCGAAACTGCCTGGTATTGCCATGGCTGGCCGTCGCGCTGCGGGTCGCCAGGCAACGATTTGAGATAGCGGGCGATGGCCGTCAGATCTTCATCGCTCATGAACTGCGTGGAGTTGTTGAACGCCTCGGTCATTGAGCCGTAGACCACCGCGTGGCGATTGCGACCGGTTTTGAGGAACTGGACGATTTCCGCCTCGCTCCATCGGCCCAGCCCGGTGTTGTGGTCATCACGCAGACTCGGCGCGTACCAGCCATCCAGCAAGGCGCCCGCGAGGAACGGCGCAGCGGATTCATCCAGTGCCTTTTCGTTGAACGCCAGACCGCGAGGCGTATGGCAACTGCCGCAGTGGCCGGCACCCTGCACCAGGTAAGCGCCGCGATTCCATACTTCATCCTGCGACGAGTTGGGTTCGTAGGATCCGCTGTCGACAAACACACCGTTCCACACGGCAATCGGCCAGCGCAGGTTCAGCGGCCAGGGAATCGTGCTCGGGATGTTCGCTTGTTTGACCGGCGCCACGCCTTTCATGAAGAACGCATACAGCGCACGCACATCGTCGTCACTGAGCTTGGCGTACGACGGATAAGGCATCGCCGGGTACAAACGGCGACTGTCAGGTGCCACGCCGTGACGCACGGCACGGTCGAAGTCGGCCAGGCTGTAACGACCAATCCCGGTTTGAGGATCCGGGGTGATGTTGGTCGCGTGAATCGCGCCCAGCGGCGTGGCCATTTCCAGGCCGCCGGCGAACGGTGCCGCGCCCGGTACGCTGTGG
This sequence comes from Pseudomonas sp. NPDC088885, assembly GCF_044750025.1. NCBI lineage: Bacteria > Pseudomonadati > Pseudomonadota > Gammaproteobacteria > Pseudomonadales > Pseudomonadaceae > Pseudomonas > Pseudomonas sp. NPDC088885. The sequence goes on along the minus strand of NZ_JBIVJB010000001.1, from coordinate 76,552 downwards.
CAAGCCACGCAATCGCTGAGCCTGGCGACGTATTCGCCCCGAGCCAGCAGCGCCGGGTCGACGTCGGCGGCAGTGATCGTGTGATCTTCAAAAGGCGAGACAGGCTCGCGGGTGACATACCAGGCCAGCAGGCCTGCCGCGACCAGGCACGGCACTGCCAGCCAGCCAGCGGTTCTTGCGAATCGGCTGTTATTCATGGACGCTCCGGCGCTGATCAAGTGAAGGTGTGTCGGCTCATGGGCAGGCTGCGAACCCGTTGCCCGGTCAGGGTTGCCACTGCGTTCGCCACGGCTGGCGCGACGGCGGGCAATGGTGGTTCGCCGATGCCGCCCATTTTTTCCCCGCTCTCGACAACCCGCACATGCACCCGCGCCATCCGCGCAGGCGGCAGGATCGGGTACAAATCGTAGTTGCGCGCGCGTGGTTTGCCATCCAGCCAAACGGCCTCTTCCACCAGTGTCTGCGATAACCCCAACGCCACGGCGCCATTGACCTGCGCCTCGACAATCGCCGGATTGACGATGCTGCCCGGGTCAATCGCCTGCCAGATGTCATGCACTTTGACCTGGCCGTTTTCGATCGACACCTCGGCGATCACCGCCGTGTGCGTACCGAACGGCGAAGCCATTGCCACGCCACGCGCACGGCGACTGCCGTCCTCGGCGGTAAACGGGCCGCGCTTCCAGCCACCCGATAACTCACCCGCCGCTTGCAGCAAGGTGGTCAAACGTTTGTTGTCGCGCAGCAAATGCAGGCGCAGTTCGAACGGGTCTTTGCCGCCCTTATCGGCCAGTTCATCAAGGAACGATTCGTAGAAGAAGTCGTTGAGGGAATTGCCCACGGAACGCCAATAACCGAGCATCGCCGGGCCTTTGACATAGATCTGCGCGATGCGCTTGTTGGCGATTGCATAGGATTTGCCCGACAACCCTTCAAGCGCGGTAGGGTCGAGTTTTTCGCCCTGTTTGCCAGCGAGGGCCTCGGTCGGGCCTTCGGTGGCACTGATCGCCTCGATTGCCAGCGGCCAGCCGTCCTTGTCCAGCGCGGCGCGGAAATTCACCGCCGCGACGGGGCGGAGCACGTCACGCAGAAACTCTTCCTCGCGACTCCAGATCAGTTTGACCGGGCGACCCACCGCTTTGGCCAACTCGATCGCCTGCGGATAAGGACTGGCAGAATCGTAGAGAAAATGCCGACCGAAGAAGCCCCCCAGCAGCGGCGAATGCAAGGTGATGCGCGACGGATCCAGGCCGGTGCGCTTGGCGATGTCCGCGCGGAACATGTCCGGCGCCTGATTGGGCAACCAGACCTCCAGCGAACCGTCCGGATTGAATCTGGCCAGCGCCGAGGGCGGCTCCAACTGACCGTGGTTCAGGTATTGATTGTGGTAAGTGGCGTCGATCCGCGTCTTGGCCTCGTTGAGTATCCCCGCCACGTCGCCTTCATGTTCATCATCTTTGGCGGGGCTTTTATCTTCAGCGAGGCGCTTGAGCCAGGCATCGCTGGAAAAGTCGGCGGGCATCGGCCGGACTTTGCTGTCGGCTGATGGTTCTTGCCAGTCGACCTGAATCGCCTCGACCGCGCGTTTCGCGTGCCACCAGCGCTCTGCAACAACCGCCACGGCGCCCGGCAGAAGGTGCACGGAATGCACGCCTTTCATCGCCTTGACCTGGTCTTCGTTGCGCAGGTTGCCCACCGTCATGCCCAAACGCGGGGCATGCTGAACGGCGGCGTGCAGCATGTCGTCGACCTTCAGATCGATGCAGTACACAGCCTTGCCTGTGGACTTGTCATAGGCATCAAGGCGCTTCACCGGTTTGCCGATCCAGCGGAACTGGCTCGGATCTCGTAGTGTTATTGAGGCGGGATCGGGAACCGGCAGATCCATCGCACGCCCGGCCAATTCGCCGTAGGTCAACGACCGGCCCGACGCGGCATGCAGGACTTTACCGGGTTCGGTCGTCAGCTCGCCGACCGGCACGCCGAGTTTTTCCGCGCCGGCCTGCAACAGCATGGCGCGGGCCAGTGCGCCGAGGCGGCGCATCACCGGGTAACTCATGCGCACCGACATGCTGCCGCCGGTGATGCGCATGCCGTTCTCCAAAACCACGTAGGCTTCACCGGGCGGTGCGGCTTCGACGAGGAAGGTCGCCGGGGCGGCATCGAGTTCTTCTCCGACAATTTGCGCCATCGCGGTGAACGTGCCCTGCCCGCCCTCCATGAACGGACACAGCAGACGCACGCGGTTGTCCGGGCGAATTTCCAGAAACGCCGGGACCTGCGTGCCACGCTCGGCAGTCGCCGCAGCCGTTGCGGCCTGCACGCGGGTCGAACCGAGCGGCAGACCGAAGCCAAGCACCAACGCACCGACGGCGGTACCGGTCAGAAAACGTCGGCGCGAGACATTGATCGGCTCGTGCAGCGCGAACGCGGATGCCTCACTGGACGGATCGATACGGATGCTCATCAGGCGTCCCTCTTGCCGGCCAGCTCATGCACGGCGGCATGAATGGCGTTGTAGGTGCCGCAGCGGCACAGATTGACCATCGCCGCGTCGATTTGCGCGTCACTTGGCTGCGGGTTTTGCTTGAGCAACGCCGTGGCGGCCATGACCTGCCCCGACTGACAGTAACCACACTGGGCCACCTGGAGATCGACCCAGGTCGCGACCACCCGTTTGCCGACTTCGTCAGCCTCGATGGCTTCAATGGTGGTGATTTCGCGGCCGACCACGCCGGCCACCGGCGTCACGCACGAACGCACCACATTGCCGTCGACCAGCACGGAACAGGCGCCGCACTGCGCCAGTCCGCAGCCGTACTTGGTGCCGGTCATGCCGAGGTCATCGCGGATCACCCACAGCAAGGGCGTATCGGCGTCGGCATCGACCTGATAGGTCTTCTGGTTGATTCGTAATTCCATGGCTCACCCGCTCTATCATCGGTTGACGTGCATTGTTATGAACGGTGACGCGCGGCGAGGCGCATCCCCGGTAAAGCGTGTCTGTGGTTTAACTTGCCGCTTCTGCTTCGATTGGTTGCCCGCGCAGCAGCGCCATGTCGCGACTGGGCGCGGTACCGAACAGGCGGCCATATTCACGGCTGAACTGCGAAGGACTTTCGTAACCGACCGCAAACGCCGCGCGCGAAACGTCCAGACGCTCGACCAGCATCAGCCGACGCGCCTCGTTGAGCCGCAGCCACTTCTGGTACTGCAGCGGGCTCATGCCGGTCAGTTGGCGGAAATGCAGGTGAAAAGTCGGCGCACTCATCTGCACCCGCGCGGCCAGATCGTCGATGCGCAGTGCAACGGTGTAGTTGAGTTTCAGCCAGTCGATGGCTTTGGCGATGCGATAGCCCTGACCATCCACCGCAGTGATCTGCCGCAGGCGTGAACCTTGATCGGTATTGAGGAGCCGGTAATGGATTTCGCGCAGGATCAGCGGCGCCAGCACCGGGATCGCCTCGGGTTCATCAAGCAGGGCCAACAGCCGATCAAGCGCGCCTTCCAGCGCCGAGGACACATTGCCAATGCCGGCGCCGGTGCCTGTGGATGGCTGCCGCTTGGCGGGCAAGCCACTTTTGGTGATGACCTCGGCGAGCATGCCGATGTCCAGTTTCAACACCAGACCGACACAAGGCTGCTCAGGGCTGGCGAGCAGCACTTCGGAGTTGGCGGGCAAATCCAGCGACGTGACCAGAAACCGCGAAGGGTCGTAACGATAACCCTCCCCGCCGACCCACAAGCGTTTCTCGCCACGGCCGACCAGAATCAGGCTCGGTTCGATCATGCACACGGCAGGTGGCGCTGGCTGGTCGCGGCGAAACAGCGACAGCCCGGGTATGCAGGTCGCGAAGTCACCCGGTGCGCTGATGCGCGGGTCAATCTGCAACGCTAACGGCGATTCATGGCGATGGGGGATGTGGATCATGGTCGGTCACTCCTGTTGACCGAACTGTAGTCCGCGCAACCGAGCTTTCCTATCCACAACCCTGCATCCTCAGAGGATCAGGCAAGCATTCAAGAGGAATGCACTAGAGCAGCGGCGGATCGACCGGGAGAATGTGTCGAACTGTTACAGGGGCATGCCCTTGCAGGCATCCATCGCTTCACCCCCTGCGCATCACCTCCTACGCTTTTCGCGCAACACAGGTAGTTTCCATGACAAACCCTCTTACCGATCCTTTTACAAAGAAAAGCGGCTGGAGCGCCGTGCTGGCCATGTCCCTGGCCGCGTTCGCTCTGGTCGCTTCAGAATTCATGCCGGTCAGCCTGCTGACGCCGATTGCCGCCGATTTGCACATCACCGAAGGCCAGGCGGGTCAGGGCATTTCCGTGTCCGGTGCGTTCGCGTTGATCACCAGCCTGCTGATTGCAAGCATCGCTGCCCGCGTTGAACGCAAGAAATTGCTGTTGAGTCTGACCTTGCTGATGATCGTGTCAGGCACGATCGTCGCGCTCGCGCCGGGCTACCCGTCATTCATGATCGGACGTGCCTTGATCGGCATCGCCATCGGTGGTTTCTGGTCATTGTCGGCGGCGACCGCCATGCGTCTGGTGGCGCCTGATCAAGTATCGCGCGCACTGGCCATGGTCAACGGTGGCAACGCGCTCGCAACGGTGATCGCCGCCCCGGCGGGCGCCTTCCTCGGTTCGTTGATCGGCTGGCGCGGTGCGTTTTTCTGTGTGGTGCCGGTGGCAGCGCTGGCCGCGGTGTGGTTGATGATCAGCCTTCCGTCCTTCAAGGCCGAACGCAGGGCCGGCGGCGCCAACGCCCTGCAACTGATGCGTCAGCCGCCCGTGGCCTTGGGCATGATCGCCGTCAGCGTGTTTTTCATGGGCCAGTTCATGTTGTTCACTTACCTGCGCCCGTTCCTTGAGGGCGTCACCGGCGTCAGTGTTTCAACACTGTCTTTGATGCTGTTGGGGCTGGGACTCGCAGGGTTTATCGGCACCTTTCTGATCGAAAGATTCATGGGCCGCGGCCTCTACCGCACGCTCACGGTTATCCCGTTGATCATGGCCGGCATCGCGTTGGCGCTGGTGAACTTCGGCGAGTCGGCAATGCTGACGGCCGTGCTGCTCGGACTGTGGGGATTGGTCGCCACGGCCGCGCCGGTCGGCTGGTGGACATGGCTGGCGCAGACGCTGCCGGATGATGCGGAAGCCGGTGGCGGCATGCTGGTGGCGATAGTTCAACTGGCGATCGCCGGCGGCGCCATCGTCGGCGGTCTGGCCTTTGATCTGAGCGGCTACAAAGCCACCTTCGAGCTGAGCGCTGCCGTGCTGGTCGTCGCGTCCGTATTCGCGTGGCTGGCGGGGCGCGCAGCCACTGAAGTGCATTTTGCCGAATCGAACGTGACGGCCTGACGTGGTCAGAACGCCGGCACTACATCGCCGTGATAACGCTCAAGAATGAACTGCTTCACCGGTCGGGCTGAATGTCGTCAGAGAAAACTTTGACGTCGAATGTCACGCTTCTTTGGCAAGCTGAGGTTTAAGAAAGAACCCATGGCGGCGACCAGCAGTGCGACGGAGAGCGCGACACGTTTCACGATAGTTTTCCTTCGAAGCGTTTCAGGGAGAAAGAGGACAGATCCAGGTCGGTCGAGCCGCGCATGCACCACTGTGCAAACGCCTCGCCCAGTGCCGCGGAATGCTTGAAGCCATGGCCCGAACACGCCGACACGAACAGCGTGTGTTGCAGCGACGGATGCTCGTCGATGATGAAGTGGCGATCCGGCGTGACGGTGTAGGCGCAGACGGCGGACTTGCTGACCTTTGCGGTCACGCCGGCGATGCGCTTGTGTACTTGCTGCTCGTACATGTCCTGCGCTTCGGCTGCTGAAACCGTGCGGTCGATGGCCTGCGGCGCCGATGCGGTGTGGTACTGCGCGGTGGCGATTTTCAAACTGCCCTCGCCGGGTAATGCGGGGAAGCCGTAGTTGATTTTGTCGTCGCCACGGCCGTGGGTCAGGATAAACGTAGGTGAATGGCCCACCAGTCCGGCGTTCTCTGCCAGTTCGAACCAGAACAGTTTCTGCCGGTACACACTGAGCAGATTTTCAAACGGTTTGCCGAGCAACTCGCCGCTCCAGTTGCCTGCGCTGATCACCAGTTTGTTGGCAAACAGCGTGCGGCGGTCGGTGGTAACGGTGACACCGTCCGCGTCCGAGGTGATTGCGGTGACGGTCTCGCCTTTATAAAGCGTCGCCCCGTGCTGCTCGGCCAGTTTGAGCTGCACATCGATGCAGCGCTCCGGACGCACGAAGCCGCCACCGGGTTCGAAATAACCGATGGCCGAGTCGTGCACGTTGGCGAATTGAGGAAAGCGCTGGCGAATCTGCTCGGCGGACAAGACTTCGTGCTCGATGCCGTAGGTCTGCGCCAGACCGATGGTGCGCAAGGTGAAGTCGTTCTGATCTGCAGGATCGAACTCGGCGCTCGACGTCAGCACCAGCAACCCGGACTGCTCGAACAGTGACTCATCCGACAACGCCTCAAGCTCACGCCAAATGCGATGCGAATTACGCACGATCGGCACATATTGCGCGCCCTCGCCAACCGAAAGCCTTGTGATTCGGGTATCGCCATGACTGGAGCCGAGGTTATGCGGCGGGTGATGACGGTCAATTCCGACGACGTTCACCCCCGCTTTCGCCAACTGGTAAACCGTGGCGGCGCCCATCGCGCCCAAGCCTAAAACCAGCACCTCACATCGCTCGGACATAAATAGTCACCGATCAAAAAGGCGCCAGTTGAGCGGTAAAAGAATCGGAATTCCAAGATTAAAAAAGCATATCCATATAGCTCGACGCGTCCGCCGACGGCTCTGGATCGGGCTACCGGGTGGTTATTCGTCGCATTTACAACCTGGCGCAAATGATTTACGCCTTGCGGCGCGACATTCAGTGTCTGTCACAAATCACAATCGAGCTGACATAACAGCGTTTTTTTGCATATTTCGACAGACATTTCAGCGTCTAAGCTTCACCTCAGGCATGAGCCAAAACCGCGAACTACGCTTCACGGTGAAATTTGTGATTTAACTAGGTAGTTACCTAACTATATAATGCGCGCCTCATTTCAACGGGACACTCAACGTGAAGCAGAGTCAACGCCTCTCGGGCATATCAAAATTCATTCTGGTCGGGCTGGGCGTCGTCATCGCCCTGCTCGGCTTGGCGCTGGCTGCGGGCGGCGTGAAGTTGGTCAGCCTGGGAGGCTCGTGGTACTTCCTGGTGGGTGGCTTGATCATGGCCGTTTCCGGTCTGTTGATCGCGCGCTTCAAGCTGAGCGGTGCCTGGTTGTTCGCCGCGTTCCTGGTCGGGACGGCGATCTGGGCGGTCAGTGATGCCGGTCTGGTGTTCTGGCCGGTGTTCTCGCGACTGTTCATGTTCAGCGCGATCGGCTTGGTGGTGGCCTTGGTCTACCCGATGCTCAAGCGCGCCAACGGTGGCGTTGCGGGTCGCGGCGCTTACGGCGTTGCCGCTGTATTGGCGGTCGGTTTGGCCGTCGCTGCCGGCAACATGTTTGTCGCGCATCCGACCGTTGCCGCCACCGGCACTGGCCCGGGCCTCACTCCGGTTGAGCCGGACAAGGCGCAGAAGGATTGGGCGCACTACGGTAATACCGAAGGTGGCAGCCGCTTCGCTGCGCTGGATCAGATCAATCGCAACAACGTCGACAAGCTCAAAGTCGCGTGGACCTATCACACCGGCGACATTGCCGAGAGCGATGGCAACGGCGCCGAAGACCAGCTCACCCCGCTGCAAATCGGCAACAAAGTGTTCATCTGCACCCCGCACAACAACCTGATCGCCCTCGATGCCGACACCGGCAAAGAGCTGTGGAAGAACTCGATCAACGCCCAGTCGAAAGTCTGGCAGCGTTGCCGTGGCATGGCTTATTTCGATGCGACTGCCGCCATTGCCCAGCCGAGCAATTCGAGCATCATCGAAGCCAAACCGGTGCCGGCCGCCAATTGCCAGCGTCGTCTGCTGACCAACACCATTGATGCTCGCCTGATCGCGGTCGATGCCGACACTGGCGAGTTCTGTCAGGGTTTCGGCAACAACGGTCAGGTCGATCTGAAGGCCGGTCTGGGTAACGTCCCGGACAGCTACTATCAGTTGTCCTCCGCACCGTTGATGGCCGGCACCACTGTCGTGGTCGGCGGTCGCGTGGCTGACAACGTGCAAACCGACATGCCGGGCGGCGTGATCCGTGGTTTCGACGTGATGACCGGCGCCATGCGCTGGGCGTTCGACCCGGGCAACCCGCAGGATCGTAACGCGCCGGCAGACGGCAGCACCTACGTGCGCAGCACGCCGAACAGCTGGGCGCCGATGTCGTATGACCCGGCGACCAACACGGTCTTCCTGCCGATGGGCAGTTCGTCCACCGACATTTATGGTGTCGAGCGCAGCAAACTCGATCACACCTACGGTGCTTCGATTCTCGCGCTGGACGCTACAAGCGGTGAAGAGCGCTGGGTGTTCCAGACCGTGCACAATGATCTCTGGGACTTCGACCTGCCAATGCAGCCGAGCCTGATCGACTTCACCAAGGACGGCAAAACCGTTCCGGCGCTGGTCATCGGCACCAAGGCCGGGCAGATCTACGTGCTCGACCGTGCCACCGGCAAACCGCTGACCGACGTAAAAGAAGTGCCGGTCAAAGCGGCGAACATCCCGAACGAACCGTACTCCCCTACCCAGCCGAAATCGGTGGGCATGCCGCAGATCGGTGCGCAGCACCTGACCGAATCCGACATGTGGGGCGCCACCCCGTACGATCAGTTGCTCTGCCGCATCGACTTCAAAGGCATGCGTTACGACGGTTTGTACACTGCGCCGGGCATGGATAAATCGTTGAGCTTCCCGGGTTCGCTGGGCGGCATGAACTGGGGCAGCATCTCGACTGACCCGGTACACGGTTTCATCTTCGTCAACGACATGCGTCTGGGTCTGTGGATTCAGATGATTCCTTCGCAGAACAAAGGCCAGGCGACGTCCGGCGGCGAAGCACTGAACACCGGTATGGGCGCCGTTCCGCTGAAGGGCACGCCTTACGCGGTGAACAAAAACCGCTTCCTGTCGGTGGCCGGCATTCCATGCCAGGCACCGCCGTTCGGCACCCTGACCGCAATCGACATGAAGACGCAGAAAATCGCCTGGCAGGTTCCAGTCGGCACGGTTGAAGACACCGGTCCGTTGGGTATCCGAATGCACCTGCCGATCAAGATCGGTCTGCCAACCCTCGGCGGCACGCTGTCGACCCAGGGTGGCCTGATCTTCATCGCTGGCACGCAGGATTTCTACCTGCGCGCGTTCAACAGCGGCAACGGTGAAGAAGTCTGGAAAGCGCGTCTGCCGGTGGGCAGCCAGGGCGGCCCGATGACTTACGTCTCGCCGAAAACCGGCAAGCAGTACATCGTCATCACCGCGGGCGGCGCTCGTCAGTCGACCGATCGTGGTGACCTCGTCATGGCCTACGCGTTGCCGTAAGCCGTCGTCACCTCATCCAGTCAAGCGCGGCACCTTAGGGTGCCGCGCTGCTTTGCTCCATTGCCCAAGATTCCAGCAGGAAGATTCACATGCAATCGGCTGTTCGTTTTTCTCGTTCCGACCTGTTCAAAGGCCTGTTGATCGGCCTTTCCTGCACCACTGCCCTGCCCGCGCTGGCCGCCGGCGAATCCGATCTGTTGACCCGCAGCACGCTCACCGGCGACTGGGGCGGATTGCGGCATCAGATGGATGAACAAGGCGTCAAATTCACCGGCGATTACAGCGGCGAAACCGCTTACAACGCTGACGGCGGCTTGCACCGTTCGGCGCGTTACTCGCAGAACATCAAGCTCGGCGTGCAGTTCGATCTGAGCAAACTGTACGGCGTCGACAACGCCGGCAAAGTGCAATTGACCATCAACGACCGCCGCGGCAACAGCGCTTCGGAAGACCTTGTCGGCAACCGTTTGCCGATTCAGGAAAACTACGGAGGCCTGTACACGCGCCTGACCGAACTGAGTTACGAGCGCAGCCTGTTTACCCCGGCGCTCAATGTGAAACTCGGCTACATGGCGATGGGCAACGACCTCGGTGGCCTCGACAGCGGCATTCTCTGCAACTTCATGAACGCCGGTTTCTGCGGTCATCCGTTGAACATGTCCGGCGGCAGCGGCTGGACCAACTACCCCAACGCGCATTTGGGCGTGCGGGTGAAACACGACCTGTCGTCCTCCTGGCAATTGCGCGTGGCGGCGTTCAACGTCGACCCGCAAAGCAACGGCAACTCCAGTCGCGCCTGGCACCTTGGGCCGAAACACACCACCGGTACCGTGGTGCCGATTGAGCTGGTGTACAAGCACGGCGGCGAATTGCCTGGCGAATACAAGGTTGGTTACTACTACGACAGCTCCGACGTGAAACGCATCGGCAGCGACGATGAAGTGTCCGGTCGCGGCGGTCATTATTTGCTGGTTGATCAAGCGGTGTGGGCTTCGCAAACTTCCACCGGCCGCAGCCTGCATGCGTTCGGCCAATATTCAGCGGCCAGCGACGCGGCCTCGCCGTTCAGCAAGTGGTATGGCACTGGCGTGGTGTTGTACAAACCGTTCGACAGCCGCCCGCATGACACCGTCGCGCTGGGTTACGGTCGCGCCGTGCCTAACCCGCGCAGCCGTGATGTGCAGCAAAACGCCGCACTGGCCAATGGCACCGCATTCCCGAATCTGGACAGCGCCGAGCAATTGATCGAACTGGGTTACGGCTATCAAGCCACGCCATGGCTGACGCTGCGCCCGAATGTGCAATACATCATCGAACCAGGCGCGTTTTCCGGGCAAGACATCGACAACGCACTGGTCGTGGGCCTGCAAGTAAAAGCCTCGCTCTAACACCACGCCTTGTAGGAGCTGCCGCAGGCTGCGATCTTTTGACGTTGTTTTTTAAGATCAAAAGATCGCAGCCTGCGGCAGCTCCTACAAGTGTTCAGCGTTGTATGTGTAATAGATTCAGCGTTGCAGTGTGTAAGGGGTTTAGTGTTGCAGGGCGTAGCGGCGACAGTGTTCGAGATAGCCTTTCTCATGACTGCCAACCAACTGCACAACACTCGACCAAAGCCAAGACGGCGCATCCAGCGTCTTCGAGCGGCAGTTTTGCAACTCGCTGATCCACGCTGACCGCGTCGCCAGATCCATCTGCCGTGCGTGGGCAATCCCCACCACTCGTGCCAGATACCCCGCCGCCAACATCGCATCACGCTGACTCAACTGATCGAGCTCCAGCTTCATGTCCTGCGGCAACAATTCGCGGACAAAAAAGCCATGATCAAGCACGCGCGTCGCAATCATGCGGTTACCCAACCCCGGCGATAGAAACCGCGCGCCTTCTACGACACGTTTACCGTTATCGCGCGGCATCGAAGACCTGGCCGCACGCGGTGCTGCAGCCGTTACCGCTTCTTTGACATCGAGCAGGCAGAAGTCCTGATCATCGCCCTCGCCCACACCCAACAACACCGCGTAACGCTTCAATCCGAGCGAGCTGCAGCCTTTGACCCAATACGCCGAGTCGAGCAGTTTGACCCGGTCATCCTTCGACCGGCCCTTCAACGACGTCACCAACGTATGAATATCGTCGGTCGCGCACAGGGTTTTCAGCGCCGTACGCTCTGCCCGCGAAAGCGACCAAAAGTGTTTGCCCAAGGGAATCGTCGGTTTGGTGTTCTCGATACGCTCCTGCGCCAGATGCTTCCACGTGCGCTGCACCGCACTGCGCATGCCCGCCTTGACCTGCGCCGGGCGTGGCGGTTCTTTATCGACGTCGTCGACAAAGGCTTGCTCGTAGCCGCGCATCATTTCTTCGAGCATGCGCGCGGTTGCGACACCGGGCAGATCGGAACCGCGTGCCGCCGTGGCCAATGACAGGGCCAGCCTGACCAGATCGTGCGCGGGATTGCCGATAACGGTCTGATCGAGGTCGCGGATATGGATGTCGATCTGCCCTTTCAGATCCCCGGTCGGCCCGAGATTGCCGGCGTGGCAATCGCCACAGATCCACACGGCAGGCCCGTGGGGAAGGCGCCGGCCGGGTTGGCTGTGCAGCCATTCATAAAATTGCACCGTGCTGCCGCGAACATAAGCATGCGCTGACCTCGCCATCTTGAAATTTCGCAGTTGCGAAAGGGTTTCCAGGCGTGCGGAGGGACGGGGTGTTTTCATGGGGACTTCTGGCAGGGGATGTGCTCTGTTGACCCCTGCCATCGAGCGAATGTTTCAGAATGTTTCTGGATTCATAAAAATCTTCACAAATACCAACGATACTCCCGCGCGCTGATCTCTTGCATAAACGCCAAATGATCCTGACGTTTGTTCTCGCAATACACATCCACAAACTCGGCGCCCAGCCCTTCACGCAATTGCGGCTGCTGCTGCATGGTTTTTACCGCTTCAAACATTTCAGTGGGGAAACCGATACCGCTGTCACGGTCTTCATTCAGCGGTGCGATGGGTTCCTTGCCCGCTGCCAGGCCGTGTTCCAGTCCCACCAGAATCGCTGCCAACACCAGATACGGATTGGCATCCGCGCCGGCCAGTCGATATTCAATGCGCAGGTTTTTCGCGTCCGATTCAGGAATGCGCAAACATGCATCACGATCCTCAAAACCCCAGCTTGCCTTGGTCGCCGTGTTTACCGTACCGCCCAAGCGGCGCATCGCATTCTGGTTCGGGGCGAAGATCGGCATGCTGTGCGGCAGCAATTCCAGACACCCCGCCACCGCATGACGCAACGGCTGTTGCTGATTCGCCGCCAGCAGATTATTGCCGTCAGCATCGTACAAACTGACGTGCACATGCATGCCACTGCCCGGGTGCTGCAAATACGGTTTGGCCATGAAACTGGCGCGGTAACCGTGCTTGAGCGCCACGCCACGGGTGCTGCGGCAGAACAGCGCCGCCCAATCGGCAGCACGCAATCCATCGTCGAGATGGCCGAAGTTGATTTCAAACTGACCGGGGCCGAGTTCTGCGGTGATCACCGTGGCGTCGATGCCTTGAGCGCGCGTCGCTTCAACCATTTCATCGAGCACAGGCGCAAACCGCGACAAGCGCTCGATGTGCATGTTCGGCTGATCATCGGCATCGTCGGTCAGGTCATCACGAGGGAATTGCGGGAGGCCGTCGCGCAGCTTTTTATCGAACAGATAGAACTCCAGTTCGAACGCCACCACCGGGTGAATGCCTTTACGCGCCAGTCGATCAAGCACCTGCGCCAGCACTTCACGGGGTTCGAATTCGATGGGTTTTTCAGTGCCGTCCGAGGTAATCAACATCTGCCCCAGCGGCTGCGCTTCCCAGGTCACCGGCTTCAAAGTGCCCGGCACCAAACGCCGTACGGCATCCGGATCGCCATCGTTAAAGCAGTAATCACCAATTTTGAACAACCCGCCCTGCACGCCCAGCAGCACGCAGTTTTGCGGCAACTTGAGCGCGCTGCCCGCCGCGACTTTTTCGAGCATGTCGATCGGGTAGCGCTTGCCATAAAAGTGCCCCGGAATATCCAGAGATATCAGGTCGACATAACGCACTTCGGGGTGTTGTTGGCGAAACGCGCGCACTTCAGCCAACAGGTCGGCGCAGACAGCGTCCATCGTGTTCATCCTTTATTTGTTGTTATCAGGTGTAGACCCACAGCACGCGTGTGAGCTGATCGGTGAGATTGCCGTAGCGGCAAACGGTGTGGCTGTCGAACTGGAAACTGTCGCCGGCCTTGAGCGTTGCCGGCTCTTCGTCGTCGCCCAGCCATAACGTCAGCTCGCCTTCGAGCACGTAACCGCCCTGCTCCGAGCTGTCCGTCATATGCCGATCGCCGCTGCTGGCGCCCGCTTCCAGATGACTTTCAAGCATGGAGAACGAGGCGCGCATCTGCGGCGACACCAGAATATCGGTGATGCCGTTGGCGTAATACAAAGTACGGCGCTCGTCCGGGCGCGTGACCCACGGCAGCTCTTTGGGCTTGGGCAAACTGTAGAAATACGTGGTCGGCACGCCAAAGGTTTCGCTGATCGCGGTGAGGTCTGCCACGGTTGGCCGCGACAGGCCGCGCTCGACCTGCGAGAGAAAACCCACCGAGCGGCCGATCTTGTCGGCCAACTCCTTCAAGGTCCACTTCTTGTGCTTGCGCAGGTCATGGATGAGGATCGCCAGTGCGGCGATTTCTTCTTGCTTGTTCATGATTCAACTTCCGGAAAGTGACGCATCAGACGCTGTCACGCAGTCGATACCAGGCCTTGCCGATGGCTTCCAGCGGCGCGGCAAAATGTTTACCGCCGGGGAAACGACCGTTGCTCAGGCCTTGGTACAACGCCAATTCATCGCTCTGACCGAGGATCGCATCGGACACCGCGCGGGCGGCGGCCAGTGTCGGCAACACGCCGTGCCCCGAGTAACCCTGAAGCCAATAACGGTTGCCCTCGCCGCCGACATCCGGCGTGCGTTTCAACGTCAGATCGATATGGCCGCCCCAGGCAAATTCCACCTCGACGCCTTTGAGTTGCGGGAACACTCGCTGCAGAAACGGCCGAGTGGCCGCCGCAATATCCTTGGGCATGCCGCCCAGATACGTGCAGCCACCGCCGAACAACAAACGGTTGTCCGGTGTGCGGCGGAAGTAATCGAGGACGAATTGGTTGTCGGTCACGCAGACGTTGCTCGGCAGCAATGCCGTGGCTTGCTCGGGCGTCAGCGGCGCGGTGGCGACCTGATAAGTGCCGACCGGCAAAATGCAGGCGGCCAGTTGTGGATCGAGTTCATCGAGATAAGCGTTGCAGGCCAGGATCAACACATCAGCGCGAACTGATCCGCGCGCAGTGTTGACCCGAAAACCTGCGCCCTCCTCCTGATAACTCAGCGCTTTGCTTTGTTCGTAGATGTGGCCGCCGGCGCGTTCTATCGCGGCGGCAAGGCCGAGGGCCAATTTCAGAGGATTGAGGTGTGCGCCTTCCGGGTCATAGAGCCCGGCCTGATAGCGATCGCTGGCCACCCACTCGGGCAACTGTTCACGCGGAATGAACTGCAAAGCATCGTGGCCCCATTTGTGGCTGGCCTCGTGTTGCCATTCGGTCAGCAATCCAACCCGGCGCGGCATCACCGACGTCCACAAATGGCCGGGCCGATAGTCACAATCGAAACCATGACGACCCGGCAATTCACGCAACTCCTGCGCCGCCCAACGCATACCGTCCCACAGACGTTTGGCGCGTTCATGGCCGAGCGCGGCTTCCAGCGGCGGCATGTCGCACGACCAGCCAAGAATCGCCTGCCCGCCATTACGCCCCGAAGCCGCCCACGCCACCCGACTGGCTTCCAGCAACGTCACGCGTTTACCGGCCAAGGCCAGACGCAACGCAGTGTGCAGCCCACTGAAACCGGCGCCGATGATGACCACGTCGGTGTGCTGCTCACCTTCCAGCGCAGATCGCTCACGCAAAATATCGGCGCAACTGTGGGCGTAATAGCTGTCGACGTGCTGCGTGGATTGCTGAAACATTCGCGACCTCATGAAATTATCTTTTTATAATTTCATGAAAATCTACAGAATTAATTTCATATCAGCAACCCGCAGCCGTCAAACCGCTGGGTCTCGGAGGTGATCTGCGTTCACTGTTAGCGTTGCCCGCGACTACCCGTGTCCCGTATTGGAGTGTGCAGGCAATACAGCCCGTTTAGCGGTTCGCCATACCGCGTGCGCGGCTCGTGATATCGGGTTGCGGCTTGCTCGTCGCAGTTCTTTCTCGACCTTTGCATGCAAGGCTTCATAGGCCAAGTCCCGATATTCAGGTTTTGGCTCGACATGCACAGCAATAAGGACTCTGTCATTCATAGGCTCGGGAAGCTCAATATTTACTCTCTCGACTCTGGTTGCCTGCAAGCCGAACGCGTCCATGATTCTCTGTGTTGATCGACCATTTCCTTTACTGGCCAAAAAACGCTCGCGTATGCCTTCTGGTTTTTCGGTAGCGCGTAGAGCGTCCTCATTGATCACGTTCCAACGCAGGATGACCTTCGGCATCACCCCGTAAAAATTATTTAGTTTAGAAACCTGCTTGTATTGATACCAAGTCACATCGGTCGCATTGGGCCCATTGCCGGCACTGCGAAAATTTTCAAGCATCCTCCAACGTCCCGGCAAATACTCATTTTCAAAATAACCATAAGGTATGGAGCGAATGGCCTCGTCAGTGACGATTCTGTGCGCGTCGTATGGAATGTTATGGGAGAAGCCGTCCTCCACTGCTTTCTCACGCACTGCTGCTGTCTGCTCAGTTACGTCACGACGTCTGAATGTTTTCGGATTCAGGTGATACCCCGAAACCATCGCACTGGGCGCATATTCTGAATACTCCTCCGGCAGGCGCCCATCCCCATCCCGGTACCGCAGCGGATTATTCCTGACCATCCGAAACAGATTCAAACCATCAACAACACCCGCCGGATCCGGATTGATCCAGCGATTCAACCACGGCGCGTAATACCGGAATCCGAAGTAATACAGCCCTGTCGCATCACGTTCCTTGCCCGAATAACGAACGGTCTTATACGACGTCTCGACCTCGCTGCGACTCGCCCACCAAGCGGTTGCGCCGTCAGGGTAATAACCTTCCTGACTGATCAATCGCCCTGCCCCGTCCAGCTCCAGACTGCTGCTGCCCAAATGGTCGCTCAAGCTGTAGCTCAATCGATCATTGGTCATCTCGGCGGGCGGCTCACTCTCCCAGTGCAATACCCTCACCCCGCTGCGCCCGGCAGAGATGCTGATGACATGCAGGACTTCGCCAGTCGCGGTATTAGTGCGCAGTTCCAGGCCCGGCAAATAGCGCACTTCGGCCTGGTGAGTTCTGTTACGAGCCTGGGTAAAGCGAGTTTTACGAACGCGCTGACCTGCACTGTCATAGGCATACCGTTCGGTGTCGTTGGCTGCCTCGGTTCGCTTGACCGGTGTGACTTGCCGCAACTGGTTACGCAGATCCCAAGCCAATGCCTGACCCGGTTGTAATTGCTGCAAATTGCCGTTGGCATCGAACGCTGCGTCTGGCTCACCCTGATTTTTTACGACACCGCGATTGCTGAACGCCGCAATCTGCATCTCGCGGGTATGGGAGTGCGCGCCGACATGCTGCAGCCGAACCAGGTTGCCGCCGGCATCGTAGTTGTAGCGTTGGGTGTAATTGGCGAACTGATCGGGGCTGGATGCCGCAGCCTCTCGCCCGCTGGCTTCGATGAGTTGGGACAAGCTGTCATAGCGGTAGGTACTGACGGAATCGATCCGTTGGTTATTGAAATAGCGCACCGCTTGTACACCGTCCTCAATGCTCAGGATATTGCCCACCGGGTCATTGGTGTAGGTCAGATCTTGAAGGCGAGTGCCGTCGGGCTTCAATGCGAGCAATTGTTCCAGACGACCATTGATTGGCGAATAACGTGCCGTGGTGATGGCCGCATCGCCAGCGACTTCCCGCTCGATCTGGCCAGAGGTGTTGTAACTGATCGTTGACAGCAACACCGCCTCAGCCTGACCCGCCAGTTGCAAACTGCTTCGGTGCAATTGACCCGCCACGTCATAGGCAGAACGGCGGCAATGTCCCCGCGCATCGGTCAGGCTAAGAAGATCATTCAGTGCGTTGTAATGCTGAAGGGTGACTGCGCCGCCTCCTGGCTCCAGTAACGCATCGCATTGCGCCACAGACTTCGGCCAATCCGGAGCAGATGCCAGCGCCAAAAAGTGCTGTGATTGCCGCAAAACTGCACCTTGCAGGCTGGCCTCATGAATATGCAATGAACCAGCAGGATCGTCGTGACGCATCAACTGTCCGCACAAATTGCTCGCGGATGCTTCAGTGCCTGCATAACGCAAACGCTCGACACAACGCTCGCTTTCGCCGTGGACTTGTTCAAACACCGCGACCGGCCGCAAGAGCAAGTCGTACTCAAAGCGCGATTGATTTTTGCGGCCGTCCCAACGACAGATCGTCTGCCCGGAATCGTTTACCAGATTGACCCGCCAGCCGGCGTCGACGTTGCTGCTGGCCAAGTCCTGACCGGATAAAGAGCAAACCGTCGACTGGTTTGCCGGCGTCTCTGCATCAGACTCCGCCAACGCCCACAATCGCGGATCCCACTGTTTCACCGCACGGCCGCCAGCGTCATGCAGCTGACGATCCACTCGCACTTCTGCCGCATCGTCGATCTGCGTTCGGCAATAATTGACCGTTCTGACCAGAAGACGTCGAGCATCAACGACCGCCAAAATCGGTGTGTTTGAGTTGAGCGTTTGCTTCATAAGCGTTGCCATCGGATGCGCGTCCCTGCGGTGATAGCTCGCAGTGTAGTCGGCGACGTGACGCTATCCGGTTCAAAAATCGTAACGCGCCGTCATCCCCATCGTCCTCGGCGTGCCCAACACCCCGGTATAAGCGCCATTCGGCGAGTTCCACAGCGTGGTGTAGTAAGTCTTGTCGAAGGCATTTTTCAGCCACAACGACACGTCCCACTGACCCTTGCCCCAATCACCGCGCACGCCGGTGGACAGGTTGACCAATCCATAACCCGGCAACTGCGCTTCACTGGAATCATCAACGGTGCCGACCGCATGCGAGCGCCAGGCGTAGTTACCGTTGACGTAGGGTTGCAGGCCGCCCTCCAGATTCCATTGATAACTGGCGTTGGTGTTGAAGATCCATTTCGACGCGCCCGCCACCGCGTGGCCACTGAGGTCGCAGGATGCCGGGGCGCCGGGACGCAAAGCCACTTCGGCGGGACACGGTGCATCGTCGTAAGACAGGTAACGCACATCGTTGAACGAGCCGTTGGCGTTGATCGTCAGACCCGATACCGGCCGCCAGCTGCTGTCGAGTTCCAGGCCTCGACTGCGCACCGTGCCGGCGTTGGTCAGATAACTGGTGAGCGAGACATCGTCATAGGCGTTGGTCTGGTAGCCATGCACCACCGTCCAGAACAGATTGGCATTGAGCAGCAAGCGCTGGTCGAGCAGCGTGGTTTTGATGCCCAGTTCGGCGTCGTTGGCGCGTTCGCTGCCGATCAACAACGAGTCGGCACCTGCGACGGGGGCGCTGGCCACGCCGAGATTGACGCCGCCGGATTTCTCGCCGTGCGACAACGAGCCGTACGCCAGCACTTGATCGCTGACATGCCAGGCCAGACTGGCCAGCGCCGAGGGGCTGAAACTGTAGAGGCTCAAGTCGCCGGAATCGTAAGCACCGACCCTCGCATCTCTGACGCGCAATGCAGCGGCGCTGGCCGCATCGCCACCGAGCGGCGCGTTGCGGGTCACCTCTGCGAGTTTGCGTTCATAGGTGCCGCGCACGCCCAGGCTGAAATCCACGGTTGGCGTCAAGTGCCAGGTGCCTTGGGCAAACGTGGCGTAACTGTCGGTGTCGACTTCGCCATGGCCGACGCTGGTGACGTTGTTCAGCGCGCCCTGCGGGGTACCGTTCCACGTGTCCGCCAACGGGCCGTAATCGGTGAACACGGTGTTGCTCATTTCCTGGCGGAAGTAATAGGCGCCGAGCACGTAGTCGAAATGTTCACCCACCGGTGAGGCCAGACGAATCTCTTGCGAATACTGTTTGTCGCGCGCGGATTGCCCGACGTTGTGCATCACGTCGACGTTCAGTTCATCATCATTGCGCGGGGTGAAATCCCACCAGCGATAGGCGCTGATCGAGGTCAGTGTGTAATCCCCGGCCAGATTCCAGTTGGCTTCCAGCGAGGTGCCCCCCTGAAACACCGTGACGTTCTGATCGGCATCCAGATTGACCCGACGGCCGTCCACCAGCGTCGCGCCGACCGCCGCTGCACGCTGTTGGTAACGGTTGACGCCGTTGATCACCGGCCCGGTGCTGAACAGCGAACGCGTGCCGGCGCTGGAATCTTCCTCGTGATAATCGGCCAGCCAGCGCAGATTGAACTCCTCGTTGGGCTGAAACAGCAGTTGACCACGAACACCTTGGCGCATGCCCCCGCCGAGTTCATGGCCGTCGTACTCGTTTTTCACGTAGCCATTTTCATGGGTCTTGTAGGCGGCGATGCGCCCGGTGAGCGTGTCATTCAACGGCCCGGAAAAACTCGCTTGAGTCTGCGAGTAACCGTCCTCGCCGACCGACGTCGCGAGGGTGCCTTGCGGAGTCGCTGAGGGGCGGCGCGTGGTGATGTTGAGCACGCCCGCCGTGGTGTTCTTGCCGAACAAGGTGCCTTGCGGGCCGCGCAGCAATTCGATCTGCTCGACATCGAGCAAGTCGAACACGGCCATGCCGGGGCGGCCGAGATAGACGTTGTCCAGATAGATCCCGGCGCTGCCTTCCAGACCATCGCTCGCCGGGTTATTGCCCAAGCCACGAATCGACAGGCTCGACTGCCGAGCGTGCATAAACGCGACGTTGACGCTCGGCATCGCCTGCTGCAAATCCTGCAGGCGATACAGACGTTGTTCCTCAAGGGTTTGCGCGCCGAGCACGCTCATTGCCGTGGGCACTCGTTGCGCGTCTTCGCTACGGCGACGGGACTCGACCGTTACCGTTTGCAAGACATCGCTGTTGCCGGGTAAATCATTGGCGATCGCCGGCAGCAGCGGCATTAACGAACACAAGCCCAGAGCGCTCGCAGAAAAATTGCGCGAATAAAGAAGATTCATCAGTGGTTCCTGGAGCTGCATCAAGCAGCTCTTTGAGAGGAATCGATACTTCGCTGCGCGTGGCCTGCGTGAGCGTGATCGTTGCGGTTGAGGTTTATGGGTTTTCAGTCGCGCAGCCATGGCAGGTCTTCGCGCTGATAGCGGTGAGCACGGAAGATCGCGTTGTTTTCCCCCGGCAGATAGCGGCGCGAGGCAGCATCGGGGTACGTGGCGAAGTGTGGATTGACGAACTCCCAGACCACTTCACCGGACGGTGTCACTTCAAACAACCGACCGAAGTTGGCCTCGGTGACCAGCGTGTTGCCGTTATGCAACCGCTGCGCGCCGCCCATGAACGGGGTGAAAAACGCATAACCGGGGGTGTCGGCGTATTGCCATTCGATGCGCTGAGTCGACGGATTGATTTCGAGGATGCGCGAGTGCGGCATGCTCACATGCGGGCGGAAGATGCCGTTGTCGAACACCAGCACGTTGCCGTTTTCCAATTCACTCGGGCAATGTTGCTGGGCAACCAGATCGTGGCCCAGACGCCACAACACCTCGCCGCTGCCACGTTGCACAGCGATCACCGAAGACACGCTGCGCAGGCTGAGAATCACCTTGCCGTCACGGCCCGGCGTCACCGCGTTGGTCATCGGCCAGTGATGCCGCTCGAAGGCTTCGTGCAGCGGATAGTCTTCGGGTTGCAGGTGTTCCCAGCTGCGCCATTCCCACACCGTGTTGCCTTGGCGATCGACTTCCTTGACCACGTCGGCATAAATCACCCCGCCCGGCGCCTCGCTGCCGGGAATGCCGCCGACCACGCGCTTCGCCAGTTCCGGCGGCAACGGCTCGGCGGTGGTGTAGAGCAGATGGCCGTTATCCAGCCATTGCGCATCGTGGTGATGCAGCAGATCGGTGTGCTGCCAGACCACTTCGCCGTCCGGGGTGACTTCGCTGAACGCGCCGCCGTGCCACACCGACCAGCCCGGGAACAGATCCGGCGAATCCGGGTGATTGCCGTTGTAGCCGAGGTTGCCGTTGCGCAAGATCACCGCGTCGCGACCGGGGCGTTGCGGGAGTTTCCAGCGGTGCACGACTTCGCCGTCGAGGTCGATGAGGAACACATTGCCGTCCGCCGTTTGCGGTGCGAACAGCGTGTAACCGCCGGCGCTGCGGGCGTGATCCACGGCGATGAGGCCGGTTTTGCGACGCTTGAGTGTGGTGGGATGCAGTTGAGGCATGACTTTTCTCCAGGCGAGTAAATCCCGGCCGCGAGCAACGCGGCACGGTCAGTTCAAAGGGTTATTGAGGGTTGGGCAGCAAGCGGTTAAAGCGGTCGTCGAAGATTTGTTCGACCTGTAGCGGTCGCGGAATCAAGCGCTCGGCGGCGAACATGTCGGCCAGATGCTGCTGCGAATTGATGACGGTTTTCTCAATCGGCACATAACGCAGATCCTGATGCGCAAGCATCTCTTGCACCAGCGCGACCGGCAGGCGTGTGGTTTGCGCGAACACCTCAGCCCACGCTTGCGGATGCGCGGTGGCCCAGGCTTGAGCGCGGGCAAATCTGCCCAGCAGGTCGCCAAGATGCGCTGCCCGTTGCGGATCGTTCAGCGTTTGCAGCCCGGCGACGGTGAAGTTCAGACCGGTTTCCGGCCAGCCACTGCCGTCGACCAACACGCGGGCGCCGCGCGAAGTGGCCTGCCCCACAAACGGATACCACACCGCCCAGCCATCGAGTTTGCCGCTGGCGAAAGCGTTTTGCGCATCCACCGGGCTGACGTAAGCAATGTTTACATCACGCGACGTCAGCCCGGCACGCTGCAGGGCCGCGAGTAACAAGTAATGGCCGCTACTGCCTTTGGCCACGGCCACGCGCTGACCTTTGAGATCGGCGACTTGCGTGACGGTTGAGCCTTCCGGCACCAGCAACGCGTTGTTGTTCTGTGCGCCGCTCGCCACACCAACGATGCGCACATCGTAGCCGCCGGCCTGAGCGAATACCGGCGGCGCATTGCCGACCACGCCGACGTCGATGGCCCCGGCACTCAGAGCTTCAAGCATCGTCGTGCCGGCGAGAAACGGATGCCACGACAGCGAATACGTGATGCCCTCATCTTCGCCGGCGGCGTGCAGCAGCGCCTGAGTCAGACCGCTCTGGTCGCCGACTTTCAGCCCGTCGTTCGCCGCCCAAAGCGGATGTGCGATCAACAACGCAGCGCAGCACAACAGCGCTTTCAGAGTGAGCGATGGCTTGGCAGCAGAAGGTTTTACCGGCATTGTCGTGCTCTCATTTTTGCGTTGAATTCAGTATGTCGAGGCCCGCCGTGCCGCTCCATGCCAAACACCCCTCCTTTCCTGCCATCCCGGACATCGCGCCGCAGCCCGTGCGTACCGTGGTGGTGTTGGCGTTCGATGATTTGCTGTTGCTTAACGCGGCCGGGCCACTGGAAGTGTTTGCGGCGATTCCGCGCGTGCTCGGCGGAGCGTTCATCGACAGCCCGCCCTACCGACTGTTGATCGCCTCAGCGCAGGGTGGGCAGGTGATGTCGATTTCGGGGATCAGCGTGAGCACGTGCTCGCTTGAGCAAATCGATCAAATGGCGCCGCAGATCGACACGTTGATTGTCGCCGGCGGCCCGGGCATGGCGGCACTTGAGGCTGACGAACGTGCTTGCGACTGGTTGCGTATTCGCTCTGCAAACATCCGCCGGCTCTGCTCGATTGGCACCGGCACCTTTGCCCTCGCGGCTGCCGGATTGCTCGACGGGCGCCAAGTGGTGACGCACTGGAAATTCGCCGCTGAATTGCAGGCGCGTTATCCGGCGGTGCGCTGCCAGACCGACGCGCTGTACCTGCACGACGACAATCTGTGGACGTGTGGCGGCGCGACGGCGGGCATCGATTTGGCATTGGGGCTGGTTGAACAGGATTTGGGCGCGCAAGCGGCGTTGTCACTGGCGCGTTATTTCACGGTGTTCCTCTGGCGCGGCGCGGAACAACCGCAGCTAAGCGCGTCACTCAATGCGCAATCGAGTGCCTTGCGCACCGATCCGGACGTGCGTGTGGCGCGGCTGCACGCGTGGATTGCCGGGCACCTCAACGAAGATTTGCGCGTGGAACGACTGGCCGAGCAATTCGGCATGAGTCCTCGGCACTTCGCCCGCGCCTATGTCGCCGCGACCGGGCAGACACCGGCGCAAGCGGTCGAACAATTGCGTCTTGAGGCGGCCTGCCGATTGCTGAAAACCAGCCATGAACCGATCAAGCGAATCGCCGAAACCGTCGGTTTTGGCCGAGAGGAACGCATGCGCCGCACCTTCCAAAAGCATCTGGCAACCAGCCCGAATGGCTATCGCAACCAGACCGACGCACCTGAGCCGTTAGATCGCCGGCAATCCTCCCGCGTCGGCATCGCGCTGGAGTGGTTAGCCCAATAGCGTCGGCGCGACGGCCAGCTCGACGCACGCCACCAAGCCTTTGCGGCGCTGATTGCGCAACGTCAGATCACCGCCCTGCTCGCGAATGATCGCTCGCGCCGCCGACAGTCCTAGGCCGACGCCACCGGTGCTGCGGTTGCGCGAAGTCTCCAGACGGAAGAACGGGTCGAAGACCTTTTCCAGCGCCTCTTCCGGAATGCCCGGCCCTTCGTCGCTGACCTCGATGCGAATCGCGTAATCATCACGGTTCAAAGTGATGCGCGGGTTGCGCGCGTATTTCACGGCGTTTTCCAGCAGATTGACGATCACTCGTTTGATGCCCAGCGGCCGGCCGTTGTAAACCAGATGCGCCGGGCCGTCGAAGTCGACATCAATGTGTTGGTCGCGATAGTCGTCGACGATGGTTTGCAGCAACTCCGACAGATCGAACGCCGTTGTCGCCTCGCGATGGGTGTCCTCGCGGAAGAACTCCAGCGCCGCGTTGATCATCGATTGCATCTCTTCGACATCGCGGATCAGTTTGCGCTGATGGTCGAGGTCTTCCATGAATTCGCTGCGCAGACGCATGCGCGTCAGTGGCGCACGCAAGTCGTGGGAAATCGAAGCGAGCATGTGCGTGCGCTCGGCAATGAAATGCTGAATCTGCGCCTGCATGGTGTTGAAGGCGACGATGGCCTGACGAATCTCGTGCGGCCCTTCGACCTTGATCGGCGGTGCGCGCAAATCCGTGCCGAAGCGTCTCGCGGCAGTGGCAAAGCGCTGCAGTGGGTTAGCCAATTGGCGGGTAGCGACCCAGGCAACAAGAAACGTTGCGATCAAACCTAGCGCGATGATGATCGCGATTCGCGTGCCGATTTCCAGGCCCCAACTCCTTTCAGGCGGAGTGAAGGACAACCAGCTGCCATCGACCAGTTGCACCAACGCCGCGTAATGCGCTTGAGGATTGTCCCGCGTCCAGTCACCGGGGTTGAACGCTTCGATGTTTCGATCTCCCCCCAACAACTGCTCCAGCACCGGCACCCGACTCGCTTCAACGCGGGCGCCGTCGTTGGGCAAACCAAAATCGGCGCGCTGCGCCTTCCACACGACTTGCAGCATGTCGCTGCTGGCGGCTTGCGCCAGTTGCGGGCGCAAGTCAGCGGGCGCGACCTCGATCAGCCGCGAGGTGACCGCGATCTGCTCGAGCAGGCCGGTGCGTTCGATGGGCGGACGCGCCCAGATGCCGGCGACTTGAATAAACAAAGCATTCAACGCCACCGATGCCAACATCGCGGCGACGATGGTCAGGGCGATTCGTCGCCGCAGCGTGTCGCCGCGCAGTAGCCGCCCGATCACGTGCGGCTGACCTTGGCAGTGAACATATAGCCGCCATTGCGCACCGTACGGATCAGATCCGGACGCTTGCAGTCGGGCTCGATCTTGCGGCGCAAACGGCTGACCTGGACATCGATACTGCGATCAAAGGCATCGTGACCCTGGCCGTGCGTAAGGTCGATCAATTGTTCGCGCGTGAGGATGCGTTGCGGATGATCGAGGAACACCACCAACAGATCGAACTCGCCGCCGGACAGCGGAATCATCACGTTTTCGGGTGAGCGCAATTCGCGGCAAGTGATGTCCAGATGCCAACCGGCAAAGGCAATCACCGGTCGCGACGGCTCAACCGGGCTGGCCTGTTCGCCGGCACGACGTTGCAATGCGCGGACACGAGCAAGCAATTCCTGCGGGGCGAACGGTTTGGTCAGGTAATCATCGGCGCCCAGTTCGAGGCCGACGATGCGATCGCTCAGTTCGGCCATCGCCGTGAGCATGATGATCGGAATGCCCATCTGCGCCCGCACTTTCTGGCACAGGCTGAGGCCGCCTTCGCCGGGCATCATCACGTCGAGAATGAGCGTGTCCGGACGCCCCAGCGCAATCGCCGCCCACATGGCTTCACCGTTCTCCGCCACGTCGACGTCATAGCCGTGCTGGGTGAAGAACTTCTTCAACAAGGAGAGGATTTCCACATCATCGTCGACGAACAGCAATTTGCTCACGGTTGCAAAATCCATGGACCGAAAGCCGCCAATCTAAAGCCATTTGCCGCTGCGGGTCATTTATTTCAATCGAGCAACATTTCGTCTTGAGCGACATCAAGCGGACATCGTCCGGCAAAAACCCTCGGGCAATCTGCACGTATTCCACCAAAGGGGTTTGCCATGACGGACTTCAACAGCAGCCACAGCACCAAGCAGCACAACGCCAATCACCCATTGATCCTGAGCCAGCGCACCGGCGCGCTCGGGCCCGATACGCCGATCGTTTTTCAGGAGTCATGCCTGGGGGTTTCCAACGATCAGACCCGGGTCGTCCTGCGTCGTTATTTCGAGCACTTCAGCCCGACCAATGCGCACTGGGTTGAGTACGTTCACAGCATTTCCACCGCGGACCTTATCGAGTGGGTCATGAGCCACGGACATCTGCACATCGAGTGCTCGGACAACACCCCGCCTCACCAAAAGGAAGCACGTTGATGATGCGCATTCGCTCACTGTCGCTGGTCATGGCGACCACCCTGAGCCTGTCAGCCTGCAGCAATAACAAAGTTGAACCGAAAAGCGGATTTCTGCAGAGCTACAGCGTGCTGACCGAACGCCACTCGCCTTCGGGTCAACCGGTGCTGGGCTGGGTCAGCCCGGCGTTGGCCAGAGCGCGCTATACCCAGGTCTATCTGGCGCCGAGCCAGTTTTACCCCAACGCCGTCCCGACTGAACGGATACCCCTCAGCACGCTGGCCGGCGTCACCGATTACTACGACGCGGCGCTCAGGCTCGAATTGGGCAAGGTGCTGCACATCGTCAACAAACCCGGCCCGAACACGTTAATTGTCAGACCCGCCATCACCCGGGTGGCGACCAGCACCCAGGGTTTGCGCTTCTATGAATGGTTGCCGGTGACTCTGGTCGCCGCTGGCGTGAGCACAGCCACCGGGATCCGCGATCAGGACAGTGAAATCAGCACCGAAGTGTCGTTTGAGGACGGCTCGACCGGTGAAGTGGTTGCCGAAGTCGTGCGCAAAGGCACCGGGGTGCCGCTGGACAATGACAAGCAAATCCTCAAGGCCGATGACATCAAAGTGGTGCTCGATGGCTGGGCCAGCGATTTGAGCCAGTCCTATACCGCCCTCCATAAATAGCTTGCTCGCGAACGCATCCGGTCATTCAACATCGACGCTGAATGAACCGGCCCCTTCGCGAGCAAGCCCGCTCCCACAGTGGTTTTGCGGTGGACATCAAGTTTTTTGGTGTACTCAAAACCTGTGGGAGCGGGCTTGCTCGCGAAGAGGCCGTCATGGCCTGCCCAATTTGCATCGAGTAGTAGACGTTTTTGATGTCTGTAGGAGCTGCCGAAGGCTGCGATCTTTTGATCTTTGCTTTCTAAAATCAAAAGATCGCAGCCTTCGGCAGCTCCTACGGGGGTTGAAGGGGCTTCTGCTAAAAAACCGTCGTTCCGTTTGATCGGGACGGCGGTTTTTTTGCGGGCACGCTTTGCTCTTGCATGGGTTATGGCGCGTTGACCACCACGTAGGTCACGTCGCTGCCCTGATACTGCGGTTGATACCAGGTTGAGCCGCATTGCATGTAGGCGACGTTGTAACGGATGACCTGCGTACAACTGCTGGGCATTTGCGCGGGGGTAAAAATGGAACCGACTACCGCTGCCGTCACCGCGACGGTGGCCGTCACCGCTGCGGCGGTTGCTATCGGGTGGTAATGGTCGTCGTAGCCGTAGCGACCGTGGCCATCCACGTCGATGTCGACGTCACGGTGGTTATTGACGTTCACATTGCGTGTGCTGTTGTTGACGTAATTGCGATTGCCGACATTGTTACCGGCATTGACCCGGTTGCCCGAGTTGACCCGATTACCCGCGTGCGCCCGATTGCCGGCGTTCACATTCGCCCGCTGCGGCGGGTTGATCCGTTGCGCGCGATGTACATTCGGCGCAGGTGCGCGGTTGACCGATGCTCGCGCATGCCCTTGGGCGCGCATGGGTCTGGCGTCCGCTTCAGCGATCAGGCCGGCAGTCAGCAACGCAGCGGTCGCCAGTGAGATGCACAAACTCCACGACATTGACTTGATCATGTCACTGCCCTCCCTGATCGCTGGCTTTCTTCATCGCGATCGCCACGTCGCCCTTGGCTGGTTTGAAGGTGAAGATCGAATCCGCGATCGTCGGCTTGAGATTCCAGCGGTACACGGCGCTGTATTCAGGTGAGCTTTTGTCGTCGGTGGTGGTAATCACCAGTTTGCACGGCAACGGCTTGTCGGAGCGGGTGATCCACAGTTGCCAGTCAATGCCCTCCTGCCGAAACGCCAGGTGATCGCACAGTTGCCCCTTAATCGTCGACGGGCCGACGTACAACGCCGCTTTCAGCGCATCAATCTGCGACTGGTCGCTGCCGAACAAAAACAGATCTTCCATCGGCACTTGCACGCCGTAGTGATCCTCGATCATGTGCAGCGCCTCGGCGACCTTCGGCGGCGCATCGACGGTGGTGTAGTACTTGAGGTACGGCGAATACTGAGTGAGTTTTTTGCCGTTGTAGAAAAACTCGCGAGTGCGCACGTCGCCTTCGGTTTTGGCGTACATACGGTCATGGCCGACGACCTTCAGGGTATTGGACGACTCGGTTTTTATTTTCTGCCCGGACTCCAGAACGGTGTCCCGCGACACATCGGCATCGACCTGAAACTTCGGCAGGCTGCGCAGGTAATTGCCCATGTCGATGAGCTTGTCGACCACCTGCGGGTTGACCGGCGGGCTGTCGTCGGTTGCCGGCGGATCGTCGGCGTGCACCACGGGGCTGAGGATCAGGCTGAAGAACAAGCACAAAACAGGTGTTCCGGCTTTCATGGATCCCACTCCTGGCCCGCTCGGACCTTCGCTCCCGGAAGATTTTCACAACGGCGGTTCAGGCATATTCCGCCATGACCCGCACGCCTGAAAGTTCAGCCTAGACCGCCACCCTCGAGTCCGCCAATAGTGTGCCCTGCGTTTGCCTTTCCCTCAGCTCTGTCCCGGAGGGAGATAGAGCTCGATTATGGATTCAGCAAACCTCGCGCAGGTCGCCGTACCTCCCAGGCATCCCCCATTCAGTCCCTCTCCCTCCGGGAGAGGGTTAGGGTGAGGGGCTTTTGAGCTCGATTCAAATCACTTGCCCTTGAACTCCGGCGCACGCTTGGCCACAAACGCCGCCATCCCTTCTTTCTGATCCTGCGTCGCAAACGCCGCATGGAACACCCGACGCTCAAACCGCACGCCTTCCGTCAGGTTCACTTCAAACGCACGATTCACACTCTCCTTGACCATCATCGCAATCGGCAACGACTTGCTCGCAATCACCGCAGCGACTTTCAGCGCTTCATCCAGCAGCTCATCACTCGGCACAATCCGCGCGACAATCCCGCAACGCTCCGCTTCCACCGCGTCAATCAAGCGCCCGCTCAGGCACATTTCCATGGCCTTGGCTTTGCCCACGGCGCGGGTCAAACGCTGGGTGCCGCCCATGCCCGGCAGCACGCCGAGGTTGATTTCCGGTTGACCGAACCTGGCGTTGTCGCCGGCCAGAATGAAGTCGCACATCAGCGCCAGTTCACAGCCACCGCCGAGGGCAAAACCATTCACCGCAGCGATGATCGGCTTGCGGCGGTTGGCCACGCGATCGCTGTCGCTGAACAGGTCGTCCATGTAGATCTGCGGGTAGGTCAGCTCAGCCATTTCCTTGATGTCGGCACCGGCGGCGAAAGCTTTTTTCGAACCGGTGATGACGATGCAACCGATGTTCGCGTCCGCTTCCAGCGTATCCAGCGCCTGGTTCACTTCGCTGACCAGTTGCGCGTTCAGGGCGTTCAGCGCCTGCGGACGGTTGAGGGTGATCAGGCCAACGCGGCCGTGGTTTTCCAGCAGAATCGTTTCGTAGCTCATTACATAACTCCTCAATTCATTCCCTGTGTAGGAGCTGCCGCAGGCTGCGATCTTTTGACTTTGGCTTTCAAGATCAAAAGATCGCAGCCTCGTTGCACTCGTCAGCTCCTACACACGGGGTGGGGTTTATAGATTACGGGAGATCACCATGCGCTGAATGTCGCTGGTGCCTTCGTAGATCTGGCAGACGCGCACGTCGCGGTATATGCGTTCCAGCGGGAAATCGTTGAGATAACCGTAACCGCCGAGGGTTTGCAATGCCATCGAGCAGACATTCTCGGCCATCTCCGAAGCGAACAGTTTGGCCATCGACGCCTCGACCAGTGCCGGCTGGCCGCTGTCACGCAGGGCCGCCGCGTAATGCACCATCTGCCGGGCGACGGCAATTTGCGTGGCCATGTCAGCGAGGCGGAATGCGACGGCTTGATGCTCGATGATCGGCTTGCCGAAGGTGTCACGCTCACGGGCGTAATCGCGCGCTGCTTCGAACGCCGCACGCGCCATGCCCACCGATTGCGAAGCGATGCCGACGCGGCCACCTTCAAGGTTGGCCAGAGCGATTTTGTAGCCCTCGCCCTCCTCGCCCAAACGGTTGGCCACCGGCACTTTCACGTCTTCGAAGAGAATCTGGCAGGTGTCGGAGGCGTGCTGGCCGAGCTTGTCTTCGACCCGCGCGACTTTGTAGCCCGGCGAATCGGTCGGCACGATAAACGCGCTGATGCCGCGCTTGCCGGCGCTCGGATCGGTCACGGCAAAGACGATGACGATCCCGGCGTTCTGCCCGGACGTGATGAACTGTTTGCAGCCGTTCAGCACGTAGTGATCGCCGTCCAGACGCGCGCGGGTTTTCAGGCTGCTGGCGTCGGAACCGGCCTGCGGTTCGGTCAGCGCGAAGGCACCGAGTATGGCGCCGCTGGCCAGCGGTTTGAGAAAACGCTCGCGCTGATCGTCGTTGCCGAACTTGAGGATCGGCACGCAGCCGACTGAGTTGTGCACGCTCATGATCGTCGAGCAGGCGCCGTCACCGGCAGCGATTTCTTCCAGAGCCATGGCGTACGCCAGGTAGCCGGTGTCGCAACCGCCCCACTGCTCCGGCACGAGCATGCCGAAGAAGCCCAGCTCGGCCATTTCGCCGATGGCTTCCTTGGGGAAACGGTGCTCGCGATCCCACTCGGCGGCGAACGGCTTGAGGCGTTCCTCGGCGAACTGCCGGGCCATGTCGCGGATCTGGGTCTGGTCTTCGTTGGGAATCATGGTGAATCCTTAATTCAAGTAACACCGCCTGCCCCCTGTGGGAGCGGGCTTGCTCGCGAAAGCGGTGGGTCAGTACCGTAAATGTTGTCTGATACGACGCCTTCGCGAGCAAGCCCGCTCCCACAGTTGGCGATGTGGGTGTTTTAGTAGAGGCATTCCACGGCCATGGCCGTGGCTTCGCCGCCGCCGATGCAGATCGCGGCGATACCGCGTTTGAGGTGTCGCTGGCGCAGGGCCGACAGCAACGTCACCAGAATCCGCGCACCGGAAGCACCGATCGGATGGCCCAGCGCACACGCACCGCCATGCACGTTCAACTTGTCATGCGGGATTTCCAGATGCGTCATCGCCGCCATGCCAACCACAGCAAACGCTTCGTTCACTTCGAACAAATCGACATCACCCAGCGACCAACCGGTTTTCTTGATCAGCTTCTTGATCGCCCCGATCGGCGCCACCGGGAACAGACCGGGGGTGTCAGCGAATGCAGCATGACCATGAATCACCGCCAGCGGTTTCAACCCCAGCTTCTGCGCTTGCGATTGACGCATCAGCACCAACGCCGCCGCGCCATCAGAAATCGAGCTGGAGTTCGCCGCCGTCACCGTGCCGCCTTCACGGAACGCCGGTTTCAGCGAGGCGATCTTGTCCAGTTTGGCTTTCGGTGGCTGTTCGTCGTTGCTGATCAGCACCTGTTCTTTGCCGACGGTCACTGTCAGAGGGACGATTTCGTCCTTGAAGCTGCCGTCCTGAATCGCCTGTTGCGCGCGAGTGGTCGAGGCGATGGCAAAAGCGTCCTGCGCCTCGCGACTGAAGTTATTGGTCTCGGCGCAATCCTCGGCGAAGGTGCCCATCAAGCGGCCCTTGTCGTAAGCGTCTTCGAGGCCATCAAGGAACATCGAGTCGAGCACGCGACCATGGCCCATGCGGTAGCCGGCGCGAGCGCGATCCAGCAGATACGGCGAGTTGGACATGCTCTCCATGCCACCCGCAATCACCACATCGGCACTGCCGGCGACCAGCATGTCGTGCGCAAGA
Source organism: Pseudomonas sp. NPDC088885 (assembly GCF_044750025.1). Classification (NCBI taxonomy): domain Bacteria; kingdom Pseudomonadati; phylum Pseudomonadota; class Gammaproteobacteria; order Pseudomonadales; family Pseudomonadaceae; genus Pseudomonas; species Pseudomonas sp. NPDC088885. The sequence continues at coordinate 44,157 of NZ_JBIVJB010000001.1, read as the reverse complement.
ATGGTGGTTTCCATGCCCGAACCGCACATCTTGTTGACGGTGGTGCAGCGGGTCGATTTATCCAGCCCCGCGCCCAGAGCAGCCTGACGTGCCGGCGCTTGGCCGAGACCTGCGGGCAACACGCAACCGAACAGCACTTCATCAACCGAATCACTGGCAACACCGGCGCGTTCAACCGCAGCCTTGATCGCCGCAGCGCCAAGTTGCGGCGCGGTGAGACTTTTCAGTTCGCCCTGAAAACCGCCCATTGGCGTGCGCACAGCGCTGACGATAACAATCGGATCGTTGGAAATAGTCATGACAAATCCTCCTTACTTGGCGGCCATGCGCAAGGCGCCGTCGAGACGGATCACCTCGCCGTTGAGCATGCTGTTTTCGATGATATGCCGAACCAGTGCAGCGTATTCGGCAGGCTTGCCCAGACGCGGCGGGAACGGTACGCCGGCGGCCAGCGAGTCGCGGACTTCCGGGGTCATGCCGGCCATCATCGGGGTTTCGAAAATGCCCGGGGCGATGGTCATCACGCGGATGCCGAAACGCGCCAGTTCACGGGCGGCGGGCAGAGTCAGGCTGGCGATCGCACCTTTGGATGCGGCGTAAGCTGCCTGACCGATCTGGCCGTCGAACGCTGCGACCGAGGCAGTGTTGATGATCACGCCGCGTTCGCCGTCGGCATTGGCTTCGGATTCGGCAATCGCCGCAGCGGCCAGACGCAGCATGTTGAAGCTACCGATCAAGTTGACGTTGATCACCTGGGCGAAGCTGCTCAACGCATGCGGGCCGTTCTTGCCGAGGATCTTCTCGCCTCGCACGATACCGGCGCAGTTGACCAGACCATTGAGGCTGCCAAATGCAGCAACGGTCGCTTGCACAGCAGCTTCGGCGGCGGCCTCGTTGCTGATGTCGGCCACCACACTTTGCGCACCGAGACGCTGAGCCTGTGCGGCCACCGCTTCGGCGTTCATGTCCACCAGCATCACTTTGGCGCCGGCATTCACCAGCAATTCAGCGGTGGCCGCACCGAGGCCGGATGCGCCGCCGGTGACAATAAAAACCTTGTTCTCGATCTGCATGACTGTCTTTCCTGATTCAAGCTGAAACGTTATGCGCCGCGGCCTCTTGAGCCTTGGCGATTTCCTGGTTGCGCAAGATAAAGCGCTGCAATTTGCCGCTTGGGGTTTTCGGCAATTCGCTGACGAATTCGATTTCACGCGGGTACGAATGCGCCGCCAGACGCTTGCGCACGTGTTGCCGCAGTTCTTCGGCCAGCTCCGGCGCGGCGCGGTATTGCGCACTCAGCACGACAAAGGCTTTGACCAGCTCGGTGCGCTCCGGATCCGGTTTGCCGACGACCGCCGCTTCGACCACTGCAGGATGTTCGATCAGTGCGCTTTCGACGTCGAACGGGCCGACGCGGTAGCCGGAGGTGGTAATCACGTCATCGCTGCGGCCGACGAAACTGATGCTGCCATCCGGGTTCCATTCCACGGTGTCGCCGCTCAAGTAGTAATCGCCGACGAAGGCCTTGGTCGGCGCGCCTTCGTAGCCGCCGAACCAGCACATCGGCGATTGCGCGCGGTCGATGGCGAGGATGCCGGGCTGGCCGACACCGAGTTCGTTGTACTGATCATCGAGTACGACGATGCGATGGCCCGGCGAGGCGAAACCGGCGGCGCCGATGTGTACCGCGTGGTCGAGGCCGTGGTGGTTGCACAGCACCATGCCCAATTCGGTCTGGCCGTAGTGATCGTGAATAACCACGCCGAGGTTGTCGGCGAACCAGCGGATCACCTCCGGGTTCAGCGGCTCGCCGGCGCTGCTGACGATGCGCAATTTGCCTTTGATCGACTTGGCGAACTCGTCACCGCCAGCAATCAGCAGACGATAGGCCGTCGGCGAACCGGTGAGGTTGGTGATGCTGTATTTATTGATCACCCGGCAGGTGCTTTCGAGGGTGAAGGGGCCATCGTAAAAGGTGATCGGGTGGCCCATCGACAATGGGCCGGTGACGCCGAAATAAATGCCGTAGGCCCAGCCCGGATCGGCAACGTTCCAGAATGCATCTTCCGGGCGCAGATCGACGGCATCGCGGGTGTAGCTCTGGAACGCGACGATGGCTTTGACTGGCACCGACAGCGCTTTCGACGGGCCAGTGGTGCCCGAAGTGAACATCAGCAGAAACGGGTCTTCGCCGGTCAGCAGCACTGGCTCGCAGAGGTTGGAATAGTTGGCCAGCTCGGCCCAGAAACTGAAATCGCCACGGACGATGCCTTGGCCTTTGGCGCCGCCGACGGTGACTAGGGTTGGGCAATCGGCGACTTCAGCGAGTTTCGGACGGTTGACCGCATCGGTGACCACGACTTTGGCCCCGGAGCTGTTCAGGCGATGTTCGAGGGCTTTCGGGCCGAACGCGGTGAACAGCGGTTGATAGACCGCGCCGATGCGCCAGGTGGCGAGCACGGTGATGAGCAATTCGATGTTGCGCGGCAGCAGGCCGGCGACCTTGTCACCTTTCTGCACGCCCTGAGCGAGAAGGAAATTGGCGAAACGCGCGGCTTTGTCCTGCAGGTCGCTGAAGGTGTACGTCGCACTGGCGCCGTCGCGACCTTCCCAGAACAGCGCAATGCGCCCGGGCAAGGCGTGGCGGTCGCAGCATTCGACGCAGGCGTTGAGCGCCTCCAGCGTACCGCTGAGCGCGGCTTCCACGGTGTGCTGATAGTTGAACTGTTCGGTGGCAGACAAGTAATCGCGCATTGCCAGAATCCCTCTGTGTTTTTATTAGGCTGGGAACCGTAAACAACAGAGGGATAGTCGCGCTGTGCGGGGGATGGGGCAATGGTCAAAGCCATCAAAGTGGCTGACTGGTTTGGCCATGCCTTGCTACACCGATCGCTCCCACGCTCTGCGTGGGAATGCGGCCGCGGACGCTCTGCGTCCACTTCAGAACCGGAACGCGGAGCGTCCCTAGAGGCATTCCCACGCGGAGCGTGGGAACGATCATCATGGACTGGCGCTTTCGCGAGCAGGCTCGCTCCCACAATTTGAAATGCATTCCCCTGTGGGAGCGAGCCTGCTCGCGAAGAGGCCGGGTCAGACAACCTCATTCAAAATCAGCGTCCGGTAATGCCCCGGATTCGACCCCGACCACTTCCGAAACGCCTTATAAAACGAACTCGCATCGGCAAACCCCAACCGCGCCGCAATCTCGACAAAACTGATCGAAGGCTCCGCCAGCCAAACAATCGCCAACTCCTTGCGCACGCTGTCCTTGAGCCCCTGATACGTCTGCCCTTCCTCCGCCAAGCGCCGGCGCAAGGTCGAGGCCGACATGCACAATTGCTGCGCCAGGGCCTCGGTTTCCGGCCACTGCTCGGCCGGCAACTCTCGCAGATCCTGCTTGATCCGACTCGCCAGGCTCTCCGGGTCGCGATACTTCACCAGAATGTTCGCCGGCGCATGGGCCAGAAAGCGTTTCAACTCTTCGGCAGACCGCTTGATCGGCAGATCGAGGCAATCCGCCGAGAAGATCATCCGCGTGCGTGGTCGATCGAAACGCAGGTTCTCGGAAAACATCACCCGATAGTCATCGGTGAAATCCGGCTCAGCGCAACGCAATTCGATCGCCAGAATCGGAATCCGCCGCCCGGCCAGCCAACAGGCGACGCCGTGGACGATCATCCAATAGGTGAAATAGGTGAAGGCGCGACGCGGTTCGGGGTCATCCTCAAGCAGAACGATTTCGGCAAGGCTCTGCTGGTGCACCAACTGCGCCGGCATGCGCTCCAGCATCAGCGAGAGAAAACTCAAACCCGTACTCAAACCCGCTGCCAGCGTGGGTTGCGCCATGGCGCTGCGGCAGAGGAACTCCAGACTGCCGGACTTGAGCCGGCGCGGATCCATGCCAAAAAATTCGTCGTCACCGCGCCGGGCCAGCAAGCGCCAGAGTTTGGCGTACTGCGAGGCCGGCACCCGACCGTTGTCGGTTTGCAGCAGCGCCGGATCAATCCCGACCTTGTTCAAGACCTCCTCCGTGGGCACACCCGGGGCGCAACTTTGCAGCAGCGCTTCACGCACCAGTTGAACGGCGATGGTGTCTTTTTCCGACATGGAACGCGGTAGACCTTGTTGTTTTTGAGTGACCGGCATCTTACCGCAGGATCTGAATTCAAGACGAATCCCCTGTGGGAGCGGGCTTGCTCGCGAAAGCGGTGGGTCAGCCAAAATCTCTTTTACTGATCCACCGCTTTCGCGAGCAAGCCCGCTCCCACAGTGATCTGTGTGAGGCGAAAATTGAGGTTGTTCAGCTTCTGTTCAGGTTTGTGTCAATGATTGTCATGTGAGAATGGTTGTCATTATGTTACAACTTGTAACCCCTCAGAATGATTCCTTGGACACCTAATGCTCGTTCCCTTTCTGATCATGCTGCGCGAAGGCATTGAAGCCGCGCTGATCGTTGGCATCATCGCCAGTTACCTCCAGCAAACCGGCCGTGGCCAGTGGATGCCTGCCGTGTGGATCGGCGTTTTCCTCGCCGCCGCCCTCGCCCTGTTGGTTGGTGGCGGTCTGGAGCTGGTCAGCGCCGAATTCCCGCAAAAGCAGCAGGAACTGTTTGAAGGCATCGTCGGGCTGGTCGCCGTGGGGATTCTCAGTTCGATGGTGTTCTGGATGCGCAAAGTCGCGCGCTCGATCAAACATTCGCTGCAAGCCTCACTCGATCACGCGCTGACTTCTTCGAAGCATCAGGTCATTGCGCTGATCGCCATGGTCTTCTTTGCCGTGGCCCGCGAAGGTCTGGAAACGGTGTTCTTCCTGCTCGCGGTGTTCCAGCAGAGCGAAGGCCCGGGCGCGCCGATCGGTGCCCTGCTCGGCCTGATCCTGGCGATCATCGTTGGCTTCCTGATCTACAGCGGCAGCATGCGCCTCAATCTTTCGGCGTTTTTCAAGTGGACCGGCCTGTTCATTCTGGTGGTTGCCGCCGGGATTCTCGCCAACTCGGTGCAGGCGCTGCATGAAGCCGGGCTGTGGAATCACCTGCAAACCGTGCTGTTCGACTTCAGCGCGACGCTGCCGATGGATGGCCCGTTGGGCTCGGTGCTGGCCGGCATGTTCGGTTATCAGGATGCACCGACCGTCAGCACCCTCGGTGCCTATCTGCTTTATCTGCTGGTGGCGCTGGTGATGTTCTTTTACCCGGTTCCGGCTCCCGCGCCCAAACCCACCGCGCAATCGTCTTCCGTTTCCAGCCAATAAGGGCATCCATGTCAAAGCCTAATACTCCTCAGGCCTCCCCTCCCCGCGCCTTGCGCTGGGCGGTGGCCGGTTCGGTGGTCATCATGATCGCCGCCGGTGGCCTGTTCTGGTACGCCTCGAAAATGGCTGCGGCCAAGCGCCAGCACAATCACGATGAAGTGGTGGTGAATATCCATCCGGGCAGTTGCGAACCGAATGCGCTGACCGTGCCGGCCGGCCGCGCCAGCTTCCGTATCGTCAACCGCTCCGACCGCGCGGTGGAATGGGAAATCCTCGACGGCGTGCTGGTTGTTGAAGAACGCGAAAACATCGCGCCGGGCCTGAGCCAGGTGATCAACGCCAATCTGCAACCCGGCGATTACGCGATTACCTGCGGCCTGCTGAGCAACCCGCGCGGCACCTTGCACGTCACGCCAACTGCCGCGTCTGATGCGGCCGCCAAAGCCAAGCCGTCGATGGTGGCTTTCGTCGGGCCGTTGTCGGAATTCCGCGTTTATCTGGCCAGCCAGAGCAGCGCGCTGATCAAAGCCGTGACCGCGCTCAATCAAGCGATTGAAAGCGGTGATTTGAGTCAGGCTCAGGCGTTGTACCTGCCGGCGCGTGCCGCTTATCAGCGTCTGGCCCCGGCGGCGCAGCGTTTGGCCGAGCTGGACAACAGCATCAATGCCCGCGCCGATTATTTCGAAAAACGCGAACAGGATCCGGCCTTCGTCGGCTTCCATCGCCTCGAATTCGGCCTTTTCCAGCAGCGCAAACTCGATGAACTGACGCCGATTGGCCAACGCCTGCTCAGCGACGTCACCACGCTCAAACAGCAACTGCTCGCACAATCGCTGCCACCGGAGCAACTGGTGAACATCGTCGTGCGCAACCTCAACACCTTGGCCGACGTGCGCGCCGCCAGCGGTGAAGAGGAACGCTACAGCCACAGCGATCTCAACGGTTTTGCTGCGAATGCTGAAACCGCGCACAAAGTCGTCGATCTGCTGCGGCCAATGCTGAGCAAGTCAGCCGCTGACCTGCTGCCGAAAATCGACAAGGCACTGGCGGACTTCGACACACAACTCAACAGCTACAAGATCAAGGACGGCTACGCCAGCTACGACTCCGTCAGCGGCGAACAACGCAAGCAGATCGCCGACAAGGCCCAGGCTCTGGCCGACGCGCTTGATGGCATTGATCCCGCCCTTGGCCTCTCCGGCCTGTAAGCAGAAGACGAATTCGCGATGAAAGATTTGGAAACCCTCAACCTGCAACGTCGCCGTGTCCTGATGGGCATGGGCGCCGCCGGTGTCGCCCTCGCCGGATCAGCCCTGAGCTGCCCGGCCATGGCTGCCGCGCCGGCGCAAGTCACCGAAGCACCGAGCAGCGACAAAACCGAAGACCGCCACGATTTCCACGGCGTGCATCAAACCGGCATCGTCACCCCGCGCCCGGCGTCGGGCATGCTCGTTTCGTTCGACGTGTTGGCCAGTGATCGCGAAGACCTTGAGCGACTGTTCCGCACCCTCAACGAGCGCATCGCCTTCCTGATGAAGGGCGGCCCGGTTGAGCAAATCGATCCGAAATTGCCGCCACCGGACTCCGGCATCCTCGGCCCCAGCGTAACGCCGGACAACCTGACCATCACCGTTTCCGTCGGCGAATCGCTGTTCGACGAGCGCTTCGGTCTGGCCGACGCCAAACCCAAGCGCCTGCAACGCATGGTCGGTTTCCCCAACGATGCGCTGGAAGCTGACTGCTGCCACGGCGACCTGAGTTTGCAGTTCTGCTCGAACACCACCGACACCAACATTCACGCCTTGCGCGACATCGTCAAAAACCTGCCCGACCTGCTGCTGGTGCGTTGGAAACAGGAAGGCAGCGTGCCGCCGCAAGCCCCGGCGAAACCCGGTGTGCCGGCGCAATCGGCGCGTAACTTTCTTGGTTTTCGCGACGGCTCGGCCAACCCGAATTCCAACGATGCGAAAGCCATGGACAACATCGTCTGGGTGCAACCGGGCAGCGACGAACCGGCCTGGGCTGCGCATGGCAGTTACCAAGCGGTGCGGATCATCCGCAACTTCGTCGAGCGCTGGGATCGCACGCCGTTGCAGGAACAGGAAAGCATCCTTGGCCGGGTGAAAACCTCCGGCGCGCCTATCGGTGGCAAACACGAAACTGAAGTCCCGGACTATCACAAAGACCCGGAAGGCAAGCTGACCAAACTCGACGCGCACATTCGCCTGGCCAACCCGCGCACCGCCGCGAGCCAGGCCAACCTGATCCTGCGTCGGCCGTTCAACTATTCGAATGGCGTCAACAAGAACGGCCAGCTCGACATGGGCCTGCTATTCATCTGTTACCAGGCCGATCTGGAAAAAGGCTTCATCACCGTGCAAACCCGCCTTAACGGCGAACCGCTTGAGGAATACCTCAAACCGGTCGGCGGCGGTTACTTCTTCACCCTTCCGGGTGTTACGGGCGACAAGGATTTCATCGGTCGCTCGCTGCTCAACGCCACACAACCCAAAACCGCTGCCTAAAAACAACATTCAACACTGGAGCCGCCCCCATGAAGAAGACGCCACTCGCGTTATTGCTGACCCTTGGTTTGCTCAACACCCCGCTGTCGGCGTTCGCCGCGACAGCGCCGCTGGATCTGGTCGGGCCGGTGTCTGACTACAAGATTTACGTCACTGAGCAACTCGATGAACTGGGCAGCCACACCCAACAGTTCACCGACGCCGTGAAGAAAGGCGACCTGGCCACCGCGCAAAAGCTCTACGCGCCGACCCGCGTTTACTACGAGTCGATCGAGCCGATTGCCGAGCTGTTCAGTGACCTCGATGCGTCCATCGACTCCCGCGTCGACGACCACGAGAAAGGCGTGAAGGCTGATGACTTCACCGGTTTTCACCGCATCGAGTACACGCTGTTCTCGGAGAAAAGCACCCAGGGCCTGAACGAGCTGGCAGACAAGCTCAACAGCGACGTCAAAGACCTGCAAACCCGCGTCGCCGGCCTGACCTTCCCGCCTGAGAAAGTAGTCGGTGGCGCGGCTGCGCTGCTGGAAGAAGTCGCTGCAACCAAGATCTCCGGCGAAGAAGATCGTTACAGCCACACCGACCTGTATGACTTCCAGGGCAACATCGACGGCGCGAAGAAAATTGTCGATTTGTTCCGTCCGCAGATCGAGAAGCAGGACAAGGCATTTGTCGCGAAGGTCGACAAGAACTTCGCCACGGTCGACAAGATTCTGGCCAAGTACAAGACCAAGGACGGTGGATTCGAGACGTATGACAAGGTGAAGGATAACGATCGTAAAGCGCTGGTCGGGCCGGTGAATACGTTGGCTGAAGACCTGTCCACGTTGCGTGGGAAGTTGGGTCTGAACTAAGACTTTGTAGCGTCTGGGCGGGCCCCTTCGCGAGCAAGCCCGCTCCCACAGGGGAATGCATTCCAACTGTGGGAGCGGGCTTGCTCGCGAAGGCTACATCAGCCGCAATACATAATTCCGATTAGAGAATCCGGTACAGCAACCGCTCAATCCGCACCCGACTCACGCGCTTGAGAAACTTCGCCACCGCGCCCGGATACTCCGGCAACGTCTCAAGATTCTGAAAGCTGTCTATCCGCGTGGTATGGCGGAAAATCTCTTCCAGCTCCTTCGCCCGTGGTTCCAGCCACTCGCCTTTCGGGTCTTCAATCAGCAGCGCGTTTTCCAGATCCAGACGGAACGCCCGTGGATTAAGGTTGTTGCCGGTCAACAACGTATAACGCTGATCAACCCACATACCCTTGAGGTGATAGGTGTTATCGCCATCACGCCACAGGTGCAGGTTCAACTGGCCGCTGTCGATATTGCGCTGATGCCGCTTGGCAAAGCGGCGCAGGCTGATCTCGTACAGATACGGCAGCGCGGCGATGACCTTGAACGGCTCGCTCGGCGGGATGTAGAAGTCGTTGGCGGTCTTGTCGCCGACCACGATGTCGATCTTCACACCCCGCGCCAATGCGCGGTTGATCTCGCGGATCACGCCCAGCGGCAAGTTGAAGTATGGCGTGCAGATGGTCAGCTGTTTTTGCGCGCTGGCGATCAGTTCGAGAATCGCCCGGTTCAGCGGGTTGTTCTTGCCGACGCCGAGCAACGGTGTCACCGACAGACCGTCTCTGGCGGTGCTGCCAGTGGCCGTGTCGTACGTTGCATATTTGAGGCGGCTGCGCAGATCGCCAATGTCGTTGCGCAGGCTGCGCGTAGTCGGCAGGTTCGGCAGATCGAGGCGATGCACGGCTTTGGATTCGATCAGGCCATGCTTGACCAGATGATGCATAGAGTCAGCCAGTTCATGGCTTTGCAGCACGTGATAACGGTCGAAACGGTACTTGTCGAACTTATGCAGGTAAACGTTATTCAGGCTTGCACCGCTGTAGACCACGCAATCGTCGATCACGAAGCCCTTCAAATGCAGCACCCCGAACAACTCGCGGGTCTGCACCGGCACGCCGTACACCGGCACTTCGCTCTGGTGCGTGCGGGTCATTTCCTGGTACCACGCGGAATTGCCCGGCTGCTTGCCGGCACCGATCAGCCCGCGCTGCGCGCGCAGCCAGTCGACGACCACGGCGATTTCCAGCTCAGGACGTTTGAGCTTGGCGGCGTGGAGAGCATCGAGAATTTCCTGACCGGCTTCGTCTTGCTGCAGATACAGCGCGACGATGTAGATGCGCTGGGTCGCCGTGGCGATTTTTTCCAGCAGGCAACGACGGAACTCGGCGGCGCCGGACAGAATGGTCACGGCCTCGGCGGTCAGCGGGAAGCTGCGCAGTTTAGGCAGCAAGGAACGTTTGAAAAGCAACGGCATAGGGCTCGCAATGGGTCGAATCCGAAGAACCCGAGAGCTTACACCATCGCATCCTTCGGGTCTTGTTAGAGCCCTCAAACAGATCAAAAGATCGCAGCCTTCGGCAGCTCCTACATTGGCCCGTGTAGCAGCTGCCGAAGGCTGCGATCTTTTGATCTTAAAAAACAATTGCAAAAGGAGAACGCCCGTTCTACTGTCGGCCACATGAACGAACCAATCAATACCGAAACCCGCGACATCATCCTCGACGTCACCGAAAAACTGATCTACAAAAGTGGCATCGCTGCCACCAGCATGGATCTCCTGGTGAAAACCGCCGGCGTCTCGAGAAAAAGCATCTACCGTTATTTTGCGGACAAAGACCAACTGGTCGCCGCCGCTCTGCAACGCCGCGACATTCGCTGGATGCACTGGTACCGAAACGCCGTTGATCAAGCCGAAACCCCGGCCGATCGCCTGCTCAACCTGTTTACCGTGCTCAAGGAGTGGTTCGCCTCGGAAGGTTTCCGTGGTTGCGCCTTCATCAACACCAGCGGCGAGACGGGCGATCCACAGAATCCGGTGCGTCTGATCGCCAAGGAACACAAACAGAAGCTCCTCGACTACGTGGTTGAGCTATGTAACGAACAGGGCGTCGCGGATCCGCAGCAACTGGCCAGACAGCTGCTGATCCTGATTGACGGCGCCATTACCGTCGCGCGGGTGATGGGCGATCACGGTGCCGCCGATAACGCGCAAAACATGGCGCGAAAGTTGTTGGATCTGTAATGCCTTTATAAGCCGGACTTGTTGTTAAACCGCAAACCCTATCGGGAGTCTGATATGTCTACTGCAGCGCAAGTACGTCCGCCATTGCCACCCTTCAACCGCGAGTCGGCGATCGAGAAAGTGCGTCTGGCCGAAGATGGCTGGAATTCCCGCGATCCGGAAAAGGTTTCGCTGGCCTACACCCTCGACACCAAATGGCGCAACCGCGCCGAGTTCGCCAACAACCGCGAAGAAGCCAAAGCCTTTCTGACGCGCAAGTGGGCGAAAGAGCTGGATTACCGCTTGATCAAAGAACTCTGGGCCTACTCCGACACGCGCATCGCGGTGCGTTACGCCTATGAATGGCACGACGATTCGGGCAACTGGTTCCGTTCTTACGGCAACGAGAACTGGGAGTTTGATGAGCAAGGCCTGATGTTCCAGCGCTATGCGTGCATCAATGACCTGCCGATCAAAGAGAGCGAACGCAAATTCCACTGGCCACTGGGCCGCCGCCCGGATGATCACCCAGGCCTGTCCGACCTGGGCTTGTAGCCAACACCGTTCCAAATGTGGGAGCGGGCTTGCTCGCGAAGGCGTCGTATCAGCTAACCCTTATGTCACTGTCACACCGCCTTCGCGAGCAAGCCCGCTCCCACAGTGGATTGTGTTTCAGCCTCAAGTTCCCGAACTAGGGGCAACACCCGCTCACCGAAATATTCCACTTCTTCCTGAAAGTGCAGAAACCCCGCCAGCACCAGATCCACGCCTACCGCTTTCAACGCCACAATCCGCTCGGCGATTTGTAACGGCGTACCAATCAAATTGGTCTTGAAGCCATCGTTGTACTGCACCAGATCCTCAAAGGTTGATTTCGCCCAGTTGCCTTCACCCTCCGGCGACGCCCTGCCCGCCTGTTTCGCCGCATCGCCAAACGCGTTCACCGCTTGCGGATCGGCCTGATCGATGATCTGCGCCAACACCGCTCGCGCTTCTTCTTCGGTGTCGCGGGCAATCACGAACGCATTGACGCCAATCTTCACCGAATGATTATTCGCCGCTGACTTGGCACGAATATCGTCAACCTGCGCCTTGATCCCTTCGACGCTGTTGCCGTTGGTGAAATACCAGTCCGACACCCGCGCGGCCATGTCTCGCGCGGCGCGGGAACTGCCGCCCTGAAAAATTTCCGGCCGCCCCAGCGGTTTCGGTTTCAGGCTGTAATGGTCGAAACGGTAGAAGTCGCCGCGAAAGGTGAAGTTGTCCTGACTCCATACACCGCGCAGGCAGCGAATGAATTCTTCGGAACGGCGATAACGCTCGTCGTGCTCCAGCCAGTGCTCGCCAATCGCCTGAAACTCGCCTTTGAACCAGCCGCTGACGATGTTCACCGCGATGCGGCCGTTGGTGAGTTGATCGATGGTCGCCAGTTGCTTGGCCGCGAGCGCCGGTTGCCACGGGCCGGGCAGGAGCGCGGCGATGACTTTGAGCTTGGTCGTCGCGGCCAGCAGTGCATGACTGAACGCAACCGACTCATGCTGGAACTCGGCGCCGTAACCGGCGGTGAAGCGGATCTGCGTCAGCGCGTATTCAAACCCGGCGGCTTCTGCGATCTGCGCGAGTTTGCGGTTGTAGTCGATGCCCCAATCGGTGCGCTGTTCGATCTTGCTGACCACCAGCCCACCGCTGACGTTCGGCACCCAGTAGGCAAATTTGACGGGTTGCTGGCTCATTGGCGTGTCCTCGGGATGTTTTGGGAGATGGGAGAGGTAGAGCAGCAAGTGTGCCAGCCTGAAAATGCCCGGTTTTGTTGGGTTTATCGGTTGTGCAGATGTTTTGTGGAAGGGGATTTGTTGGTGGGTTGTTGTGTGGCCAACAGTTGGTTTGGGGCCGGCATGAAGAATGCCTTCGCGAGCAGGCTCGCTCCCACAGGGTGGAGTGCATTTCAAAATGTGGGAGCGAGCCTGCTCGCGAAGGCGTCCGATGGGTCGCCGCAACAGTTGGATACAGGTAACATAACCGCCCTCCCCGCAGCTCCCGTTCTGCGCCCTGCCGAATAAGCCGATTCCATGCCTTTCGAACTCAGCGTTGACCTCACCACCCTGGCAATTCTCGCCCTTGTCGCTTTCGTTGCCGGTTTCATCGACGCCATCGCCGGCGGTGGCGGTCTGTTGACCACACCCGCGCTGCTGACCGCTGGCCTGCCGCCACACTTGGTGCTGGGCACCAACAAACTCAGTTCAACATTCGGCTCGGCGACCGCGAGTTTCACCTTCTACCGCCGCAAGTTGTTCCATCCACGGCAATGGGTACACGCCATTGTCGGCACACTGGTCGGCGCATTGACCGGTGCCGTCGTCGCCCATTACCTGCCGGCTGAATGGCTGAACAAAATGCTCCCGGTCATCGTCTTTGCCTGCGGCCTGTATCTGTTGTTCGGCGGCACGCCAAAAGCGCCACTGGACAGCGATGCACCGATCAAAAAGAAATGGCAATCGACCCAAGGCTTCAGCCTCGGTTTCTACGACGGTGTCGCCGGCCCCGGTACCGGCGCATTCTGGACGGTGAGCAGCCTGCTGCTGTACCCCATCGATCTGGTCAAGGCCAGCGGCGTGGCGCGCAGCATGAACTTCGTCAGCAACATTGCGGCGCTGTCGGTGTTCGTGTTTTCCGGGCAGGTGGACTGGATCATCGGCCTGAGCATGGGCCTGTCGGTGATGGTCGGCGCGTTCTTTGGCGCGCGCACCGCGATCAGCGGTGGCGCCAAGTTCATTCGCCCGGTGTTCATAACCGTGGTGCTCGGTTTGACCGTGCGCCTAGCCTGGCAGCACTGGTTCAGCGTGGCCTAAGCGCCGCGCCACGTAGACGTCGATCAGGTAACGGGCAATCGACTTGGACGCCGGCAACGGCGGCAGGTCGTGCACGTTGAACCACTGGGCGTCTTCGATCTCGTCTTCCTGACAGACAATCTCGCCCCCCGCGTATTCGGCATGGAAGCCGAGCATCATCGAATGCGGGAACGGCCAGCACTGGCTGCCCAGATACTCGATGTTCTTCACCTCGATCTGCACTTCTTCGCGCACTTCCCGAATCAGGCATTCCTCGGCAGACTCGCCCGGCTCGGCAAACCCGGCCAGCGTGCTGTAAACCCCGCTGACGAAACGCGGTGAGCGCGCCAGCAGAATCTCGTCGCCGCGAGTGATCAGCACGATCATGCTCGGCGAAATACGCGGATAACTGCGCAGGTCGCACGGCTGGCAATACATCGCCCGCTCGCGCGGCACTTGCGTCATCGCCTGTCCGCAGTTGCCGCAGAAACGATGCTCGCGCGCCCAGGTGCCAATCTGCGCGGCGTAACCCAGCACTTTGTAGATCGTGTGATCGCCCTCGAGCATGAACGCCCGCAGACCTTTCCAGATGCACCCCGGCACCTCGCTGGCGCTGCGCAACTCCAACAGATACACCGGCTCGCCGTCGAGATGGCCAATGCCGTGCTCGGTGAGGACTGACAAGTCCTGACGCTTGAGCCATTCCCGGGGGAACAGCGCGCCGTTGTCATCGAACAGAAAGCCTTCCGGGCTGCGCGCGACGGCCCAGCCGCCCGGTTGATCGGTGTCGAGTACTGCAGTGGTCCAGCGAGCTGTCATGGTTTCTCAGTCCAGGAATTCGGGTTTCTGTTTGCTCATATGGGCGGCCATGGCCACGCGCAAATCGGTGGATTGCAGCATGGCGGCATTCCAGGTGGCAACGTATTCGAGGCCGTCGTCGATGCGATGGTCGCGCATGTAGCTGATCATTTCCTTGGTGCCGGTGACCGCAATCGGCGACTTCGAGGCGATTTCGCGAGCGATGTCGAGCACGCCTTCGAGCAACGTGTCTTTGTCGCTGTAGACGCGATTGACCAGGCCAATGCTGCGCGCCTCGTCAGCGCCGAAGGTACGACCGGTGTAAGCCAGCTCACGCAGCATGCCGTCACCGATGATCCGTGGCAACCGTTGCAAAGTGCCAACATCGGCGGCCATGCCGATATCGATTTCCTTGATCGAGAATTGCGCGTCTTCGGCGGCGTAACGCATGTCGCAGGCAGCGATCAGGTCGATCGCACCGCCCAGGCAGTAACCCTGAATCGCCGCGAGCACCGGTTTGCGGCAGTTGTCGACGGCGTTGAACGAGGCTTGCAGGGTGAGGATTTTGCGGCGCAGCAGGCGCGCGTTGCGGCCGACGTCCTTGCCCAGTTCATTGGCGACGCCGGCGAGCATCATCAAATCGATGCCCGAGGAGAAATGTTTACCGTTGCCGCTGAGCACCACCACGCGCACTTCGTCGGTGTCGTCGATCCACTGGAGGATCTCGACGATCTCGCTCCAGAACGCCGCGTTCATCGAGTTGATCTTTTCCGGGCGATTGATCTGCACATGGGCGATGTTGTCGGCCAGTTCGACGCTGAAGGCGGAGTATTGAGTCATGGCAGTGATCCTTTACCGGGCAGAAAATGAGGCCCGAACTATAACAAGGCATCACGGTGGCGGTTCGGACAAATGCGGGACTGACTTGAAGGAATGTACTGCAACACCCCACCCTGTAGGAGCTGCCGCAGGCTGCGATCTTTTGATCTTGTCTTTTTAAAAACAACATCAAAAGATCGCAGCCTGCGGCAGCTCCTACAGGGATTTTCGTGTCACGAAGGCTGCGGTTTCGTAGGGCACCGTCACCACATTCCTGCCCCGCAGCTCCGGCTCAGACTGAATCAACGCGCGAATTTGCTCATCCACCCTCGCCCGCTGCGCCTCTGGCAGCGAGGCAATAAAACTGGTCGAACGCACCCGGTTGAACAGCACATCCTCCGCCGCCCCGGTATGACCATTGTGAAACTGTTGCACCTGCAACGGCCCAAACGCCGGATGCGGAAACGCCTTGCGCCATTCACCGGTGTAGTAACGCGGCGTATCACCCTCCAGCGCATTAACAATGGCGTCCAGCTTCGGCACCCAACTGACTCGCGTATCACGCAGGTTCCAGATCAACCCGAGCCTGCCGCCGGGCTTAAGTACCCGAGCGATTTCCGTCAGCGCCTCTGCACTGGCAAACCAATGAAACGCCTGCGCACAGACCACCACATCCACCGACGCATCCGGCAAGGGCAAATCCGTCGCCGTGCCGTGCACGGCCAGCACCTGCGGCCAGGCATCGGCGAGTTTTTCCAGCATCTGCGCCACCGGTTCAACGGCAATCACCTGCGCGCCCGTCGCTAGCAACCGGCCAGTGAACTTGCCGGTACCGGCGCCCAGATCGATCACGGTTTGGTGATTATCCAGCCCCAACGTTGCGCTCAGCCAGGCGCTGACTTGAGGCGGGTAATCCGGGCGTCCTTTGACGTAGGTATCGGCAGCGGTTTTGTAGCCGCCAGTGGCGTGATGGAGCTGATCGTTCATGGCAGTTCCCCTATATGGCAGAGCTTCGGATCAACGGCAGACGCTCACGAGCATAGCGCCGGAATTTGTGCCTCACTTGAACAGTCACTGACAAAGCAATGAATAAAATTTCACGCTGTGGTGTTCAAAGTGAAACATAACCTCCTGTGGAGCCTTGCCCATGACTATCCGTTCCGTTATGTTCGCCGCCCCGTTGCTGCTGGTCGCCGCGATGTCCAGCCATTTGGCCTTCGCCAACGGTGATGAAGACGAGCCGGTGAAGAAGCCCGAATGCCCGAAAGGCCAGGTCTGGGACAGCAAATCGCAGAAATGCGCGCTGCAAACCAGCAGCCTGTTGCCGGACGCCGATCGCACCGACTACGCCTATCGACTGGCCAAGGACGGGCGCTACGAAGAAGCGCTGGCACTGCTCGACACACTGCAACAACCGAACACCGCCAAAGCCCTCAATTATCGCGGTTACGCCACGCGCAAATTGGGGCGCACCGACGAAGGCATCAGCTATTACCTGCAATCGGTGAAACTCGATCCGCAGTACGCGCAAGTGCGCGAATACCTCGGCGAAGCCTATGTGATCAAAGGCCGCGTCGACCTGGCGCAAGAACAGTTGCAGCAGATCAAATCGATTTGCGGCACGTCTTGCGAGGAATATCAGGATCTGGCGCAAGCCATCAACGACTCATCAAAAACCTGACCTATCAAAGCGGAGGCCATCATCGTCAGCGATCAGGCATTCAGAGCGGAACTCGGACAGCATCTGGCGCGATTGTGGCGCTACGGTTTGCTGCTGTCGCGCAATCGGCATGTCGCCGAGGATCTGGTGCAGGCAACGTGTGTGCGGGCACTGGAGCGTTCTGCTCAATACGCGGCGGGCACGCGCATGGATCGCTGGCTGCTGAGCATTCTGCATTCGATCTGGCTCAATGAAGTGCGCGCGCGTCGGGTGCGCAACGGCGCCGGCCAGGTCGATGCCGACGGTCAACTGGCGTTTGATGGCGAGTACGCGGCGCAGACGCATGTGATGGCTGCGCAAGTGATTCGCCGCGTAGATGCGTTGCCCGAAACCCAGCGCGAAACCGTGTATCTGGCCTACGTCGAAGGCTTGTCTTACCGCGAAGTCGCCGAGATCCTGCAAGTGCCGATTGGCACGGTGATGAGCCGCCTCGCCACCGCGCGGCTGAAACTCGCCGAATATCCGCCGCTGCAAGCCGTACCGAAAGCCACCGAAGGAGATCGCCCATGAACACGCCTTCGGATGAGCAACTCGTCGCCTATCTGGACGATGAACTCGACGCGGACTACCGGCGCCAACTCGACGACGCTATCGCCAACGACCCGCTACTCAATCTGCGCGTGCAATGGCTCGCCCGCAGCAACCTGCCGTACAAAAACGCCTACGACGAACTCGCACAACAAGCACCGACGGAGCGTTTGCAGGCGCGGCTTGATGCGATCGCGTCGCCAGAACGTCCGGGAATAAGTCGACGCTGGTTCATCGGCGCGGCGGCGGCAGCGCTTGTCGGCGCAGGCGTACTGGCTGACCGCCTGGTGCTCGGTTGGCAAGCGAAACAATCGCACAACTGGCGTGAACTGGTCAGTGACTACATGGCGCTGTACGTGCCGCAAACGCTCGCGCACCTGCCCATCGACGACGCCACGCAACGGGCGCAACTGCAGACCGTGGGCAAGCGATTGGGTCTGAACCTTTCAACGGCAAAACTGAAACTGTCCGGTGCCGAATTCAGGCGCGCGCAAGTGCTCGAATACGACGGCGTGCCGATCGCGCAGATCGTCTATCTAGACGCCAGATACGGGCCGCTGGCGCTGTGTGTGACGCGATCAAACAGCGGCAGTCGGCCAATCACGCAGGAACACCGGCACAACATGAACGTCGTCTATTGGACCGAACGCGAACATGCCTGGATGCTCATCGGTTACAACCCGTCCTCCGAGCTCGAAGGCATGGCGCAGACGCTGATCAGTCATCAACTCTGATGTTGTCCAGGGAGAACCAGTCGGCCTTCGGACACGTGATGATCAGAAATTTGATCACCGCTCCCGCAAATACCACATTCACCGGTAAATCGAGGGAAGCCCCCAGCACCTGACTGCCGAGCGATGTTCTGTCAGCAGACAGATATTCCACCGCGCAGTCCTCGTAGTTAACGCTGACCTGCCAGAAACTCACTCGCGAACAGGTACGTTTTAGCTCCAGCTCGACGATAACCGGCTCGACCCCAAAGGCATCGCGGCTGATGCTTAACACCGGCCCGTCAACCCGCCCGGGAAACGATTCGCCGATTTCTTCGCGAGGCATGATCGCGCATTCGCCATCACCCTTCTGGAAGGTGATCTTTAGAGCCTTGGTCTCCATCACTCCGCCCTTTTTCACGGACTGATAGGGTTCCTCGGCAAAGTCTTCCAGCAGTGTGGAAGGCGAATTCAGCACCTCATAATCACGAACTTTGAAAGCAACCGCAGCGGGCACGACAGCGGCACCATCAAACGCCACTTTCAACTCGATGTGCAACGGCGTACCCGATTTGAAGTTTTTTAACAGGTCTCGCGGCAACGTGTTGTCGAGTCCATTGTTTTTCTCAAATTCGGTAACCGGAGCGCCATTGGCGACGATAATTTCATACGGATCATCATCATGATCCACGCCATGTACGCGTAACCAGCGCTTCTGCCCTACCGCTATCGCCGGCCAGGGTTTACAGATGACCTGGGCGTCGCCGTCAAAAACACTAAGATCCAACGCAGTGACCAACGCCTGAGGAATGTCCGGGATTGGCAGTCGCCAATCAGCGAGTTTAATAGGCTGCACGATGATCTCTCGTTCGTCCGACAAGCGATCGTCTCCAGCGCGCAACAATTGCCACGACAACCGCAATGTTTTTCCGTGGTTGGCCGCGAGTACAGCCGGGGTCAGCAGAAAGTCGGCGCGCTGACTCGCCGTAAAGTCGATCGGCGAGTAGGCCGGTGAGCCCAGCCCCGCCCCCCCTTCGAGCAGCAGCTTGGCCTGATCGCCATCCCGTGCATCCGCATACTCGATGCGAGCGATGAGCCCTTCAGGAAAGTCCAGCGGATCAAGTTCATCACCACTGCCGACCAATGTCGGTGGCAGAAGATCGGAAGTCGCGGCACCCACGATGCTGACCGTTGTTGCTTCCGAGCGCTCCAGTGGCACGCCACCACTGACCCGAGTGTAGAAAAAAACGGCCGTTCCCCCCGTCGCGGCGGAAAGGGCATCGTTCGGCACCGGGAGTTTGTACAGGAACGGCGCGTTTTTTACCGTATCGGTCAGCATCAAAGTCGCTTCGCCACCACTAGCCCCCCGGAAACGGCAGGTCAGATGAATTTCGTCACCCTTCAACCAACTGCGGGGCACATAAATTTGCGCGATGGCCGGCGCGCCATCGAGTTTGTCGAGGTCAAGGATATCGGGATCGTCTTCGGCGTCGTTGGCATCCTCACTGACAATCGGCTGGTCGTACCAATTGCCCTTGAGATTCACATAGATGTGTTGAACCGCTGAATGGGGATTGTTGGTGTCCGGGCCATTGCCGGCACAGTCGTACACGGTGTAACTCAGCGGGAAATCCGGATCGTCGCCCGCTGCAATGAATGTCGCTTCATCGATGGTCATGACCACGGGCAGGCCACTGTCGGCTTCGGCCTTGGTGACGACGTGGGTCAAGATCACGCCGTTGCAATTGAGCAGGATCGTGTCGAAAGGCCTCATCAACGGATACGACACACTGACCTCAACCCCATCGCGCGCTCGATCGGCATTGACCCCTTGATCGCGGATCGACTGCGCGATCTGCAGAGCCAACTCCGAGTGGCCCTCGTTGCCAGGAAGCATGTCCACCCCACCCGGACGCATGCGGTGGAACCACAACGGCAGTGGGTGAGAGGTTTCGTTTTCGACGCCGGCCCGTTCAAAACCATATTCAAGCGTGTTGACGCCATCCTGCCACTGCTTCGCCGGCACAAACAGCGTCGCTTGCTGGCTTTCCTCCCCTGCACCAATGACTTTAGTGTCAACCACCACACCATTGAGGCGGAGCACCAACTTGTCGCCCGCCGCAGTACTCGCTGAAGGGGCAATAAAAACCTTGACCCCTTGGGGATCGAGCTGAGTCAACGCAAGCTGCACCGCGCCGTCAACCGGTTGCGGTGCGGTCACCGGCTCTTTCATTCCGGGAACAATAGGCTTGTCGAGAGTTGGCGCGGCCATCGGCTTCAGTCCTTTGCGAGGAGACGGGATTGATCAGGGCAGGAACCTGTCCCCTGTATCAAATCCCGTAACACCGAAGGCCGCAACTGTCAGATCTGACAGGGTGTTCAAAAACCCAGCGGTCAACCCCCAAAAAAAAATCACTTGAGTGACGTTAGCCAAAATCGAATAACTGGCGGGCATTGGTCGGCGATGACATGGTTCTGGTTACTAATCACCGACTCTGTCGCCAACAGAATATTTGTCTTTAGAGGCCGAAAACTCTCTTGTCCCGCCTCCTTCATCCAGCTTCACAACGACCTGCACATTATCAGTCCCATCCATCACCAGTTTATAAATCTCCGTGACCGTTCCTTTGATAGGCTTTATAGCTGGATAGGGGGCAGTCTCGATTTTAAGTTCTTTTTTATCCATTTTCTTGTCCTCACAAGTTATTGAATTAATCGATGCAGTCACTAACGCATTGCATCGATGCATCATTAAACTGAGTCGACAAGTGAAGTGATACTGTCAGACCTGACAGGTATAGGACGGAATCGCTACCACTGATCGGAATCACGCCAGACTTGGTAACCACAGCCTGAACCGCGCACCACCCAACGGTGAGCCTTCAACCGTCAACGTGCCGCCCTGCGCTTCCAATGCCCGGCGACTGATCGCCAGCCCCAAACCGAACCCGCCGGTGGCGCGATCACGACTGCGGTCGAGGCGATAGAACGGCTCGAAAATCCGCTCACGCTCGTCATCCGGAATCCCGATACCGTCATCGTCGACCCAGATTTCACAACCTTCATCCTTGACCTGCACGCCAATCTGAATACGTTTCTCGCAATAACGCATGGCGTTGCGCAGCAGGTTCTGGATCGCCCTGGCAGTCAGGCGCGGATCCAGCGAAAAACGCTCAAGCTGCCCGTGCAACAACACGTCGATGACGATTTCCGGCGATTCCAGTTCTTCATCAACACTGCCCAGAATGCTGTCGATAAACTCATCCAGCGAGACTTCGACCTGTTCCGGCAACTGCGCCGGGTTCTGCAAGCGGCTGTAGGAGAGCAACTCCAGCACAAGTTCATCAAGTTCACGAATGTGCGCGACCAGCCCTTGCAGACGTTCGCGGCTGGCTGCCGGCAAATCATCGGACAAGGCCAACGCAAGGCCGAAATCCAGACGCGTCAGCGGTGTGCGCAGCTCATGGGACACCGCATTGAGCAGATCGCGTTGCTGATTGAGCAGGTTTTCGATGTCGCCAGCCATGGTGTCGAAAACATTGGCGAGACTGCCGATGTTCGAGCTGCGGGCGATCTTCGTGCGCTCGCTCAAGTGGCCCTTGCCGAAACGTTCGGCGGTGCCTTTGAGGCGCTCGAGATCGCGCCAGTGCGGGCGCAACCACAGCAACAGACACGCGAGCAACGACGCGCCGATCAGCACGTTGATGCTCCAGTACAACAAGTTGACGTCCATCGGATCCGGCGGCACCACCATTTGCACCGCAACGTCGTCATTGAGCGGTGCTACCGCCAGCGTGCGCCAGCCCCAATCACCGATGCGCACGACGTTTTCGCCACGGCGCAGGCGTTCCTGCTCGATGGCGGTGAAGTCGGCGCTGTCGATACGGGCGAGGACGATGTGCAGCGGCTGAAAGTCTTTGTCCATCGACTGCGCCAGCGCCGGCCACTGATCTTGCGGTACGGCGCGGAACTGTTTGGTGATCAACGATTGCAGACCACGGGAATAATCGAGGTTGTAGGTGACAAAGCGTTCGCGGAACGCCATCACCACCAGATCCGGCACCAGATAAATCGCCGCGCTGTACGAGATGATCGTCACCAGATACAGGCGAAACAGGATGCGAAACATCAGCTCAGCATTCCCATTCCGAACGGCTGAACAGGTAACCCTTGCCCCACACGGTTTTGATCTTGCGCGCCTCGCCGGCGTGGTCATCGAACTTGCGACGCAACTTGGAAATCGCCACGTCCACCGAGCGATCGGTGCCGTTGAATTCGATGCCGCGCAGGCGTTGCAGGATCTGATCACGGCTGAGCACTTCGCCGGCATGCCGGGCCAGCACCACCAACAGGTTGTACTCGCCGCTGGACAGTTCCACCGGTTGATCGCGCCAGGTCACGGTGCGCTCGGACAGGTCGATGCACAGATTGCCCATCAAGATACGGTCGTTGGCGGTCACCGGTTCGCCGAGGCTGCTGCGCCGTAACAACGTACGGACGCGGGCGAGCAAGACTCGCGGCTCGCACGGTTTAGTGACGTAATCGTCAGCGCCCATTTCCAGGCCGAGCACTTGATCGTGGCTGTCATCGCGCGCGGTGAGCATCAAGATCGGCAGCGTCGCCGAGTCGGCGCGCAGCAGGCGACAGACCTGTAAGCCATCAAGCCCCGGCAGCATCAGGTCGAGAATCACCAGATCCGGCGGATTGATCCGCGCCCGTTCACGCACGTGATCGCCACGGCCAATGACGCTGACGCTATAGCCATTGCGTTCGAGGTAGCTGGAAATCAGTTCGGCGAGGGCGGTGTCGTCTTCGACCAGGAGGATGTTGGGCATGGGTGTTCCAGAAAAGTGCTGTGGCGACTGATAAATCCCAATCGCGAGCAGGCTCACTCCTACAAGTGATTTGTGGTCAACACAGAACAGTGTAGGAGTGAGCCTGCTCGCGATGGCGGTTCATCTGTCGCAATAAATTTCAAGGGCTAAAGGATATACGCCCTCACCCGTCCCTGAGTAAAACCCTTACACAATTTCACACAGCGCCTACAAAGCTTCACCGCTACTCTCGGCGACTGTCCGTAGGATGCGGGCATCAATATTGGGGGTAGTACATGTCGAACAAACTGCTGGCCGGGCTCGGCCTGATCGCATTGGCGCTGACGCTGAGCGCGTGTGATTCATCTTCGAACGCCGAAGAACAGGCGCCGCCGGCCACGGTGCGCATCGAAACCCTCGAAGCCCGCCCGTTGACCCTGAGCAGCGAACTCAGTGGCCGCATCGCCGCGCCGCGTATCGCCGAGGTGCGTGCACGGGTGGCAGGCGTGGTACTGGAGCGCACCTTCCGCGAAGGCAGCGACGTCAAAAAAGGTCAGGTGCTGTTCCGCATCGACCCGGCGCCGTTCAAGGCTGACCTCGACAGCGCCGAAGCCGCGCTGCGCAAGGCCGAGGCCAATGCGTTTCAGGCCAAGTTGCAGGAACAGCGTTATGCGCAGCTGATCGGCGACAAGGCCATCAGTGCTCAGGATTACGACAACGCCCGCGCCACGGCCCGACAAACCGCCGCTGACGTTGCCGCCAACAAGGCAGCGGTCGAGCGGGCGAAACTGAGCCTGGGTTACGCCACCGTCACTGCGCCAATCTCCGGTCGTATTGGCCGGGCGCTGGTGACTGAAGGCGCGTTGGTCGGGCAGAACGAAACCACGCCATTGGCGCTGATTCAGCAGCTCAACCCGATTCACGCCGACGTCACCCAGTCGACCCGTGAACTCAATGAACTGCGCCGTGCGTTCCGCTCCGGGCAATTGCAGCAGGTCGGTCAGGATCAGGTCAAAGCCACGCTGATTCAGGACGACGGCAGTCTTTATCCGCTGCCGGGCAAATTGCTGTTTGCTGACATCACCGTCGACCCGGGCACTGGCCAGATCATCCTGCGCAGCGAATTCCCTAACCCGGATCTCGATTTGCTGCCGGGCAGTTTTGTCCGCGTGCGTCTGGAGCAGGCAACCATTGCCAATGGCCTGACCGTGCCGCAACGCGCGGTGCAACGTGACAGCGCCGGTATCGCTCAGGTGCTGACGGTTGACGAGCAAATGCGCGTCGCCTTGCAACCGGTGCAACTGGGCGCGGTGCAGAACGACCGCTGGATCGTCACCGGCGGCCTCAAGCCTGGCGACCGCATCGTCGTCGAAGGCCTGCAGCACGCCCGTCCCGGCGAGAAAGTGCAGATCGACGACACCCCTCTTCCACTTGCCCAGACCTCTGGTCAGTAAGCAGGACGCTTTCATATGCCGCAGTTCTTTATCGACCGCCCGGTGTTTGCCTGGGTGGTCGCGTTGTTCATCCTCTTGGCCGGCGCGCTGGCCATCCCGCAATTACCGGTGGCGCAGTACCCCGACGTCGCACCGCCACAGATCGAAATCTATGCCGTGTACCCCGGCGCCTCGGCGCAGACCGTCGATGAAAGCGTGGTCAGCCTGATCGAAGAAGAACTCAACGGTGCCGATCACCTGTTGTACTTCGAATCGCAGAGCAGCCTCGGCAGCGCGACGATCAAAGCCACGTTCCAGCCGGGGACTAATCCCGAGCTGGCACAGGTTGACGTGCAGAATCGCTTGAAAGTGGTCGAGTCGCGTCTGCCGCAAGCGGTGAATCAGCAAGGCTTGCAGGTGGAGAAGGTTTCCTCAGGCTTCCTGCTGTTGATCACCCTGACGTCCAGCGACGGCAAGCTCGATGACGTAGCGCTCAGCGATTACCTCGCGCGCAACGTGATGAACGAGATCAAGCGTCTCGACGGCGTCGGCAAGGCGCAGTTGTATGGCGCCGAACGCGCGATGCGCATCTGGGTCGATCCGCAGAAACTGATCGGCTTCAACCTGACCCCAGCGGACGTCAACGCCGCGATCACCGCGCAAAACGCTCAGGTCTCCGCTGGCAGCATTGGTGATTTGCCGAACCCGTCGAGCCAGGAAATCACCGCGACGATTCTGGTCAAAGGCCAATTGTCGACGCCGGAAGAATTTGCCGACATCGTGCTCAAGGCCAATCCGGACGGTTCCACTGTGCGTATCGGCGATGTGGCGCGGGTCGAGATCGGCAGTCAGGAATACCAGTTCGGCACGCGCCTCAATGGCAAACCGTCCACCGCTGTCGGCGTGCAGTTGTCGCCGGGCGCCAATGCGCTCGCCACCGCAACACTGGTGCGAGCGAAAATGGATGAGCTGTCGCGCTACTTCCCGGCCGGAGTTGAATACAAGATTCCCTACGACACGTCGCCGTTCGTAAAGGTCTCGATCACCAAAGTGGTTTACACCTTGGGCGAGGCGATGCTGCTGGTGTTTGCGGTGATGTTCCTGTTTCTGCAAAACATCCGCTACACGCTGATCCCGACGCTGGTGGTGCCGGTGGCGCTGATGGGCACCTTTGCGACCATGTTGGCGCTGGGTTTCTCGATCAACGTACTGACCATGTTCGGCATGGTGCTGGCCATCGGCATTCTGGTCGACGATGCCATTGTGGTGGTGGAGAACGTCGAGCGGATCATGGCCACCGAGGGTTTATCGCCCAAGGAAGCCACACGCAAAGCGATGACGCAGATCACCGGCGCGATCATCGGCATTACGCTGGTGCTGGTCGCTGTGTTTATTCCGATGGCCTTTATGCAGGGCTCGGTCGGGGTGATTTACCAGCAGTTCTCGCTGTCGATGGCGACCTCGATTCTGTTCTCGGCGTTTCTTGCCCTGACCCTGACCCCGGCGTTGTGCGCGACCTTGCTCAAGCCGATTGCCAAGGGCGAGCATCACGAGAAAAGCGGATTCTTCGGCTGGTTCAATCGCCGCTTCGAGCAACTGACCGAGCGTTATCAGGGCTGGGTCGGCTATGCGCTCAAGCGTACCGGTCGTTATCTGTTGATTTATGTAGTGCTGCTGGTCGGTCTGGGCCTGTGCTTTATGCGCCTGCCCTCCTCGTTCCTGCCGGTTGAGGATCAGGGTTACACCATTACTGACATCCAGTTGCCGCCGGGCGCGACCAAAAACCGTACGGTGCAAGTGGCCGAGCAGTTCGAGGCGCACAACGCCGGCGAGCCCGGGATCAGCGACAGCGTGGTGATTCTCGGCTTCAGTTTCTCTGGTAGCGGGCAGAACGCCGCGCTGGCGTTCAGCACACTCAAGGACTGGTCTGAACGTGGCCGCGATGACTCGGCCAGTTCGATTGCCGACCGCGCCAACGCCGCCCTTAGCCAGATCAAGGATGCGATGGCGTTTGCCGTGTTACCGCCGCCAATTGATGGCTTGGGCACCTCCAGCGGTTTCGAATTCCGCCTGCAGGATCGCGGCGGTCTCGGCCACGCGACACTGATGCAGGCGCGGACAGAGTTGCTCGCTGCTGCGGAAAAAAGTCCGGTGCTGATGAACGTGCGTGAAAGCGCACTGGCCGAGGCTCCGCAAGTGCAGCTTGAAGTAGACCGTAAACAGGCGAATGCCTTGGGTGTGTCGTTTGCCGACATCGGCAACGTGCTTTCCACGGCGGTCGGTTCCTCGTACATCAATGACTTCCCCAATCAGGGGCGTATGCAGCGTGTGGTGGTACAGGCCGAAGGTGATCAACGCAGTCAGGTTGATGATCTGCTGAAAATGCACGTGCGTAACAACGCCGGAAAAATGGTGCCGTTGTCGGCATTCGTCCAGGCCAAATGGATTCAGGGCCCGGCGCAGTTGACGCGTTACAACGGTTATCCGGCGATTGCGATTTCCGGCGAACCGACACCGGGGCACAGCACCGGTGAGGCCATGGCTGAGATTGAGCGCCTGGTCGCGCAAGGGCCGAAAGGCTTGGGGCAGGAGTGGACGGGGCTGTCGTTGCAGGAGCGCTTGTCTGGCAGTCAGGCGCCGATACTGCTCGGGTTGTCGCTGCTGATTGTGTTCCTGTGTCTGGCGGCGCTTTACGAGAGCTGGTCGATTCCGACTTCGGTGTTGCTCGTGGTGCCACTCGGCGTGCTCGGCGCGGTACTGGCGGTCACGTTGCGCGGCATGCCCAACGATGTGTTCTTCAAGGTCGGTCTGATCACCATTATTGGTCTGTCGGCGAAGAACGCGATCCTGATCATCGAGTTCGCCAAGAGCCTGTACGACGATGGCCATGACCTGATCGACGCGACCTTGCAGGCCGCACGCCTGCGTCTGCGACCGATCGTGATGACCTCGCTAGCGTTCATTCTCGGTGTTGTGCCGTTGGCGATTGCGACCGGCGCCAGTTCGGCGAGTCAGCAGGCGATCGGGACGGGTGTGATTGGCGGGATGATTACGGCGACGTTGGCGGTGATTTTCGTGCCGGTGTTCTTCGTTGTCGTCATGAAGCTCGTACACCGCTCCAAAAAATAATGCACCCCCTGTAGGAGCTGCCGCAGGCTGCGATCTTTTGACTTTGGTTTTAAAGATCAAAAGATCGCATCCTGCGGCAGCTCCTACAAAAGCCCTCTGGCGTGCGCTATGGTGCTGGGACAGTTCGCTAACGTGAGTCCTCATGCGCTTTCTTGCCCGCACCCACCCTCGCCTGTCCGCCGCCGCACTGGTCGGTCTCGCTACCGGACTTCTGGCCCCCGCCGATTCCATCGTCAGTAAAATCCTTATCGGCTGGAACGCCGGCGTCTGGACGTATCTGGTTCTGATGCTCTGGCTGACAATCCGTGCGAAAGCGCCTGACGTCCAGCGCATCGCCGAAGTCGAAGACGAGAACGCCGCGCTGGTGTTGTTCGTCGTGTGTATCGCCGCCATGGCCAGCCTTGCCACCATCACCTTCGAACTGGCGGGCAGCAAGGATCTGGAAACCAACCGCAAGTTAATTCACTACGCCTTCACCGCGCTGACGGTGATCGGTTCGTGGCTGCTGATCGGGGTGATTTTCTGTGTGCATTACGCGCGCCTGTATTACACCTGCAAAGACAAGGAGCCGGCATTACGCTTTGCCGAGGGGCTGACCACGCCCAACTATTGGGACTTTCTGTACTTCTCATTCACCATCGGCGTGGCTGTGCAAACCTCTGATGTCGGCGTGGCCACCCGGCAGTTGCGCAAGATCGTGCTGTTGCAATCGTTACTCGGTTTCGTGTTCAACACAGCGATTCTGGGTTTCTCGATCAACATTGCTGCCGGTCTGTTTGGTTGAGCGCTGCACAAATCTTCTAGGCGACTCGCCAACAGCAACGCTAAATTGCCCGAAACTTTGCCCGACAGGTGCGGCATGGACTCTCAAAACTGGATCGATCTGGCCCAGGATGCCGACACAGGCATCGAGACTCTGCGCGCGCATTTCAAGGGCCATGCCTACGATCCGCATTGGCATGACAGCTATCTGGTCGGCATCACCGAACAAGGCGTGCAGCAATTCAACTGTCGGCGCACGAAGCACCAGAGCACGCCGGGCAAAGTGTTTCTGCTAGAGCCGGGCGATATCCATGACGGCGATGCGCCTACCGAGGGCGGCTTCACCTATCGCATGCTTTACCTTGATCCGGCGTGGATGGCGCGTGAACTCAGTGCCCTGTTCCAGGATGCGCCGCTTAACAGCCAGTTGAGTTTCGCCAATACCTTGATCACCGATCCGCAACTGATGCAGGCCACGCAAATGGCCTTCCAGACGCTGCACGGTGGCGAACTGAAAATTGTCCGCCAGACTGCGCTGGACAATCTGCTTGGCCAACTCACCCGCCATTTGCACTGGCGCACGCGTTACGGCGCTGACCCGCGCTTGCCGCTGGTGGCGCAAAAGGCTCGCGACTATCTGCACGCCCATGCGCATCAGGACATTGGCCTGGAGCAAGTGGCGGCCGCTACCGGTGTTGACCGCTTTCGCCTGACCCGCGCCTTCAAGGCTGCGTATGGACTGGCGCCCCACGCCTATCTGGTGCAACTGCGTCTGGCCAAGGCACGGCGCCTGCTAGCCAGCGGCGAACAACCGGCTGCGGTGGCGGTGGAACTGGGTTTTTCTGATCAAAGCCATCTCGGTCGCTGGTTCGTTCGCGCTTACGGCCTGACCCCGGCGATGTATCGCAATCGCTGCTCAAATCTTCCAGACATGGCAGCGGGCAAGCACTGAAGATCGGCTTATCGATCTTCAACGGAGTTTGCCTGCGATGCTCTCTACTTTCCCGACGTTACTGCCCTTTTTGCTGTTCGCGTTTGTCGCCTCGATCACCCCAGGCCCGACCAATATTCTGGTGCTGAGCAACAGCGCCCGTTACGGTCTCGTTGCCGCATTGCCAATCATTTTCGGCGCCTGTGCAGCGGCGGCGTTGCTGGTGTTGGTGGTCGGCAGTGGCGCCGGTTCGGCGTTGACTGAATTACCCGGCGTACAAAAAGCCATGCAATGGATTGGCGTGGCCTGGCTGAGTTACTTGGCCTGGCAGATATTTCGTGCGCCCGCCGTCGAATTGAATGCGCAACAAACAGGTGCGCGATTGGGCGCGGCGAGTGCCGCCAGTCTGCAACTGATCAACCCGAAAACCTGGATGATGGCGCTGGCAGTGGTCGGTGTATTTGCCGGTGATGGTGAGGCTCGACTGACGCATGTGCTGACCCTGTCGCTGGTGTTTTTCCTGGTCTCGTTACCTTGTATGAGCGTCTGGGCATTACTTGGAGCAGGCAGTGCACGTTGGTTGCGCTCACCGCGCGCGTTGCAACGGTTCAACCGTTTGATGGCGGTTCTGCTGCTCTGTTCGGCATGGCTGAGCGTGTTGATTTAAGCGCCGCTCGTCGGTGCTCATACACCGCGCGGCGATCATTTACTTGACGGACGATTTGATTCTGGTGTTTCCTGAAACCGGTTTCAGCGCCTCTCACAGCGACTGAACCTATAAATCCAATAACAAGGTTTCAGACCGTGAACGACTTTTCCGCCGCCCAGCGCAGCCGCGTGACCATGCTTGACGTTGCCGAGCGCGCTGGTGTTTCCAAGGCCAGTGTCTCGCGCTTCATTGGCGAAGATCGGGCCCTGCTCTCAGATGCCATTGCCCTGCGCATCGAACAGGCAATCGACGAACTCGGCTATCGCCCGAATCAAATGGCACGCGGCCTGAAACGTGGACGCACACGCCTGATCGGCATGCTCGTCGCCGATATCCGCAACCCTTATTCAATTGCCGTGATGCACGGGGTGGAAACCGCCTGCCGTGCGCACGGCTACAGCCTGGTGGTGTGCAACACCGACCGCGATGACGAGCAGGAACGCCAGCACCTGGCGCTGCTGCGCTCTTACAACATCGAAGGTTTGATCGTGAACACCCTGGGTCATCATCGCGACGAATTGCACGAACTGCACCGTGAAATGCCGATGGTGCTGGTGGATCGCAAAGTCGACGGGCTCGACAGCGATATGGTCGGCCTGAACAACCCGCACGCCGTGGAAATGGCCCTCACCCACCTTGAGCAACGCGGCTATCAAGAGGTGCTGCTGGTGACTGAGCCGTACGACGGCACCAGTTCGCGGATCGAGCGAGTCAGCAGTTTTCAGCAACAGATCGCCCAGCGCTCGAAGCTGAATGGCGCAGTGCTGGAGACCTCCGACGACCTTGCCGCCGAACTGCAAACCTTTTTGAAAACTTCATCTGCCGGCCCTAAAGCGCTGTTCTGCGCCAATGGCGTGGCGGCGTTGGCCAGCACCCGCGCGTTGAAGGAAATCGGCTGCCGCTTGTTTGAGGATGTCGGGCTGA
The DNA here is from genome assembly GCF_044750025.1 of Pseudomonas sp. NPDC088885. NCBI lineage: Bacteria > Pseudomonadati > Pseudomonadota > Gammaproteobacteria > Pseudomonadales > Pseudomonadaceae > Pseudomonas > Pseudomonas sp. NPDC088885. The sequence continues at coordinate 13,211 of NZ_JBIVJB010000001.1, read as the reverse complement.
TCGCGCTGGATGATCTGGATTGGTATCCGTTGGTGGGCAGCGGGATTACTGCGCTGGCCCAGCCCACTGAAGAGATTGGCGCGCGGGCGTTTGACTGTTTGCTCAAGCGCTTGCGTGGGGATGATGCGGCGGCGCGGGTGCTGGATTTTGCGCCGGTGCTGGTTGAGCGTGGGTCGACCCGAGGGGATTTGCGGTGAATGTGATGGCCCCTTCGCGAGCAAGCCCGCTCCCACAGGGGATCGCATTTCAAATGTGGGAGCGGGCTTGCTCGCGAAGAGGCCCTAAAGGCTCAGCACAAAAACCACCTGATATTTTTTTTGAACAAAAATGAAACCGGTTTCAGAGGCAATAACAATGAATAACTCCGCCGTTTCCATCAGCCTGTCCAGCTACGGTGCCGAGCTCGTGCGCCAGCGCGGACAAGACTTTTTCATCGACGTTCTGGCCGCCGCTGGTGCCGATCGCATCGAATGGCGCGAGGAATTGCTCACCCGCGAAGACCCCGCGCAACTCGCCGAAGCCACTCAGGCGCAAGGTCTGCAAAGCATCTATTCCTCGCCGACCGAACTGTGGCTCGCCGGCCACGCGCAGCCCAACCCGGAGCTGATCAACGCGCTGCAACACGCCGAAGCGTTCGGTTCGAAATGGCTGAAGGTCTCCCTCGGTTACTTCACCGACACCAACGACCTGCAAGCCTTGGCCCAGCGCCTGCAACAGAGTCCGGTGCAACTGCTGGTCGAAAACGATCAAACCCTGCACGGCGGTCGCATCGAGCCGTTTCAACGTTTTTTCACCGCCGTCGAACAGCACAACCTACCGATCAAGATGACCTTCGACATCGGCAACTGGCAGTGGCAAGACCAGTCCGCCGCCAGCGCCGCGCGTCTGCTCGGGCGCCACGTCGGTTACGTGCATTGCAAAGCCGTGGCCCGCCGCGCCGACGGCAAACTGGTCGCCGTGCCGCCCGCTGCCACCGACCTGAACGTGTGGGAACAACTGCTGCGGCACATGGCCCAAGGCGTTATGCGCGCCGCTGAATACCCGCTGCAAGGCGAAGACCTGGTGCAACTGACCACTGAACACGTCGCCGCCCTCGCCCGCCTCGGCCAATCCCGTCTGGAGCCTGCTCATGTCTGAGATCGATATTCTCTCGTTCGGCGAAACCATGGCGATGCTGGTCGCTGAGCAGAGCGGTGATCTGGCCACCGTCGAACAGTTTCACAAGCGCATTGCCGGCGCCGACAGTAACGTCGCCATCGGCCTGTCGCGGCTGGGTTTCAACGTCGCGTGGCTGAGCCGTGTCGGCGATGATTCGCTCGGTCGCTTCGTGGTGCAGACGCTGGCCAATGAAGGGCTGGATTGCAGCCATGTCGCGGTCGATCCGCACCACCCGACCGGGTTTCAGTTCAAGTCGCGCAGTGACGATGGCAGCGATCCGCAGGTCGAGTACTTCCGTCGCGGTTCGGCGGCCAGTCACTTATCGCCGCGTTCGATCAACGAAACGCTGCTCAGTGCCCGCCATCTGCACGCCACCGGCATTCCGCCAGCGCTGTCCGCCACGGCACGGGAAATGTCCTTCGAACTGATGACGCGCATGCGCAATGCGGGGCGCAGCGTGTCGTTCGATCCCAACCTGCGCCCAAGCCTGTGGGCCAGCGAGCGCGAGATGATCAGCGAGATCAACCGTCTCGCCACCCTTGCCCACTGGGTGCTGCCGGGGTTGAGCGAAGGCCGTTTGCTCACCGGGTTTGATGATCCGGCGGACATTGCCGCGTTCTATCTCGATCAGGGTGCAGAAGCTGTAGCGATCAAACTCGGCCCGCAGGGTGCCTATTACCGCACGCAGCAGACTCAGGGTTTTGTCGACGGTGTGCCGGTGGCTCAGGTGGTCGATACGGTCGGCGCCGGTGACGGTTTTGCGGTCGGGATGATCAGCGCTTTGCTCGAGCATCAGAGTTTTGCCGAGGCAGTGCAGCGTGCGAACTGGATTGGCAGTCGAGCGGTGCAGAGTCGCGGGGATATGGAGGGTTTGCCGACACGCCTGGAGTTATCTGTCGAATTTGAAACCGCCATTCGCGAGCAGGCTCGCTCCCACATGGGATCGGCGCTACTCACAAATACTGTGGCAAACACATAACCCCTGTGGGAGCGAGCCTGCTCGCGAAGAGGCCCGCATAAGCGCTACATAAATTTGAACCTGCTGCGACAAAAACAACAAGCTCAGGAGCAACGCCATGAAAACCGCAACCCTCGCCGCCCGCCGCTGGTGGTACATCATGCCCATCGTGTTCATCACCTATAGCCTGGCGTACCTCGATCGCGCCAACTACGGTTTTGCCGCTGCCTCGGGCATGGCCGCTGACCTGATGATCACCCCGGGCCTGTCCTCCCTGCTCGGCGCACTGTTCTTCCTCGGCTACTTTTTCTTCCAGGTGCCGGGCGCGATCTACGCGCAAAAACACAGCGTGAAGAAGCTGATTTTCGTCAGCCTGATCCTCTGGGGCGGCCTCGCCACGTTGACCGGTGTGGTCTCCAACGCTTACTGGCTGATCGTCATCCGCTTCATGCTCGGCGTGGTCGAAGCCGCTGTCATGCCGGCGATGCTGGTCTACCTGTGCCACTGGTTCACCCGCGCCGAACGCTCGCGCGCCAACACCTTCCTGATCCTCGGCAACCCGGTGACCATGCTGTGGATGTCGGTGGTGTCGGGCTATCTGGTGCAGCATTTCAGCTGGCGCTGGATGTTCATCATCGAAGGTCTGCCGGCGGTGCTTTGGGCATTTATCTGGTGGCGTCTGGCCGATGATCGTCCGTCCCAGGCCAAGTGGCTCAGCGACCAGGAAAAGCACGATCTGGAAAGCGCCCTCGCCGCCGAACAGGTCGGCATCAAAGCGGTGAAAAACTACGCCGAAGCGTTCCGTTCGCCAAAAGTCATCATTCTCGCGCTGCAGTTTTTCTGCTGGAGCATTGGCGTCTACGGTTTTGTGTTGTGGCTGCCGTCGATCCTCAAGGCTGGCGCAGAAATGGACATGATCGAGGCCGGCTGGCTGTCGGCGCTGCCATATCTGGCCGCGGTGATCGGCATGCTGGTGGTGTCGTGGGGCTCGGACAAACTGCAAAAGCGCAAACGTTTCGTCTGGCCGCCGCTGCTGATTGCCTCCATTGCGTTCTACGGTTCCTACGCCTTGGGCGCGGAACATTTCTGGTGGTCGTACACATTGCTGGTGATCGCCGGCGCCTGCATGTACGCGCCTTACGGGCCTTTCTTCGCAATCGTTCCAGAGATTCTGCCGGCCAACGTTGCGGGCGGCGCGATGGCGTTGATCAACAGCATGGGTGCGCTCGGCTCTTTCGGCGGCTCGTACCTGGTCGGTTACCTGAACAGCTCCACCGGTTCGCCCGGCGCTTCCTACCTATTGATGAGCGGCGCGTTGCTGCTGTCGGTGGTGCTGACCATTTTCCTCAAGCCCGGCGCCAGTGATCGCGTCGTCGCCAAAGCCGTGGCCACGCGCGCCGTGCCGGCTCATTCCTGAAGAGATTTCTGCCATGAAAAAACACGTCGTCTTGTACAAAAAACTGTCGCCCGCGCTGATGGCGCGCCTGCAAGAACAGTGCGAAGTGACGCTGATCAACAGCCTTGATGCCGACGGCCTCATGCAACTGCGCGATGCCCTGCCCCGCGCCCAGGGTTTGCTCGGCGCCAGTCTGAAACTGGATGCGGCGCTGCTTGATCTGGCGCCGCAACTGGAGGCCATCGCCAGTGTTTCGGTGGGCGTCGACAACTACGACATCGATTACCTGAGCCAACGAAAGATCCTGCTGACCAACACCCCGGATGTCCTCACCGAAACCACCGCCGACACCGGTTTCGCCCTGATCCTCGCCGCTGCCCGCCGCGTGGTGGAACTGGCGAACATGGTGCGCGGTGGTCAATGGAGCCGCAACATCGGCCCGGCGCATTTCGGCACCGATGTGCATGGCAAGACGCTGGGGATTATCGGCATGGGCCGCATCGGTGAAGCGTTGGCGCAGCGCGGGCATTTCGGTTTTGGCATGCCGGTGATCTATCACAGCAATTCACGTAAACCGGCAGTTGAGGCGCGATTTGCTGCGCAGTATCGAAGCCTTGAAGACTTGTTGCAGCAAGCCGATTTCATTTGCCTGACCTTGCCGCTGACGGCGCAGACCGAAGGTTTGATCGGTGCTGAGCAGTTTGCGTTGATGCGGCCAGAGAGCATTTTCATCAACATCTCGCGGGGCAAGGTGGTTGATGAGACGGCGATGATTGATGCGCTGCGCAACAACCGCATTCGTGCGGCGGGGCTGGATGTGTTTGAGCGTGAGCCGCTCAATCATGATTCGCCGTTGTTGCAGCTCAGTAATGTGGTGGCAACGCCGCACATGGGTTCAGCCACGCATGAGACGCGCGAAGCGATGGCGCGGTGTGCGGTGGAGAATCTGCTCGCGGCATTGGCTGGGCAGAAACCGGCGAATCTGGTGAATCCAACTGCCTGGCAGGGCTGAGGTTTTGTAGCGCTTTCAAAGCCGCCTTCGCGAGCAAGCTCTGCTCCTACAAAAGCAGATCAGCATTGCACCTGTAGGAGCAAAGCTTGCTCGCGAATAGGCCGGAAAAAACAACACACATCCATCAGGCACTGCGCACCTGCAACAGCGGGTGAATCCAACAGCCTGGCAGGGCTGAGGTTTTGTAGCGTTTTCAAGGCCGCCTTCGCGAGCAAGCTCTGCTCCTACAAAAGCAGATCAGCATTGCACCTGTAGGAGCAAAGCTTGCTCGCGAATAGGCCGGAAAAAACCACACACATCCATCAGGCACTGCGCACCTGTAAAAGCTGCGCCGCACACAACGCAATCCGCGCACAGGCATCCGCCAGTTTCACCCGATCGACCACCAACCCAATGCGAATATGCCCCGCCGCACTCGGCCCGAACGCTTCACCGGCCAACACCGAAACCCCATAACCCTCGAGCAACTGCGAAGCAAACGCCTGCGCGCCCAACCCGGTCTGGCGCACATCGACCATCACAAACATCCCGCCATCCGGCCGGATCGGGTGCAAACCCGGGCATCCGCGCAAGCGATCGCAAACCAGATCCCGGCGCAAGCGATACTCCTCACGCATCTGCGTCACCTCCGGCAAATCTGTCGCCAGCGCTACCTCTGCCGCTTTCTGCACAAAGTCCGGCAGCCCGAACAACATGCTCAACGACAAATTGACCAAATGCTCGGCCAAAGACTTAGGCCCGATCGTCCAACCGATGCGCCACCCGGTCATCGCATGGGATTTCGACAGACTATTGATCGTCGCCGTGCGCTCAGCCATGCCCGGTAAACTCGCCGGGCTGACGTGCTGTCCTTCATAGAGCAGATCGCTGTAAACCTCGTCGCTGATCAGCCACAGATCATGACGAATACACAGCGCCGCCAGTTCCTGCCAGATCAGCAATGACAGGCTCGCGCCGCTGGGATTGTTCGGACTGTTGAGCAACAGGGCGCGGGTTTTCGGTGTAATGCGCGCAGCGACATCGGCAGGATCCACGCGAAAACCATTCTCCGGCCGCACCGGCACTGGCACGACTTTCGCCCCGCAAGCACCAAAAACCCCTTCGTAAGTCACGTACATCGGCTCAGCGACAATCACCTCGTCGCCGGGATCGAGCAAACATTGCGCCACCGAATACACCGCACATTGCGCACCGGGCATGACGATCACATTGTCAGCATCGACGGCCTGACCACTGCGCCGACGATGCCGCTCGGCAATCAACTTGCGCAACTCCGTACGACCACGCACTTCGGAATAATGCGTGTCGCCGGCCAACAAACTGTCGATGGCACCGTGAATGATCGGCAACGGCGTATCGAAATCCGGATCCCCCACACTCAACAACAAAACATCGACCCCCTCGGCGCGCAGCTCCAGCGCGCGGTCGTGAATCTGCCAGGCAGCGGCTCCCTCCCCGGCGATTCGTTGGGTCAAGGCTGAATAGCGCATGTACGTCTCCTGATGGCGCGGATTCCAGCCTTCACCCTATCTCAAATCAGCCAACTCGCCAGCAGGCAACCTCGTACATTGCCGGTTTTATCGACTGCTGAATACCTGTCAGACCTGACAGTAGACTCGCGCGGACTTTGGGTAGCTAATAAAATAGTCGCTATCAGCCATAGGTTTCACGATTGAAATACAACAACGGAGTGTTGCCGAATGACCAGCCTCAACGAAACAATTCTTGAACTGACTGCACCCAGTATTCCCTACGCGACACCCAACTTTCCCGGCAGTCAATATAACCTGATGCCTATCACTGACCTGAATCCCATGGAGGTACGGATCCCGCAATGGTCAGACTCGGATAAAGCAGCGCCAATGATCCTGATCATCAGTCTTGGCCGAGATCAACAGCCCCTCATAGACGTTGCTACCTATACGTTGTACGGGCCTCTGGATTTCACTTATTTCCCGTATAAAGGGGAGATTCCTGCTGAATATCTGGCACTCGAAGGGGTTTACCAGGTTTGCTACAGGGTCGAGATTGCGGGAAACACTCAAAACTCAACAAACAATCAATTCACAATTGACAAAACTGCTCCGAACCGCAATCTGCCAGGAGAGTCGCCGATTTTTCCACAGGCGATCATTAACGGTGGGATTACCCGCCAATATTTGGAATCAAACAACGACGAAGTGCTTGTCCAAATTCCGGTGTACTCCGACCAAAGGAAAGGTGATGCAGTGCTTTTTTATTTTGGCAGCTTCATTGATGGTCCAGTTTCGCGAGTAACTGTCAGCGATTCGACCATACCAACTTCCGTCCACCTCTCTGGAGAAATGATCCGTAAAAAAGGCAGCGGCAATCACCTTACTTATTACAGTCTGGATGACCTCGCATATAATCAGGGGCCGAATTCAAAGAGCAAATTTATTGTCGTTGCCCTGTCTTGAAATCACTGCGTAATGGCGAAATAGGTTGAAGCCACAAACGGACTTCAGCCTTTTTCACAGACTTCGTTGTTAAATCACAAAACGCGCCACCATCGCATTCAAATCCACCGCCAGACGCGACAGCTCATGCGTCGCAGCGCTGGTCTGGTTGGCCCCGGCTGCCGATTGCGTGGCGAGGTCGCGGATGTTGACCAGGTTGCGATCGACTTCGCGCGAGACTTGCGCCTGTTCTTCCGAGGCGCTGGCGATGACCAGATTGCGCTCGTTGATCTGGTGGATCGACTGGGTGATTTGCTCGAGTGCTACACCGGCGGCGCGGGCCATTTCCAGGGTGGATTGGGTACGCTGGTTGCTTTGCTGCATCGACGAGACCGCTTCACCGGTGCCGTTCTGGATGCCAGCGACCATTTTTTCAATTTCCTGGGTCGACTGCGCGGTGCGATGGGCCAAGGCGCGGACTTCATCGGCCACCACGGCAAAACCACGACCGGCCTCACCGGCACGGGCGGCTTCGATGGCGGCGTTGAGCGCGAGCAGGTTGGTCTGTTCGGCGATGGCGCGGATCACGTCGAGCACTTTGCCGATGTCGCGTCCTTGCGTGGCCAGGCCTTCGATCATGTGCGCGGTGTTCTGCACGTCGTGGGTCATGGTCTGAATCGCGTCGACGGTTTTCACCACTTGATCGCGACCTTCGCGGGCGGCTTGCGTCGACTGGTTCGAGGCTTCGGAGGTCGAGACGGCGTTGCGCGCGACTTCTTCGACGGCGGCGGTCATCTCGTTGACAGCAGTGGCGGCTTGTTCGATTTCGTTGTTTTGCTGCTGCAGGCCACGGGAGGCTTCTTCGGTGACCGCGCTGAGTTCTTCGGCGGCCGCACCCAGTTGCGTGGCGGATCCGGCGATCTGTTCGATGGTTTTGCGCAGGTTGGTTTGCATGAGCGCGAGGGCTTCGAGCAACCGCGCGGATTCGTCGTTGCCGTCGACTTCGATGGCTTTGGTGAGGTCGCCACTGGCAATGGTTTGCGCGGCAGCAACGGCACGGTTCAGCGGAGTGACGATGCTGCGGGTCAACAGTAACGCCAGCAAAATGGTGGCCATGGCTGACACGACGGCGACGATGACGATGCCCGTGATGGCGTTGTCGTAATACTCACCGGCCTGCACCGCCGCAGCTTTGGCGTCGGCCGCGTTGATCGCGATCAATTTGTTGAGCTGCTCGCCCATCTGATCGGTGCCGTCCTTGATTCGCGTGTTGATCAGGGTGCGCATCTCATCGAGTTTGTCCTGACGCGATAACTCCATCATCTGGTTCTGCGCTTGCAGGTAGTTGTCGAGCGTGGTCGCGAACGTCTGATACAACGCACGTTCTTCGGCGCCGGCAGGCAACGCGGCGTAATTCGCCTGCGCGGTACGAACCTTGTCCACCAGTGTCGCGATGCGCGTTTGCGCTTCCTGCAAACCGCTGGGTTCGCGATTGACCAATACGCGGAACGACAGAATGCGCAGGCGCAGGACGTTTTCGGTCACCACACTGAGTTGAGTCACGCTGGGTAGCTGCGTCGAGTCCATGTCGACCGAGGCCTGACGGATGATCGACATGCGATTGACGGCGAACACGCCGAGCACGATCACCAACAAAGCGATAAAAGCAAAACCGAGGAAAGCACGCGGGGCGATGTTCAAGTTGCGCAAGGACATAGTTGGACTCTCGGATGATAGAAGCGACGAGCGTCCATGCTCTGATCACTGGCCCGTGGGGTGGGCTTCAGTCCGGCGTCACTGTTTTAGAATTCTTGTGCTCGCCTGATAGCTATATCGGCCAGGCTTGAGGAAGGTTGCGGGTAAAGCGCAAATATTTTTCAGGGTGTTACAGCAATGAAACACCAACGCAACCCCTGTGGCGAGGGGATTTATCCCCGTTGGGCTGCGATGCGGCCCCCAGCAATCTGTCAGGTAAACCGCGCGTACAGGTATTGCGACTGCTGCGCAGCCGAACGGGGATAAATCCCCTCGCCACAGGGGTTCTCTTTGCGGTTTAGAAATTACGGTGAGCCATCTGCCAGACGCGCGCGATATCGGTCGCGCGTTCACGCAGCAAACGCGGCGCTTCGGCGCACGCTTGCTCCAGCGTCATCGGGCCGCTGGTCACGGCAAATGCGGCATCGATGCCGTGACCGTAGAGTTCCTGATAGCCCTCGCCCAAGGTGCCAGCGATCACGATCACCGGTACGCTGTGCTGCTTGGCAATCCGCGCCACGCCAAACGGGGTTTTGCCGCGCAAGGTCTGCGCATCGAAACGCCCTTCCCCGGTGATCACCAGATCCGCACCTTTCACTGCTTCGGCGAGACCAACCAGTTCGGCCACCACCTCCACGCCTGCCTGAAACTGCGCACCAAGAAATGCCTTGGCGGCGAAACCCAGTCCACCCGCTGCGCCGCTGCCCGGTTCATCACGAACGTCTTTGCCCAATGCCTGCGCGCACAATACGGCGAAATGGCCGAGGGCCTGATCCAGTTGCTGAACCTGCGCCGGCGAAGCACCTTTCTGCGGGCCGAAAATCGCCGAGGCACCGTGCGGGCCGCACAGCGGATTGTTCACGTCGGCGGCAATGTCGAAACGCACAGCGGCCAGACGCGGATCAAGGTCACTCAGATCCAGTCGCTCCAGTTGCGCCAGTGCCAAACCGCCCGGCACCAACGCCTGTCCTTGCGCATTGAGCAATTTCACGCCTAACGCCTGCATCGCACCGGCACCCGCGTCATTGGTCGCACTGCCGCCAATCGCCAGAATCACCCGTTGCGCGCCGGCATCCAGCGCGGCACGAATCAATTCACCGGTGCCAAACGTGCTGCTGATGCACGCATCGCGCTGCCCCGGCGGCACCAATTGCAAACCACTGGCCTCGGCCATTTCGATAATCGCGGTGTGGTTATGCGGCAACCAGCCCCACGCCGCCTCAACCGGCGCGCCCAGCGGGCCACGCACGCGGGTGCGGCGCAGTTCGCCTTCGCAAGCAGCGAGAATCGACTCGACCGTGCCTTCGCCACCGTCGGCCATCGGGCATTTGACCAAAGTGGCTTGCGGCCAGACTTGCGCCAGGCCAAGGGCAATGGCCTCGGCGACGCCTTGGGCACTCAGGCTGTCCTTGAACGAGTCGGGGGCGATGACGATTTTCATGCGAATTCTCCAGTTCCAATGCCCCTCATGCTGCCAGTCGGCATGCGCATTGACGCCTGTCCGCTGCACAAGTGGCGCGGGCGTTTATTGTTCATTTTCACAAAAGCAGGTTGCATACGCCCGTGTAGGAGCTGCCGAAGGCTGCGATCTTTTGATTTTGCTTTTAAAAGATCGCAGCCTTCGGCAGCTCCTACAGAGGGTTTGAGTCAGTTTGGGGAAGCAGCTGCACCCCAAGATAAAGCGCCAACATCCCATCCAGCCGCAGCGGATCAACCCCACTGAGCTCGGCAATCCGCTCCATTCGATATCGCAGACTATTGCGATGAATCCCCAGCGCATCCGCACAGGCCTGACTCTGCCCGTCGTGCTCGCACCAGCTGCGCAACGTCGCCAATAACTGGCCGTTTGCGTCCTTGGCGATGACCTTGCGCAGCGGTTTGAGCAACTCATCCAGCGCATCATCGTTGCGGTGTCGCCACAACATCACCGGCAATCGATAACGATTGAGCGTCAGCAAACGCGAGTGCGGCAACACCTCGCGACCATAAGCCAGCAAATCTCCCACGCGACGATAACAACGCCGCAACCCGCCAAGGCCGTCCGCCTGCCCACCGACCGCAATGCGCAACACCTTCCAGCCGAGGCCATCGAGTTTTTCCAGCAAGCGATCATGCTCGACGTTCTGGCTCGCCGGCCGACACCACAGCAACGAGGTCTTCGCCGAACTCACGCACCAACTGTCAGGATAGCGCGAGGTCAGCCACGCGCTCAGCGCCTCGACTGTTTGCCCCGGCCCGTGCTCCAAACCCAATTCGAACAGATACGGTATCCGCGTCAATTGCGGTTTGAGCCCCAGTTGCTGCGCCTCATCCACCAGACGCGGCGAATCCCCCGCCTCACTCAACAGCAACGCCAGCAGATCATCACAACGCTGACGCCGCCATTGCTGCTCGGCCTGCTGATTGCGCTGGCCGACGAGCATTTCCGCGGTCATGCGCACCAACTCGGCGTAAGTGCGCAGCAATTCCGGCTCGCCGGTGATGCCGAGCACGCCGATCAAACGCTGATCGAGCAGCAGCGGCAGGTTGATCCCCGGCTGCACGCCCTTGAGATGCACCGCCGTCTGCGCATCGATTTCGACCACGCGACCATTGGCCAACACCAGTTGCGCGCCCTCGTGACGAGTGTTGATGCGCTCCGGTTCGCCACTGCCCAGAATCAGACCCTGGCTGTCCATGACATTGACGTTGTAGGGCAAAATGGCCATGGCCCGGTCGACGATGTCCTGGGCAAGGTCGTGATCGAGTTCGAACATAACGGCGGCAATCCTTATTTTCTGGCACTGGCAGTTGTTCAGCCGCACAGGGTCTGACGGCAAACCCTGTGCTCAGGCACAAAGACAATCCGGCCACAGGTGACCGAGACTCTCGGGGCGATCAACGTTAACCTGTGCATCGCAAAAAATCATAATAAAGAGAGAGCCGCTATGTCGCACAGCGCCGCAGCTACCCAGACCAAAGACGACGATAAAAATGCCGTTTATAAACGCATCACCCTGCGTTTAATCCCCTTCATCTTCATCTGCTACTTGTTCAACTACCTCGACCGGGTCAACGTTGGATTTGCCAAACTGCAGATGCTCGACGCGCTGAAATTCAGTGAAACCGTATACGGCCTCGGTGCCGGTATTTTCTTCATCGGTTACGTGCTGTGCGGCGTGCCGAGCAACCTGGCGCTGACCAAGTTCGGTCCGCGGCGCTGGATTGCGGTGATGATGATCACCTGGGGCACGCTGTCGACCTGCCTGTTGTTCGTCACCACACCTACCGAGTTCTACACCCTGCGCCTGTTTACCGGTGCGGCCGAAGCCGGGTTCTTCCCGGGCGTCGTGCTGTATCTCTCGCAGTGGTTCCCGACGTTCCGTCGCGGCCGGATCATGGCGCTGTTCATGTCGGCGATCCCGGTTTCCGGTTTGCTCGGCAGCCCGTTCTCCGGCTGGATTCTCAACCATTTCGCCGCCGGCCAAGGTGGTCTGGCCGGCTGGCAGTGGATGTTCCTGCTGCAAGGCATTCCAACCGTGGTGCTCGGCTTGCTGGCGTACTTCCTGTTGAGCGACAGCTTCGCCAACGCCAAGTGGCTGACCCCGCATGAGCGCGCAGTGCTTGAGGCGGATCAGGCTGAAGATCTGGCGAACAAGCCGAAGACCACGTCCGACTCGTTGCTCGCAGTGTTCAAGAATCCGGCGATCTGGGCGTTCGGCCTGATCTACTTCTGCATCCAGAGCGGCGTGTACGCGATCAACTTCTGGCTGCCGTCGATCATCAAAAACCTTGGCTTCAGCGATAACCTGGTGATCGGCTGGTTGAGCGCGATCCCGTATCTGCTAGCAGCGGTGTTCATGCTGGTGGTCGGTCGCTCGGCGGACTTGCGCAAAGAACGTCGCTGGCACTTGGTGGTGCCAATGCTGATGGGCGCGATCGGTCTGGTGATTGCGGTGAATTTCGCGGCTAACCCGGCGATTGCGATTCTTGGCCTGACCATTGCGACCATGGGCGCGCTGACCGGTTTGCCGATGTTCTGGCCGGTGCCGACAGCGATGCTGAGTGCCGGTGCTGCTGCCGGTGGTCTGGCGTTGATCAACTCGATGGGGCAAATGGCTGGGTTCCTCAGCCCGTACTTGGTGGGTTGGGTCAAGGACAGCACCGGTTCGACCGATGCGGCGCTGTATCTGCTGGCGGGTGTGATTGTCGGCGGGAGTTTGCTGGCGTTGCGCATGACGCGGACGTTGCGGGCTTAAGGTTTTGGTGTGATGAAGAACGGCCCTTTTTTGGGCCGTTTTTTATTGGGTGGTGTCGAGATTTTCCCCCTCACCCCAGCCCTCTCCCTCAGGGAGAGTGGAAAGGGAGCCGATTTTTGGGCTTTTCAAAGTCGGAGTTCAACTCGGTATTGCAAGTTGGTGCATCTCACCCAAACACCTCGGTCAGTCCCCTCTCCCTCCGGGAGAGGGTTAGGGTGGGTAAAGACCGGGTACATCCTTTACGTTTGAGACCGGGGACATGGTTTACAGGTATCAA